>DATJEU010000066.1:0-3578 GCA_035496255.1 Vicinamibacterales bacterium
CGGCCGATGGTCCGGTACTACACGAGTTCGCAGGGTGAACCGGCGTTTTCCGCACTCATCGTCTTGCGCACGGCCGATGATGCCTCGACCGCGATCTCCGATCTGGAACGCGCGGTGAAGGCCATCGATCCACGCGTGTCGAGCGGGCCGTGGCTGACGATGGAGCAGCAACTGGGGCGGCAGATGAACCCGCAGCGGTTCGGCATCTTCGTGCTGGGGAGTCTGGCGGTTATCGCGCTCGTGCTCACTGGGCTCGGCATCTACGTCGTCGCTGCGTCGATGGCCGCGGGCCGGCGCCGTGAGATGACCATCCGGTCTGCGCTGGGGGCAAGCCGTGCGAGCATCGGCGGACTGATCGTCCGCGAAACGGCGTGGCTGGTCGGCGGCGGCACGGCTGGCGGCCTCATGCTGGCGTGGAGCGGAGCCCGGACGATCCGGACGCTGCTGTTCCGCGTCGAGCCCCTCGACCCGCTGACGATTGTGGCGACAGTCGCATCGGTCATCCTGGTGTCGCTGCTGGTCACGCTCCGTCCCGCCGTCGGCGCGGGGCGCTGCGACCTTGCGCAGGTGCTGCGCGAGGAGTAGTCGCCGCGCGGCGTGTTATCGTCGTACTTCTGGACTACGCGCTTGCCCTGATCTCGGGCGTCCTGCTCGCCCTCAGCTTCCCGAAGTACGGCCATCCGGCCTTTGCGTGGATCGCGCTCGTGCCGCTGTTGCTGGCGTTCACGGGACGATTCACGCCTCATCGTCGCGTCGCCGTGCCGAGGACCGCCGGCGACCTCAATCCGAGCGGAGTCGAAGGGCCTGTCCCAGGCGGCGTCGACGCGCTGCGTGCGCTGAAGCTCTCGCTCATCGCCGGGACCGTGTTCTTCATCGGCACCGTCTACTGGACCGGCACGGTCATCATCGAGTTCGGCGACGTGCCGCGGGTGGTTGCCGCCGTCGGCGTCGTGCTGATGTCGATGTACCTCGCCACGTACCACGTCATCGGCCTGCTGGTGACGAGTCGGGTGATCGCACGGCTTGGCGCGCGCGGGCTGTTCTTCGCGCCGATCGGGTGGGTCGGTGGCGAGTTCCTGCGCGGCGTCCTGCTCGGCGGCTTCCCGTGGCTGCCGCTCGGCAACAGTCAGGTGGACGTGCTGCCGGTGGCGCAGTTGGCGAGCCTGCTTGGCGTCTACGGTCTGTCGGCGCTGGTCGCGTATATCAACGCGACGGCCGCGTTTGCGCTGCTGCGGAGCGGACGGTCGCGCCTCGTGGCGATCGCAACCGCCGCTGTCGTCCTGTTCGGGATCGCGGGCTGGGGGACGCTGCGCATTCGCGATGGATCGCTGATGCGGCAGGGGACACCGATCCGCGTCGGCATCATCCAGCCGAACATCGAGCAGAGCGCCAAGCTGGCCGCCGACAGCGACGCCAGGCAGGCGCGGCGGATCTTCACCACCAACATCGCGATGACCCGCGACGTCGTCAAGCGCGGCGCGCAGTTCGTCATCTGGCCCGAGTCCTCCATCCCGTTCAAGTTCGAGCGTGACCCGCGCGGCGAGGACATCCGGTCGCTTGCCCGCGAAGTGCAGGTGCCGATTCTCTTCGGCAGCGATCAGCAGACCGGCATGTTCGAGAAGACGGCGATCTACAACGCCGCCTACGAAGTGCGGCCGGACGGACGGACGGCAGCGGTCTATCGCAAGATTCACCTCGTGCCGTTCGGCGAGTTCGTGCCGCTGCGCAAGTGGCTGTTCTTCCTCCGGCCGCTGGTTGACAGCTTCCTCGACTTCTCGGCGGGCGACGCGATGGTCATGCTCCCGATCGGGTCGCACCAGGCCAGCACGGCGATCTGTTACGAGGTCGTGTATCCATCGCTCGTCCGTGAGGCGGTCAACATGGGCAGCGAGCTCCTGACCACGATTACGAACGACGGGTGGTATGGTCACTCGTCGGCGCCGTATCAGCACTTCGAGATGGCGAAGATGCGCTCGATCGAAGAAGGGCGTTATCTCGTGCGCGCGGCGAACACCGGCATCAGCGGCGTGGTCGACCCGTACGGACGCGAGGTGAGGCGGTCGGCTATCTTTGAAGAGGTTGGACTCGTCGAAGAGGTGCGGTTCCTGACCGGCAGGACGATCTATGCACGCATCGGCGACGTCGTCGGCTACGTCTCGCTGGCGCTGGTGCTGCTTACGCCTCTCGTGCTGTGGAGAGGGCGGGTGTGAGAGTCGGCGGGTCTCAAGATGAAGGGCGGGTCTGAAAACCCGCCCCTGCGAAATCGGATCGGAGAATATTTTGGCGACGATGGAACTGGATGACCTGCTGAAGAAGCACGCGGATCTGAGCCGGCGTGCGGCGGAACTGCGGAGGTATCTTTGAGGGCGCGAAGCTCGAAGAGCAGCTCGCCGACATCGATCGCAAAGTCGAAGAGCCCGGCTTCTGGAGCGACCAGGCCGGCGCGCAGAAGGTCATGCAGCGGCGGCGGCGTCTCGAGGACGATCAGGCGCTGCGCGCGTCGCTGAAGCGGCGCGGCGACGACCTCGGCGTCCTCGTCGAATTCGCGCAGGCGGGCGAAGACGTCGCGACCGATCTCGAACGTGATCTCTCCGCCTACGAAGGTGAGATCGAAGCGGCCGAGACCAAGAAGATGCTCGGCGGCGAGCACGATCGCTCCAACGCCATCGTCACCATCCATCCCGGCGCCGGCGGTACCGAGTCGCAGGACTGGGCCGAGATGCTGATGCGCATGTACCTGAAATGGACCGAGCGCCGCGGCTTCAGGCGCGAGGTGCTCGACCTGCAGCCTGGCGACGAAGCCGGCATCAAGAGCGTGACCTTCAGCCTGACCGGTGACTACGCCTACGGTCTCATGCTCGCCGAGGCCGGCGTTCATCGTCTGGTCCGCATCTCGCCGTTCGATCAGGCGGCGCGCCGCCATACCTCGTTCGCGTCGGTCTACGTCTGGCCGGAACTGGCCGAAGACGAAGACATCGAGATCGACGATAAGGACCTGCGTATCGACACATATCGTTCGAGCGGCGCCGGCGGTCAGCACGTCAACGTCACCGATTCGGCCGTACGAATCACGCACCTGCCGACCGGCATCGTCGTGTCGTGCCAGAACGAGCGATCGCAGCACAAGAACCGCGCGCAGGCGATGAAGGTGCTGAAGTCACGGCTGTTCGATCTGAAGACGAAGGAGCAGCAGGCCAGGCTCGAACAGCTCGGCGGCGAGAAGCGGGACATCGCGTTCGGCAGCCAGATCCGCAGCTACGTGCTGCAGCCGTACCAGATGATCAAGGATCACCGGACGAAGGTGCAGCGTGGCGACGTCGATCGCGTACTCGACGGGGATCTCGACGAGTTCATCAAGATCTATCTGATGCAGAAGGCCGGCGGCACGCTCGGCCAGGCCGCTGCCGGCGACGACGACGTGTAAGGCCCGGCTTCAGCCAGAGGCCAACGGAGTTTACGGAGCAAACGGGTTCAACACGGGAGGAACGGAGAAACGGAGACGAACGGAGGCGGTTGTCGGTGGCCGCCTCCGGCGGCCTGATCGCGCGACGCGGCCACACGCAAGCCGCGGTGAATCA
>DATJEU010000067.1:0-78200 GCA_035496255.1 Vicinamibacterales bacterium
TTTCTCATTCGTCGTGGCGTCAAGCGTTGGCGCGACGGGTACCCCTGGCTGCCCGCTCCCGGTGCGACGCCGCGGAAAATCAGGCCTTCCGGCAAATCGCTGACGGTCCGCCGGTGCCTGTGGTGATCCGGACGACAGCCAGAAATCGTGCTGTAGCAGTTACCCCGCCCTCGGGCGATCGCCGCGACGCCAGATCTGTTTGCACCTGTAGGGCCGGTCTTGCTTTTCAGACCGGCCGGCGGCGTTTTGGATTTTGGTCGGGGCGACTGGATTCGAACCAGCGACATCTCGCTCCCAAAGCGAGCGCTCTACCAGGCTGAGCCACGCCCCGATTTCAGGTGGGCGCTCATTATCCCATAGCTAACGCGCAGGTTACGCGCCGGCGAGCTGTTCGGTCAGGTGCGCGCGCCAGGCGTCCGACAGGGCGGGAATGGCGATGGTTTCGCGCAATCGCTCGGGGTCGTCCGCTTCCGTCAAATACATTCGCAGCACCTCGGGAATGCTGACGGCAGCGCGATGGCGTTCGAGGATCTCGATTGCGTCGCCGGCAGCCACCTCTCCTTCGGTTGCCACCTGCAGGTAAAAACCGGACCGGCGGCTCTCGAGGAAGCGCTTGACGATGTCGGGACGATCGAACCGGATCCCGAGCTTGTAACAGGGCATGCGCGGCTGCGTCACCACCAGTTCCGCCGACCCGATTCGCAGGCGATCACCGACGTGGACGTCGGACTCGAGCAATCCTTCAATCGTCAGGTTCTCGCCGAACTGCCCGGCCGACAGCTCCACCTCCGGCAACTGCGCGCGCCAGAACGCGTAGTGCTCGTGCGGATAGGCATAGACGGCCTTGGCCCGGCCGCCGTGCACCGACAGGTCGGACTGCTGATCGCCCGCAAGGTTGTGGCCACGAATCGGAATCCGTCCCTCAACGGGACGTTTGAAGATCGACGTGAGGACGACGCGGTCGTTAGCCGACGCGCCAGGCGAGCCTGACACCGGGGTCCCCACGGCGCCTGCGCCGTGGGGTAGCGTGGCTCGCCCGACGACGACTTCGCGCGGCAGGCCGACGTTCACGGACAACACCTTCATCAGAGAGCCTGACTGGGCGGGTCTGAAGACCCGCCCCTGCGTGATTGGCAACTTCGGCTACGTGATTGGCAACTTCGGCGATGGCGGGAGACCCGCCCCTCCGTGATTGGCGCTGCCTCTCGCGATCGCGCCGGGACGGCCGCTAGCTCGCGCCGGGACCACCGGCCACCGGACCGACTGGTCCTGCCGGCATCGGTCCGCTCGGACGCGGCGTAACATTCAGCGTGTCCGCATCCGCCGCGCCGCTGGTGCCGCCGGCACACGGCGCCCCGAACTCGGGCGTGGTCTCGGGATTGTTCTTGAACTCGTCGATGAACTTGCGCAGTCGCGGGTCGTCGGCGCGGCGCAGCGGCAACTGATGGTTCCACGCGCTCGCGACGATCGGGCTGCCGAGACCGGGATACGGGCTCAGGAGCATGAAGTCGTCGGCGGCGAGGCTCTTGAGCGTGTCCAACTCGCCCTTCGCGAGGTCGGGACGATACGTGATCCAGATCGCGCCGTGCTCCAGCGCGTGCACGGCGTGTTCGTTGTGAATCGGCACGTCATACACGCCGCAGTTCTGCCAGACGAGGTTGTGCGGCCCGCCCATCGGCGGCGTTTCCTTGTAGTCGATGTGCCCCATCAGGTGGCGGCCGGCGGGATAGTCCGCCAGCTTCACGTCCTTGAGCAGATCGCGCGTCTGATACCAGCGATAGCCGACGACGGCGACCACGAGCGCGAGCACGACGATGACGCCGCGCCAGATCCACGCGTTGCGTTCACTGCGACGCGCCTGCGCCGCCTGCTGCGTGGCCCTCGTCGTCTTTGCTTCCTGTCGCCGCTGCTGTCGTTGCTTCGCCATGCATCCTCACGCGCGCTGAACCGACAGCGCGACCCCAATCGATTGTGTGGGAACACGTAGTATAGATTGCGTGATCGTTCGCCTGCTGCTGGCCGCCGTGGCCGGCGCAATACTCGCCCTGCTGATCGCGTCATTCTCCGGCAGCGTCCTTGGCGGTGCCGGCTTCGGCACGCCGGCAGACGATTCGGCGGAAGCCGGCTTCGCGCGCGACATGGCCACGCATCACGCGCAGGCGGTGGAGATGGGATTCGTCGTCCGCGACCGGTCCACCGATCCTGAACTGCGCGCGCTCGCCTACGACATCATCTCGACGCAAAGCACGCAGCGCGGCATCTTCATGGGATGGCTGCAGGAGTGGGGTCTGCCCCAGGGATCGACGCAGCCGCGCATGGCGTGGATGGGCATGGGCCACGCCGGCATGACGCCGGCGCCGGGCGAGCCGCTGATGCACGGGATGGCGAGCGCCGAGGAACTGCGCCAATTGGAGATGGCGACGGGCGTCGATGCCGAGATCCGTTTTCTGCAGTTGATGATCCGGCATCACGAGGGCGGCGTGATCATGGCGCGCGCGGTGGTCGCGCGATCGAAGCGGCCAGAGGTGGTGCAGATGGCCAAGGCGATCGACAGCGGCCAGACGGTGGAGATCGCGCTGATGAAGGAAATGCTCGCCAGGCGCGGCGCCAGGCCGTTGCCGTCGATCTTGTAGGGCGGGTCCTGCGTTATGGACCCACCGGGCGGCCGGTCTGAAAAGCAAGACCGGCCCCTACATCTGGATCGCTACCCGCTGATCTTCGCGGCGATGAAGCCGACGATCGCGATCACGATCACCACCGCCAGCACGCCAGCCCACACGCCGGCCTTGAAGATTGTCCCGATTGCCTCGCAGCCGGAGAGCGTCATCGCCGACGCCACCAGCAACACCAGCAACAGCACACGCGGCAGCCACTGCGGAACCACCATAGGTGTCCTCCGCCGCTGCGTAGTGCAAATGGCGGTCCGAGTGTCGGGGAACGTCACCGGCAAACAGCGGAGCTCACTCGAGTCGAAGCCGGTGTGATTGCCCGCCTGAAGCGCGGGCACGACGACCGCCGGATTACGGGACCGCGATCTTCAGCTCAGCTCCATAGAGCATCGTCCGATCATTGTCGCGCGCGGCCCATTTCAGCAGCACGGCCGGATCGCGGCGGACGCTGCCGCTGAATACGTTCTTCCCGTTCACGGTCACCTCGACCGGCTTGTCGAAGTCGACGACGTCGGGCGACAGGAGCAGCGTGAACGTGGCGACGCCATGCGTCTTCGCGTCGAGCGTGTTGCCGTGGCGCGTCACGTCGACGCGGCCGGCAGGACGATGATGATCGAAGAGCGGGATGCGTCGGCCGGACGGGAGCTCGAGGGTGTTGACGTCCTTCAGCGCGCTGTCCGACTTTCGCTCGCCAATCTGATCGATCACCAGCCACCGGAACCGGTTATACCGATCCGTCCGCTCCGTCGTCCATGAAATGGTCTCGGGATGGGCAACGCGCGGATGCGCGGCGAGGAAGTCGGTGTAGCGCGTCTTCTCGTCCGGCCACCAGTTGGTGTTGTGGTCGGCGTCGGGAAAGACCTGCCACAGAATCGGAATGCCGCCGGCCGTGAACATGTCGATGATCGGCTTCACGCTGGCGGCGGGATACAGACGATCGCGGCCGCCGTTGACGGCGTGCAGCGGACAGTTCACCAGGTTGGTGGCGTAGAGCTCGCCGTCGGCTCCGGTATCGGGATTGGCAATCACCAGCGGCTGGCCGTTGAGCGGCACGCACGCGGCCCACGGCGTCGCCGCGCGCATCGCGAAGTAATACGTACCGGTACCGCCGTCCGACACGCCGGTGATGTAGACGTGCGACTCGTCCACGTTGTAGGCGTGCTTGAGCCGATCGACGAGCGCGAGGACGTTCTCCACCTGCGCGGACTTCCACCATTCGACGTCGCCCCAGGCGCGCGGATGCAGGACGATCTCGGTGTTGCCGGGAGTGCGATTGGTCAGCGGCCGCGGCGCGGGATCGTTCGGTCCTGGCGCGGGACGACCGACGCCGCCGTGCAGGCTGACGCGCAACGCCATCGGCTGCGAAGGGTCGTATTCAGGCGGGACCTCGGCGACGTTGTCGAGCGTCATCCCGGACACCTGCGACGGCAGCTCGATGCGTCCGGTCTTCTGCTTCGCGTACGGACGACCGGTCTTCAATCGCGCGGCGATCTCGTCGAACGACGCGCCGGTCGCAATGATGCGATCGATCGTCTTCTCGGCGGCTGATGGCTTGTCGGCGGACCAGAAGGCGGCGAACGCAGTGTCGAGTGCGGACGCCGGTGTCTGCGCACGGGACTGGGCCGGCTGCCCGTGCACAGCGACGGACAGGATCACGACGACGGGAAGAAATAGGAAGCGACGCATGGCGCGCATATGTATATAACTATGCGCCTCGTTGCGCCCCTCATTTTGATCGCCGCGCTGACGGCTCCCCTGTTCGGTCAGCAGCAGGGGCCCGTACCTGGCCGACGCGGCGGCCCGCGCGGACCGCGGACGTACACCTATTTCATCGAGCCCGGCAAGGACGCGACCGGCTTCAGGCCCGGCGATCGCGAGCTGGCGACGTGGGCACTGCGCGACTGGGAGCGGCACGCCGACGGCCGCATTCGCTTCGTTGCCGTGGAGAAGGATGCGTCGCGCATCCGGATCAACTGGGTGTCGCCGCGCGAGGGCCAGTACGGCGAGACGCGCCGCGCGATGGTCGGCAACCGCATGGTGGCGATGGTCTACATCCGGCCGGACACGACGTCGCTGGGACCGGCGGTCAGCGACGCCTCACTCACGGACCCGCTGTTCCGCGACGCGATTGTCTACCTCACGTGCCTGCACGAACTCGGACACGCGATCGGCCTGACCCATACGGCTGACGATCGCGACATCATGTATTCGTTCGAGTTCGGCGGCGACGTGCGCGTCTACTTCGATCGGTATCGGAACCAGCTGAGGAACCGCGCCGCGATCGCGACGACGACCGGCTTGTCGCCGCACGACATCGAGCGGTTGCGCGCGCTCTTCCAGCCGCGGCGCGTGATTTCCCCGCGTTAGGAGCGCCATCAGCGGCAGCCCTGCACCCAACGCCTCCGATTCCGTGCGCCGGAAAACGCTGCGCGCGCGTGATCAAGCAGGTACGCGGGGGTCGCCGCCTGCTTTCATCCGTACGAGTCGCACAACCAAATGCGATTCGCCCGCGGCTCCAACCCCGCCGCTGTCTCCGCGTGCTCCCGTTTTCGTGACGCCGCATCGGCGGGCGCGACGCGGTGCTGCGCCGGCGCGTCACACCGACCGTCGGAAATGAAAAAGGCCGACCTGAAGGTCGGCCTCTACGAACGCGTGTTCAGGAATGCCTCAGTCGTTGAGGATTAGGAGTCGCGACTCGGGCGACCGTCTGTAGGCGGCGAGGCGCCTCGCCCGGGCGGCCTTCGCCTCTCGAATCGCGGTGGGCCCGAAAAAGATGACGAGGAAGACGGGCATGAAGAGCATCGCCGCGTTGACGATCCCGATCAGGGCTTCCCAGCGATTCATGGCGGTACTCCTGCGAGGAGTTTACACGGAGACACCCGTCGGGCGGGTGTGAATACCCGCCCCTGCGACAGTCCCGCCCCCAGGGCGAAGACGCGCGCCTATTGTGTCCAGCGCTTGACTGGATTCAAACAAGTGTTTTATACATGTGTTTCACACCCCATGAAACGCATCGTCCGACTCGTGCTCGTCCTCGTCATCCTCGGGGGCGCCGGCTACTACTGGTACTCGCACCGCGCGCCCGACGCCATCGTCCTCACCGGCATCGTCACCACGCAGGAAGTGGTGGTCAGCCCGCAGATTGCCGGACAGATCGACAAGCTGCTGGTCGCTGAGGGCGACACCGTCAAGGCGGATCAACTGATCGCGGTCCTGTCGCCCGAGGAGCTGCAGGCTGAGAGCGCCTTCTACTCGCACACGGCGGAAGGCGTGGGCTCGCAGGTGACGGAAGGCGAAGCGGCGCTGCGGCTGCAGGAACGGCAGACCGACGACACGATCGCGCAGGCGGAAGCGAACCTGGCGGCGACGGAATCGCAGCGGGCGGCCGCCGAAGCGGAACTGCAGAACTCGGTCGTCACGCTCAATCGCGCGCAGCAGATGGTCCGCGACGGCATCGGCACGCAGGAGCAGCTCGACACCGCGAAGACCGCGAACGAGGTGGCGAAGTCGAAGATCGCCGCGCTGCTGAAGCAGATCGACGCGCAGAAAGCGGCAGTGCAACTTGCACGTTCGGCCGCGGAACAGATCGCGATCCGCCGGAGCCAGCTCACCTCCACGAAACAGCAGCAGGCGGCCGCCGCCGCGCAGCGTGCGAAGGCGGACGTTCGCCTCGCCTACACCGAGATCCACGCGCCGGTTGACGGCATCGTCGACGTGCGCGCCGCACGGGCCGGCGAATTCGTCAATCCTGGCCAGCCGGTGATCACGCTGATCAATCCCGACGATCTGTGGGTACGTGCCGACGTCGAGGAGTCGTACATCGACCGCGTCAAGAACGGCGACACGCTGACGGTGCGGCTGCCGTCTGGCGAGGAGCGCGAAGGGACGGTGTTCTATCGCGCCGCCGACGCGTCGTTTGCCACGCAGCGCGACGTGAGCCGGACCAAGCGCGACATCAAGACGTTCGAGATCCGGCTGCGCGTGGACAACAAGGATCGTCGTCTCGCGGTCGGGATGACGGCGTACGTGCTGCTGCCGCTGCAAGCCGCAACGGCGAAGTCATGAGCGCTGACAGCCCGGCCACGGCCGGGCAGAACGCGAGTCCAGGGTCCTCCGGGGGTGACACCGCCGCCGCGATTGACGTTCAGAACATCGTCAAGACATTCGGCGAGTTCACGGCGGTCAAGGGGATCTCGTTCCAGGTCAAGGCGGGCGAGGTATTCGGGCTGCTCGGGCCCAACGGCGCGGGCAAGTCCACGCTGATCCGCATGCTGGTCACGCTGCTGCCGCCGACGTCGGGCACGGCGATCATCAACGGTTTCGACGTCGCGAAGAAAGCCGACGACGTGCGGCGGTCGATTGGGGTGATCCCGCAGGCGATGACCAGCGACCTCGAGCTGAGCGTCGAGGAGAACCTGATCATCTTCGCCAAGCTCTATGGCGTGCCGCGCGACACGCGCAAGAAGCACATCGACGAGCTCCTCGCATCGGTGGAACTCTCCGAGTGGCGCGACAAGCCGGTGAAGAACCTTTCCGGCGGCATGCGCCGCCGCGTCGAGATCGCGCGCGGCCTGGTCCACGAACCGAAGGTCTTCTTCCTCGACGAGCCGACCACGGGTCTCGATCCGGTATCGCGCACGGCGGTGTGGGAGATGCTCGATCGCGTGCGCAAGCAGCACCAGCTCACGGTGCTCGTGACGACGCACTACATGGACGAAGCAGACAAGCTGTGCGATCGCATCGCGATCGTCGATCACGGCGAACTGGTCGTCCTCGACACGCCGGACAACCTGAAAGCCTCGCTCCCCGGCGCGACCGCCGCGACGACGCTGGACGAAGTGTTCGTCCATTACACGGGCCGTGACCTGCGCGACGCCGAACAGGCGCCGTCGGTGCAGGACAGCCCGTTCATGATGCGGAGGTAGGCATGGGACGCACCATGGCCATCGTCGAACGCGAGATGCGGCGGTTCCGCCGCAGCCCGTTCCTGATCGTGATGTCGATGATCTTCCCGCTGGCGCAGCTGGTGGTCCTCGGCTACGCGTTCGGCGGCAACGTCAAGCACCTGAAGCTGGCCATCGTCGATCAGGACCACGGCCTGCCCGCCGTTCGCGTGAAGGAGCTGGCAAGCGCCGTGTCGTCGGGCGCGAAGACGATCGACCTCTACGACTACGCGGATCAGGGCGTGGCGATCGCGGCGCTGCGCAAGGGCGATGTCAACGGCGTCCTGACGATTCCGCCGGACTATTCGCGCCGCGCGCTCGCGAAGCACGAGCCGCGGGTGGCGCTGATCTCCGACAACACCGACAACTTCGTCTCGGCGACGCTCGCCGGGACGATGACCAGCATGGTCGCGTCGCTGAATATGTCGCCGATCCCGACTCGCGTCGAGGGTGCGCCGGCGCTCGACGTCGTCGAGGTCTATCCGTACGTCCCCTACATTCAGTACCTGCTGCCGGGGTCGATCACGATGTCGATCTTCATGATGGTGATGATCGGCGGCGGCATCATCTTCATCGACGACAAGGCGCGCGGCCTGCACGAAGGCTACCTGGTGACGCCGATCACCAAGCTGGAACTGATCGCCGGGTTCAACATTTCCGGAACGATCAAGGCCGTGCTCGCGGGCGTCGCGATCATGATCATGGGCTCGTTCATCGCCGGCGTTCCGGATCCGCTCAACGCGATGCGCCTGCTGCGCCTGACGGTCGTCGTCACGTTCACGGCGTTCGCGCTGGTCAGCATGATGTTCATGCTGATGGCGCGCATGAGCGATCCGCTGATGCCGCGCGCGATGTTCGGCCTGCTCAACACGGTGCTCTACTTCCCGAGCGGCGCCGTGTATCCGCAGCAAGGCTTTCCCGGCTGGATGAAAGGGATCGCCGCGGTCGATCCGTTCACGTACGCGGTGCACGCGTTCAAGAGTCTGGTGCTCAAGAACACCGGCTTCGACGCCATCGCCGGCGACCTGCTCTATCTCTTCATCTTCTCGATGGTGACGATGGTGGTGGCCGTGGCGCTGTTCAAGCGGACACTGTGATGAGCAGCCGCAGAACGCACGTCGTCACGGCGACTGCGACACCGGCGGATACGCCGGATCTGGAGACGCGCGACCGTCTCCTGCACGAGGCGGCACTGCTGTTTGCGACGCACGGCTTCGACAGCGTCACCGTCCGCGACATCTGCCAGCAGGCGCACGCGAACCTCGCCGCCATCAACTACCACTTCGGCGGCAAGGCCGGCCTCTACGCGGAAGTCCTCAACGTCGCGATCCAGACGATGCAGGCGACGACGGAGGAGATTCGGAAGGCGGGCGCGGGACGATCGCCGGACCAGCAGCTCGAGGCGGCGATCCGCGTCTTCCTGACCCGCGTGGCGACGACAAAGGACAAGTGGATTCACCAGCTGATGCTGCGCGAGGTGGCGAATCCGACCGCGGCGTTCGACGCGATCCTGAAACGCGTACTCGAACCGCGCATGGCGTATATGCGCAGCGCAATTGCCGGCATCATGCGATGCCCGGTTTCCGACCGCCGCGTCGCCCTCTGCATGATGAGCGTGCAGGCACAACTGCACGCGCTGCTGAACAGCCCGCTGGCGGAGCGGCTGGCGTCGCCACGGCTGACGGCGGCGGATGCGGACCGCCTGGCACGGCACATCGCGTGCTTCTCCATTGCCGGGGTGCGTGCGATTGCCACAACTTGACGAACGTCCGGCCCGGGCCGGTCATCACACCAGACCACGACATCAGAAGGGGGCCGGCGGCGCCGGCGGGCGCGTTGCCCGCGCGCTGAAGCACCGTAATTACCGGCTCTTCTTCAGCGGCCAGAGCGTGTCGCTGGTCGGCACCTGGATCACGCGCATCGCCACCAGCTGGCTGGTCTACCGGCTCACCGGCTCCGAACTGCTCCTGGGCGTCGTCGGCTTCTGCGGCCAGATTCCGACACTGCTGCTGGCGCCGTACGCGGGCGTGATCGTCGATCGCAGCGATCGGCGCCGGATCCTCATCTGGACGCAGGTGCTGTCGATGCTGCAGTCGGCCGCGCTGGCGGTGCTGACGCTCGGCCACTGGATCACGGTGACGCAGATCCTGCTGCTGCAGGTAGTGCAGGGGTTGATCAACGCGTTCGATACGCCCGCGCGCCAGGCGATGGTCGTGGACATGGTCGAGGATCGCGCCGACGTGCCGAACGCGATTGCCCTCAATTCGTCGATGGTCAACGGCAGCCGCATCATCGGGCCGTCGATCGGCGGGATCGTGATCGCCGCGGTCGGCGAAGGGTGGTGCTTCGCCATCGACGCCGTCTCGTATGTCGGCGTGGTCATCTCGCTCCTGCTCATGACGATGCGCGTGCGCGACCCGCATCCGCCGGGCGTCCCGGTGATGGAGGACCTGCGGGTCGGGTTCCGCTACGTGATGGACTCGGTGCCGATAAGGTCGGCGCTGCTGCTGCTGGCGATCGTCAGCGTCGCCGGCATGCCGTACACCGTGCTGATGCCGGCGGTGACGACGCTGCAACTGCACGGCGGGCCGAACACACTCGGGTGGCTGATGGCCGCCGGCGGGGTCGGCGCGCTTGCCGGCGGGCTCTACCTCGCGTCGCGCGAAAGTGTTGTCGGCCTGGGCCGGGTGATCCTGGTCGGCACGTTCACGTTCGGCGCGAGCCTGATCGCGTTTTCGCTGACGACGAACGTCTGGCTCGCGGCGGTGCTGCTCGCGTTCGCCAGCGCCGGCTTCATGACGCAGATGGCCTCGACCAACACGATCATCCAGACGATCGTCGATGAGCGCTTCCGCGGCCGGGTGATGGCCTTCTACACGATGGCGTTCTTCGGATCCGCGCCGATCGGGAGCCTGCTCGGCGGGGCGCTGGCCGATCGTCTTGGCGCCCCACGGACGATCCTCTGGGGCGGCGTCGCCTGCCTCGCCGCCGCCGCGTGGTTCGCGGTGATGCTGCCGACGCTGCGGGCGCTGGTGCGGAAGATCTACATCGAGCGAGGGATCATCGCGGCGCCGGATGTGGACCAGGGGACCACGACGCCATAAGAGGGTTCACTCTTCTCAGTTCTCTGTGCTCGGTTCGTGTTCAGGGTTCGGTTCGCGACGTTCGGGCTTCCGAGTGCTGGATTCTTTGTTCGCATTCAGCCTCGGTTCGACGACGAGGCGGCTGGGCATGCCGGATCGCGTCGCCTATGCCAGCGCCACTTCACCGCGAAGCTGGAAATTGGCTGGAGCGATTCCCCGCGGCGAGTTCCGTCCACGCGTTCTCGTTGCGATGAGTCAGGCTGTCGTTTTGAGCCGCGTGACAGATGCAGCAACGAGTCAGCAACTACTCGCCGCGCCAACGTCAGCATTCGAGCGGAAGCCGATTTCCGGCGCGCAGCATCGGCGACGGCGGCCCGGCATGCCCAGGCGCCGATCGCAGGACGGCAACGTCACACAAGCGTTCACTCTTATGGGTTCTCGGTGCTCGGTTCGTGTTCAGCTTCGGTTTGGCGTCGAGGCGGCACGGCGAAGACACACGACGGAATCCTTAGACAACGAAACCACGACGGGCACGACGCACACGACGACGAATTCAGTCGTGATAAAGCGGCTGCGGCGGACGATGGCGTGATGCCGTGTGGCGCCGGCCCGGCACGCCGGCACGGAGCCACGAGCCCGGCACCGATCGATTGATCGTCGTGACCGTCGTGTCCATCGTGATCGTCGTGGTTTGTCTTTTGTGAAGGAGGAATCGTCGCGCCCGTCGCGTGATCCGTCGCGTCGTCGTGGCGTCTTCGTGACGGTTACGCGTGCACGCCGGGCGCCTCGTGGCCGGTTCGCTGCACGTACTCGACGTAGGACCCGGGATACAGATGCGGCTCGCGGTCGGTGCCGCTCTCGCCGCCGAGCTCGATCACGCGGTTGCTCAGCGCGCGCAGGAACGCCCGGTCGTGCGACACGAACAGCATCGTTCCCGAGAAGTCGCGCAGCGCGTCGATCAGCATCTCCTTCGTGAACAGATCGAGATGGTTCGTCGGCTCGTCGAGCACGAGGAAGTTCGGCGGGTCGAGCAGCATGCGCGCGATGACGAGCCGCGTCTTCTCGCCGCCGGAGAGCGACCGGATCTTCTTGTCGATGTCGTCGCCCGAGAACTGGAACGCGCCGGCGAGGTTGCGCAGGACGCCGATCGACTCGTTCGGGAAATCCCGCTGCAACTGCTCTTCAATCGTCAGGTCGGGATCGAGCAGGTCGAGCGCCTGCTGCGCGAAGTAACCCATCTTCACGCTGGCGCCGATGTTCACGGTCCCGTCATCGGGCGCCAGCGCACCGGCGACCATCTTCAGCAGCGTCGTCTTCCCCGCGCCGTTCTTCCCCATCACGCACCAGCGCTCGCCGCGGCGGATGGTGGCATTGAGATGGTCGTAGATCACACGCCTGCCGCCTGTCCCGAGCGACGTCGAGGGATAGGATTTCGACACACCCTCGAGCACCGCGACCTGGTCGCCTGACCGCGGCGGCTCGCGGAAGTCGAACTTGACGACGCGGCGCTTCTTCGGCAGCTCAATCTTCTCGATCTTCTCCAGCGCCTTGACCCGGCTCTGCACCTGCGCCGCTTTCGCCGCATGCGCGGCAAAGCGCTCGATGAAGCGCTGCTCCTTTGCCAGCATCGCCTGCTGGCGTGCGTACGCGGCTTCGCGGTTGGCCTCGCGGATGCCACGCTCGCGCTCGTAGAAATCGTAGTTGCCGGAATAGACGGTGACCTCGCCGCCGTCGATTTCCGCGATCTTCGTGACCACGCGGTTCATGAACTCGCGGTCGTGAGACGTCATGAGCAACGCGCCGGGCAACGACTTCAGGAACTGCTCGAGCCAGATGATCGACTCGATGTCGAGATGGTTGGTCGGTTCGTCCATCAGCAGGACGTCCGGCTTGCCGAGCAGCACGCGCGCCATCGCGACGCGCATCTTCCAGCCGCCGGACAGCAGCCCGACGTCGCCATCGATCCGCTCGTCGTCAAAGCCAAGACCGTGGAGCACCTCGCGCGCGGCCGACTCGAGACCATAGCCACCGAGGTGGTCGTACTCCTCCTGCACTTCGCCGAAGCGGACAAGGATGCGATCGAGTTCGTCGGCGCGAACCGGATCGGCCATCGCCAGTTGCAGCGCCTCGAGCTCGTGATGCAGATCGCCGAGGCGGCCGCTGCCCGCGATTGCTTCGTCGAGAACCGAGCGACCAGACATCTCCTCGACGTCCTGCCGGAAGTAGCCGATCGAGAGCTTCTTCGGGACGGTGACATCGCCTTCGTCCGGCACTTCCTCACCGACGATCATCCTGAACAGCGTCGTCTTGCCCGCGCCGTTGGGGCCAACGAGTCCGACCTTTTCACCGGGATTGAGCTGGAAGGATGCATCGACGAACAGGATCTGTCTGCCGTACTGCTTGCTGACACCGGACAGCGAAATCACACCAGGAGCTCCCCACGCGCGACGAGCACCGCCTCGCCGCCGACCTTGACGTCAGTGATCACGCCGGCTTCGGAGGCGATCGAAATATGAATCCGACTCGCGCGCCCCATCGCGACGCCCTGATCGCTCACGATCGCGCGCGCCTGCTCCGCGGTGACGAGGCCATGCTTCAACAGATAACAGCCGAGCGGCCCGCTGGCAATGCCGGTGGCGGGATCTTCGGTGATGCCAAATTCGGGCGCGAACATGCGGGAATAGACAGCGATCCCTGCATCGGCGCCACGACCATTCAGCGCGAACAGGAAGATCGGCAGTGACACGCCGGCCGCCTTGGTGAACCGCTTGAACGCCCCGGCATCGGACACCGCGCGATCGACAGCGGCGGCATCGTTCAGCGCGACCAGCAGAAACGGCGCACCGCACGACATCTGCCGGGCCGGCGCGCCTGGCAACAGGTCGTCAACGTTGAGACCGATCGTCGACGCCACGAGCTCGCGATCGTCGAACGTCGGACCGAACGACGGGTTCGCCTGCGTCATCCACGCAAACGACAGGCGATCGCCGTCCCATTCGAGGTCCACCGGCGTCGGCCCGATGTTCAGATGGAAAACGAATCGCTTCATGGCGGGTGTGATCACGCCCGTTGCCGCCAGCGCGAACGTGCTGCCGATGGTCGGATGCCCGGCCGCCGGCATTTCCGTCATCGGCGTGAAGATCCGCATCCGGATGTCGGTGCCCGCCCACTCCACGGGCAGGATGAAGGTGCTCTCGGAGAAATTCATCTCACGCGCGATCCGCTGCATCGCCTGCGTGTCGAGACCGCGCGCGTCGGTGAACACGGCGAGCTGATTGCCCGCCAGCGGCTCACGCGTGAAGACGTCGTATTGGAGAAAGGTGCGCGCCATGAAGGTCAGTGGCTCACGTTCACGCTTCCGTATTCTGCGTGCTCGGTTCGTGTTCAGGTTCGGCGCAGCCGCCGGCCGACGGCGAGGCCCAGGTGATACGCGCCTTCCTGCTGCAGCCACACGTGGCGCGCGTGGTTGTCGGCCAGCTCCACGATCAGCAGGCGCTTGTCTTCCGGGAGTGCCGCCGCGATCGATTCCACCAGTTGCTCCTGGCGCTGCACGTCAACCGGCGCGAACACCTCGTCGTCGTGGATGGCCTCGAGCAGTGCCTCGTATTGGTTCTCGCACTGCTCCTCGGCGTCGGAAAACGAGGGAACGTGACGCAGCTTGCCATCCAGTTCCAGCTTCTCCGCGCAGGCGTCGGCGAGTTCGAGCAGTTCTTCGGAAGTCGGCATCCCGTTATGTTAGCGGGCGCGGCAAGATCAGGGCCGGCGATATGGGGGCCGGGGCTAAGGCCGGGCGCTGCGAGGTTCAACGTTGTGAGCGCGCGTTTCATCTCGCGACACGCGTGAGACACGTACCTCAGAAATCTGAGGCGGGCGACGCTCTCGGTCGCGTGTTTTCCCGGGCAATCCGGTTCGCGCCCCTGAGCGCGACAGCGGGCCCGTGTCTTGCTATGGCCACGGGCACGATGAGCGCCACGATCCTGATGGAAAGAATTCGCGGAGAATTTCTGGAAATGCCCGGCCTGCAGCTGACGCTGCCGCAGGCGCAGAAGCTATGGGGCCTCGACGCCACGGACTGCCGCCACGTGATCGACGCGCTGATCGAAGCGTCGTTCCTGCGCTGGACGCCGTCAGGAACGCTCGTGCGCGCGACCCGCAACTAGTTCCGCCGCCTCGCGCACCAGGAAGCCCATCTTCGGGTGCGACGGTTCGAGTCGCGGTGGAATTCCCTGCTTCACCAGCTCCTCACTCGTCGTCGGGCCGATCGACGCGACCACGATGCGCCGCAGTGCCTCACGCGCGGCGGCCGCGAGCTGCATCGCCTCGGCGACCTGCATCAGGTGCACGGCCTGCGTGCCGGTGGTAAACAGCACCACGTCGATCTCTCCCGCGACGAGGCGACGGATAGCGTCTCGCAGGGGTTCGAGGTCTTCAGGCAGCGACCACTGATAGACAGGCACCCGTGTCACCAGCGCGCCACGCGACTCCAGCCCCGCGATGAGCTCCGGATTGCTGGCGCCGTATTCCTGGACGGCCACACGGGTGGCGTGGAGGACATCGGCACCGGCCGTGTCAAGCGCGGCGAGCAGGTCACGCCACGTATTCGGCTCAGGCGCCGTGACCCACGCCGGCACGTGCAATTCACGCAACACCGCCAGCGGCTTGGGTCCACGGACGGCGACACGGACACGCGTCAGCGCATCGACGAACGCATCACGCGCCTGACACACCCGGTCGGCTACGTCGATCCACGCGCGCGCCCCTACCCCGGTCAACAGGATGACGATGTCGAAGCCGCCAGCGATGAGCGCGCGTACCGCGTCCGCGGCAGCCGTGTTCGATTCGAGCGGAACCTCACGCATCGACGGCGCCGACACCGGCACGCCGCCGTAGGACGAGACGATTGACGAAAGCTCGCGCGCGCGCCGGCTTTCGAGCACGAGGACGCGTGCTCCTCGAAACGATGGATTCATGACCATTCCCAACTCCCGACACCAACTCCCAACTCCCAACATGCGATGCCTTGCCCAACTCCCAGGTGCGTGTCGGGCACGTTTGGGAGTTGGCGTCGGTTTTGGGAGTTGGCTTCGATTCGCAGTTGGGAGTCGGGAATTACCGCGTAACCGTCAGTCCATCATCCCACCGGCTGCCGCGTCGGCGTGCAGGTACGCCTCTTCGCCGTGCAGGGTGATGTCGAGGCCGGCCATCTCGTCTTCCGCCGACGGACGCAGCGGAATCACCAGACTGATCAACTTCAACAGGACGAAGCTGCCGACGCCGCTGTAGACGATTGCGGCGAGCACGGCCGCGCCCTGGATCGCCAACTGTCCTGGATTGCCGAAGAGCGCGCCGTTGTTGCCGGCGTCGTTCAATGCCTTCTCCGCGAACACACCGGTCAGCAGCGCTCCCACGGTTCCGCCGACGCCGTGAGCGGCGACGACATCGAGCGAGTCGTCCAGTGATGTCTTCGCACGGATGATCAAGCCGATGTAACTCGGGACCGCGGCGATCGCGCCGAGCGCAATCGCACTCATCGGACTGATGTAACCCGCCGCCGGTGTGATGGCGACGAGACCAACGACAATCGCGGTCGCGGCGCCGACAGCCGTCGGCTTACCGGACCTCATGACATCGAGAATCGTCCACACCACCAGCGTCGCCGCCGGCGCCAGCATCGTCGTGCTGAACGCGAGCGCCGAGAGCTGGCCGGCGCCCAGCGCGCTGCCGGCGTTGAAGCCGAACCAGCCGAACCAGAGCAGCCCGGCACCGAGCAGGACGAACGGCACGTTATGCGGGACCAGCGATGACGACGGGTATTCCTGACGCCTGCCGACCATGATCGCGGCCACGAGCGCGGCGACCGCGGCGTTCACGTGCACGACCGTGCCGCCGGCGAAATCGAGCGCGCCCCACTGCGCCAGCCAGCCGCCGCCCCACACCCAGTGCGCGATCGGGCTGTAGACCACGACCGCCCACAGCGAGATGAAGGTGACGTAGGCGGAGAAGCGCATGCGCTCGACGATCGAGCCGGAGATCAGCGCGGCGGTGATGATCGCGAAGGTGCCCTGGTAACACATGAAGAGCACGTGCGGGATCGTGCCCTTCGGGTCGAGGCCGACGCCGTTCAGCAGCGCATTCGACGTGTCGCCGATCCACTTGTTGCCGGTGCTGAACGCCAGCGAGTAGCCGATGAGCGCCCAGATCACGCCCACGAAACCGAGCGAGATGAACGACATCATCATCGTGTTGAGCGCGTTTTTCGATCGAACGAGACCGCCGTAGAAGAACGCCAGGGCCGGCGTCATCAGCAGGACGAGCGCAGTTGCAACCAACATCCACGCGGTGTCGGCTTGATTCATGGCACACCTCGGATAGGCACGTACGTCACGGTACGCAACGGGTCAGGTCACGGAACGCGGCGTCCGAGGCGGCGTCGTGGGCGCCCCAGCCGGAGATCGCTTGGGATTCGCGGGGATCCTATAACAAAAAGGCCCGCCTGAAGGCGGGCCCGACGTATTCCCGATTCCTGTGCCTCAGGCCCACTTGTAGCCGTGATTGTCCAGCGGCAGCGAGCGGATGCGGTCCTTGGTGGCCGCGTAGATCGCGTTGGTGATCGCCGGGATCATCGGCGGCAGCGACGGCTCGCCGAGGCCGGTCGGCGGGTTGTTGGTCTTGAGAAAGAAGATGTCGATCTCCGGCGGCACCTGCGTGAGCCGCATGATCGGCTGGACGTTGTAGTTCGATTCCACCGCGCGGCCCGCCTTGATCGTCGTCTCCATCCCCATCAGGTGCGACATCGCTTCAATCGCGCCGCCCTGCGCCAGGTTCTCGGCGTGCAGCGGGTTGATGATCTGGCTGCCGATGTCGCCGACGACCCAGGTCTTGTGCACCGTGACGCGCTTCTGCGAGTCGACACTGACCTCGGCGACTTCCGCGAAATAGCCGCGGTGGCTGTACTGGAACGCCACGCCAAGGCCGCGGCCGGCAGGCAGCTTTCTGCCCCAGCCCGATCGCTGCGCCACCTGCTTCACCACCGCCGTCATGCGCGCGGCATCGAAGCCGTCAGCGCCACGCTGCGCGGGCGCCAGCGGCGTCTGCGCCAGCAGGTCGAGACGGAACTGCACCGGGTCCTTGCCCGCCGCGTAGGCGAGTTCGTCGATGAACGACTGGAACACGAACGAGAACGCGTTGCTGCCCGGCGCGCGCATCGCGCCGGTCGGCACGCCCAGCGGCATCTTCGTGTCGCCGAAGTCGAAGTTCGGTACGAAGCGGCCCGGGAACTGGTCCCCTTGGATCGAGGCCGAGTTCGCGTAGGCGTTGCCCGTCATCGCCCCGTAGGTGATGAAGTGGTTCTTCCACGCCGTCAGCCTGCCGCCGCCATCGACGGCCGCCTTGAGGAAGTGGAAGCCGCCCGGCCGGTAGAAGTCGTGGCGCATGTCGTCTTCACGCGTCCACAGCACCTTGATCGGCGTACCCGGCACCTGCGTCGCGAGATATGCCGCCTCCATGAAGTAGTCGTTGATCAGGCGCCGGCCGAAGCCGCCACCAACCTTCATGATGTGGACGGTGATGTCGCTGGCCTGCAGGCCGAGCACGCGCGCGGCCTGTCCCTGTCCCTGTGCCGGCAACTGGCTGGGCACCCACACTTCGAGCTTGCCGTTGTTGAAGTGGGCCATCGCGTTCATCGGCTCGAGCGGCGCGTGCGGGATGAACGGGTACGAGTACGCGGCCTCGACCACTTTCGCGCCAGGCGCCGCGAACGCCTGGTCGACGTTGCCGTCGGTGCGCAGGTTCGTCTCCGGCTTCTGGGTCGAGAGCTCGAGCGCGCGCTTCGCGAAGCCCTCGCTGCTCTGCGACGCG
The DNA here is from genome assembly GCA_035496255.1 of Vicinamibacterales bacterium. Classification (GTDB taxonomy): domain Bacteria; phylum Acidobacteriota; class Vicinamibacteria; order Vicinamibacterales; family UBA2999; genus Gp6-AA40. Next base: position 18,553 of record DATJEU010000067.1, read on the forward strand.
GTCGGACCTTCGTCCCACACCACCTTCAGCTTGCGGCGCGCCGATTCGGCCTGCCACCAGCTGTCGGCGATGACCCCGACGCCGCCGAGGACGCCGGTCAGATCCTGTCCGCCCGCGCTCGGCCCCTGCGCGACGGTCCACAGCTTCGGATCGTCCACGACGATCACGTGCTTGACGCCGGGCATCGCCTTGATTTCGTCGACGTTCGCGCTCTTCACGCGGCCGCCGTACACCGGGCACTTCTCGTACACGGCAAACAGCGTCCCGGGAATCACGTGGTCGATGCTGAAGATCGGGTTGCCGCGGACGACGTCCTTGACGTCCCAGCCCTTCTGGTTGGTGCCGATGATCTTGTAATCCTTCGGATCCTTCAGCGGCACGCTGGCGAGATCCGGCGGCGTCATCGTCGTCAACTTCGGTGCGAGCTCGCCGTAGGCGGCCGACCGCTTCGAGCTCGCGTGCATCACGCGGCCCGAGGCCGTCGTCAGCTCCGACGCCGGCACGCTCCACTGCTGCGCCGCTGCGGTGATCAGCATCTGGCGCACCGCCGCGCCAACCTGGCGCATCGGGTTCCAGTTGGTTGGCGTCGCCGTGCTGCCGGCGGACATCTGCGGCCCGAGCTTCGGATCGAGAATCGCCTGCTCGATGGTCACCGACTTCCAGTCGACGTCGAGCTCGTCGGCGATGATCATCGGCAGCGCGTTGCGCATGCCCTGACCGGTTTCGGGGTTCTTCGCCAGGATGGTCACGTCGCCGTTCGGCATGAACTTGATGAAGGCGACCGCGGAGATCGCGGCGGGTGCGCCGAAGCCCTGGGCGAGCACGTCGGCGACGCCCTCGAAGTGCAGGGCCACCATGACGCCACCGCCGGCCATGACCGAGGTGCGCAGGAAGGCGCGGCGTGACAGGTTCATCGTCGTCATCGCAATTGCTCCTTACTTCTGCGCCACGCTGGCGGTTTGCGTCGTGCGCGCCGGCATCGCCGCCGCGCGCTTGATCGCCTGGCGGATGCGCAGGTAGGTGCCGCACCGACAGAGGTTGCCGTTCATCGCCTGGTTGATCGCCGCATCGTCCGGCTTCGGATTCGACGCAAGCAGCGCCGCGGCGCTCATGATCTGGCCGGCCTGGCAGTAGCCGCACTGCGGCACGTCCACTTCTTCCCACGCCAGTTGCAACGGATGCGTCGCGTCCGGCGAGAGGCCTTCGATCGTCGTGATCTTCGCGTTGTTCGCGAGCGTGGACATCATCGTCTGACACGAGCGCTGGGCGCGTCCGCCCACGTGCACCGTGCAGGCGCCACACTGGCCGATGCCGCAGCCGAACTTGGTCCCCTTCAGATTCAAGACGTCGCGCAGTACCCACAGCAGGGGCATGTCGCCGGGCACATCGACGGTCTTGCTCTGGCCGTTGACGGTCAAAGTGAAAGCCATACGTTTAACTCTCGGGGTGAAAGGGAGATCGCCGGAAACTCAGACGCGCTATTAGACAGGAGGAACAGGCCCGGCGCAAGTGCAGGGACGGGGCGCAGAAGCACCGGCCTTCGGCCGGGGGCGGGTCTGACGACCCGCCCCTACGAAGGGTGGGGCGAGCCTTGTCAGGCTCGCCAGAGGACCCGACAGGGTCCCCTGACCGACGCGGCCACGGTCTCGCCACGCCTAGACCGCATAATGGCTCTGTGCAGGTTCGCGCACTGGCGATCGTGGCGGTCATCACGCTGATGCTCGCGACAGGTGTGCGCATCAGCGCGCTGCCGGACGATCAGGACGCACCGGCCGCGCCAGCGACGGCTCCGGCGCCGGACACGAGCGCCGACCAGCCGTCGCAAGCGCCGGTCGAGGAGCGCCTGGAGTTCTCCGACTGGCTGCGCGATTTCGTCGCCGAGGCGCGGTCACGCGGATTCAGCGACGATCTGGTCGCGCAGACGCTCTCAGGACTCGAGCCGCTGCCTCGCGTGATCGACAGCGATCGCAACCAGGCGGAGTTGAACCCCGGCTTCGCGCGATATCTCTCCGGCCGCCTGACGCCGACGATGATCCGCAACGGCCGGCTGATGGCCTCCAGGAACGCGACACTCCTCGGCCGCATCGAAAAGACGTACGGCGTGCCGCGCCGGATCCTGCTCGCCATCTGGGGCATCGAAACGAGGTACGGCAAGGCGACGGGACGCACGCCGGTGTTTCAGGCGCTGGCAACACTCTCGTGGGAGGGCCGGCGCGGCGACTTCTTCCGCGGCGAGCTGTTCAACGCGCTGATGATGGTCGATCGCGGCTACATCGACGCGCGGACGATGACGGGATCGTGGGCGGGCGCGATGGGCCAGACGCAGTTCATGCCGTCGAGTTATCTCGAATACGCGGTCGACTTCGATCAGAACGGGCGTCGCGATATCTGGAAGTCCACGCCGGATGCGCTCGCGTCGATCGCCAACTACCTGAAAGGATACGGATGGGCGGCCGGACTCACGTGGGGTCGCGAAGTGCGCGTACCCGATGCCGCGCTTGCCACGATCACGGAGACGATCCCGAAGCGGCCGGAAGGGTGCTACGCGATCCGCAACATGACCGAGCGCGTGCCGCTCGATCGCTGGCGCGAGCTCGGCGTCACCAACGTCGACGGCACGCCACTGCCGAGAGCCGATGCCAGCGCCGGGCTCGTCGACGTCGGCGACCGGAAGTTTCTCGTCTACCCGAACTATGACGCGATCCTCGGCTACAACTGTGCGCATTACTACGCGTTGTCGGTCGCGTTGCTTGGCGATCAAATCGCGAGCATCAACTCCCAACTCCCAAAGCCCAAAGCACAAACGTCACAGACACGAAGCACGTCATCGAGCCGAAAACCAAAAGCCCAAAGCCGAAAGCCGTCGAGGAGGACCCGTTGAGCAGCACGCCCTATGAAAGCGCGACCTTGTTGATCCGGTTGTACGAACTGCGCCGCGAGCCGACCATGCGCGATGCGCGCACGTGGTATGTGAGCAAGTTCCACGCGGAAACCGTGGATGATGTCGTGAAGGTGCTGGGCGGACCGGACAGCGGCCACTTCCGCATGGTCACCAGCTACTGGGACATGGCTTCCTCGTTCGTCCTGAACGGCGCGATCGACGAGAAGATGTTCGCCGACGCGAACGGCGAGCACACGATCGTGTTCGCCAAGATTCAGCCGGTGCTCGCCGACTATCGGGCAAAGATGGGCAACGCGCGCTATCTGGGCAGCCTCGAACAGCTCGTGATGAAGACCCCCGGGATCGCCGACAGGCTCGCGGGCATCCGCGAACGGTTCAAGCCGCGTTGATTCCCAACGACCCCGTGCAGGGCGGCTTCCTGGTTCGTGGACCCGCCGGCCGGCCGGTCTGAAAAGCAAGACCGGCCCTACAGGCACTCCGGCCAGCGGAATCCGCAGTCCGTAGCCAATCCGTCATTACGCGATCTTGTCGTTGGGATTCGTGGATTGGACGTTGGGCGGTGTCGACCTCGGCACCGTGATTCGGAAGGTACTACCGGCCGGTCCCGTGGACTCCAGGGTGAGCCGGCCGCCAGTCCGCTCCAGCGTTCCACGCGCGATCGACAAGCCCAGCCCGGAGCCGGTCGCGTGGGCGGTCGCGCGATAGAACCGATCGAAGATGCGGGCGCTCGCCTCGGGCGGGACGCCGGGACCGCTGTCGATCACGTCGATCGTCACCGCGCCCGGCGTTTCCACCTTCACGGTGATCCGTCCGCCGGGCGGCGTGAACTTGATCGCGTTGTCCACGAGGTTGATCAGCGCCTGACGCAGCACGACGCGATCCGCGAGCGCGTGCGGCGTGTCGCTCGCAGCGAGCGTCAACGTCTGCCCCTTCTCTTCCGCCAGGACTTCGAGATGGTGCACGACGTCGCTGACCATCGATTCGAGGTCGATGTCCTCGCGCAGCGGCGTATCCTGTCCGGTCTGCGCGCGTGAGATCGTCAGCAGCCGATCGACCAGGCTCGCCAGGCGATCCGCTTCTTCCAGCATGCTGCCGATGATCCCGCGATAGGCGGCGCCGTCGCGCTGGCCGCGCAGCCCGACTTCTCCGACACTGCGGATCGCCGTCAGCGGCGTCCGCAATTCGTGAGACACGTCGGCGGTGAAGCGGCGCATCTGCTCGAACGACTCCTCCAGCCGCGCCAGCGTGTCGTTGAACACCGTCGCCAGCCGCCCCATCTCATCGTCGGGGTTGTGCACCGGCAGACGATCGCTCAGGCGTTCGACGGTAATGTGCTGCGCGCGATCGGTCATGCGCTCGATCGGCCGCAGCGCGCGACGTGCCAGCGCATAGCCGCCGAGACCCGCCACCGCGATCGCGATCGGAAATCCGAACGCGAGAATCGCCACCAGCTGCCGCAGGTCCTGCCGCATCGCATCTTCGGAGCGGCCCACCTGCAGGATGTAGGGTTGATCGCGGATCTGGAAGCGACGCGTCGCCAGCCGAATGTTGCCCGACTGTCCGGCGATCGCGAACGACTGGAAGACCATGCGATCGTCTTCAGGAAAGTCGGTGAGCTGAGTGCTGCCCGGGACCGAACTGCGCACCGCCTCGTCGCTCATATACAGGCGAAGCCGGCCGTCGCCGGTCCACAACTGAATCCACGGCAACTCCTCGTCGCCGTAGGTGATCTGCGGCTCCATCCGCGTGTACACGTGCCCGCTCTCGTCGACGTCGATGGTGGCGGCGGCCCACTGAAACTCACGCCGCAGTTCCTGGTCGAGGCTGCGTGAGGCGTTGCGGCTGACAAAGGCGTAGACGACGGCGATGTAGACGCTCAGGACGAGGACCATGGCGACGACATACCAGAGCGTCAGCTGGACGCGAACCGTATGCGATCGCCACCCGCCTTCGCGCTTCGCGCTCCGGCGGGCAAGCCCGCTCATGACGCCACGCCGACGGCCAGGCCGTCCTTCATGGTTCTCCCTCGCGGAGCATGAAGCCGACGCCGCGAATGGTGTGAATCAGCTTGACCGCGGTGCCGGCCAGGTCGATCTTCCGGCGCAGCCGCGCGATGTGCACGTCGATGACGTTGTCGAGCGGCGTCGTCCGCGACGTCTCCTTCCAGACGTCGCGCGCCAGCGTTTCGCGCGACACCACCTGCGCACCGTGACGCATCAGGTATTCGAGCAGCTCGAACTCGCGCACGGTGAGCTCCACCGGCGTACCGGTGCGCGTCACTTTGCGGGTGATCAGGTCCATCTCGAGATCGCCGACCATCAGCCGCGGCACGTCCGACGAGCGGCCGCGTCGCGCCAGCGCCCGGATGCGCGCGAGGAGCTCGGCGAATGCGAACGGTTTGACCAGGTAATCATCGGCACCGGCGTCGAGGCCGCCGACGCGATCGTGCAGCGTGTCGCGCGCGGTCAACACCAGCACGGGCGTCTTGAGGCCGCGCTGCCGCAGCGCCGACAGGATCTCGAGGCCGTCGCGTCCGGGCAGGCCGAGGTCGAGCAGGATGATGTCGAAGCTCTCGGTGTTGACGCGAAAGAAGGCGGCTTCGCCCGTGCGCTCGACGGTCACGTCGTAGTGCTCCTCGGCGAGGCCGTCGCGCAGCGCGTCGGCCACCTTCAGTTCGTCCTCGACTACCAGGATTCGCACGGTGTTCTGCGTCCATCCTAAATCACGTCTGGTAAGCTCCAGAGCCATGGACAAGGCTCACGACCAGCAGCTTCTCGTCTCCGCCCTCGGGCTCAAGCGCTTACCGGTGGCGATCGCCTTCCGCGACGAGCCGCCGCCAGGCGTGCTGCCGCTCGAAGGCATGCAGCCTTCAACCTGCAGCTTCTGGCGGCTCGCGGCTGAAGGGCGCACGTTCTATACGGTGCCGGCCGATCACTACAACTGCCCGATCGGCAGCTACACCCATCACATCCCGCTGCCGCCGGCGCGCGAGCCGGAGCTGACGCAGACGCTGTCGCTGATGTCGGAGCTCGGCTACATCCGGCTCGAGGAAGTGCCGGCGGTGCCGCGGCTGCCGCACACGCCTGGCGTGATCGTCTACTCGCCGCTGGCGAGCGCACCGGTCGATCCCGACATCGTGCTGGTCGCCGGAAAACCGGGACGCATGATGCTGCTGCAGGAAGCCGCCATTCGGGCGCAGCAGACGACCGCACCGCTGATGGGGCGACCCACGTGTATGGCGATCCCCGTTTCGTTTACCAGCGATGCCGTGGTATCGAGTCTTGGATGCATCGGAAACCGCGTCTACACGTCGATTTCCGACGATGAGTTCTATACGGTGATCAGCGCGAAGGCGCTGGAGCCGATTGCCGCGCAGCTCGGGACGATCATCGCGGCCAACGCCACGTTGGAGGAGTATCACCAGGGACGCCGCGCCACGATCGCGACGACGTAAATTCAATGGACGAATTTACCGATTGACGAATCGACGAATTTGCGAGCCACCAAGCCGCCACAAGAGTTCGTCGATCGTCAATTCGTCGATGCGGCCATTCAACGCCTGTGAAATCCTGGCTGAAAACGCTCGCGGCACGCTTCGGGTACGTCGTCCATCGCTGGCCGCCAACACGGTTCGACGGCGTCGATGCGTCGCTCACGTTGTTGCGTGCATCCGGCTTCCGGCCGACGATCGTCATCGATGGCGGGGCCAATGTCGGTGAGTGGACGGAGATGGCGCGGCGACACTTCCCCACCGCCGCCTTTCACGCGATCGAACCGCAGCCGGGCTGTCGCGCCTCGCTCGATCGGATTGCGCAGGTGCCGCCACCTGTCAACGTGCACGCGGTCGCGATCAGCGGGCCCGCTGCCGCGCCGGTGTTCATGGTCGGCGCCGAGGGCAACACCGGCGGCTACGTCACCGAGGCCGGGACGCCCGGCGCGAGGCCGGTTCCCTCGGCGACGCTCGATGACCTGTTCGCCGACCGCATCACGGCTGCCGATCGCGTGCTGCTGAAACTCGATATCGAAGGCCACGAAGTGGCCGCGCTCTCGGGAGCCGAGCGCCTGTTGCCCAACGTCGAGGTGCTGCTGACCGAGTTCCGCACGTTTCGTCCTTACGATCTGTCCGGCTCGGCGACGTTCGCCAACCTGTTCCGCTTCGTCGACGCGCGCGGTTTCGATCTCTACGACATCGCCGCGCTGCACGGCCGCGGCCGCGACCAGCGCTTGAGACTGGGAGACGTGATCTTCGTTCGTCGCGGGACGCCCCTGGTGACCGACAACGCGTGGGAGTGATCCGCGCGGAGTCAATCGAAGAGCCGAAGTTCGTTGCCTCCGTATTGTTCGTGGGCTAACCCAGGTTCATTTTCCCCACCAACCTGCGATATCTCGCGTCGTTTCGCAGCGAATCGAAGCACGGTTCGACGATCAGGTGGGCGATGTGGGGATCGCGGTCGACGAACGCCTGCGCGAGCGATTCGAAGGCGGCGTCGATGCTGTCGATGCCGAGGAACGCGACAGCCAGGTGGTACGGCGAGACGTAGCGATCCTCGATACTGCGCAGGGCGCTGATCAGCCGGACCGCTTCATCGCGATCGCCGGCCATCGCGGTGGCGTGCGCCAGCCACGCCAGGACCAGCGGATGGTCACCGGCGCGGGCACGCGCGTCCTGAAGCGCGTCAATCGCCGCGGTCACGTCTCCCAGCTGCAGCAGCGCCGCCCCGAGCAGGCGCCACGCCGGCACGTAGCGCTCGCCCATCTCGATCGTGTGGCGGCATTCGCGAGCCGCGTCTTCGTATCGGCGCGCGAGGTAGAGCGTCCACGCAACCGAGCTGCTCGGCACCAGGCATAGCGGATCCAGTTCGCGTGCGAGCTCCGCCGCCCGCGTCGCATCCTCGTGCCGTCCCTGGACGCCGAGCAGAAACGCGTAGCCGCGGTGCGCGAGCTCGCTGCTCGGATTGGAGGTGAGCGCCTCGCGATAGCGCTGCCTGGCGGCGTCCCAATCGAAGTCCACCATCCGCGCAACCTCGGCGGTGACCACCTGCGCTTCGCAATTCGTCGGGTCGAGCACGAGTGCGCGCTGCGCGGCCTCATGGGCTGCCGCCAGCGCGACGCGCGGGACGTCGCGGTAGTACTCCGCCGCACCGACCAGCACGCGCGCGCGCAGACCGTGTGAGGCGGCGAAGTCGGGCGCAATCCGGATCGACTCGTCGAGATACCGCAGCGCCTGGCTGTAGCCTTCGTCGCCGGGACGTCCCCACTGATAACGGGCGCGCAAATACGCGTGGTGCGCGGCGGGCTCCGGGGGCCTGGTCGCGATGGAGGGTGGGACCAATTCCAGCAACAGTGAACGGGCGACGTGCGACGCCACCTCCGCCTGCGCCGAAAGCCAGTCATCAACGGTGCGGTCGTAGGTTTCGGACCAGAGCTCGGTCTCGGTGGCGCCTTCGATCAGGCGGACGGTGATTCGGACCCGGCGGCCGTCTCGCCGCACCGATCCTTCAAGCAGGTAGTCCGCGCGCAGCTGCTCGGCGATTTCCGCGGCACGCTGCAACGTGCCCTTGAACGCCATCGACGACACGCGCGCGATCACCGAGATGCGGCCGCGGCAGACAGGGCCAAGCTGCGAGATCAGCTCCTCGGTGAGACCGTCGCTGAAATACTCCTGCGAGCTGTCGTCGCTGAGATTGGAGAACGGCAGCACCGCCAGCCGGACATTCGGCGACGCCTGATCAGGACGCGTCTTCACGGGACGACCCTGATCCGCGTCGAGCGACGCGATGAACCGGTACCCGCGGCGCGGCAGTGTCTCCACGAACCGCGGATTCTCGGCATCATCGCCCAAGGCGGCGCGCAGGCGTTTCACCGCCGCGTTGAGACTGTGCTCGAAGTCGACGAACGTGCCTTCCGGCCAGAGCCGGCGCTGCAGTTCCTCACGCGTCACGACCTCGCCGGGACGCTCGAGCATCACGCGCAGGATCTCGAACGGCTGATCCTGCAGCCGCACGCGCGCATCGCCGCGTCGCAGCTCACGCGAGCGGATATCGAGCTCGAAGGAGGCGAAGCGCAGGGACGTAACGGACTCCATGGTCAGCGGTCAGTAGTCGGTAGCCGGTAGTCGGGAGTCGGGAGTCAGAAGTCGGTAGCCGGTGATCGGTAATCGCCTCCATGCGTCAGCCATCTGCTCCTCGCTCACCACTCACCATTTACCACTCACCAGAACACTTTGAGAAGCGGCTTTGCGGATGTCCTCATGACAATCGACCTCATGTCACCCACATGTCACCCTGCGTTACCCGCCGTGCATTGAGGCACGCGCGCCGGCGCCGCACAGTCAGGGGCTGGAGCGTGCCGTATGAATCGTCCCGTCGTTACGCGACTCGTCCTCGCCTTTACGCTGTTCGTCCCCACCGCCGCGGCACCCGCGGAGATCGTCCGGCCGCCGCTCGTGGTCCGCAGCTACGAAATCTCGCCGGTCTCGCCGGCCGAGTGGCTGGCGGCGAGACGCGAAGCCACTGACGTGCTGAACGATGCGGGGATTGACGTCGAGTGGATCGATTGCAGCGGCGCGCCGCCACGACCGGACGTCCGCGCGCGCTGCGACGCGCCGTTGAAGCGCGACGAAGTGGCGGTGCGGCTCGTGCGTCGTGTTCCGCCGGCTTATGCAGGACCGTTGCCGCTGGGCGAAGCGCTCGTCGATCCGCGGCTCGGCTCCGGTACGTTGGCGACGATCTACGTCGATCGCGTCGAGTGGTTCGCCCGCGAGGGACACGCGAACAGCGGCACGCTGCTTGGACGGGCGCTCGCGCACGAACTGGGTCACCTGCTGCTGGGCGACGCCCACACCTCCGGCCTGATGCGCCCGTGCTGGACGCGCGACGACCTGCTGCGGGCGCGGGCGGCGGACTGGACGTTCACCGCCGCTGACGCGGCGCGCCTGCGATCGGCGCTCGCTGGACGAACAACTATGATGGCGGCGTGTCCGGACGCCTGTCGCGGCAACTCGCCTTTCTCCTCGAAGCCGACAAGCTGAAATCAATCGAGCGGCGAACGCCGCTCGCCGACAACTCGCGGCTGGAGAACTCGGCCGAGCATTCGTGGCATCTGACGCTGGCGGCGCTGACCCTTGCGGAATACGCGCCTGCGGATACCGATGTCGCCCACGCGATCCGGCTGGCGATCGTTCACGACCTGGTCGAGATCGATGCCGGCGACACGTTCGCCTACGACCCGGCGCATCACGCGACCAAGGCCGCACGCGAACTGGCGGCGGCCGATCGCATCTTCGGCATGCTGCCGGACGATCAGGCGCCCCGGTTCCGCGCCTGGTGGGAGGAGTTCGAGGCGCAGCAGACGCCGTCATCCCGGTTCGCCAACGTCCTCGACCGCCTGCAACCCCTGCTCCTGAACGTGCATTGCGGCGGCGGCAGCTGGCTGGCCCACCGCGTCGCCCGCAGCCAGGTGCTGCGCCGGATGGATCCGGTGCAGCGATGGATGCCCGCGGCGTGGCCATACGTGCTCGAGGTCATCGACCGGGCATGTCGGGAAGGGATGATCGTGAATGACTAATGTTCACGCTTCTTCGTGCTCGGTTCTCAGTTCGTGTTCAGGTTCGGTTCCGGGTTCCAGGTTCCGGGTTCCGGGTTCCGGGTTCAGGTTCCGGGTTCCGGTTCGCGCCAGCGCCTCAGATGCTGCGTCCGAACCTCGAACCTCGAACCTCGAACCTCGAACCTCGAACCTCGAACTTTGAACCGAACCTGAACACGAACTGAGAAGATAGAAGATAGAAGCGTGAACCAGTACCGTCCTCCGCTCGTCCTCGTCACCCACTGGCTCACCGCGGTGGCGGTCTTCGCGCTGATGATCAGCGGCGTGGCGATCCTGCTCGCGCACCCGCGGCTGTACTGGGGCGAGACCGGAACGCTCGGCACGCCCTCGCTCATCGATCTGCCGCTGCCGATGGTGCTCACGGGACAAACCGGCTGGGGCCGATCGCTTCACTTCCTCGCCGCCTGGGTCATCGTCCTCAGCGGCGTGAGCTACGTTGCCGCGGGCGTCCCGCGCCGCTATTTCCGCTGGCCCGACTACAACGGGCTTCAACGCCGCACTTACGCGATCGTGGTCTTTTTCCTGGCACCGCTGGCCGTATGGACCGGGCTGGCGATGTCGCCGGCGGTCGAGTCGGTGATGCCGTCGATCGTCACGCTGCTTGGCGGTCACCAGTCGGCGCGCACGATCCATTTCGTCGCGGCGTCGCTCATCACCCTCTTCGTCGCCGGCCACATCGTGATGATCGCCACCTCCGGATTCACCGCGCGCATGCGCGGCATGATCGTGGGTTCCCTCGACGTCGCTCGGGACAGGCCCCTCGACTCCGCTCAGGGCAGGTCCGCACCATGAGCGCGATCACACGCCGGCGGTTGGTGCGCGGCGCCGCTACGCTCGCCGGTGGTGCGGTCGGGATCGGCGCGACCGCGAGCCTTGCCCGTCGGCTTGGCTGGCTCGCCCCGGACGCCGGCGAGTGGTTTGGCCTCGGCGAAGCGCTGACCTACGGATCGCATCGCGCGCTCATGGCGATGCATTCGATGGCGCGCGAGTTCAGCCGCAGCGACATCTCGAAGGTGGTACCCGTCAATGGCCCCGCGCCGGAGACCGACGACTACCAGCGTCTGCTCGCCGACGACTTCACGCCATGGCGCCTCACCGTCAACGGTCTGGTGTCGCGGCCATCGACGTTCTCACTCGCGGACTTGAAGCGCCTGCCGTCGCGATCGCAGATCACCGAACAGACCTGCGAGGAAGGCTGGTCGTTCATCGCCGAGTGGACCGGCGTCCCGCTCGCGCTGCTGCTGGACCTGGCCGGCATTCAGCCAGGCGCAAAGTGGGTGGTGTTCTATCCGTTCGATCAATGGTGGGACAGCGTCGACATCGTCGAGGCGCGTCACCCGCAGACGCTGCTCGCGTACGCGCTGAACCAACGCGATCTGCCAGCCGATCACGGCGCCCCGCTGCGCGTGCGCGTGCCGCGACAGCTTGGCTACAAGAGCATCAAATACCTATCGCGGATCGAAGCGGTGGCCTCGCTCGATCACGTGCGCAACGGCAAGGGTTCGCAGTCTCCGGACGAAGGCTATAGCTGGTACGCCGGGATCTGACCGTCACCGCTGGCCGGGTCTCAGGCCGCGCCCCTACGCGGTTCCCTTGCCCCGGCGCAGCTCCTCGGCGAGCACGATCGCTTCCGCGATCTCCTTCTTGGACTTCCGCCGCTGCCGGCTCTGGCGCTGAATCGTCAGGTAGGCTTCCTCCTCGGTGATGCCGAGGTCGCGCTGCAGGATGCCCTTGGCGCGGTCGAGCACCTTGCGCGCCTCGAGCCGCTCCGAGAGCTGCGTGTTCTCCATCTCGAGCCGCGCCATCTCGATTTCGGCGCCGACGAGAAACCCGAGCATCGACACCAGTTGGATTTCGCGGCGGCTGTGTTCGTGCGGGCTGCGGTCCTGCAGATTGATGACCCCCACCAGCTTGCCACGCGACAGCACCGGCACGGAGAGAAACGCCTCGTAGCGATCTTCGGGCAGCTCGTTGAACGTCTGGAAGCGCGGGTCCTCCCACGCGTGCTTCTCCACCGCCACCGGTTGCCGGTGTTCGGCCACCCAGCCGGTGATGCCCTGCCCGACGCGCAGCTTCAGCCGGTCGACGACATCCGGATGCGGCGTCTTCGAGGCGCGCAACACGAGCGCATCCTCGTCGAGCACGTAGACGAAGCAGGAGTCGCAGCGAATGACCGACGTGATGAACTGAACCACGCGTGACAGGACGACGTGCAGCGGATCGGCCGCCGCGATCCGGCTGCCGATCTCGTGCAGGACCTCGATGTCGTCGCCGGGTTCGAATTCGGGTTCAGATGGTTCTGGCGTTGCCACGTCGCGGTACCTGACGGTCGTCGTCTTCATGTCCCTGGGTCCCCTTATCCATGCCTGCTCGGTGCCTGCGGCAGCAGGTCCGCCTCGACGGGGAGTGCGGCGTTCGACGCGCAGCCTGATGCGCTCGCGACAACGGGGAGCGAGCTCGGCGCGGGAAGAGACGGGGCCAGTGATCTGGCGGCGTGGGCGGCACCGATCCGCTGCCCACGTCACCGACGATACACGTTCACCCGATGAGCGACAAGGGGGTGGACGACGACATCTCTGTTCGGGGAGTCGTCTCTGACGACAATTTTGTTGGTGTGCTGTATCCGGCTACGTCAGCGCACCCGCGCCCGCGGCCGCGCAGCGACCATCCTGTTCGCTCGTGCCCCCCGAGCAGCCGATGGCGCCGACGATCCTGCCGTTCTGCACCAGCGGGACGCCGCCGTCCACCGGCACGGCGCCGGTCAGTCCGAGCATCCGCAATCCGCCGCCGCCGGCGGCGAGCGCGTCCTGAAAGACCTTGGTCGGCCGCTTGAATCGCGCCGCGGAACGAGCCTTGTCGATGGCGATCTGCGTGCTGCCAACCTGCGTGTCGTCCATCTTCTCGAAGTACACGAGGTCGCCCGCGGGATCGACGATCGCCACCGCCATCGTCCAGTTGTTCTTCTTCGCTTCCGCGACTGCGGGGGCGGCGAGGGTCTTCGCCGTATCTGCGGTGATTGACGGTCCGTACATGTGTGCCTGTGCCAGCGCCGTGGCGGCGCGTGAAAAGGAGTGATGTAGGCGATTATAGTCAGTCATCGATGACGACCGCCGCCACCTCCTACGCCGTCCTCGCCGAAGTGACCGATCGGCCGGGCATCCTGTCGGGCCTCACGAAGGTGCTGGCCGACCATCACGCGAACATCACCTACGTCGACATTCACGACGGCGGCAGCCCGGTGTCGGATACCTACTTCGAGTTCACGATGGACGGCGGCTCGATCGCTCAGGTGATCGCCGACATGCAGCAGGTGCCCGGTGTGCGCACCGTCGAGGAGACGCCGAACTTCGCGCGCATTTACGGCAAGCGCATCATCGTCATGGGCGGCGGCGCGCAGGTCGGGTTCGTGGCGATGGGCGCGATTGCGGAGGCCGATCGTCACAACATCCGCGGTGAGCGTATTTCGATCGACACGATCCCGCTGGTCGGCGAACAGGAACTGGCCGCCGCCGTGCGCGCGGCCGCGCGTCTGCCGCGTGTCAAGATGCTGGTGCTTGCCGGCTCGCTGATGGGCGGCGCGATCACCGAGGCGGTGAAGGAAGTGCAGAGCTACGGCCTGCGCGTCATCTCGCTCAACCAGGCCGGCAGCGTCACCGACGTCGCCGACCTCGTCGTCAGCGACCCACTGCAGGCGGGCGTGATGGCGGTGATGGCCGTCGCTGACACGGCGAAGTTCGATCTGATGCGACAGTTGAAGCGACGCTATTAGGGCGTTGGCCAGCCCACCAGCCACGAGCCACCGCCCACGACCCACCAGTCAGTAGACGTTCCGCGGTTTGACGTTTTTGCGTGCGATCCGATCCGCTTCTCTACCCGCCGCCCATGAGCGCGCGCAGCGCGGTCCGATAGCAATAGACGCCCGCGCGATCGATCGCCTCCGGCTTCCATCGCGTGCTCCAGCGCGCGCCGAGTTCGAGCAGCACGAGCGTGCCGGCCGCGAACACCAGCGCGACCAACCCGAGGCCTGACGCATAGCTGCCCGTGAGATCGCGTGCCACGCCGAGCAGCGTCGGCAGGAAGAAGCCGCCGAGGCCACCGGCCGCGCCGACCAAGCCGGTGACGATGCCCATGCGGTCCGGGAAACGCTGCGGCACCAGCTGGAACACGGCGCCGTTGCCCATCCCGAGCATCCCCATGCCGACGAACAGCACCGCTACGGTGAAGGCGAGCGGCGGCGTCGTCGCCACACTGCCAAGACAGATCGCGAAGCCAGCCAGCAGCAGCACCAGCAGGCGATAGCCACCGAGTCGATCGGACAACCATCCGCCGAGGGGACGCAGCAGGCTACCGGCGATCACGACGACGGTCGTGAAGTCGCCGGCCGACACGCGTGAGAGTCCGTACTGCTCATGAAAGAACGTCGTCAGAAAGCTGGCGAAGCCGGAGAAGCCGCCGAAAGTCAGGCTGTAGAGAAACGCCAGCCACAGCGTGTCGCGCTCGCGGCCGATCGCGCGGTAGTCGCGCAGACGCATCACCGGCCGCGGCGCGGGACTGTCCTTCGCGAGCATCGCGAAGATGGCGAACACCACCGCGACCGGAATCATCGCGATCCCGAAAGCCGCCGCCCACCCGTAGTGCTCGGCGAGCCGGGGCACGAACAGCGTGGCGAGGAGCGTGCCGGAGTTGCCGGCTCCAGCGATGCCCATCGCGAGTCCTTGAAACTCCGCTGGATACCAGCGGCTCGCCAGTGGCAATGCCACCGCGAAGCTCGCACCGGCGATGCCGAGCGAAAATCCGATCGCATAGAAATGCCACGCCGCGTGGGCCCACTGCCACCCGGCAAGCAGCGGCACCAGCGTGAGTATCAGACCGATCAGGCCCGTGCGGCGGCCGCCGATGCGATCCGCGACGCCGCCAAGGATGGGCCTGAACAGCGAGCCACCAAGCAGCGGGATCGCGGTCAGAAGGCCCTGGCCCGTCGCCGACAGATGCAGATCGTCGCGAAGGAACGGCGCCATCGGCCCGAGCAGCACCCAGGCCATGAAGCTGACGTCGAAGTAGAGCAGCGACGCGACGAGCGTCGGCGTGTGACCGGCCTTGAGGAAGCCTTTGGTCACGCTGAGGCTCCGTCGAGATCACCGGCGCTTCGCGCCGGGGGCGGGTCTGAAGACCCGCCCCTGCGAACAGCCCCCACAACGTCGTCGCGCATCGCGGGCAGTCCGACCATGACGATGCCGTCCTCGATCCGCGTCGGATAGGTCTCGACGCAGTGATCCCTTCCGTTTGCCGGACGCTCGACCTCGCCGGACGCGAGGTTCACCTTCCACGCGTGCAGCGGGCAGACCACCGAATCGCCGGTGACGATCCCGTCGCACAACGGCCCGCCCTGGTGCGGGCACTCGTTGTGCGTGGCCAGCACGCGAACGCGTGCCCCGAGCTCCGTCGAGGGGCCGAGATTGAAGAGCGCCACTTCGACATCGCCCAGCAGCACGGCGCGTCCCTCGCGCAAGGGAAGGTTCTCCAGCGCGGTGACCCGGATCCAGCGTCGATCGTTCATGCCAGCACCTGCTCGATGGGTTGAAGCGGGATGAATTGTCCGGACGTGCGCGGAGTCGTGCCCTCACTCCACGCGTCGTACGACCGTGCTTTGGATTTGCGCAGGCGATCGAGCAGGCCGGCCTTGACGGGGTCGGCCGCGTAGACCGTTTCCTTCCGGATCTTCTCGATGCCGATGCGCTCGACGAAGTCGTACGTCCGCTCGAGATAGTTCGCGTTCTCGCGGTAGTACTGGAAGAAGAGCTCCGACGCCTCGAGCGCCGCTGCCGTGGTCTCACAGGTGGTGAGCAGGTCAGCCTTCCGCACCGACTTCCCTGCTGCGCCGCCGACCACCACCTGCCAGCCCCCTTCGACGCCGACGAGGCCGATGTCCTTGACCGTCGCCTCCGCGCAATTGCGCGGGCAACCGACGGTCGCCATCTTCACTTTGTGCGGCGTGAACAGGTGCTCGAACCGGCGTTCCATCTCGATCCCCGCCGCGGTGGAGTTCTGCGTGCCGAAGCGGCAGAACTCGGTGCCGACGCACGTCTTCACCATGCGCACACCCTTCGTATACGCCTGGCCCGATATCATTCCGAGGTCCGCCCACACGTTCGGCAGGTCCTGCTTCTTCACGCCGAGCAGATCGATGCGCTGACTGCCGGTGATCTTCACCATCGGCACGTCGTACTTCTCGGCCACGTCGGCGATGCGACGAAGCTCCGCGACGCTCGTCACGCCGCCGCGGATGCGTGGAATGACGGAGAAGGTTCCGTCCTTCTGGATGTTCGCGTGGACGCGATCGTTGATGAAGCGCGCCGATCGGTCCTCGGCGTGCTCGCCGCACCACAGCATGTCCATCATGTAGCTGAGCGCGGGCTTGCAGACCTCGCAGCCGGTGCCGTTGCCGTAGATGTCGAGCACCTCCTGTACCGATTTGAGCTTCTGACCGCGCAGGATCCCGCGCAGCTGTTCCTGCGAGAACGGCACGCAGCCACACAGCACCTTCTTCTGCTCGTCCTCGAAGTCGGGCGCCACGGCACGCAGGATGTCCTGACAGAGCGACGTGCAACTGCCGCATCCGGTGCTCGCCCGCGTGCATTCCTTCAACTGCGACAGCGTGTTCACCCCCTGGTCGTGGATGGCCTCGATGATGGCGCCCTTGGTGACGCCGACGCAGCCGCACACCACCGCAGCGTCGGACATCGCCGCGACGTCCTGGCCGGCATCTGCCGCCGGCGGCGGAAACAGCAGGTGCCTGCGCTGCGGCATCAAATCGGTCCCGCTGCGCAGCCACTCCATGTAGCGATGGCTGTCCGACGTGTCGCCGACCAGGATCACACCCGCAAGCTGTCCGCCGCGAATCGTCAGCTTCTTGTAAACGCCGAGCGCGCGATCTTCGAACCGCACCGGCTCGGAGTTCTGCTCGCTCCAGTCGCCGGCGGAGAACACATCGACGCCCATGATCTTGAGCTTCGCGGCCTGGATGGTGCCGGTATAGGTCGGTCCCCGGTTGCCGGTGATCGTCGCCGCCAGCACCTTGCCCTGCTCGTAGAGGGGCGCTACCAGTCCGTAGCAGACGCCACGATGCTCGACACACTCGCCGACGGCGAAGATGTCCGGATCAGATGTCTCCATGTAGTCGTTGACGACGATGCCGCGGTTCACGTGGAGGCCGGCTTTGTATCCAAGCTCCACGTTCGGACGGATGCCTGCGGCGACAACGACGATGTCCGCGTCGATGCAACTGTCATCTGACAGCGCGACGCCTTCGACGTGTCCATTGCCGAGAATGGCGGTCGTCGTCCGTTGCAGGAGGACCGTGACGCCGAGTTCCTCCATCTTTCCGACAAGGTAGTAACCGCCGTCCGGATCGAGCTGCCGATCCATCAGCGTGGACATCAGGTGGACGACCGTGACGTCGCAGCCCTGGACCTGCAGGCCGCGTGCGGCTTCGAGACCAAGCAGGCCGCCGCCGATCACCACCGCCTTCTTGCCCGGCCCGGAACGGCGCATGAGCTCGCGTGTATCGTCGAGCGTACGGAAGACGAAGACGCCGTCCTTGTCGAGACCGTCGATCGGCGGCATCCACGCGTTGCTCCCAGTGGCGATCAGCAGGTTGTCGTAGGGCGTGACGCTGCCGTCGTTGCCCGTAACCGATTTTGCCTCGGGATTGACGTCGACGATCCGCACGCCAACGCGCAGATCGATCTCGTTGCGTGTGTACCACTCGCGCGTGTTGATGACGATCTCGTCGGCCGATTTCTCGCCGGCCAGCACCGACGAGAGCATCACGCGGTTGTAGTTGACGTGGGTCTCGTCGCCGAACACGGTGACCTGGAATTTCTGGCCGTGTTTGAGGATCTGCTCGACGCACGCCATGCCGGCCATGCCGTTGCCTGCCACGACGAGGCGCTTCATCGCTCGCTCCCTCCGATATGAGCGCGGTCGCGCCCGACAACTCCCAATTCCCAAATTCCAATACCCAAGCGCCCTCCGCTCCTCTTTCGGGAGTTGGTGTCACGGTCGGTTGAGAGTTGGGCGTTCGCTTTCTCCACCCTCACAGCCGATTGCTTGAAATTGGGTTCTCGCGAGACCGGGTCGAACGCGCTCTGCGTCGCCTCGTTCGCGTTGGCTTCGGCGTAATGGAAGGGCACGAAGATCTGACCAGGCGCGATCGTTTCGGTAAGGCGCAGTTCGACGCTGCGGATACGGCCGCGGCGCGAGACGATGTCCACCTTGTCCTGTGCCCTGAGCCGCATCACCCGCGCGTCGCGCGGATTCATCTCCACCCACGCGTGCGGCGAGAGGTGCTCGAGGATCGGCACGCTGCCGGTCTTCGTCCGCGTGTGCCAGTGCTCCACCGTGCGTCCGGTGTTCAACACGAATGGGAACTCGTGATTCGGCTGCTCGGGAAACGGCTCCCACACCGTCGGGACCAGGTTGGCCCTGCCGCTGTCGGTCTGGAACGTTCCGTCGGCATAGAGGCGACGTGATGCGGCGGGATCGGCATCACCGTCACGGAACGGCCACTGCACGCCGCCATGCCGCTCGAGCAGGTCATAGGTGATTCCCGAGTAGTCGCAGAGGCGGCCTTTCGACACGCGCTTCCACTCGTCGAAGGCATCGCCCGGCGTCGTCCAGCCCGGAAAGATCTCGTCGCGAACGCCCAGCGTGTCCGCCAGGCCGAGAAAGATGTCGAAGTCCGATCGCGCTTCCGCCGGCGGGTTGACTGCCTGGTTGACACGGCCGACGCGACGCTCGGAGTTGGTATAGGTGCCCTCTTTCTCGCCCCAGATTGCCGCGGGCAACATCAGGTGCGCGTACTCACTGGTCGGCGTCGGGTGATAACCGTCCTGCACCACCAGGAAGTCGAGTCCTGCGAGGGCCTGGCGCAGCGAACGGACATTCGGGAACGACACGACCGGGTTGGTGGCGATGATCCACAGCCCGCGAATCTTCCGGTCGAGGACCGCTTCGATGATGTCGGGATACGCGCGCCCGCGTTCGCTCGGGATGCGCTCCACCGGCACCTTCCAGATGTCGGCCAGCTCTTGACGATCTTCCGCGCATTCGAACGTGCGATACCCGGGCAGGCTCGACGTGAACCCGGCCTCGCGCGTGCCCATCGCGTTGCACTGCCCGGTAATCGAGAACGGCGCGGCGCCGGCGCGACCGACGTTGCCGGTGATCAGCGCGAGGTTGTTGATCGCGTTGACCGTCTCGGTCCCCTTCGTACTGTGATTCACGCCCATCGTCCAGCCGATGAACGCGGCGTTGGCCTTCGCGTACGTCCAGGCGACGCGCGAGATCAGCTCGGTGCTCAGGCCGGTGAGCTCGGCGACGCGGTCCGGCGTGTACTCACGGACGGAATCGCGCAATGCCTCGAAGCCACACGTGGCGCGATCGATGTACTCGCGATCGATCAGGTCGTGCTCGATCGCGACGTGGATCAGTCCGTTGATCAGCGCGAGATCCGACCGCGGCCGAATCGGCAGGTGGATATCGGCCATCATCGCCGTCTTGGTGACGCGCGGGTCGACGACCATCACCGTGGCGTTCGGATTCTGCTGAAGCCGCCAGCAGAGAATCGGATGGTTCTCGGCGATGTTCGCGCCGATCAGCATGATGACGTCGGCGGCCTCCAGATCCTCGTACGCGCCTGGAGGACCGTCGCTGCCGAACGATCGTTTGTAGCCGGCAACCGCCGTGGACATGCAGAGCGTCGTGTTTCCGTCGTAGTGCCGCGTCCCGAGCCCGAGCTGCACCAGCTTGCCGAGCGTGTAGAACTCCTCGGTCACGAGCTGACCGGTACCGATCACCCCGATCGATTCGCGCCCGTGCCGCTCCTGGATCTCGCGGAACCTCTTCGCCATCGTCTCGAACGCGTCGTCCCACGACACACGAGCCATCGATCCATTCGGCTGACGGAACAGCGGATGCTCCGCGCGGTTCGTCGCGTGGATGGTGTGATGCTCCGAGAGTCCTTTCGGACAGAGCAGGCCGCGATTGACCGGATGATCGGGAATGCCGCGGACGCTGACGGCCCTGCCGTCACGAACGCCGATGTCGATGCCGCATCCCACCGAGCAGTACCCGCACGTCGTCGCCACCCACTTCTCCGCGACCCTCTGCGACGACACGTAGCCGACGGCGGGATCGACTTCGTAGGCGTACCGATCCGCGCGGGTATCGAGCCCGAGCAGCCGTTTGACGGTCATGCCGCCTCGCTTCCCGCCGCGACATACGGTGCGACCATGTGTTTGGGAACTACGCTGACGAAGAAGAGATAGCGACCGACAATCTCGCCGCCGAGGGCGAGTGCGAGGGCGAGCACCATCACGGCTGCCGGCGCGCTGCCGGATCCCCCAATCAGCAGCGGCAGGACGACGGCGCCGAGCGCAAGCAACACGCCGCGCACCAGCAGTGTGTTGCGAAGGACGGTGGAGAGCAGCCGCGCCGTGCCCTTCAACTCGAGGCTGTCGGAGGCGATGCAGCGGAGGAAGCGCAGCGCCAGCAGCAGAAACTGCCCGGCCGCCATTGCTGCTGCGGCCACAGCCAGCCATCGCGTCTGACCGGCGCCAACGGCTGCGGCAAACAGAGGCCCCAGGATCCCGGCCGTGAGGTTGAATTGCAGCACCGTGAACCGCGTGTTCCACGCGGGCCGCGACGGCACGCGATAGATGCACGCGCTCGCGGTGACGCCGGCGAGGCCGAGCATCACCGTCAGCGCACCAACGACGGAACTGCCGGGCCATCCGAACCAGAGCAGCCCGGCATAGGCCCCCGCGACGCCGGCGAAGAGTGCGAACAGCAGTACCTCGCGCGAGAGCCACGAGCGCCGCCACATCTTCAGGGCGCGATACGCGAAGACAGGCCGGCCAAGGTGCAGCGTGGCCGCGTTCAACGCCAAGCCGCCGACGGCGAGCGACGCCAGCGCCGCAAGTCCGAGATCGGTCGCAAGGCCGAGCACCTGCAGCAGCCAGATCGTCGCGAAGGCACCGACCGAGAGCTGCGTCAGCACCGTCATCACCACCAGTGGCCAATGTGGATGTCCCGGACGCACGTGATGGACGTCGATCGGCTGCGTGTTCGGCGGCAGCGCGCGCGGCGTGATGCGCGTGGTCGACAGGCTGTGATCGGCAAACGGGATCGCACGAGCGGCGGTGTGGTCCGATGGACGTTCCGCGGGTGCGACCGATGCCACGGCCGCCACCGCCGCACGCCAGTCAGCCGTCTTCACGATCTCGATTTCGATCGCGCCTTCGGGACACGCGGCCACACACGCCGGCGTCTCTCCCCGCGTCAACCGGCCGTGGCACATATCGCACTTGGAGACGACGCCGCGCTCGGGATTGAACTGCGGCACGCCATACGAGCAGTTCCATGTGCAGTACTGGCAGCCGATGCACGCGTCGGCGCTGTGCCGAACGATGCCCGTGGCCGGATCCTTCGTGTACGCGTCCACCGGACAGCCTTTCAGACAGGTCGGCTCGAGGCAGTGATTACAACCCATCGAGAGAAAAGCCTTCGTCGGCTGCGGGAAGTAGCCGCCCTCGATCTCGCCGACGCGCCGCCAGTTGATTGCTGCCGGATTGCCGTTCTGCTCGTTGCAGGCAACCACGCAGCATTTGCAGCCGATGCACTTGCGCATGTCGAAGTGAAAGCGGTACTGCTCGCCGGGTCCGGGCTCGCGCGCGGGCATCCGCAGGCCGCTGTCGGTCGCCGGGCGCGACAGACCGATGCGATCTGCCGGACGCGGTTCGCGGCCAGGCAATTCCGTCGTGCGCGACTTCGGCGTGAGATACGCGAACCCGGCGTCGGCATCGCCGATCCGGGCCAGCAGGGGCAATGCAGCCATCAATCCTCAACTCGCACAGGCGAGCGATGGGCTCAACGTGGAGCGGAGGGTCGCGAACCAGGAATCAGGAATCAGGGGTCAGGAATCAGCGGTCTACAACCGTTGACGACTGACCAGCGGCATCGGTGAGGCGCTCGCTATGCGACGGGGAGCGAGCTGGACGCCGGAGACGTGGCCTACGAAGGCGATCCCGCGATGCGCACCGGAGAGCACCGCGGTGATCTGAAGATACACGCCGCGACCGCTCCGGACAAGTAGGTGCGGCGCTACTTGTTTGTGCGACGGTGTTCAGGCAGCTACGGATTTGTGGGAATTGAGAATCCCAGCGACCTCGCGACGTGGATTAGTGCGTCAGCGCCAACCTGATCGCCTCGATCAGCGAGGCATGCTCCGCTTCCGGCAGCCGTGTATCCGGCATCGCTGAGAGCGGCGTCGCCCAGATCGGCATTCCCCAGCGCGGATCGCTGAAGTAGCGCGGGACGATGTGCCAGTGCAGGTGCGGGACGACGTTGCCCAGCACCTCGACGTTGATGTGATCGGGATGAACCGTGCGCATCACCGCGCGCTGCGCGGCGAAGAGGTCGTCGGTGAAGGCGCGGTATTCCTGCAGCGTGAGCTGTTCGAGCTGACACGCATGGCGGCCGTCGAAAATGAGTTGGCAGTGACCGCGATACGTCTGGTTCTTGCTGAGATACAGCGAGGAGATGGCCAGCGGCGCGATGAGATCCCAGTGTGCACTCTTGTCTGGCCGCGGCGCATCCATCGGGCACCCGGTACCCCCAAACAGTAATTTCCAGGTCTCCATGCGGCGACATTGTAGAGGCTGTGCGCTGACGGGCTCATCCGCTGATGAAGGACGGTGGATTGGCATCGCGTTCGCTATAGCGGCGGCCGGAGCGAACTCATGATCATGTTCCTGGTGATCCTGCTCGTGGTGCTGTGGGTGCTCGGGATGGTGACGTCCTACACACTCGGCGGGGCGCTGCACATCCTGCTCGTCCTGGCGATCATCTTTCTGCTGATTCGCGTGATCCGCGGCGAGCCGGTGTAATCCTCGCGGCCGCGATCGCCGCCGGGTACAACGCAAGTCGTACCAGGCGCGCGCGCAGGCGCTCCGCAGCCGTCGGTCGCTGCCGTGGTTCTGTCGCGCGCGCCAGCGCTTCGATCTCATCGGCAAGCACCTCGGTCGCGGGCGTGTTCCAGCCGCGAGGCCGCACGAAGCCTTCGACGAAGCGGCGGAGGTGCGTCGCCCCGGCGTCACCGCCATCCAATGCGGCAGCGAGCGACCTGACATGGGCGTCGAGCGAGTCGTCAAGGCGGACCAGCCCGCCACACTCCTTCAACAGATAGTGGAAATGCAGCGACCCTTCCTGGGTGGCTTCGAACTCACGTGCCCGAATCGAATACACCGGACGGCCGACGATGCCCGCCTCGATCTGCGCGGTGGTGTTGATGCCGACCGCTGCGGATGCGTGATACATCGAGTCGAAAAAATCCGCCTTCGAGCCCGCATCGACCGGATTGCCGCCCTGCGGCGGCCACACGGTCACACCGGCAACGTCTCTCCATGCGGCCTGCTGCGGCGGATTCAGGATCGTGTTCGGATGCGGCCGGATCAGCAGACCTGCGTCGCGCACGCGGGCATCGTGAGCTGACCGGATCGCGGTGATCCACTTGACGATGAAGTCGGCTTCGGTGGCGGCGATGAATCGCGACGAGCAGAGGTAGAGAACGATCGGGCGCTCCGCCGGCAGTCCGACCTTCGCGCAGAACTCCGCTCTCGTCGTCGACGGCTTCCGCGCGAACCACGAGTCGAACACCGGTGCGCCGGTCGCGACAACATGGGCGGGCTCGATGCCGTGGAACGTCACCGCCTCGCGCTGCTGCACGGCGTTCCAGACGAACACGCGATCCGGCGCCACGTGGATCAATCCTTTGTTGGTCAGGTTGTCCCAGCTGTGCACGCACAACCCGCTGGGGATACCGAGGGCTCGCGCGGCCTTCACGTATTCGACCTGGTCGGACGCAAGGTCGATGAGCGGCGTCACCAACACCACGTCCGGGTTCACGCCAGCGACAAAGCGCCGGATCCGTGGATCGACGGGAAGCGTCTGTTCAAGCCGCGCGCGCAGTCGCATCAGCGAAGCAATGCCGTCGGGCGACGCGACCGCCCGGCGATCGATCCGCTGCTGCAGCCATGGGCTGACGTGCCGGGAGGCACGCTTTCTCAGCGGTCGCGCGGCGGCGAATTCCGGCTGCCGGTATCGAGCGTAGTCGGCGGCGCTGCGCACGGTGCGCGCCAACGCACTCCAGCGGTGCGGCTGCATCTTCACCCGCTCGTGCGTGATCGACGGGCAGTCCGCCACCAATGCCTGCAGCACGCCGCGCTCGCTCTCCTCGTCGCGCATGGCGAACGCCAGATGGACCTGGTGCCCGCGGCGAGCCAGCTCGCGGAGCGTGGAGGCAAAGTTCCGCAGCGCCCCGGCGTGGCGCATGGAGAACAGAATCCGCATCTAGCGGCGTGATGTCATCACGATTCGAGAATCATGATTCAAGAATCAAGAATCACGAAAGCTCCGCCCGCTGCCGGTGATACTCGGCGATCAGCGCGTCGAGCGATTCGCGGGTCAGGAGGGCGGCGGGATCATTGGGTAGGGCCCGATCGAGAAAGCGATCCGGCAGCGTGTCTTCGTCCAGCGTCCAGCCGGCCAGCACGTTGAACTGATGCTTGGCGGCGACGATACGGCGAGCCGTGGCCCGGAGTTCGTCGGCGGTCACGTCCCACCCGGTGACGGCGCGGAGCATGGCCGACGATTCCGCATAGATGTCGGTGAATACGCCGCGCAGGAACTTGCAGAGAATCAGCGAGTCCATCAGCGCCGCGCGATCCTCCGTCTCGATCGCATGGCGGACCGATTCCAGCGTCGCGTTGCGGCGATCGACCTTGTCGGAAAAATCGACCTCGTAGGCGCCGCTCCGGTTGTGATCCGCGCCGCGCGCGCCCACCGCAAACCCCAGCGCCATCGTCTGCAGCGCCCGCGGCTCGTAGCCGGGAATTTCGAGACCCTTGACCTGCGGCGCGAAGGCGAGGCTGCCGCGCCCGATCTGCTCCGCCGCCCGGCGACTGCCTTCGCCGAGCAGGGCGCCAATGCCCTCGCGGCGGCCGATCAGCTCGATCGCGCGGAGCATGGCGGCGCCGTCACCGAAGCGTAACCAGGACTCGTCGAGCAGGCCTCGCTCGACGCACTCCATCGCAAACGCGATCGTGCCGCCGGTACTGATCGTGTCGATGCCGAGCTCATCGCACCGCTGCGATGCACGCAGCACGGCGTCGCTGTCGCCAACGCCGCAGAGCGATCCGAGCGCGAACAGGCTCTCGTATTCGACGCGCACGCCGGCGGGACTACTGTGCGGATCGCCGGCACCGCTTTGTGGTGTCCGGCCGACAGCGTAGATGTGCTCGCAGCCGATTGTGCAGGCGACGCAGCTTGCGCGTGTCTTCTCGCGCTGAGCGGCCAGCTCCTGCGGCGACAGGTTGATGGCCTCCTCGAAGGTCCCGCTCTGGAAATTGCGAGTCGGCAACGTGCCGAAGCGGTTGAAGGTCAGCAGGTTCGTTGCCGTACCGAGCTCGCGGTATTTCGCCGTCGCCGGCCCGAACGAGCGCTTCGACAGATCGCGACTGAGCTCGGTCACCCGCTTCGGGTCGGCAAACTCGCAGTACTGCTTGCCGCGGACGGCGATCGCCTTGATCCGCTTGCTGCCGAGCACCGCCCCGCTGCCGCCGCGACCGGCATGCCGGCCATCGTGCGAAATCGTCGCGTAGCGGACGGCGCGCTCGCCCGCCGGCCCGATCGACGCGATGCGATAGTCACTCCCGAGTCGCGCCCGCAACTTCTCTTCGGTGGCGGGACACGACTCCCCACGAACGTCATCGGCTGCTTCGAGCCGCACGTCGCCGTCGTCGATGACCAGCACCGACAGTTCGGGCGCACGACCGACGATGACGATGGCGTCGCAGCCGCAGCGCTTGCCGGCCAGCGCGAAGCCGCTGCTGGCGAGCGAGTCGTTGATGCGATTGGTCAGGGGGCTCTTCGAGACGACCGCGAACTTCGCGGATGTGGTCAGAGGGCTGCCGACGAGTGGTGAGAACGCGAAGACGATCGGCGCTTCAGGCGCCAGCGGGTCGGAGACCGCGGATCCCTGGTCGAGGAGCAGCCGCGCACCCAGCCCACTGCCACCGAGGTACTGCCGCACGACTTCCTCCGGCAGCGGCACGCGCGTCGCGGTGCCGGTGCCGGCGTCGATGCGGAGGTAGAAGCCGTGGTAACCGGGAGGCATGATCTTTTTGGGCTTCGGGCTTCAGGCTACCGGTCTCGGGCCAGACGCGGTCCGGAGTCCGTAGCCCGGAGTCCGCAGCCACTTAGCCACCGACATCCGCCGAGAGAATCAGCAGGTGGTCGCTATCCGCGAGCGCCCGCCGCGGGTCCGTGATGAATTCATCGCCGTTGAGGTTTGCCGCCAGCGACGGATGGAGCGACCCGCCGGCGATGAATTCGCCGAGGTCCGGGAAGCGCGCGGCGAGCAGAGCGAGGGCCTGGCCAAGCGTCGCCGCCTCGAGCTCGAGGTCAGCCACACCGGCGCGTTCGCGCGGAATACCGAGTAATTCGACGTGCATGCAGGCCGTAAACTGATGATAGCATTGGCTGTTACCGCACTTCAGGCCGACCCGGAGGTCAGCCTCTACGTAGCTTCCACGATTCTCAATGAGCGACCCTACTCCTGCGCCTTCCTCGGGTTCCACATCTTCCCTCGCTCCCAGGGGCAAACGTTCTCGCGTCAAGGGCACGCCGAAAGGCAGGGGCGTCCACCCGCCGGCGCGTGACGACGTGCGCGCGTTGCTCGGCGACGCCCCGCGACGGCCGGACCTGCTGATCGAATTCCTGCACCTGATCCAGGACAAATACGGCTGCCTCTCCGCCGAACACCTGGTCGCGCTGGCCGCCGAACTGAAGATGGCGATGACCGAGGTCTACGAAGTCGCCACCTTCTACCACCACTTCGACGTGGTGAAGGACGGCGACCCCAGGCCCGCGGCCATTACCGTCCGCGTGTGCGATTCGATCGCGTGCGAGCTTGCCGGCTCGCAGGCGCTGCTCGACAAGTTGCCGTCGATCCTCGGGAAAGACGTCCGCGTCCTTCATGCGCCATGCGTCGGCCGTTGCGAAACGGCTCCGGTCGCGGTGGTCGGCAGGAATCCGCTCCCGTTCGCCACCCTCGACAAGGTGACGAAGGCGGTCGAAGGCGGGCACGTGACGCATCCACGGTCCGACGAGGCGTCCATGCATCCGGACTTCGCGGTGGTGACGCCGGGGCATATCGACTACGACGCCTACAAGGCAGCCGGCGGCTACACGCTGGCGTCGGCGTGCGTCAACGGCCGACGTCTCGCGGCCGAGATCATCGCCATCATGGAGGACTCGGGCCTGCGCGGCCTCGGCGGCGCAGGCTTCCCGGCCGGCCGCAAATGGAAGCTGGTGTCGCAGGAGCCGGCGCCGCGGCTGATGGCGATCAACATCGACGAAGGCGAGCCGGGCACGTTCAAGGATCGCTACTACCTCGAACGCGATCCGCATCGCTTCCTCGAGGGCGCGATCATCGCGGCGTGGGCGGTCGGTATCGACGAGGTCTACATCTACCTGCGCGACGAGTACCACGGCTGCCGGGCGATCCTGGAACAGGAGCTGACGAAACTGCAGGCGAATCCGCCGTGCACGCTGCCGGCGTTGCACCTGCGGCGTGGTGCCGGCGCCTACATCTGCGGCGAAGAGTCCGCGATGATCGAGTCGATCGAAGGCAAGCGCGGCGAGCCGCGCCTGCGTCCGCCGTATGTCGCGCAGGTCGGTCTCTTCGGCCGTCCGACACTGGAGCACAACATGGAAACGCTCCACTGGGTCCGCGACATCGTCGAAAAGGGCGCGGCCTGGTTCTCGGGCCACGGACGCAATGGCCGCAAGGGCCTGCGTTCGTTCTCGGTGAGCGGACGTGTGAAGAAACCCGGCGTGCACCTGGCGCCGGCCGGCATCACGCTGCAGGAGCTCATCGACGAGTACTGCGGCGGCATGCTGGATGGCCACACGCTGTACGGCTACCTGCCCGGCGGCGCGTCCGGCGGCATCCTGCCTGCCTCGATGGCGAATATCCCGCTGGACTTCGACACCCTGCAGCCCTACGGCTGCTTCATCGGCTCGGCCGCCATCGTCGTGTTCTCCGACAAGGATTCGGCAACCGGCACCGCGCGCAACCTGATGAAGTTCTTCGCGGACGAGTCGTGTGGACAGTGCACGCCCTGCCGCGTCGGCACCGAGAAGGCGCTCGGGCTGATGAAATCGAAGCAGTGGGATCAGGACCTGCTGAAGGAGCTGTCGCAGGCGATGATGGACGCATCGATTTGCGGACTGGGCCAGGCCGCGCCCAATCCTGTGCTCTCTGTTCTGAAATACTTCCCGAAAGAGGTCGTGTAGGGAGGCCCTTTCATGGGCCGCCATGCGCCGACCTTCATGGTCCGCCGGTAGACGAGATGCATCAGACCAACACCCTCGAACAGCACCTGATTACCTTCACCCTCAACGGGAAGAAAGTGGTCGCTCCTGCCGACCAGACGATTCTTGACGCCGCCGATCACCACGGCATCGAAGTGCCGCGGCTCTGCTACATGGAGGGGATGCGCGCCGACGGCAACTGCCGCACGTGCATGGTGGAGATCAAGGGTGAACGCGTCCTCGCGCCGTCGTGCTGCCGCTATCCGAAGGAAGGGATGGAGGTCACGACGAACAGCGACCGCGCGGTGATCAGCCAGAAGATGTCGCTGGAGCTGCTGCTGGCCGACGTGCCGGAGGCGGAATACACGCTGAATTCCGAGCTCGATTTCTGGGCGAAGAAGATGCGCATCGGCAAGCCGCGCTTCGGCGAGCGGCCGCAGCCAACAGCGGACCTTTCGCACCCGGCGATGGCCGTCCATCTCGACGCGTGCATCCAGTGCAAGCGCTGCGTGCGTGCCTGTCGCGAAGAACAGGTGAACGACGTCATCGGCTACGCGTTCCGCGGCAGCCAGTCGAAGATCGTGTTCGACCTCGACGATCCGATGGGGGCGTCGACCTGCGTCGCCTGTGGTGAATGCGTGCAGGCGTGCCCGACCGGTGCGCTCATGCCGGCGCGCGATGTCGGCCTGATGGCTCCAGACAAGCAGGTGGATTCGGTCTGCCCGTACTGCGGCGTCGGTTGTCAGCTCACCTACAACGTCCGCGACAACAAGATCATCTACGTCCAGGGCAAGGACGGTCCGGCGAACTCGAGCCGGCTGTGCGTCAAGGGCCGCTACGGCTTCGACTACGTGCAGCACAAGCACCGCCTCACCAAGCCGCTGATCCGCAAACCCGGTGTGCCCAAGACGAAGGACTTCGTCGTCGATCCGGAGAAGTGGCAGGAGGTCTTCCGCGAAGCGACGTGGGAAGAGGCGATGGCGGTGGCGGCGAAAGGGCTGCGCGACATCCGCGACACGCACGGCAAGCGCGCGCTGGCCGGCTTCGGATCCGCCAAGGGCACCAACGAAGAGGCGTATCTGTTCCAGAAGCTGGTTCGCGCCGGCTTCGGGTCGAACAACGTCGATCACTGCACGCGGCTGTGCCACGCGTCGAGCGTCGCCGCGCTGATGGAAGGCATCAACTCGGGCGCGGTCTCGAACCAGGTTCGCGACGTCATCAACTCCGAAGTGATCTTCCTGATCGGCTCGAACCCGACGGTCAACCATCCGGTGGCCGCAACGTGGCTGAAGAACGCGGTGAAAGGCGGCGCCAAGCTGATCGTCGCCGACCCGCGGCGCAGCGACATGGCGCGCCACGCCACCTGGTATCTGCAGTTCAACCCCGATACCGACGTCGCGCTGCTGAACGCGATGCTCAACGTGATCGTCACCGAGGGCCTGGTCGACGAGAAGTTCATCGCCGACCGCACGTCGGGTTACGCGGCGCTGGCGGAGAACGTGAAGAAGTTCACGCCCGAGGCAATGGCGCCAATCTGCGGTATCCCCGCGGAGACGATTCGCGAAGTCGCGCGCGTCTACGCCACGTCGAAGGCGTCGATCATCCTCTGGGGCATGGGCATCTCCCAGCACGTGCACGGCACGGACAACGCCCGCTGCCTGATCGCCCTCGCGCTCTCCACGGGTCAGATCGGCAAGCCGGGGTCGGGCCTGCACCCGCTGCGCGGCCAGAACAACGTGCAGGGCGCGTCCGACTCGGGCCTCATCCCGATGTTCTACCCGGACTACCAGCGGGTGGGCTCGGCCGAGGTGAGAGCGCGCTTCGAAAAGCTGTGGGGTGCGGAACTGGATCCCGACCCCGGCCTGACGGTCGTGGAAATCATGCACGCCGCGAAGAAGCACGAGATCCGCGGGATGTACATCATGGGTGAGAACCCGGCGATGTCCGATCCCGACGTCGATCACGCGCGCGAGGCGATGGCGGCGCTCGACCACCTGGTCGTCCAGGACATCTTCCTCACCGAAACCGGTTACCTCGCCGACGTGATCCTTGCCGCCACCGCGTGGCCGGAGAAAGACGGCACGGTCACCAATACCGATCGCATGGTGCAGCTCGGTCGGAAGGCGATCGACGCGCCCGGAGACGCGCGTCCGGACTTCGACCTGCTCGTCGAGCTCGGCCAGCGCATGGGACTGCCGTGGACGTACCAGCACCCGCGCGACGTGTTCAACGAGATGCGGCAGTGCATGGACTCGATCGCGGGCATCACCTGGGATCGTCTCGAACGGGAGTCCTCGGTCACGTACCCGTGCGTGAAGGAGGGCGACCCTGGCGATCCGGTGGTATTCATCGAGAACTTCCCCACCGAGTCCGGACGCGGCAAGTTCGTGCCCGCCGATCTGATTTCGGCGGCCGAGCGGCCCGATGCCGAGTACCCGATGGTGCTGATCACGGGCCGGCAGCTCGAACACTGGCACACCGGGTCGATGACGCGGCGCGCGTCGAATCTCGACGCGCTCGAGCCGGAGCCGGTCGCATCGATTCATCCGCTCGACCTCGAAGGTCTCGGCATCGCGCCAGGCGGCGTCGTGACCATCGCCTCGCGCCGCGGCGAGATCACGCTCTACGCGCGGGCCGACGACGGCATGCCGCGAGGCGCGGTGTTCGTGCCGTTCTGCTTTTACGAGGCAGCCGCCAACAGGCTGACCAATCCGGTGCTCGACCCGTTCGCCAAGATTCCGGAGTTCAAGTACTGCGCGGTCAAGGTCACGGCGGGTGGCACCGTGCCGCCGCACATGACGTTCGGCGGCGGCCAGATCCTCGAGCACGCCACGGTCGAAGTCCGGTAGCCCGCGGACCTGACAAGGTCCGCGCCACAAGACGTCGGGAGTGTCCGCGTCCGACGTGAGCTCGTCGAAGGGTCCAGACTCGCCTCAATTCTCCGTCGGCGTCCTGTTGATGCTGTCGATGACGATGACATCGACCGGCCCCTTGCGCTCGGCGAGCGTCAAGCCGAGGGTTTCCAGTTGCTTCGGGACGTTGATGGTCGCGACGGTGTCGAGGGCAACCGGTCGGCCGGTCTGCTGCGCCACCTGACGGGCCACCCGCAGCATACCCGCCGGAACGGGCACATCGATCTTGAACTGATACACGCCGGTCAATTGGGTAAGGTCGAACACCGGACGCTCGACTCTGCCCATGATCACGCTGGCAAAGTCCGCCATCGTGATCCGCGTGGCATCGAGGACGTACTTGATGGGCGCGCTCGCGTCGGGGAACGGCACGAGCACGTAATTCGAGCGCGCATTGATCGTCCGGATGCCGGTATTCAAGGACGTGATGGTGCGACTCTCTCCGTCTGGCGTCCTGGTGTCGACCGTGAACTGCTCGGGCTTGAGCTCCTTGAGCTCTGCATCCAGATCGTTCGCCTCGCCGACCGGCCGCATCTTCGTCCCGCCTGGCGCGACCATCAAATCGAAAGCCGGAATCATTCGCGGTTCGACATGTTTCTTGAGGCCCAGCCGATCGACGAGCAACGCCTCGAGCATCGCCTGAACGTCGGCCTTGGTGCATCCCGCCGGCAGCACGGCTTGAATGTCGAAGCGGAGATTGATGTCTCGCGTCCATTCGGGAACGACGAGCGTTCCGGTCTGCGGGGTGTAGATGTAGTTGAGCAACGCACCCAACGGATACGCGTGAATCTGGAGGTACGTACCGTTGATCGCAAGCGAAGTGCGCGTGGTGCCAGGCACGAACGGCCCGGCCGGCTTCACGCTGGCGACCTCGAAACGCTTGCCTGGCGTCTGCGCACCGGCGGTGGCGACGAGCGCGAGGATGGCGACGCCGACGAGGAGGGGACGCATGTTCAACTCCTTCCCCCAGCCGCGGCTGCGGCGTGTGGCGAGGAATAATAAACCCGACGTGACCCAGGACGTTCGCATGCACGGGTTTTCCTCCCGCCATACCGTGGCCGCCGCTCTGGCGTGGCTGGACGCGCAACTGCGTCCGCTCGGCGCCGAGACCGTGCCGCTGCGCGAAGCGGCGGGACGGGTTCTCGCGGCGGCGATCGTCAGCAGTGTCGACGTGCCCGGCTTTGCGCGGTCGACGATGGATGGGTATGCGGTGGCGGCGGATGACACGGAAGGGGCGTCGCCGTACAACCGCCTCGCGCTGCGGGTGATTGGCGACGCGATGCCTGGCTCGCCCTTTTCACGAGCGGTCGCGCGCGGCGAAGCGGTACGGATCATGACCGGCGCACCGATACCGTCCGGAGCGGACGCCGTGCTCCCGGCCGAATTCGTCGAGACGGAAGGCCGGCCGCACGAGGTTCTTGCCGTTGCCAGCGTCTCGCCGCAGAAGAACGTCGGCCATCGTGGCGAGGACGTCACCGCAGGCACGCGATTGCTCGACGCCGGGCGCGCGCTGCGTCCGCAGGATCTCGGTGTGATCAGCTCGATCGGATTGGGCAGCGTGGAGGTGATTCGCCGGCCGCGCGTGCGCCTCATCATCACCGGCAACGAACTGCTGCCCTCCGGCACCGCCCCGTCTGGCACCATGATCACCGACGCGAACGGACCGATGCTCGCCGCGCTGGCCGAGCGCGACGGCGCAGTGGTGGACTTTCCCGGCCTCGTCCGCGATAACGCCGACGACATCCTCGCGGCGCTGCAGGCCCCGGCCGACGTCGTCATCGTGTCGGGCGGTTCCAGCGTCGGCATCGAGGATCTCGCGCCGATGCTGGTCGCGAAACACGGGGAGCTCGCAGTCCATGGCATTGCCATGCGGCCGAGCAGCCCCACCGGTTTCGGCCGTCTCGACGACCGTCTCGTCTTCCTGCTGCCGGGCAATCCGGTGTCCGCGCTATGTGCGTACGACTTCTTCGCCGGCCGCGCGATCCGCGCACGTGGCGGCCGACCGACAGACTGGCCCTATCGGTCAGTGCGCGGGATTCTGACGCGAAAGATCAGCTCGCCGATCGGACGAGTGGACTACGCGCGCGTCAGGGTCAATGGCGAGAGCGTCGAACCGCTCGCGGTTGCCGGCGCGTCGATCCTGTCCTCGACGACGCGGGCGGACGGGTTCGTGATCGTTGGCGATGACAGCGAAGGCTTCGGCGCCGGCACCGAGGTCGAGGTGTGGCTTTATGCGTGAACCGCGGGCCGCACACCCGGGCCAGGAGCAGTTTCTCCAGGTCCTCGATCGCGACGAAGCCGAGCGGCGGTTCCGCGCGGCCATCGACGTCGCGCCACGCGGCATCGAGACCGTGTCCCTCGACGCGGCACTGGGCCGGGTACTCGCCGCTGACGTGATCGCATCGGTCGACGTACCCTCGTTCGATCGATCGAATGTCGATGGCTTCGCGGTCATCGCCGAAGACACGTTTGGCGCGTCGGAAGAAGTGCCGCGAGTATTGAGCCTCGCCGAGGAGGTCATTCACACCGCGATCGTGCCGTCGACCCTCGTCCGGCGAGGCACTGCCGTTCCGATCGCGACCGGCGGCATGATGCCCCGCGGCGCCGACGCGGTAGTCATGGTCGAGCACGCGGACGTCGTCGCGCAGCACACGAATTCGAACGTGGGGCGAGCCTTGTCAGGCTGGCCTGGCGGACCGGACCAGGGCCACCCGACGGAACTCCACATCCGCCGGGCGGTGACGGCCGGCAGCGGCGTGTCGTTCGCCGGGACGGACATCACCGCCGGGGAGACCGTCCTTCGGACTGGAACGCTGCTCACCAGTCGCGACACCGGGGTGCTCGCGGCGATCGGTGTCGCCTCCATCGACGCCTGGCGCAGACCGATCGTTGCCATCCTCTCGACCGGCGACGAGATCATCGCGCCCGGCACACCGATGCAGCCCGCGCGCATTTACGATTCAAACTCGCAGGTGCTGGCGGACGCGGTCCGAGAACTCGGCGGCGAGGCGCGGCGTCTCGGCATCACGCCTGACGACGTGGCTGCGCTGCGGATGCGTGTCCATGAGGCAATCGACACCGCCGACATCGTCCTGCTCTCCGGCGGCACCAGCAAGGGCGCCGGGGATGTCTCGTACCGCATCGTCGCCGAGCTCACCGAGCCCGGTATCGTGGCGCACGGCGTCGCGTTGAAGCCGGGGAAGCCGATCTGCCTGGCGGCGACGCATCGCACACCTGTCGTCGTCCTGCCCGGCTTTCCGACCTCGGCGATTTTCACGTTCCACGAGTTCGTCGCGCCCGTGATCACGGCGATGTGCGGCCGGCCGATTGCAGAACGCGCGACTGTCCCGGCACGACTCGCGGTGCGAGTGAACAGTGAAATCGGCCGCACCGAGTATCTGCTCGTCAGCCTTGTCTCCTCCGCCGACGATGGATCGCTTGCCGCCTATCCGATGGGCCAGGGCTCCGGCAGCGTGACCACGTTCAGCCGCGCGGACGGATTCACGGCGATCGGCAGACACGTCGAGATCGTCCCGGCAGGCACCGTCGTGGACGTCCAGCTGCTCGGACGCGATCTGCAGTTGGCCGATCTCGTCGTCATCGGCAGCCACGACATCGGCCTTGATTACCTGCTTGGTGTCCTGCAACAGCACGGCATCCGTTCGAAGTTCATTGCCGTCGGGAGCAGCGCGGGGCTCGAAGCGGCGAAGCGTGGCGAGTGCGACATTGCCGGCGTTCACCTGCTCGATCTGAAGAGCGGCGAATACAACCGGCCCTTTCTCACCGCGTCGCTCGACCTGATTCCCGGTTACCGCCGCCTGCAGGGCGTCGTCTATCGCACCGGAGATGCGCGCTTCGAGGGAAAGACCGCCGGCGCGGCAATCCAGACGGCAGTCGCGGATCCCTCCTGCGTCATGGTGAATCGCAACGCCGGCAGCGGGACGCGCGTGTTGATCGATGAGATGCTGGCTGGTGTGAAGCCGCACGGATATGCCCTGCAGCCACGCAATCACAACGCCGTCGCGGCAGCCGTGGCGCAGCGGCGCGCGGACTGGGGCCTGACGCTCGACATCATCGCGCAGAAGGCCGGCCTCGGCTTCATTCCCGTGCGCGACGAACAGTACGACTTCGTCGTGCCGAGGGCCCGCGAGAATCGCGACGCGGTGCAGGCATTCCGCAGAATCCTCGATGAACCGGCGACGCGAGCCGCCCTGCGACAGCTTGGACTGAACGCATGACCGCCGGGATCGTTCTTGCGGGCGGCAAGTCGACGCGCATGGGCACATCGAAGGCCTCGCTGCCATTCGGGGACGAGACGATGCTGCAGCGTGTGGTGCGCATCCTCGGCGGCCTCGTGCATCCCATCGTCGTCGTCGCTGCCGCGGGCCAGGACCTGCCGCCGCTGCCGGCCGACGTCATCATCACGCGAGATGAACGCGAGGGACGCGGTCCACTCGAGGGCCTGCGGGCAGGGCTGAAGGCGCTGCCGCCGGACGCCGAACGCGCATACGTGACGAGTTGCGACGTCCCGTTGCTCGTGCCGTCATTCGTCTCCGAGATGTTGGCACTTGCCGAAGGTCACGACGCCGCCGTCATGGAAATCGACGGCTTCACCCACCCGCTGTCCGCGGTCTACAGCCGTGCGACGCTGTCACACGTCGAGGATCTGCTGGCGCACGAGCGGCTGCGCCCTGTATTTCTCTACGAACGTGTCGATACGCGACGCGTCCGCCCGGTTGAACTGAAATCCGATCCGGAACTGCGCTCGCTGCGCAATCTCAACACGCCGGACGACTACCAGGCCGCCCTCAAAGAGATCCTGATGACGAGTGACGAGCAGGCGATTCGCGAGGTCGTGGACACGTGGATGCGCGCGAGCCGCGCCGGCGACACCGCCACCGTGCTCAGCCTGATGACCGATGACGTCGTGTTCATGACGCCGGGCCGTGAACCGTTCGGCAAGGACGTGTTCCGCTCGCAATCAGGAGCGATAGAGGATGTACAGATCGACGGGCGCGCCGAGATCGTGGAATTGAAGGTCCTCGGCGACTGGGCCTATCTCCGCAATCACATCGACCTGACGATCACGCCGCCGGGCGGCACGCCACAGAAGCGCGCCGGTTACACACTTACCCTTCTGCAGAAACAAGCCGATGGCCGGTGGCTGCTCGCACGCGACGCGAATCTTGTGACGTAGAATGCGCGCTTCACACGGAGGACTGCGTGAAGAACATTGCCCTCGTGCTCGGGGTGGTCGCGAGCCTGGCCCTTCCGGTCATCGCGCAACAGCCAGCCGCGAACACGTGTAATCGCGCCTGTCTCACCGGTGTCGTCGATACCTATCTGAAAGCGCTCACCGCCAACACCCCAAACGGGGTGCCCGTCGCACCCAACGTGAGGATCACGCAGAACGGCAAGTCGGTGCCGATCGCCGGCACGTTCTGGGAATCCGCCGACAAGGTCGGCTACCGCTTCGACATCGTCAACGAGCGACAGGGCGATACGGGCACAGAGGCGGTGATCCAGAACGCCGACGGCAGCAAGACGATGTTCATGGTGCGGCTGAAGGTGGTGAACGGACGCATCACTGAACTCGAGACGATCAAGGCGAATCAGGGCGAAGCGGATCGGCTGTGGGGACCGGACAACCTCAAGGAGGTGTCATCCGAACTGCTCCACTCGTACCGTGAGGCGGACCGCGATTCGTACTATGCGCTCATTGCCGCCGCCGAAAGCTACTGGCGCGCGTTTCAGACCAACGGGACGAAGGACTATCACCCAGCGGCCCTGCTGCCGGATGCACGACGGTTCGAGAACGGTGTGCAGACGACAGGCATGGTGCGCGACGGCCAGTTCGTGTCGGCGATCGAAGGCTTCGACACTGGCCGGTTCGTCGGTCGTAACCTGTGGGACCGCCGCTATCCGGTCGTCGACGAGGAACGCGGGATCGTCCTGTCGATCGTGCGCTTCGGTCTCAAGGACGGCGTGAAGAGCCAGAGCGCGGCCACGACCAACGATCGGCTCGTCGCCGAGTTCTTCGTCGTCAAGGGCGGCAGGATCCAGGAGATCCACGCGGTCCTGTTCAACCTGCCGGACGCCCAGCCGACGGGATGGGAACCGATGTACGGACCGAAGCGCGGCGGCAACTGACTCTGGTGGGGCGAGCCTTTCAGGCTCGGCGCGCGAACCCGCAGGCTCGCGCCACAGGTGATGAAAGGCCGACCTGAAGGTCGCCGGCGACGATGGATGAGGGCGGACCCGCCTGGCTCGACATCGAGGTCTACGACGTACAGGCCAAGTTCGACCAGGAATTCCGGCTGTCCTCCAGCCTGGGGTTGCCGCCGGAGGGCGAGCTGGCATTACGGACGCTGCTGGCCGAACGTTTTCACCTGAAAGCACACACCGAGATACAGCGACGGCCGGTTTACGAGATGGTGGTCAAGCGAGCGGACGGGCGGCTCGGACCGAATCTGAAACCCTCGAAGGGCGGCTGCATTCCGTTCTCCAAGCGCGAACCGATCAATGTCGGCCTGGTCCTGGATCAACCAGGCGCCAACGATCCGAAGCCACTGCGGCCCTGCATGGCGGCGGTCTCGATCATGGCGATTACGCTCGAGAACGAACCAATGGCGGACTGGGCCCGGCTCCTGTCGGTGAGGCCGCAGCTCGATCGTACGGTCATCGATCGCACTGGCCTGACGGGTGACTTCGACTTCAGGCTGGTCAACGAGGCCGCGATGCAGGCAGGTGCGCCGCTGCTGGAGGCGCCGATCAAGCCGCAGATGGAATCGCAGCTCGGTCTCACTTTGCGGGACGCGGAAGGCGACGTCGAGGTCCTAGTGATCGACAGCATCGACCACCCGACGGAGAACTAAGAGAAGCTGTCGATGGCGGCGAGCGCGCGAGGCCGGACCGACCAGCCGTAGCCGGCCGCCAGCGCCAGCGCCGCGATCGGGAACGCGCAGAAACCGGCCCACCCGCCGAGCTGCAGTCCGAGTGGACCGAGATAGGCGCCGACCGCGCCGCCAGACATGAACGCGGTCATGTAGACGGTGTTCAGCCGGCCGCGCGCGTGCGGCGCCACCGCGTAGATGCGCGACTGGTTGGCGACGTGGCACGACTGCACGCCGGCGTCCACCAGGATGATCGCGGTGACGAGACCGGTGAGCGTCCGGCCGGCAGTCAACAGCACGAGGTAACCGGCGAGCGTCGTGACGATCGCGATCAGGATCGCGCGGTCGGTGCCGTAGCGATCCGTCAGCCGTCCAACCATCGGCGCCGCCGTGGCGCTCGCCGCACCAAGCAATCCGAACATGCCGGCCGCGGTCGTCCCGAAGTCGTACGGCGGCGTCCGCAGCAGGAACACCAGCGTGGTCCACAGTGCCGCGAAGCTCGTGAACATCAGAAACGCGATCAGCGCCGCCTGTCGCACCACGGCGTGTTCGCGCGCCAGCGTCACGATCGACTTCATCAGTTCTGGCCATGACGGCGCCGC
Organism: Vicinamibacterales bacterium; assembly: GCA_035496255.1. Classification (GTDB taxonomy): domain Bacteria; phylum Acidobacteriota; class Vicinamibacteria; order Vicinamibacterales; family UBA2999; genus Gp6-AA40. The sequence continues at coordinate 57,902 of DATJEU010000067.1, forward strand.
ATCGGGCCGGCTCTCCGGAAGTGCCAGCCGCATGATCGCCGCGAGCACGAGCATCACCACGGCCGCCACCCAATACACGGCGCGCCAGCCGAAGTGATCGCCGAACACGCCGCTGAACGATCGCGCCAGCAGCACGCCGATCAGCAGTCCGCTGATCACGGTGCCGACGATGCGGCCGCGCTGCTGCGGCGGAGCGAGATGAGCTGCGAGGGGGACGACAACGTGGACGCCGGCCGTGGTCGTGCCGAGAATGAAACTCGCCGCGGACAGCCAGACCACCGAGGGCGCTACGGCCATCGCCGCGAGCGCGAGTGCGCCACCGGCGAGCAGCATGGCGATCAGGCCACGACGCTCGTGCTTGTCGCCGAGCGGCACGAAGAACAGCATGCCCACGGCGCTGCCCGCCTGCGCCAGCATCGCCACGGTGCCGATCTCCACGACGCCGATACCGAAGTCGCGCGCCATGTCCGCAAGCAGCGGCTGCGCGTAGTAGATGTTGGCGACAATCGCGCCCGCGCTGATCGCAAGGAGATAGACGACGCTCCGCGACATCACGGGTTCTCAGGTTCACGGGTGCGCGGGTGCATAGGTTCTAGTTTTCGGGTGCACGGTTCGCGGTTCACAGATCGTTCGGGGTTCGCGAACCGCGAACCGGAACCTCCCGCGAACTCAGGAACCAAGCACCCACGAACCAGAATCCGCGCACCGTGCGCGCGGGGACCATGAACCGTTCTAGAGATGCTTGATCGAAAACGGTCCCTTCTCGCTGCCCTTGGTGTAGGTGCCGACGATGCTGCGGTTGCCGCCGACGGGATTCTGCATCCGGCCTTCGAGCGTGAGATCGCCGACGACGATCTTCACGTTGAAGACTGGCGCAATCGCGGCGACCGCATCGGGGTTGCCGGCGCGGCCGCTGCCCGGCTTCCCGGGAATGATGTCCATCGTCACCGAGGTGATCGGTTGCGAGCCCTGCCCCGGGTTCATGATCCCGGTGGCCTTGCTGCCGTCCCACTTCATGACGAACGTAAGGTCGTGCTTCTGGTTGCCGGTGCCGTAGTCACCGTACCAGTTCCCCGTCATGGGATATCCCTCCTGCGCCCGCAGCGGAATCGCCACAGCCAGCAGGGCCACCATCAGCAGGATCACACCAAGACAGCTTCTACGCATCGCGCTCACCTCAGCACCTTCGTCTCGCACCCTCGTCTCGCACCTCGGTCTCGCACCGCCGTCACGGCACATAGAACTTGGAGTTATCAATCGACTCCTGCGTGCCGACCATCAGCTCGGGACCCTGGTTGTACTGCTGACAGATGTATTCGAAGGGTTCCTCACCCGCGCGGCGCCGCAACTGGAACTTCTGCGTCGTCCACGGCCGGGTGTAGGCACCGGGATCGTCGATGATCGCCTGGTATTCCATCGTTTCCATGTTCAACCGCGTGAAGCGCTCGGTGAACTTGAGCTGCTGGGTGTGCGGCGTGCCGCGCGTGTCCATCCAGAACTTCTCGTTGAGCCCGCGGGTTTCGACGACGAGCGTGTCGCCCTCCCAGTGGCCGATCGAGTAGCCGTAGTTGGTCGGCGGAATCTTCGCAGGGAACTGGCGGCCATCGAGATAGATGATGCGGTACGAGTTCGGCCCGCCGTTGTCGATGATGTACATCCGCTTCAGGTCGGGCACCTCGACGAACTCGGTGCCGTACGGGGTCGAGAACTGACGCGAGACGCCGGACGCCTTGCACCGCGTGTGCGGTTCGAACTGATCGATCTGGCGAATGTCGTAGGCGGCACGTGCCCACGGCTGGAACGGCACCTGATCGAGCATGCCCTGCGGCAACGTGGTGACGCCGGCGCCCCAGCCGTCAACCGGCTTGCCCGGAATCGAACCCAGGATCGGCTTGCCGTCAGGCCATCGCGGCGTCGCCGCCGGCGGCGGCCCCTGCTGTCCCCGGCCACGACCCTGTCCGCCGCGACCTTGCCCGCCCCCTCGGCCACCACCTGCGGCCCCGGCGGCGCGACCCTGACCCTGGGCCGGAGTCCCGCCCTGTCCGGCGGGCGCCTGTCCGATGACATCCGCGCCGGCTACGGTGAAAGCCAGGATGAATGCTGCAGCGCTGACTAGTCTCATCGCATCCTCTCGCCCGGCTGAAGCCGGGCACTACAATCTTTGCCGTCGGGCCTGCTTTGCGAGGCCCGGCCTGCGCCTGTGTTGCCGGGTCTGCTTCGCGGGACCCGACCTACACGGCGCGGCCAACAATTAGGGCCGGTCGTCCTGACACAGGAAGTACGGCGTTTCTTCTCCGGGCACCCACTTCAGGTTCCAGCTGCTCTTCCACGAGCGCGTGTATGCGCCCGGGTCGTCCACCGTCACCTCGTAGTGCAGGGTTCCCATGTCGGGCCGCGTGAACCGTTCGACCAGGTGCAGCAGGTCGGTGTGCGGCAGGCCGCCGTTGTCGAACCAGAACTCGTCGTTGAACGACCGCGTATCGACCACCCAGGTGTCTTTTTCCCAGTGCGCGACCGCCTGGCCGTAGAACAGCGGATTGTCGTCGTCGCCGCCCAATTGTCCCACCTGCTTGCGACCGTCGGTGTAGACGATGCGGCGATTGCGATTGCCCATCCCGAGCATGACGAACACGCGCTTGAAGTCCGGCTGCTCGACGAACTGCAGTCCGGAAACGCGCTGCTCGAACTGACGCGGTCCGCCCGGCGGCTTGCACGCCTGGTACATCGGGTCGTGCGAGAGTGAGTCGGCCTGCCGCTCCTTGTAGAGCGCCAGCGCCCACGGCTGCATCGGCGCGACTTTGGGCGCGTCGGCGATGTTCTTCAGCAGCCCGTACTCGTCCATCGCGATGTTCTGCCCGTCTTCCGACAGGCCGAACTTCGTCGGATAGCCCCAGTAGCCGGTCTCTCCCGGCGGTGGACCGAGACGAGGTTGACCGCTGGGCCACCGCGGCGTCGGACCCGTCGCGACGGGCCGCGGCTTCGGCGTCCCGTTGGTGCCGACGAAGATCGGCTTGTTCGACGAGGTCATCGTCACCTTGTTGCCGGAGATCTGCTTGCTGCCGTTACGCGCGGCGTAGCCCTCGACGCGAATCGTCTCGCCGAGCGGCAGCATGTCCTGATTCCAGCCGGCGTCCTCGAGCAACAACGGGTTCTCGACTTCGACGGCCCAGAGCGCCGGCAGCGCCTGTCCCTGCCCCGGGACTTTCATCAGGATGTGCACGTACGGGTTTGCCCAGTCGATCTGGGTGACCGTGCCGGTGAGCGTGAGTGGCTTCTTGAGATCGAACTTCGCACCAGGTGTGTGCTGAGCGAAGACACTAATAGTCCCGAGCAGCAGGGCGAGGCCTGCGGCTCCCGCGACGATGATTCGCCTCATCGAGGAGGTCCTCCCGATTTTTGAGCGCGAAATATACCGTTTGCGGCATAGAAAACGCCAGTGAATCTTGCGGACGGAGATCCGGCCGACCCGCAGGTCGGCGCCTGGCCGCTTTTTCCTTAGTTTTCCGTCGAAACCAGCCGCTGCAACGCCGGCGGCAATCGCGGCGCGTCGCTCGGAGTCACGCGTGCGGGAACCAGCGGCGCAGGACCGTGACTCTCGAGCGCCGCGCGACCCGTGGGGCCAAGCAGCAAGGCGACGAAGGCCACGGCCAGGTCACGACTCGGCGTCGTCGCGGCAAGGGTGATGCCCCACTCCGTCCGGCTCGCAGGAATCGTGACGGACGCCGGGGCACCGGGAATACCGGCCCCCGGGATCGTGATGCGGCTCGCGGCATATCGCCCTGGTGCGTCGCTCGACAGATCGATCGAGTCGGGCAGCCGCGCGAAGCGGTAGGCGGGGTTCGTCGATGCTGCCGTGAGCGCGCTGTGCTCGTACGTCGTCTGGAAGTTGAAGTCCTTCCCGAGCGCGGGCGCGGGCGTCGCGCCGGTCGGATCCGCGACGTTGACCTGGTAGTGCGACAACAGCGCGTTGTAGAGGCCGGGCTTCTTCAGCGCCGCCTGCGCGAGCTCGAAGAGCATGTGCGATCGGTAGCCGCCGGGATCCATGAATGGATGCGCTCCGGCCATCCGCACGCCCGGCATGGTCAGCACGTCGTCCCAACCGGCGGCCACTTGCGGGATCGAGGCCGGTGGCTGGAATGTTCCCGTGACCGGCAGCTTCGCCGCCTTCGGATCTGTGGCGAGATACGCGAGCACCATTCGTCCGTGGGCAAAAACGATCGAGTAGTCGGCCAGTTTCGACGGCTCGAGCAGCGTGTCGATGACGAGATGATCGGCCGGCGCGTAGACGTCGCATGGCAGTCGCCCCGCGGCAAAGCGTCGCGCGAGATCGACACTGCCGCCCGCGGTATCGACGACCTTCACGCCCGGATGCTCCCGTTCGAACTCGCGTTCGACCGGCGTGAACGCCGCCGTCAGGCTGCCCGCATGACACACGTTGAGTTGTGCCGGCTGCTGGGCATGAGCCGTGATCATGAGTCCGAGCACTCCCGCCAACGAAACAGCAACAGGAGGGCGGACCTTCATGGTCCGCCTGCTGTAGGGGCGGGTCGTCAGACCCGCCCCCGCGCGACGCGCGGTGATCTTCAGAACGACACCTCCATCGAGGCCGCGACGGTGCGTGGTGACCCGAGGTGCGCGGTGTAGCTGCCGATGTTCGTCCCGGTGATGTTGCCCGGCCCGAGCGTCGACCAGTAGTGCACGTTGCCGATGTTGTTGACGTTCAACCGCCACGTGGCGATCGCCGACTTCATCGGATGCGCGTATCGCACCCCGGCATCGACCACGTTGTACGCCGGCGTCCACTGGGTGTTCGCATCGTCAATCGGACGGCGGCCAACCAGTTGCCAGTTGAGCGTGACGAACGTCGCGGCACCGGCGGACACCTGATATTCGACGAGCGCGTTCGACTTCCAGGTGGGAATGCCGACGAAGTGCTTGTCGTTCGCCTCCGGCGCGGGCGTTCTGGTCAACTTCGGATCGAGGATGGTGAAGCCGCTGTAGGTCACGAGGCGCGGCGCGATGCGCCCCGTGATCATCGTCTCGACACCATAGTTCACTTGATCGCCGGTGATGCGGAACACGTTGTCCGCGATGTCCACGGTGGCGAATGGCCGTTCGAGGCGGAACACGGCCGTGGAGAAATCCATCGCGCGCCACGCCACCTTGTAGCCGATCTCGTGCTGGCGGCTCCGATACGGCGCGAGCGATTGCCCACCGTTCTCCGCCGTCGTCGGGGCGACGTCGCCCTGCTGCAGACTGTTGCCCCACGTCCCGTAGATCGTCATGCGCGCGGCCGGCTTGTACAACAGGCTGACCAGCGGGCTGACGCCATTCGCTTTGTAGCCACCCGTCCGCGTGCCGGTGCTGTTGAAGTTGTCGGTCCAGATCCAGTCCTGGCTGATCGCCGCGCGCACGGACCAGCCGCCTCCGAGCGTCGCCGAATCCGATACGTTGAACCCTTCCTGATACACCGTGCTCGACGTGAACAGGTCGTCATGCGTGGGAATGCCGGCTGCTGGCAGCCCGAAGACCACCGGTGCCGCGACGCTGCCGCTACCGAGCAGTACGGAAGCGGCGCTCGGCCTGGTCACGTCGGAATTGGTCTTGAAGCTGTAGCCGGTGACACCAATCGACAGATCGTGGCGCACGGCACCGGTGGTCACGCGGCCGTTCACGTGTGACAGGTTGCTGAAGACGGTGAACTTCGGCGCGAACCCGCTGGCGAGCGACGCGGTGTAGTTGCCGCTGTTGTCGGTCAGAGCGTTGACCTGCGTGCTGATGTCGCGCCTGACGATCTGATCGAGTACGCCTGCCGTGAGCGACCACGTCGGCGTGAACTGATGCTGCAGGCGAGCGGAACCAATCCGCGATCGCAGGTTGACGCCTGCGTCCTGCTGACCGAGGCCCTCGACGCTCGGATCCGGAGCATCCTCGGGCACGAACACGAACGCGGCGTTCCGGTTGGAACGCCCGTAGGTGAACCAGCCCGGGAAGCCGCGCTGTTCGAGGTTGTACTGGCTGAAGAAGCCGTCGATCACCGTGCGGTCGAGCACGTGTACGTCGCCGGCCGCGCTGACCATCCTGCGCGTCAGGTTGCTGCCTTCCTTGAACGAGCTGCCGTTGCCGCCGACGGCGTTGACGCGATAACCGAAGCGGCGGTCCGGACCGGCGCGACCACCCACATCAGCGGTCGCCGTCGCAATCGACTGATCGTCGTAATCCAGCGCAAAGCGCCGCACCGGCCGCTCCGTCGGCCGCTTCGGCACGAAGTTGAACATCCCCGATGGATTGGCCGGTCCATAGATCGCCGACCCGATCCCGTTCAGCACTTCGATCTGCTGCAGCGACTCCATGCTGTTCGCGCCGGTGACGACGATGCCCATGCCGTCCATGCGGGCGTTCTGCATGTTGCTGCCCTGCATGCCGCGTGTGGCCGGCCGCAGGATCTCCGACCCCTGCATCTCCTGAAATTCGACCAGCGGCAGGTACTTCGCGGCTTCCTTGAAGTTCTTCACCTGGCCGTTGGTGATCAGATCGCTCGGCAGCACGGTGACGGTGTACGGCACATCGAGCAGCTTGACCGGCCCGGACGACCCGAGATTCGTCGTCGACTCCACGGTGTAACCATCGCGCGGCGCGGTGCCTTCGACGGTGACGGATTCTTCGATGGTCACCGGCGGCTGGCGCTTCGACTGATCGTTTGCCGGCGCCGAGGACTGGGCGGCGGCCGGCCGCGCGCCGAACAACGCACACACGAGACCCACAGACACACACGAACGGATGACGGACATCCGCTAATTATGCTTTGAATAGCACAACAGCAACAAGCCGACTCGAACGTGGCCGGCAGGCCGACCTCCAGGCCAGCCCGCCGCTATTTCTCGAAGGTCCGGCGGAACTCGCGCTCGACGAGGCGCTGCAGCGGTGCGCGGAAGCGGCGGTAGGCGGCAATGAACTGCCGTCCCTGGTCGGTGAGGCGCAGCGTCGTCCGCGGGCCGGCACCACTGTGCTCGAGGAACGCGAAGCCAGCGGCGTGTTCGAGCTCGCGCAGCAGCCCCCAGGCATGCCGGTAGGACATGTCCATGCTCTGCGCTGCCTGGCGCAGCGATCCGTAGCGATCGACCGCCTCGAGCAGTGCGGCCTTACCGTCGCCGAACAATGTGTCGGGACCGAGCGTCAGCCAGAACTTCGCTTTGACGCCCAATACCCGCGGTCGCGCGGGCCGGTGCGACGCGCCGGCAGCAGGCCGACCTGAAGGCCGGCCTTTGCGGATCGCTGCCATCAGGTTCGGGCCGCGTTGGCCGCGTGCACGCGCAGCGGCCGCACCAGCAGCGTCAGGACGAAACCGACGACCAGCAGCACGGCCAGCACCTGCAGCGGGCCATCGTAGATGTGAACGCGATTCCCACCGACCGGCAGCGCCGCCTTCGCACGATTCGACATCTCGGTGATGATCACCGGCCCGGCAATCGCCGCCGCGCTCCACGCGGTCAGCACCGCGCCATGAATCGCGCCGACGTTCTCCGGACCGAAGATGTCCGCGAGAAATGCCGGAATCGTGGAAAACCCGCCGCCATACATCGTCAAGACCACGAACAGGCTCATTTGGAAGAGCGCCCAGTCACCGCGACCTGCCATGCCCGGGATCAGCAGGAACAGCGCGACCTGCACGACGAAGAAGAGCGAGTACGTGTTGCGCCGGCCGATGTAGTCGGAGCTCGACGCCCAGAAGAAGCGGCCCCCGGCGTTGAAGATACTGAGGAGCGAGACGAAGGCGGCTGCTTGTGCCGGCGTGCGGCCGAACATGTCCTGGGTCATCGGCGATGCCTGCGCCAGGATGCCGATGCCGGCGGTCACGTTGATGAAGAGGATCGTCCAGAGCAGATAAAACTGCGGCGTCGCCAGCGCGGCATTCCGGGAGACGCTGCGATCGGCAATCATCGCGTGCGGCTTCACCGCCGGCGTCCATCCCGGCGGCCGCCAGCCGGCCGGGGGTGATTCGAGCAGGCGCGATCCGATCAACATCACCACCAGATACGTGATGCCGAGCAGCATCACGGTCGGCGCCAGGCCGAAGCGCACGCGCAGGAACTCGTTGAGGTATCCGGCGACGAACGCGCCGCCGCCGAAGCCCATGATCGCCATGCCGGTCGCCATCCCGCGCCGATCGGGAAACCACTTGACCAGCGTGCTCACCGGCGCGATATACCCGAGGCCGCAGCCGATCCCGCCAACGAACCCCATGCCGAGAAACACGAGCAGCGGCTGCCGGAGCGAGAGCCCGAGGCCGCCAACCAGCAGGCCGGTGCCGAAGAACAGCGCCGCAGCGGTCGCGGCGACGCGCGGACCACGGCGTTCGACCCAGGGTCCGCCGAACGCCGCGCTCAAACCCAGGAGCGCCAACGCCGTCGTGAACGTCATGTACGGCGGCGTGAACAGCAGCGGCTGCCCGGGCGGCATCAGGTCGATGATCGGCCGGTTGAACGTGCTCCACGCGTACACGGAGCCAATACAGATGTGCACGAGGACGGCGCCGACAGGAATGCGCCAACGGTTGACGGTCGCGGGCATGGGGATACCTGATTCCTGATTCCTGATACCTGATTCCTGATTGGTGATTCGTGGATCCGTGCGCGTCTTGATACCATGAACGGCCGCAAAACCGGTATTAATCGAGGTGCACATGCGAAATTCATTGACCGTCGTGGCGCTGGCCACGATCGCGCTCGTCGGGTCGGCTGCGGCCGGCTACGCGCAGGCGCCGAAGCCCGACCCGAAATCGTCGAACTACCAGGCGAAGGGCGAGCAGGACAAGTCGTACGTCTTCCCCGGCACCACCGAAAGCATCGCCTACCACATTTACGTTCCGCAGAAGTGGAACAAGAGCACGAAACTTCCGCTGGTGATCCTGACGCACGGCGCCAATCAGCCGCCGACCGCGCCGTTCCAGCGGCCGATGGCCGATCCGACGCTCGCGAAGATGGCTGAAGAGCGCGGCTTCATCGTCGCCGCGGTCACCGGGTATCACGCCAACGCCACCGGAGTGGGCGGCTGGAACGTCCCATACCCGATGGTGCAGGTGCCGCGCGCACCGCGCGGCAACGGTGGCGGCGGTGGCCGGCCGGCAGGAGCGCCTGGCGGCGGGGCCGCAGCGGCTCCGGGCGGTGGCCGGGCGGCTGCACCCGGCGGCGGTCGAGCTCCGGGGCAGGGTGGCGGCGGTCGCGCTCGGGGTCCGGCAGGACCGCCCGCGACGGCTGAAGACTTCGCGCGCGCCGAGCAGGACATCCTCAACGTGCGCAGCCTGATGCTGGCCGAATACAACGCCGACCCGAACCGCGTCTACCTGATGGGCAACTCGTCAGGCGGCAGCGCGGTGTGGAACCTGGGCGCCAAGCATCCCGAACTGTGGACGGCGATCTCTCCCAGCGCGGCGCCGCTCGAAGACACCAACTTCCCGTACGAAAAGCTGAAAACGGTCCCGGTACTCGTCGTCCATGGCGATATGGATACGACGATGGTGTTCGACGCGAGCAAGACGATGGTCGATCACGCCAAGGCGAAGGGCCTCGACGTCACCTGGCTGCCGGTGATCGGCGGCACGCACGTCGATGCGTGGGCACAGCCGGAGATCCTCAAGCAGACCTTCGATTTCTTCGACAAGTACAAGAAGAAGCAGAAGTAGAAGGCAATTCCCAGCTGAACAACCGATCCAACTCCCAACTCCCAGGAACGTCCGGCCCGTTTCGCATCGGGCTTCCTGGGAGTTGGGTCAGCAACGGTGCGGGGAGTTGGGTGTTGTCGCGTTTTTGATATACATTCGTTCGGCTCCGGGCGTGCCACTTCGCGGTCGCGAGACATGCACGACCAGGTCAGACTGACTAACATCCACCCTCTCAACAGGAGTAGTTCCCATGGCGGATTTCTTCCTAGGCGAGTCGCTCGTCGGCGACGGCAATGAAGTGGCGCACATCGACCTGATCATCGGCTCGAAATCGGGCCCGGCGGGCATGGCGTTCTGCAACGCGCTGACGAACAACAAGGACGGCTTCACGACGCTGCTCGCGGTGGTTGCGCCCAACCTGCCGGCGAAGCCCGACACGATCATGTTCAACAAGGTCACCATCAAGGGCGCCAAGCAGGCCGTCCAGATGTTCGGCCCGGCGCAGGCGGCCGTGGCGCGTGCGGTGGTCGACTCGGTCGAAGCGGGCGTCATTCCGGCGGCGAAGGCCGACGACCTGTGCATCTCGGTGGGCGTATTCATCCACTGGGAAGCGGCAGACGACAACAAGATCTACGACTACAACTACCGCGCGACCAAGGAAGCGATCCAGCGCGCGATGGCGAGCAAGCCGAGCGTGCAGGAAGTGGTCTCGGGATCGAAGACCGCGAAGCACCCGTTCTCGCCGAAGTAACGTCTACGGGCTGCGGGCTCAGGCTGCGGACTACGGGCCGTGGTCTGAAGCCCGCCCTTTTTGCCCGGCAACGTCCGTCCCGTAGCCTGTAGCCCGAAGTCCGTAGCCCGTGAAGAAGCTTCTCCTGCAATTCGATTCCTCAGCACATCCGAGCGCGTTCGACCAGGTGGTCGCCTACGACGGCGGCGCCGATCGCATCCTCACCTACAGCAACGTGAAAGAGGCCGACGTGCGCGATCTGGTGCACGGCGCGATCTTCACGCGCGGACCGAAGGACTTGCACAACACCGCGATCTTCATCGGCGGCACCGACATGCCGGCGGGCGAGACACTGCTGGCGGCAGCGAAGAAGACCGTGTTCGGACCGATGCGCGTCTCGATGATGCTCGATTCCAACGGCTCGAATACGACGGCCGTGGCCGCTGTCGCCAAGCTGCGCCAGACCGCTGGTGACGTCGCCGGGAAGAGGGCGGTGATCACGGCGGGCACCGGACCGGTAGGGATGCGCGCCGCCGGGCTGCTCGCGATGGCGGGCGCAAAAGTGGTCATCACATCGCGCAAGGCGATCGATGCGGCAGCGCTCGACGCGCTGAAGCAGCGATTCACTGGCGATATCAGGCAAGTGACGATGGCCGGCGCGTCGCAGGCAGCGTCAGTGCTCGATGGCGCCGAGATCCTGCTCAACTGCGGACCCGCCGGCGTGATGCTGGTGCCGAAGTCGGCATGGACGGGACGCAAGGGATTGATCGCCGCCGCCGATCTCAACGCGGTGCCGCCGCTGGGCATCGAGGGGATCGACGTCATGGACAACGGCGTCGATCGTGAGGGCGTCACATGCTTCGGCGCGCTCGGTGTCGGCGGCCTGAAGATGAAGATTCACAAGGCCTGCATCGCGAAGCTGTTCGAACGCAACGACCTGGTGCTCGACGCGGAGACGATTGCAGACGTCGCGCGTGAGTTGACCGCACAGTAAACGCCCAACTCCCAACCTCATTCGCGAGCCAATTCCCAATCGTTCACGTTGGGAGTTCGTTTGGATTTTGGGATTTGGGTTTTGGAAGTTTTGAATGCCCAGAGTCCTCGGCATCGACCCCGGCACCATTTCCCTCGACCTCTGCGGCCTCGACGATGGCCGTGTCTTCTTCGATCGCAGCATTCCGACGGCGGAGGCGCTCGCGGACGCGGCGATGGTGCCGGCCCTGATCGATTCGCTGGGCCGGCTGGACCTCGTCGCCGGGCCATCCGGATACGGTCTGCCGCTGGTCGGCGCGCACGACCTCAGTGAGAACGACATCCGGCTCGCCTGCCTGTCGCCGCCCGGTGAAGCCGGTGGGATCGGCGGGCTGGCCGCATTGATGCGCGCGCTGGCGCGCGCCATCGCGCCGCTCGTGTTCACGCCTGGCGCGATCCATCTGCCGTCGGTGCCGGAGCACCGCAAGATCAATCGCGTCGATCTCGGTACCGCGGACAAGGTGTGCACCGCGGCGCTGGCCATCCATGAAGAGGCACTGCGGCAGGACTGCAGCGTCGGCGACGTCTCCTGCATCCTCGTCGAAGCCGGCGGCGCATTCACCGCCGCGCTCGCCATCGATCAGGGACGGATCGTCGACGGCCTCGGGGGCACGTCCGGGCCGATCGGTATGCGTGGCGCGGGGGCGCTCGACGGCGAGGTCGCGTTTCTGGCGGACCACGTCTCGAAAGCGATGCTGTTTCACGGCGGTGTCGAGGATGGTCGCGATCGCGCCTCCGGAGGGCGGGCCTACGTCGAAGGCGTTCAGAAAGCGATCGCCACCCTGCGCGTATCGGTCCCGCACGCGACGACGGTGGTGCTGGCCGGACGTCATGCCCCGGCACTGCGAGAAAACTTGAACAGCGGGCCGGACCTTCATGGTCCGGCAAGGATCCTCGCAGGCTTCGGTTGCACCGCGAAGCATGCGGCCCAGGGCGCGGCTCTTCTCGCCGAAGGGCTTGCCGGCGGCCTCTCGCGTGGCCTCGTCGAGACGATGGGCATTCGCGATGCGAGCGGCACGGTACTCGACCACCTCCAGATCATCGACCGTGAGAGTGCCGCGCGTAGAATCGGGCTGACGTGACCTTTCTCGACTTGCCCGCCGCGCAGCACGCCGCAGGGCGTGTGCGTCTGCCCGGGTCGAAGAGCCTGTCGAATCGTCTGCTGCTGCTCGCCGCGCTGGCCGATGGCGAAACCGAGTTGCGCGGCCTGCTCGATGCCGACGACACGCGCGTCATGGTCGACGCGCTCCGCCAACTGGGCGCGACGCTCGATGGCCATCGCGTCCGCGGTGTCGGCGGACTCTTTCCGGTCAAGCAGGCGGATCTCTTCCTCGGCAACGCCGGAACCGCATTCCGCCCGCTGACCGCCGCGCTCGCGATGAGTGGCGGCGACTATCGTCTGCACGGCGTACCACGGATGCACGAGCGTCCGATCCGCGATCTCGTGGACGCGCTGCGCGCCATCGGCGCGCGGATCGACTACGAGTCGCATGACGGCTATCCGCCGCTGCGCATCCATCCGGGATCGATTCACGTCGACGGTCCCGTGCGCGTACGCGGCGACGTGTCATCCCAGTTTCTGACCGCGTTGTTGATGGCGTTGCCTCTGGCGGGTCCGCCTGCCGGCAGGCCGGAAGCCGCGGCGCGGTCCCGGCATGAGGGATCCACGGAGCGGTTCTGGCGTGACGGCACGCGCATCGAGGTCCGTGGTGATCTCATCTCGAAGCCGTACGTCGAGATCACGCTGAACGTGATGGAGCGCTTCGGCGTCACCGTTGCGCGTCACGGGTGGTCCGCGTTCGACGTGCCCGCCAGCCGCTACCTGTCGCCTGGGCACGTGGTCGTCGAAGGAGACGCGTCGGCGGCGTCCTACTTCCTCGCCGCCGGCGCCATCGGCGGCGGGCCTGTCCGGGTGGAGGGCATCGGCGTCGACAGCATGCAAGGCGACATCCGCTTCACCGAAGTGCTCGAGCGCATGGGCGCGACCGTCCGCATGGGCGATAGCTGGATCGAATGCGTCGGGCGTGCTCCACGCCCTTCGATTGCCTCTCAGGGCGTCCCGAGCGAAGTCGAGCGACGCAGCGGCCGCCCCGGACGGACGTTGCGGCCGATCGACATGGATCTCAATCACATTCCAGACGCGGCGATGACCGCGGCCGTCCTCGCCCTGTTCGCCGATGGCCCGAGCACACTGCGTAATATCGCGAGCTGGCGCGTGAAGGAAACGGATCGTCTCGCGGCGATGGCGACCGAACTGCGCAAGGTGGGTGCAGCCGTCGACGAAGGCGCCGACTATCTCCGCATCGATCCGCCCGACGCCCTCATCCCGAACGCGGCGATCGACACCTACGACGACCACCGGATGGCGATGAGCTTTTCGCTCGTTGCACTCGGTGGCGTGCCGATCCGGATCAACGATCCGCACTGCGTGGCCAAGACGTTTCCGGACTACTTTGACGCCTTCCGACACATCGTCGCGTGACTGAAGTGGTCATCGCCGGCGTCTCGACGCGCGCGATGGCCGAATCGGCGGCGCGCGCCGGCTACGTCGTCACGGCCATCGACGGTTATGCCGATCGCGATCAGCATGCCGGCGTCCGCGCCATCTCTGTACCGAGCGATGGCGGACAGCCGTTCATCGCCGCATCCGCCGCGATCATCGGCGCGCGGATCCCGTGTGATGCCGTGGCATACCAATCGAACCTCGATAACGACCCGGAGGCGGTGCGGACGCTGGCACTCGGCCGCGCGCTGTGGGGCAATTCGCCAGAGACGTTGCGGCGCGTCCGCAACCCGTTCATGGTGGCGGATACTTTCCGCGCGCACGGCATCACCGTCCCGCGCGTCGGCGCCGCCGAGCCGACGGCGTCGGTGACCTGGCTGACCAAGCCGTTCTCGTCGGGCGGCGGGCATCACATCCGCCGGTATACGGATGGCAAGGTTCGGCGAGGCCATTATCTGCAGGAATTCGTGACGGGTATCCCTGCGTCCATCGTGTTCATTGCAGCCGGCGGCCGCGCCACGCCGCTGGCGGTCACGCGCCAGTTGATCGGTGACGCCAGCTTTGGCGCGTCCGGGTTCCGCTACTGCGGCAACATCCTCGCGCCGCGGTGGGATTCGCAGTTCGACGATGAGAACCGGCTGCCGCGACACGCGGGTCGCCTCGCGGAGATCGCGGCGTCGGCGTTCGGCCTGACCGGCGTCAACGGGATCGACTTCATCGCCCAACGCGACGCAGCCATTCCGATCGAAATCAATCCGCGCTGGACGGCGTCGTGCGAGCTCGTCGACCGCGCCCACGGCCCGCGAGTATTCGCGCTGCATGCCGACGCGTGCCGTCACCGGCGCCTTCCGTCGGCCGCGGATCCGCCGACGTTGGTCGAGGCGTTCGGGAAAGCCATCGTATTCGCCCGCGAGGCCTGCCTGATCGAGAGCACTGATGCGTGGCTGGACGATCGAAACATTCGTGATGTGCCGCAGAATGGCGCGCGATTCCGCGCAGGAGCGCCGGTGTGCACCGTGTTCGCGGCGGCCGAGACCAGTACTGAGTGCTACGCGGCGCTGCAGACGAAGGCGCAGCACATCTACCATCAGCTTCGGCCCACGACGGATCACCAATCATGACCAATCAATCCATCAGCGACGCCGCGGATCTCCTCTGGAACACGTGGCAGCGCGAAGATCTGCTCGACGCCATTCCCCCCGAGATCCGGCCGGCCACTCGCGCCGAGGGTTACGCGATCCAGGAGCACCTCGAACGGCGCAGCGCCTCGCCGCGCTTCGGCTGGAAGATTGCGGCGACCAGCCAGGCGGGACAGGCGCACATCAACGTCGATGGTCCCCTCGCCGGGCGCCTGCTCAGCGAACGCGTCGTTCCCGACGGCGGCCGCGTGCCGTTCGGCCGCAATCACATGCGGGTGGCCGAAGCGGAATTCGCGTTTCGCTTCGGCGTCGACGTGCCGCCGCGCGACACACCCTATTCGACCGCCGATGTCCTCGACGCGGTGGCCACGCTGCACCCCGCGATCGAGATTCCCGATTCGCGCTATGCGGATTTCACGACTGTCGGCGCAGCGCAGTTGATTGCCGACAACGCATGCGCCCACTACTTCGTGCTGGGCCCGGCGTCCGAGGCGCCCTGGCGGGCCTTCGACCTTGCCGCACATCACGCCGTCGGCAGCATCCGCAGGGCCGATGGCCGCTCGCTGGATCGGCAAGGCATCGGCGCGAACGTGCTCGGCGATCCGCGCGACGCGCTGGCCTGGCTCGTCAACGAACTGTCGGCGCTCGGCCTCACCATCCACGCCGGCGAGGCGGTCACGACCGGCACCTGCCTGGTACCACTGGCGATCGAGGGCGGTGATGTCGTCGAGGCCGATTTCGGCGCCCTCGGTCGCGTCCGCGCGCAGATCGAATACGCAATGTAAACTTCGGGCCTTGCCACCACCCACGAGTCCGCAACCGACTGCCCGCGTTCATCCGATCGTCTGGCTGATTCTGTTCCTGCCGTTCGGCGCCACCAGCGGTTTCGTCCAGGTCACGATTGGCTTCCTCGCCAAGCAACAGGGCATCGGTGACGCGACGATTGCCAGCCTGGTGGCGATCAATCTGCTGCCGCACACGTTCAAGTTCTTCTGGGCGCCGCTGCCCGATACGCTGCTCACCCGCCGCACCTGGTACCTCGCCTCCAACGTCGTCAGCAGCATCACGCTGGTTGCGGTGGGCTGGGCACCGGTGCAGAACGACACCGTCAGCCTCCTGCGCACACTGATCTTCATCAACGCGGTCGCCATCACATTCCTCGGCATGGCCACCGAAGGCCTGATGGCGATCGTCGTCACCGACGACGAGCGTGGACGCGCGTCAGGATGGCTGCAGGCCGGCAATCTTGGCGGCAGTGGCGTCGGCGGCGGGCTGGCGTTGTTCCTGGCGCAGCGCATCGGTCCGCATCTCGGTGTCACGGTAGTAGCGATCGCACTGCTCGCCTGCTCCGTCTGCCTGCTGTTCGTCCAGGAGCCGCGGCATCAGCATGCCTCGCTGCTGCAGGCGTTCGGCAACGTCGTGGTCGATCTGTGGGACACGATCATCCGCACGCGCCAGGGACTGCTGGCGATGATCCTCTGTTTTCTGCCGGTCGGCTCGGCAGCGGCCGCCGGGCTGTTTTCCGCGATTGCCGGCCGGTGGCAGACGTCAGCGGATTCGGTGGCCCTGTACACCGGCGTGCTCGGCGGTCTCGTCAGCGCGGTCGGTTGTCTCGGCGGCGGCTGGCTTTCCGACCAGATGGATCGCAAGCGTGCGTACGCGGTGACCGGGTTCTTCCTCGCCGGCGTCGCCGCGGGCATGGCGGTGGGACCGCACAACGAGTTCGGCTACGCGACGTTCACGCTTGCGTATCAGTTCGGCTCCGGGCTCGCCTACGGCGCGTTCACCGGCTTCGTGCTCGAAGCGATCGGTCGCGGCGCCGTCGCGACGAAATACAACGCGCTCGCGTCGCTCTCGAACATCCCGATCGGCTACATGACGGAAATCGATGGCTGGGCATCGGAGAAGTGGAACCCCGACGTCATGCTGTGGGTGGATGGGGCCAGCGAGGTGCTGGCCGGAATCATCTTCCTGACGATCGCGTGGCTGCTGCTGCGATCGGTGAAGTCACGCCTCGCGGAGTCACAGGGCACGCCACGAGGAGCAGAGAGTTAGCAGAGCGCCCTCGACCCTTCCCCGATCTCCAGTTACACTTTCTTGTTCCAGGGAGGAAGGATGAGCACGTTCGTCATCGCGCCGCACATGCGGCTGCACGAGTGGGTTGCGGATGAAAAGGGCTACTTCACCGCGGAAGGACTCGAGTACGAGTTCAAGGCGGCGCTGAAGACCGACGACACCAGAGGACACGACATCGGGGATCGCGTCGGCGCCTACCAGACGTTCGAGCGCGGCCGCACCTGCGACGTCAGCTCCGCGTGCCACTGGACCGTGAACATGGCGGCGGCAGCAGGGCACGGCAGGATTTACGTCGACGCTTACTCCGTCTCGCCCTGCGCGATCTTCGTCCCGGCCGACTCGCCGATCCGCAAGCCGGAGGATCTCGCCGGCGTGCCGATCGCCGTCGGCTACCAGTCCGGCAGTCACTACTCCACGATCGAAGCGCTCGACATGTTCCTCAAGCCGGATCAGATCTCGCTGTCGTTCGCCGATGGCCTGCTGTTCCGTCGCATGGAGAAGCTGTACGACCGCGAGATTCCGGCGGCCAGCCTATTCAGCGGCGCGTATTACTTCATGGAGCAGCTCGGCTTCCGCAAGATCATCGACACCAGCTTCATGATGGCGACGATGATCGACGAGGATGCCGATATGGAGCAGGTCAAGAAGTATTTCGCGGCGCTGCGGCACGCGCAATCGGACATCGACCTGCACACGCATCGTTACACGCACTACTACCGCAAGGAATTCCCGACGCGGTTCCACGCGATGATGGACACGCGTCTCTTCGGTCCCGGCGAACGCATCGTCTTCGAGCCGTACACGAAAGAGATGTACGAAGGCGCGCAGCAGTGGGTGATGGAGCGCGGTATCTTCGAGGACAAGAACCCGATCGTCCGTGATTTCACCACGGCGACGACAGGCAAGATCGCGTAAGCCAAAACCGCGATTCAGGGAACGACGAAGCGGACCGCGTCCTTTCGTGCGGTGCCGTTCAGCAGTGTCACTGTGGTCGTGAACACATAGGTCCCTGGCGGGAGCGGATGCGTGAATCCCATCCCGCCAGTCTCGAACATCCGGCAACCGAGGATGTGGCGCGAGAGTGGATCCTTCCCCGCCGGCCCGATCTTCCCATCCCAGAACGCCGCATCTGCTTCGAGCACGGCAGCTCCACCCGTCCGCAGCGTGTGCGCGATGCTCGCAACGTCAGTGAAGCCGGTGTGAATTCGCACGGTCACAAACCGTTCGGCAGCGACCTCCACCGACGTCATCCCGCTCCGAATCGTGGCGATCGGCGTGGGCGAGACGATGCGGAACGAGCCGTCGCATGAATCGATCGGCGGCAACGAAAACTGGAAGGTCATGCCGGCCGCAGGCGCGCGCGAATAACGCCACAGCTCGAATGCCCCGCTGGTGAACGTCATCACGGAGTCGGGCGCACCGAACATCACGTAGATCCGTCCGCGATCCGTTTCCAGGCCGGTGTGCGGCGCGTCGTCCGGGTTGGTGAAGTGCGTGTTGACGTAGTCGACACGGCGATCGAATTCCTCTCGAAATTCGTTCCGCGGTGTATCGGGTGTCGGATCGCGTCGAGCCCAGAAGGCGGCGATGAAGCTCTCGCGGTCGGCGGCAGTCTTCACGCGACGGTACGCGGCACCCTCGGCCGGCGTGATGATGTATCGCACGAGGAGGTGCCACTCGTCCTCGTCGTACCACTCTGCCGGCAGCATCGCCGCTGGCTCCGGTCCCTGATCCACCGGATCGAAGATCCGCGCCGCCTCGTCGGCATATGGTCTGAGCGAGGCGACATCGAAAGGCAGCCTGCCCACCTCGCCGTGTAATCGACGCTGCGCGCCGAGCGAGGCAACGGACAGGGCGGCGACGGCCGCAGCCAGCATGAGGGGTCGATGAGCGCACATGTCAGTTCGGCGTGGGCCGGGACACGGCGTCGACGACGAGGACCGTCCCCTGCACCTGGGTCTCGATCAGGCGTAATCCTGCCTGATCGCCGAGAGCGGTGAACAGGGAGACGGCCGGCGTCGGCGTCAAGCCGCCATCAGGCGATGGCATCGGCGGATCCCAGTGCAGTTGCAGGTCGAAGTTGCCGGTCAGCGCGGTCCGATCGACAACGCGCCGGCCGAGCAGGCCGCCGAGCCCTGAGGCGAGCGTCGTCATCGGGACCCCTTCCAGCACGATCGATCCCGGCGACATCCGGAACCCGCACGTCGCCGCTCCAGCGTCTGACCGGGCCCTGGCGATCAGCGCGGCGCAATCGATCTGCGACTGCGTCAATCGAGGACCCGGGCGGTTCGGCTGCTGGGCGACGAGTGCGAGACCAGCGGCCTCCCGTGCCTCGACGTGCGCCGTCAGTGAGAACCGGTCGCGCAGGAGCGCCTGCAGCAGCGTCCGCAACGGCGCCGACCCGCGGCCGGGCCCTTCCAGCAGCGGCAGTTCCTGCCGGCCGACGGCGATGATGTCGAACCCCTCGCTGCGCGCCCAGTCCGGTGCGCCAACGATCTCGAAATCCTCGATGCCGTACGCCAATCGCAGCAGCGACCGGAGCGGCGCATTGACGGTGATGAACCGTCCGCCAGGTTCGGTATCGAGCCGGATGAGCGGGTCTCCCGATCGATTCGGCTTGATCGAGACGACGTCGAAGCGCGGCGAGTCCTGCGCGGCGACTGTCGCCGCCACGCCCAGGACGACCATCGACAGCCAGAGCCAGATGGTTGTGCGCATACGGTGCTCTCTAGAACGCGTCGCCAAGATAGGGCAACAGGCGCCCGAAGCAGATCACGCCGACCCAGAGCGTGAGGCCGGCAGTGGCGATCATCTTCGCGGCCAGCGGTGCACTCTCACCTGCCTGCAGCGCATCGACGCGCTTCGCGACACCGGTCACGTAGAAGAGCACGGCGTTTAGGCCTGCAAGCGCCATGAAGGCGACCTTCCACTTGAACGCGGGGTTGAGACCGTACGCGTTGACCGCATCGAAGTTGCCCGAGAGAAACATCACGCCGGTCGCGAAATTGACCGCGAATCCGGCGAGGCCGAACGGAATCAGGTACTTGAACGGCTCCGCCGGCAATCCCTTCGCGAATCCCAACATGCGCAGATCGAACAGGCCAACGGTGCCGATCAGCAGCACCATGCCCATGAAGTGCAGGGTCTCGCAGACCGGC
>DATJEU010000068.1:0-89567 GCA_035496255.1 Vicinamibacterales bacterium
GGTGCATGGTGGCTTCGCTGATGGTGCGATGCAGGTGAGGCACGTTCGTGAGCTTCGTGGCGCGGACCTTGTCAGGTCCGCGGCGTTGGTGCTGGTCATTGCCGTCGGCGCCCATGCGGCGGAGCCGACGCTCCTGCTCGACGCCGCTGAGCGGGGCGATCGGGCGGCGGCGCTGGCGCTGATCGCGAAGGGTGCCAACCCGAATCTGGCCGGCGCCGACGGCACGACACCGATCATGTGGGCGGCGGCCAATGCGGACGCGGACCTCGTGCGGGCGCTGCTCAAGGCGGGCGCGAACGTCAAGGCCACGAATCAGTTCGGCACCTCGGCACTCACCGAAGCCGCCATCGTCGGCTCCGCGCCGGTGATCGACGCGCTGCTCAGGGCGGGCGCGGATCCCAACACGAAGAATCCCGAGGGCGAGACGGCGCTGATGGCGGCGGCGCGCAGCGGCAGAATCGACGCGGCCCGCGTGCTGGTGAAGGCCGGCGCCGACGTCAACGCGAAGGAATCGTTCGGCGGCCAGTCGGCGCTGATGTGGGCATCGGCACAGAGCCAGGCCGAGATGGTGAAGCTGCTGGTCGAGGCCGGCGCGGACGTCAACGCCCGCGGCGTCGTCCGCCAATGGGAGCGGAAGGTCATCACCGAGCCGCGACCGAAGGATCTGAACAAGGGTGGCTTCACGCCGCTGCTCTACGCGGCGCGTGAAGGCTGCGTCGAGTGCGTCCAGCAGTTGATCGCCGGTGGCGCCAACCTCGATCTCGAGGATCCCGATCGCGTCACCCCGCTCAACATGGCGCTGCTCAACCTGCACTTCGAGGCGGCGGCGGCGTTGATCAATGCCGGCGCCGACGTCGACAAGTGGGACCTGTTCGGCCGCACGCCGATTTACATGGCCGCCGACGTCAACACGCTGCCGGTCAAGGGCAACGGCGCGATGGCGGTCATTCCCAGCGAGGACACGATCACCGCGCTCGACGTCGCGAAACTGCTGCTGGACAAGGGCGCGAACCCGAACATCCAGTTGAAGCGGCGGCCGCCGTACCGTGACGTGCCGCAGGATCGCGGCGGCGACACGATTCTGGCGCAGGGGGCGACGCCGTTGCTGCGAGCCGCGCGCGCCGGCGATGCGCCGTTCGTCGAACTGCTGCTGAAGCATGGCGCGCTTGTCGATCTGCCGAGCAAGGAGGGCGTCACGCCGCTGATGGCGGCGGCGGGCGTCGAGTTCGGAACCCGCGTGACCCGCGGGCGCAACCGCACCGAGGACGGCGTGTTGAAGACGCTGCAGCTGCTCGTCGATGCCGGCGCCAACGTCAACGCGCGATCGGTCACGGATGCGCGGCGGCGAGCCATTGACGGGGCCGCATCGGCGCAGGATCAGTACGTGGTGTCGACGCGCACCGGCATCCGCGGCAGCCAGGTGCCGAGCCCGTTTGCGTCGCCGCACGAGACGGCGCTGCACGGCGCGGCGCAGCACGGGTCCAACGCCGTCATCCAGTTCCTCGCGGATCACGGTGCCGACCTGCAGGCAAAGGACGCGAACGGCCGCACCGCGCTCGACATCGCAAAAGGCACCGGCCAGTCGGGCCGCGGCCAGACCGAAGCCTTCCCTGAGACCGCCGCGCTGCTCGAGAAACTGATCGCCGCGACGAACGCCCGGTGAGGCGTGCCGGCCCGCGCTAAACAACTGCAGTCTGCAGCGTGGCTGGCGCTCGTCGCCGCGACGATTCTCGTCCTCTACTGGCGCTTTCTCGATGCCTATCTCTGGGACGACGACTTCGCCTGGATTGTGGCTGGCCGGACGTTCGATCCGGCCTGGTCGTTCGGCTTTACCCAGCGCACGCATTTCTACCGGCCGCTGATCGAGCTCTATTTCGACATCGGCGTCGCGCTGTTCGGCTACTCGACGCGAGCCTTCCACGCGCTCAACATCGCGCTGCACATCCTCAACGCGTGGCTCGTGTTCCTGATTGCAAGGCGCCTGCTTCGAACGATTGCAGCCGCCGGCGCCGCGGCGCTGATCTTCGCGGTGCTTCCCGGCATTCTCGATACCATTGCGTGGGTATCAGCAGTGACCGCGCTGCTGATGGCCACGTTCTATCTCTCGACGCTGCTTCTGCACCTCGTCTGGCTGCAGGACGGCAACCGGAAGGCGCACGTCGTGAGTCACGTGACGTTTGCCGCCGCGCTGCTCTCGCATGAAGGCGCGGTGACGCTGTGGCCCGCCCTGATCCTCCTGGATCTGTTCGTGGCGCCCAGGCGTCCCGCTGTTCGCCAGTACATCGCCTTCGCCGTCATGTTGATCGCATTCCTGGCGATTGCCTTCATCGTCAACCGCCACAACTACGTCGTCAGCGAAGGGCAATATCGTGTCGGACTGCATGTGCTCCGCAATCTGCTCGACTACGTTGGCGTGCTGTACGTCGCGCGTCATGGCGTGATCGGACTGGTCACGACGGCGGCGGTACTGCTTGCCGTGATCGCCTTCGGATCACGCACGGCTCGATTCGCCAGCGTGTGGATGCTCCTCGCGCTGTTGCCGTACAGCCTGTTCGTGCAGATTGGCGGCGGACGATATGCCTACCTGGCCGGTGCGGCATTCGCGCTGCTGCTGGTGGCGTTGCTGCAATCGTTGCAACAGACGCTCCGGCCTGACGCGGGCGCCGTGGGCACGGCCGGCGCAACCCTTGTCGTGGCCGCAGCGGTGGCGATCCGGTTCGCGGTCTTTGCCGTGCATTCGGTTCCGGTGGCCGTGAAGGCGGGCGAGCGCTATCGCGCCTGGTTCATCGACTTTCGCCGGACGCACGGTGCGCTGCCACGGGGTGCGGTGGTCACGGTCGAAGATCCGCATGTCCCGGGGGTCGACACGCGCGGATTCCTGCCGCTGCTGCAGCTCGAATACGGCGACCCGGCACTGCAGGTCGAGGTGCGTGCGGCGCGCACTGATGCGCGCCAGTGAAACCGTGCGCGTATAAGCGGAAATCTCGTCAAATCCTCGTCAAATCGGTGCTTCCGGCCGCGGACATTCGCGTATCATCCGCTGGTCGGAGGGTCCTGTTGCGTACTGCCCTGTCGTCGGCCGCCCTCGCGTTCGTGCTTGCCGTGATCGCTGCTGGAGGGACGGGATCCGCCCAGAGCCCGGCCGCCATCCCGGTCGCCTCGTCATCCTCACGGCAGGCGGCGGTGCTCACCACGTATTGCGTTACGTGCCATAGCGATCGCCTGAAGACCGGCGACCTGTCATTGGAGCACGCCGACCTGACCGACATCCCGAAGTCGGCGGAACTCTGGGAGAAGGTGATTCGGAAAGTGCGCGCCGGCATGATGCCGCCGGCCGGCATGCCGAGGCCCGACGCGGCGACGCTCGAGGCGTTCGTCTCGACACTCGAGACCACCATCGATCGGGATGCCGCGGCGCACCCGCGTCCGGGCAGAACCGCGCTCCATCGCCTGAACCGCGCCGAGTACGCCAACGCGATTCACGATCTGCTGGCACTCGACGTCGACACCGCCACGCTGCTGCCGCCCGACGATGAGAGCAGCGGCTTCGACAATATCGCCGACGTGCTGACGGTGTCGCCGTCGCTGATGGAGCGGTATCTGTCGGCGTCCTGGAACATCAGCCGCATGGCGATGGGCAACACCGCGATTGCGCCGAGCACGATGACGTACCGGGTCAAGCCCGATCTCTCCCAGGATCAGCACATCGACGGCTTGCCGCCGGGCACACGTGGCGGCCTGCTGGTGGAACACGAGTTCCCGGTTGACGGCGAGTACGTCATCAAGCTGCGCCTCTGGCGCAACACCTTCGATCTGATGCGCGGCATGGAAGACCCGCACGAGATCGAGATTGCACTCGACGGCGTGCGCATTCAGTCCACGGTGGCCGGCGGCAAGGACGACTTCACGCGGATGGCGTCGAACCCCGGCGAGTTCGGCACCGATCTGGACAAGCGGCTCACCATCCGCCTGCCGGTGAAGGCGGGCACCCATCGCCTCTGGGCGACCACCGTCCTCAAGAGCCACGCGCCGCGCGACGATTTGATCAAGCCGTTCGCGCGCACGACCGTGGACGGCCTCGACATCATGGGCGATCCATCGGTCGATCGCCTGACGGTCGAAGGTCCGTTTGCGGCATCAGGACCGGGGGATACGGCGTCGCGTCGCAAGATCCTGGTGTGCCGTCCGCCTTCGCGCTCCGCGCTACGGCGAGAGGCGGCCGCCGGCGCGTCAGCGCCCGTGAGCACGTCCGAAGAAACGGCATGTGCACGCCGAATCGTGACCACACTCGCGCGCCAGGCGTATCGCAAGCCGGTGGATGCGGAGACCGTCGGCGTGATGATGGACTTCTACAGCCGTGCACGGAAGGAAGGCGGGAACTTCGATCGCGGAATCGAAGCGGCGCTGCAGTTCATACTCGCCAGCCCGGAGTTTCTCTTCCGCGTCGAGCCCGAGCCGAAGCTCGATGCCGCGAAAACCGCGTACCCGCTCGACGATCTGTCTCTCGCTTCGCGTCTGTCGTTCTTCCTCTGGAGCAGCCTGCCGGATGAACCGCTGATTGCGGCGGCGGAGCAAGGCAAGCTGAAACAGCCGGCGGTGCTCGAACAGCAGGTGCGCCGGATGCTCGCGGATCCGAAGTCGAAGACGCTGATCGACAACTTCGCGGAACAGTGGCTGCACCTGCGCAACCTGAAGAACACGAATCCGGATCTCACCGCCTTCCCTGATTTCGACGACAACCTGCGGCAGGCGATGAAGGAAGAAACCGAGCTCTTCTTCCAGAGCATCATGCGCGAGGATCGCAGCGTGATGGACCTGCTCAATGCCGACTACACGTTCGTCAACGAGCGGCTGGCGCGCCACTACGGCATCCCGGATGTCTACGGCAGCCGGTTCCGCCGCGTGAAGATCACCGACGAGCGGCGGCGCGGCCTGCTCGGGCAGGCGAGCATCCTGACGGTGACGTCATATCCGAATCGCACGTCGCCGGTGGAGCGCGGCAAGTGGATTCTCACGAACCTGCTCGGTGTTCCGCCGCAACCGCCGCCGCCGAACGTGCCGGCGCTGCAGGACAGCGGTCCGAACGGCTCGCTGCGCGAGCGGATGGAACGTCACCGCGCCTCGCCGACGTGCGCCGGCTGTCATCGCGTGATGGATCCGATCGGCTTCGCGCTCGAGAACTTCGACGGCACCGGCCGCTGGCGCGAGCAGGACGACGGCCTGCGGATTGATCCCGCGGGCATGTTGTTCACCGGCGCGAAGGTCGATGGCGTGGCCTCACTGCGCGCTGACATCGCGAAGCGGCCCGAGGTCTTCGTCGGCGTCTTCACCGAGAAGATGCTGACCTACGCGCTCGGCCGCGGTCTCGAGTACTACGACATGCCAGCCGTCCGCCGCATCGTCCACGACGCGCGCGCGACCAACTATCGCTTCTCGTCGATCGTGCTGGGCGTGGTGAAGAGCGTTCCGTTCGACATGAAGGCGGTGAAGGACACGACGAGGGAGACCCGATGACGATGATCTTCAGGAAGCATCTGTCGCGGCGCACGTTCCTGCGCGGGGTCGGGGCCACGGTCTCGCTGCCGCTGCTCGATGCCATGGTGCCCGCGTCCACGGTGCTGGCGCAGACCGCGGCGAAGCCGCAGGTCCGGCTCGGACTCTGCTTCATGCCGCATGGCGCGGTGATGGCGAACTGGACGCCGGCGAACCCGGGACCGCTGGAGCTGTCGTCGATCCTCTCGCCGCTCGCGGAGCATCGCGATCGCGTCGTGGTGCTGAGCAATCTCGCGCACGCGATGGCCGGCCCGCAGGGACCTGGCGACAACGGCGGCGATCACACGCGCTGTCCGGCGGTGTTCCTCAACGGAGTGCATCCGAAGCGCACCGACGGCGCCGACATTCAGGCAGGTACGACCATCGATCAGATTGCCGCGCAGAAGATCGGACAGCAGACGCTGCTGCCGTCGCTCGAACTGGCGATCGAGGACTATAGCGGTCTCGTTGGCTCGTGCGACGTCGGCTTCAGTTGCACCTACATGAACACGATCTCGTGGCGGACGCCGACCTCGCCGCTCCCGATGGAGATCAACCCGCGCGTCGTGTTCGACCGGATGTTCGGTGATGGCGCGAGCACCGAGGAGCGCCTGCAGCGCATCGAGACGCAACGCAGCATCCTGGACGCGATCACCGGCCAGGTGCGGCGGCTGCAGGGCGACCTCGGCTCGCGGGATCGCAATCGCGTAGCGGAGTATCTGGATGCCGTGCGAGAGATCGAACGCCGGATCCAACTGGCGGAGAAGCAGGCCTCGAACCCGAATCTCGACGTGCCGGCTACGCCCGCCGGCATTCCTGACAACCACGAGGATCACATCAAGCTGATGGCCGACCTGATGGCCGTGGCGTTCCAGGCGGACATCACGCGCATCTCGACGTTCATGATGGCGCGCGAAGTGAGCTATCGGACCTTCCCGCAGATCGGGATTTCGGAAGCGTTCCACCCGGCGTCGCACCACCAGAACAATCCGCAGCGGCTGGAGCAACTGACGAAGATCAACACCTACAACGTCAAGGTGTTCAGCCATCTGCTCGATCGCCTGCAGGCGACACCCGACGGCGACGGCACGCTGCTCGATCACTCGCTGATTCTCTACGGCAGCGCGATGAGCAACAGCAACATCCACAATCACGGCCCGCTGCCGATCCTGGTGGCCGGTGGTGCCGCCGGCAAGATGAAAGGCGGGCGGCACCTCGTGTATCCGGAGAACACGCCGATGTCGAACCTGCTGCTGACGATCCTCGACAAGGCCGGCGTGCCGGCAGAGAAGGTCGGCGACAGCACAGGAGTGTTGGCGGAGCTGTAAGGACAGGCAACTCCCAATTCCCAACGTCTCACGCGTGTCCAACTCCCAAACGGCTCGGATGCGGGTGCAGTTGGGTATTGGGCACGCGTCAGATGTTGGGCGTCGGGAGTTATCGAAGGTCACGCAGTATGCGAAAACACAGGATTTGGACGTGCCTCGTTGCCATGTTGCTCGTGCCGCCGGGCCTCCTGCGGGCCGCCGGACCTGAAGTCACGAGCGCAGCGGCCCTCGCCGATGCGGCGCAACGCAAAGACCTCGTGGTCGTGCGCGCGTTGCTGGCGAAGAAGGCGAACGTCAACGCCGCGCAGCCCGACGGCACGACGGCGCTTCATTGGGCGGTGCACTGGAACGACGTCGAGGCGGCGAAGCTGCTGCTGCGCGCGGGCGCCAATCCCGCGGTGAAGAACCGATTCGGTGCGTCGCCGTTGTCGGAGGCCGCGAATGCCGGGAGCGCCGAACTGGTCGGCGCGATGCTCGAAGCGGGAGCCGACGCGAAGATGCTGGCGACCGCGGACGGCGAGACGGTCCTGATGTCGGCGGCGCGCGCGGGCAGCGTCGATGCCGTGCGGCTGCTCGTCGATCACGGTGCCGACGTCAATGCGCGTGAGCGCTACAAGGGGCAGACGGCGTTGATGTGGGCCGCCGCCGAGCGGCATCCGGCCGTCGTCAAGCTGCTGCTGGATCGCGGCGCCGACTGGAAGGTGCGCTCGTACGATCGCGAGACCAAGCCGCCGAAGCTGAGCGCCGCCTCTTCGATCTCGCCGATTGCCCGCGGCGGCTTCACCGCGCTGCTGTTCTCGGCGCGCGAAGGCGACATCGAGAGCGCGCGCGTCATGCTCGATCATGGCGTCGACATCAACTACGGCGACGTCGACAGCGCGACGGCACTGACCGTCGCGATCATGAACAAGCAGTTCACGTTCGCGAAGTTCCTCATCGACCGCGGTGCCGACGTCAACATCGTCGAGGCCAGCGGGCGGACGCCGCTCTACGCCATCATCGATATCCGCAACGAGGACTATTCAGCGCTGCCGAATCGTCCGCTGGTCGACCCGCTTCCCAGCCTCGACATCATCAAGGCGCTCCTCGATCACGGCGCCAGGGTCGATGTGCCGTTGACGAAGCCGATGCCGGGCCGCAGCGGCATGGATTCCGGCGACACGACGCTCGGCCCCGGTTCGACGGCGTTGATGCGCGCGGCGCGGGCCGGCGATCACGAAGTGATGCAGATGCTGCTGGCCAGGGGCGCGGATCCGAAGCTGACAACCAAGGATGGCAACAACGTCCTGATGCTGGCGGCGGGCGTCGGGTATCGCGACAAGAACACGAAGGGAAGCGAGAGCGATGCGCTCGAGGCGGTGAAGGTGGCGCTCGCCGCCGGTCTCGACCTCCACGAGAAGAACGGCAAGGGTGAGACGGCGCTGCACGGCGCCGCTTCGCGCGGCGCCGACACCATCGTCCAGTTCCTGCTCGAAAACGGTGCGGAGATCAATCTGGCCAGCAACCAGGGCTACACGCCGCTCGACGTCGCGATGGGGAAGGCGGTCGTCGGCCAGTTGCCGGTGCCGCACGACAGCACGGTGGCGCTGTTGAAAAAGGCCGGCGGCAAGGAAGGACCGGGCCGGTCAGCGCTCGCACCGCCGCCCGGCGTGCAGTGAATCACACCGCGTAGAGGTGTGCGACCAGGCCGACCTGAAGGTCGGCTTCTACGACCGCAGTGGCGGGTCTTCAGACCCGCCCTCCGCACGCGCTAATTGCGCGAACACGCGCCGGCGCCGCGCGGGTCGCCGCAGGCACCGCACGGACCAGCCGCCGGCATCGACGTCATCGCACTCGACGCGGTATGCGCCGCGAACGTCGATTGACGCCGTTCCAGATCCGACCCGTGGCATGACGGGCACTCAGGCGTCTGCGAACCGCGCACCAGCACCTCGAACCGCCGGTCGCATTCCCGGCACACGTATTCGAACAAAGGCATGCGTGTATTGTCACCGCACCTCCGCTGACAGGCCAGGCACGCGGAATAGCTGCCAGGGTTGGCGTCGTGCATGCACGCGCTGCGATGAGGAGATCGAGATGATTCGAAAGCTCAGCTCGGGTGAGTATCGTCTCTATTCGCGCAAGAAGAATCCGAAGACCGGCCGTCGCCGCAACCTCGGCACGTTCAGCAGCCGTGCCGCCGCCGAGAAGCACGAGCGCGACGTGCAGTTCTTCAAGCGCCACTGAAAGGAAGCTTGGGAGGCCGGTCCGGATCTCACGCCCTGGTCTCAGTTCTTTTGCGTGAGACCCGCTCCCTCTGCGCCCTCCGCTACTCCGCGGAGCTGCGCATCGACTTCGCGGCCGACGCGTGCGATCACCGCTGGAATCGCATCGACGTCCGCTTCCGACGTGCGGAAGTTCACGATGCAGGCGCGGAGAGCAAACAGGCCGTGGACGATGGCACTCGAGAGGAACAGTTCACCGCTGCGCTCGATTCGCGACAGTAGTTCCTGATTGAGGCGCGAGATGTACTTCTGCGCTTCGGGATCCGACGCAGGGCGCAGATCCAGCGGCACGTAACGGAACGTCGCGATGCTGAGGTGCTGTGACAGCGCTTCGAGCTCCGCGTGCCCGCTCACCGAGTCGTGCAGCCGACGCGAGAGCCGCATGTCGTCCCCGATCATGTCCAGGCATCCCGAGGCCCCGGCCTGACGCAGCGCGAGCCACACCTTCAACGCGCGGAAGCCGCGCGAATTCTGCGGGCCGTAGTCGAAGTAGTTCGTGACGTCGTGATCGAAGTGGTAGTAGTCGGGATGGTACGAGAACGCCTGTAACAGATGCGCAGGTCGACGGACCAGCGCGCAGCCGGCCTCGAGCGGCGCGTACAGCCACTTGTGCGGATCGACCGCGACTGAATCCGCCATGGCCATGGCCTGGAGATCCACCGGCGCGCCCGGCACGCGTGCGGCGAACGCGCCATACGCGCCGTCGACGTGAAACCAGAGATCGTGACGACGGCACACATCGGCGATCGCGGCCAGCGGATCGACAGCCCCGGTGCTGACGGTCCCCGCGGTGCCGACGACGAGGAAGGGCAACCCGCCAGCCGCGCGATCGGCGAGGATCTGCGACTGGAGCGCTGTCATGTCCATCCGCTGATCCCCGTCAGTCGGGATCCATCGAATCGCGTCGGTGCCGAGTCCGAACAGGTCTGCGGCCTTGTGAATCCAGGTGTGCGTTTCGGTCGAGACGTACACACGCAGAGGTTGTGGCAGCGAGCGCAGTCCGGCACGGCGGGTGCCGGCGGGCGCCTTCGCCGCGCGCGCGGCGAGGAAGCAGACGAAGTTCGCCATGTTGCCGCCGCTCACCAGCAGACCGCCGGCATCGGTCGGAACGCCGATCAATTCCGCGATCCAGCGAATCGTCTGCGCTTCGATCTCGGTGGCCAGCGGCGACAGCCGCCATGCGCCCACGTTCTGATTGACGGCTGATGCGAGCAGGTCGGCGAGCGCTCCGATCGGTGCCGGACTGGAGGTGACGTAGCCGAAGAAGCGCGGATGTCCGTTGAAGAGCGAGTGTCGGAACAGCAGCCCCGCCGTGTCGGCCAGCAGCGCGCCGGCGTCGGCGCTGCCGGATGGCGGCAGCGCCTGATCCGCGCCGAGTACGTCGCGGATCGCCGATGGCGCCTGATCGCGAACGATCGGTCCCTCCGGCATCGCCGCGAGCCAGTCCGCGATTTGATCCACGAGCGCATGTCCGGCGGCACGAAACGCCGTGTCAGACATGTCGATTGGCGCACGCCGCGTCGTCATCGCACTCCCTCGAAGAGATCGGACTCGCGCGTGCGCCCGCCATTCACCAGGCTGAACGCCCGGTAGTACTCCTGCACGCCCCAGAGCGCACGATGGTGCTCGTCGGGCAGTGCCGCGAGGCCGCGATAGATGCTCATCTGCGTCTCGTGACACTGCACCGCGCGCCATACCGTCGGCCACACGTCGCGCGTGTCGATGCGCGCTGTGATGGCCCAGTCCGGTGCCGGAACGACATGCCGTTCGACGCCGTCGACGGTGCTGGTCAGCTTTTTCAGCGCCGATTCATAGGCTGCCCAGGTCGGGGCGGCCCACGCAATCTGATAGAGCTTCTGCACGGCACTGCTGCCACCGGCGCGAACGATGGCCGCTGTGGTCAACTGGGAGATCGCCACGTGATCGGGGTGGCCGTAGGCGCCTTCCGGCCCGAACGTGATCACGACCTGTGGCCGAACCCGGCGCAGGTGATCGGCGATGACGTTCTGCGCCTCCGCGGCGTCCACCGTGTCGAGCCCGCCATCCGGGTAGCCGAGAATGGTGACGTCGCGCACGCCAAGTTCACGCGCCGCGGCGTGCAGTTCCGCTTCCCGCGTCCTGCCGACCACGTCCGGTGACGGACGGTCGGTGGCGTCACCGAACCGTCCGCGTTCGCCGCGCGTGGCGGTGACGACTGAGATCTCGACACCCTCCGCCGCGTACCTGGCGAGCGTCCCGCCGGTCCCGAGCGACTCATCGTCGGGATGAGCGAGGACGCACATCAGCCGTCGTTGCATGCCTCGTCTCGCCGGCTATCGCGTGATGACCGTCTCGAGGTATTCCCCCGGAACCACGAGACCCGCTTCCGATCCGCCGCCGCGAGTCGCCTTGCGCAGCAGTGCCAGCATGTCGCCCTCGAGTGTCCGCCGGCCGGCTTCATCGAGCGCGAGAAAGGCTTTGTGCGTCGGCCCGTAGTACCGGCGGAAGACGTCGACGAAGTGCTCCGGAGAGCGATAGCGGAACGTGAAGTACTGACTCGCGTGCGCGATCGACCCGGCGCCGGCGAACAGCTTCTCCATGTGGGTCCTGGAGCCCCACAACAGCGGCGAGGCGATGCCGGGGGCCGGCGCCACGTGCTTCGCGATCGTGCGGAACAGATCACCGATGAAGCCCTCCGGCGTCCACGACGCGAGCCCGATCCGTCCACCCGGCCGGCAGACGCGCAGCAGCTCTGTTGCCGCCTGCTCCTGCGCGGGCGCGAACATCACGCCGAAGGTCGAGAGGACAGCGTCGAAGCTGGCGTCGGGGAAGGGAAGGTTCTCGGCATCCGCGACCTGGAAGACGATGTCCAGTCGTTCGGCATCGGCGCGATGGCGTCCGCGTTCGAGCAGGCCGGAGTTGTAGTCGGTCGACGTGACCGCGGCGAAGCGACGGGCTGCGGCGAGCGTCGCGTTGCCGTTGCCCGCGGCGACGTCGAGCACGCGTTCACCGGCGCGAAGATCGACGGCTTCGCAGAGCAGCTCGCCGACGATCTGGAGCGTCGTGCCGATAATCGCGTAATCGCCCGACGCCCACATCGCCTGCTGCCGCGCCTTGACCGCCGACAAGTCCATCAAAGCAGTGCTCATGACGTGTCTCCTCGTGTCAGCGGCCGAGCGCGCGGCGGATCAGGACCATGTGGTGATAGCTGTGACGCAACGCGTGGTCTTCGATGAAGAACTGGCAGGTGAGCGGCGCGTCTTCATAGAGCGAGTTCGGCGTCGCGGTCGCAAGCTGCTCCCCGGTGAGCGCCCGGATCGCTGCCGCCGCCGCTGCGCTGTTCTGCCGCAGCAGCGCGATCGCTTCTTCCTTCGTCGGCGTCGGGTTGTCGGCCGCGTGTTTCGCGTTCACGTCGGCGACGGCATCCCAGGTCACGCCGGTGATCGGCTGGCCTGCGGCAATCGCCTGGGCCAGCTGAATCTCGAGCGGATAGATGCTGGCGACGTGGTGAACGATGACGCCGACGGGGCGGCGGTCCTTGAGCGGCGTGCTGCGCCACTCGGCATCGGTCAGGCTGCCAGCGAACGTGAT
The DNA here is from genome assembly GCA_035496255.1 of Vicinamibacterales bacterium. Classification (GTDB taxonomy): domain Bacteria; phylum Acidobacteriota; class Vicinamibacteria; order Vicinamibacterales; family UBA2999; genus Gp6-AA40. The sequence continues at coordinate 12,695 of DATJEU010000068.1, forward strand.
GAGCGCCTGGGCGCCCTGTTCGAGGCGCTCGGCCAGGGCGTCTGCCTGTGGGCCGGCGGCACCTGTGCGGGTGTCGGGAGTCGGAATGGTGTGTGTCATGCGGCGAACTGTAACAGGGCCGCGGCAGCCCGAACTTCGCCGGATCGGGTCATTTTGGCGGCGAATCGAAAAATGGCCGGATCCGGCCATGGCCACGTCATGGAAAAGTACGCCACGACGGTCACGACGAATTAGGACGGCCCCGACGAAAGCTCCGTGCTCGTCGTGGCGTCTGCCGTTTTGGGTTAAATCAGCCCAAGCCGGGCGGCGTGGGCGACGGCGGCGGAGCGGGACGAGACATCCAGCTTGGTCAGCGTGTTCGCCACGTGGCGATGCACCGTGTGCTCGCTGATGCACAGGCGATCGGCAATTGCCTGGTTGCTCAGGCCCGTGGAAATCAGGCGCAGCACTTCGAGTTCGCGGGTGGTCAGGCCGCCGGCGCCGCGTGACGCCTTCGTGCTGGCCGCGGGCGATCGCAGCTCCTGCTTCACCGCGTCGGCTGCGGCGATGTCGACGCGCGCGTCGAGCGTGGTGAACTGGTCGAGCGCGCGCTGGACTTCAGAAGCCGCCGCTTCGGTGCGACCGAGCCGCGCCAGCACTCGGGCGAGGGCGAGGCGGGCACGGGCCACGTCGTATGGCGCGCCGCTTCGCTCGAACAAGTCCACCGCATCCTCGAGATCGCGCCGCGCCCCATCGTCCTCGCCGCCGGCGAAGGCGACGAGACCGGCAGCGAGGCTCGCCGTGGCCAGCAGCGGCGACGTGCGCGCGTCGGTGGCGATGCCCCGCAATTCGTCGAGGGCCGTGCGTGCGGCATCGCGATGCGCCGGGCCAGCGGCGGCGTGCGCGCGCACCAGCAGCTCGAGTCCTGGTGCCCGCTCGATGCGATTGCGAACCGGCATGCGCCGCAGATGCCGCTCCGCCAACTCGATTGCGGTCGTGGCGTCGCCGCGATCGAGCGCGATCGCCGCGCGTCCGAGCGACGCCACCGGATGTGCGCTGCTGCGTTCGAATAACGCCGCCGCCTCGTCGAGCCGCCCCTGGCGACGACGCAGTTCACCCAGGCGGGCGAGGCCGTCGGTCGTCATCCCCGGCCGGCAGACGGCGAGCTCGTCGCACGCGTTGGTCAGTTCGCGTTCGGCTTCGTCCCACGCGCCTCTCGACATGCAGACGGATGCGTACTGCGTGCGGCAGACGGCGAACAGCGGCTTGAGGCCGACCTTCCGGCTGTGCTCCTTGATCCGCTCGCACCACTGAATCACGCGGCCGTGATCGCGCACGCGTTCGCAGGCGGCGATCAGGTAGCAGCCGGCAAGACCGATCAGCAGGCGATCGGTCACCTCGCCGGCGAGGATCGCGGCGCTGACCTCGTCCAGTTCGCGCAACCCCTCGGCGACGCGGCCGACGGTCACGCGTGACCAACCGCGCAGGGCGCGGCCGACCATCTCGTAATCGACGGTGCCAAGCGCCTGGCTGACGCGGATCGCGTCGGTGCTCAACGCTTCGGCTGCTTCAGCGTCGCCTTCGTCCGCCAGCGCGAACAGCGCCGCGCGCACCGCGAGGAATGCGTGCTCGTGCGATTCCGGTTGTCCGTCGAGCAGCCGGCGCGCGCGCTGCAGCCAGCCGTTCGCCACGCCATCCTCGCCGCGGAACGCCGAACTGTCCCACGCGATCCAGGTCGCGACCCGCGCCGCGGACACGACGTCGCCGCGACCGAGGTATCCGCGATAGGCGCGCTCGCGTGAGTCGAAGACGACGTCGCCCTGATCCAGCCACCAGCCGGCCAGTCCGAGTCCTTCGAGTGCTTCAGGAGACTCCTCGACCGCGAGCGCCCGCCTGAACGCGTGCTCGGCATCGAGCCACGCGCCCTGATCCAGCGCCGCGCGGCCTGCGGTGAGATCGGCGTCTGACGCCAGCACAGCACGCGATTATAGCGGCGGGGACTGGACGCGGTTGGCGGGTTGGCGGCTGGCGGTTGATGGCAGGCGGCATGGATACATGCCGCGTACACGTGGGTCCGCGGCCGCCGGTCGCCAGCCGCGTCGGGTCAGCGGTCGAACGACTCGCGGCGCGCCGATTCCGTCAGCTTCGTCACATAGCGTTCCGGATTCCTGCGAAACATCTCCTGCAGTTCGCCAAGACTCTTCGCGCCGCCGTAGCTGATCGCCGAGCACAGGTGCTTCAGCATGTCGCGGATGATCGGGCGCACCGATCCGCGCGCCGGCACCGCAATCTCCAGCCCTTCGGCGCCAAGCGCATCGACGTCGGCGGCGTCGAGGTCCTCGACGTCGAGGCGATCGACGATGGCTTCGAGCGAGGCCATGCCGCGAAACACCTTGAAGGGCACGCGGACGGTCTTGCTCGATTCGGGGACGACCACCGGCTTCTGCACGGTGTCGCCGGGTGTCTCGGTCGTGCCGGCGAAGGCGCTCCCGAGCATCACGGTGTCGCCGCCGAAGAGCAGCGCCTGCACGACCGCGCCATCGCGCTTGATGCCACCGTCGGCGATCAGCGGGACGCGGCCGCCAGCAGCCAGACGACACTCGACGAGTGCCTGCACCTGAGCGACGCCGAAGTTCGTATTCAGCCGCGTGGTACATCCGCCGCCAGGGCCGATGCCGACCTTGATCGCGTTCACACCGCGCTCGAGCAGGAACTTCACGCCTTCGGCCGTCGCAACGTTGCCGGCGATCAGCTCGACGTCGCCGACCTGCTTCCGGAACGCGTCGATCGCGCGCGCCATCACCACGGAGTGTCCGTGGGCGATGTCGATCACGATCACGTCGACGCCGGCGCGAACGAGCTCCGCCGCGCGTTCGAGGTAGTCCCCTTTCGCACCGATGGCGGCGCCGACGCGCAGGCGGCCGCGGTCGTCGCGCGTGGCAAACGGCAGTTGCCGTTGTCGCACGAGATCCTTGGCGGTGATGAGACCGATCAAGTGATCGCCGGCGTCCACCAGCGGCAGCTTTTTGATCTTGTGATCCCGCATCAGCTCCGCCGCCTGTGCCAGGTCCGGCACGCCGGCGTGCACGATCAACTGCTGCCGCGGCGTCATCCGCGCCCTCACGGGCTCGCGCGTATCCGCCACGAACCGCAGATCTCGCATCGTCAGCACGCCTTCGAGTCGTCCGCTGTCGCCGATGACGACGAGCGTGCCGACACCGGTCGAGCGCATGCGCGTCGCGGCCTCCGCGATCGAGGCGTGCGCCGTGGTCGTATACGGGTCGGTAATGATGCCGTGCTGCCGGCGTTTGACGTGCTCGACCTCGCGGACCTGTGGCTCGATCTCACCGCTGCGGAAGCCACGATCGACGATGCCGATGCCGCCTTCTTCCGCCAGCGCAATCGCCATCGCGGCGCGGGTGACGGTGTCCATATTGGCCGAGATGATCGGCCGCTTCAGCGTCAGTCCGGTGGAAAGCCGCGACGACAGATCGATGGTTGCGGGATCCCGCCGTTCGATGACGCTGTGCTGAGGTGTGAACAGGAAGTCGTCGAAGGTGCCGCCGTGGACGAGTTCGCGAAGCGTACGTTCCATCGTGCCGCACATTCTCGTTCGCGACCTGTCGTCCTGTGAAGATGGCAATGGCCGGGCCTGACGGAAGGGTATTGGCGTTGCACCGATTTTTCCGTGAGGAGGTCAGCTATGGCGTCGAGAAAAGACGAGATGTCGCGAGCCGATCGGGATCGGAAGAGTTCGGACATCCGCCGGGATACACAGGTGCGCGGATCGATGGGGAAGCCGGCATCGGGACGCGAGAGCGACACCACTTCTCAGTCGAGCGAGGACATCCGCGGACGTTCGACGTCGGAGTCGAGCCGCCCACCGCGGCAGCCCGGACGGATGCCGCTGCCTGACTAGAACTGCTGGTGGGCGGTGGCTGGTGGGACGCTGCTGCCCACCGCCCACCGCTACCGCAGGTACTTCTCAAACCACCTCGACGCGAGCGACATCACCTGTTCGAGTGTCCCGGGTTCTTCGAACAGGTGTGTCGCTCCGGGCACGATCTCCAGTTCCACCGCACCGGTCAGGTGTGTCATCGCCTCGCGATTCATTTCGATCACCGGTTCATCATCGCCGCCCACGATCAGCAGTGTGGGGGCGGCGACGCCGGCCAGCGCGGCCCCGGCCAGGTCAGGCCGCCCGCCGCGCGAGACGACGGCCTTGACTGCTGACGGCCGCGCGGCGGCACCGATCAGCGCGGCGGCGGCGCCGGTGCTCGCGCCGAAGCAGCCGACCGGGAGCGTGAGCAGCTCGTCGCGATCCCGCGCCCAGTCGATCGCGAGAATCACGCGTTCACCCAGCCGATCGATGTCGAAGCGATATTCGGCCGTGCGCGCATCGATCGCATCTTCCTGCCGCGTCAGCAGATCAAGGAGCAGCGTCGCGAATCGATGGCGGGCCAGGTACTCCGCCACCGCGCGATTGCGGCGGCTGAAGCGGCTGCTGCCGCTTCCGTGGGCAAAGATCACGAGGCCGAGCGCGTCCCGAGGCACCTTGATGTCGGCTCCGAGTTCGCCGCCGGCCACAGGGATCGTGATGGTGTCAGCAACGGCAATGTGAGCCATGTGCGTCCTTCAATATGCGGTTGGATACGTCTCCGGCAGATCGGCTTCGTCGACGGCCCACGTTTCCAGCGGCTCCAATGCGGTCGTGTCGTCGATGTGCATGACCGCATCGAACTGGTCTGGCAGCGTCGCCTTGAAGTAGTGACTGAGGCGCTCCGAGTCCGGTCGATAGATCACGCCGATGGCGCGCTCGAGTCGCGGCTCCTGCAGGGCAATGCGAACCGCCTGATGCCGCAGCAGCAGTACGAATCGTTGCAGGTCGGTGTCGTGGAACACCCGCTCATAGCTGCCCTCGAGTGAGGGCCGCACGCGCTTCCGCTGCGTCGGTTCGTCCCAGTTCGATGCCGCGGTGACGGTGCCGGCGTGGGTCGTGAAGCCGATCAGATACGCCTCCTTGTTGTACGTCTGGCGCACGAGTTGACCCAGATTGAGCTCGCCGCGACGCGCCATGTCCGTGGCCCGCGCGTCGCCGAGATGGGAGTTGTGCGCCCAGACGACCGCGCGCGCGGCACCGCCGGTGTGTCGGATGTGCTGCAGCAGCCCCTGCAGCGTCTCCATCATGTGGCGGTCGCGCAGGTTCCAGGAATCGGCCCGTCCGCCGAACATCGCGCGGTAGTACATCTCCGCGTTCCGAATCAGTCGTGCATTCTGTTCTGCGTAGAAGAACTCGTCGGCGGCGATCCGCCCATCGCGTGCGGCATACGCGGCTGCCTGCCGGCGCATCTCGACGAGTTGATCGACGACCTGCTGCTCGCAGGACGGCGACAGCCCCACCGTGGCCGCGTAGCCGTAGCCCTGCGTGTCCTCCGCGAAGTCTTCGAAGCAGCCGTACCGGAAGCGCGCGCGTTCGGCGGCTTCGGGATCGACGTCGCGCAGATAGGTCAGGACGGCTTCGATCGAACGATGCATGCTGTACAGGTCGAGTCCGTAGAAGCCGCACTGGGCCGCGGGTTGCCGGGCCCCATTGAAGTCACGGAGCCACGACAGGAATTCGACGACGTCGCGGTTGCGCCACATCCACCGTGGAAACCGGAGGAAGTCGCCGAGCGCGGATTCGGCCTCCGCGTCGTCACTCGCCTGACGGACCCACCGGTTTGCGCGATAGGCGTCGGGCCAGTCGGCCTCGACGGCGACCACGTTAAAACCGCCGCGTTCGATCAAGGCCTTCGTCAGTTCCGCGCGCGCACGGTAGAACTCGTGCGTGCCATGACTGGCCTCCCCGATCAGGACGATCGATGCCTCGCCAATCGATTCGAAGAGCGCGGCGAAGCCGTCGGGATCGGGCTCGAACCAGGTGGCGTGACGGCGGACGGCATCAATCGCGGTGTCGGTCATGCGGCGACTCCTCACACGCCCCGTTCCGCCAGCAACTGCGTACGCTGCGCCAGCAGGTCGCGTACCTCCTGATCACTGGTTTGATCGAACTGCTCGTACCACAACCCCACCGCCTGGAAGAACTCCGGCGTCATCGCGCACACGACCTCGTCAACCTCCTGGCGAAACGAGGCACAGGTGTCGGGCGCGCCGACCGGGGTGGCGATGACGATGCGTGCCGGGTGATGCTGGCGAAGCGCCCGCACCGCCGCACGCATGCTCGAACCGGTGGCCAGCCCGTCGTCGACGAGAATGACCACCTTGCCCGAGACGTCCGGAAACGGCTGATCGTCCCGATAGAGGCGCTCGCGGCGTTCCAGCTCGCGCTGCTCCTCCTGAACGACCTGATCGATCGCCGGCTGGGGCACACGCAGCATGTGGACGACTTCGTCGTTGATCACACGAACGCCGCCGCTCGCGATCGCGCCCATCGCCAGTTCCTGATGCCACGGTACGCCGAGCTTACGGATGACGAAGACGTCGAGAGGTGCGTGCAGTGCGGATGCGATCTCGAACCCGACCGGAACGCCGCCGCGCGGGAGGGCAAGGACGATGACGTCCTGCCGGTGGGCGTAGGCGGTGAGGTATCCCGCCAGCACCTTGCCGGCTTCATGCCGATCGCGGAAGCGGTGCAGGTCGTCGGTTCTCATGCGGGTGTGCCTCCGTACCTCTACGGCTTGTGCATACCGTGTTCCGCGCGCGCGGCCGCTTCAGGTTCAAAATGCGTCGGCGTACGAGATCTCGTCGGATCGATGTCGAGAACGCCGCGCCGCGATCACGCCCGCGACGATCCCGGCGCCCACCAGCGTCCGGGTAATGGGCGACCAGCGGCGTGGCGACAGGTTCCATCCCGTCCTGCGCCCGTTGCCCTGCAACGACGGTATCCCGTCGCTGTCGACGTGCGGCTCGAGCTCATTGATGACGTTGGTGACGCCGGGTACGGCGGTGACTGCCTCGACGACATCCGTCACCTCGGCCGCGAGTATGAGCCCGCGCAACGTGACGCTGCCATTCCACACGAATACGTCGACGGCGCGCGGATGTGAACAGGCGCGACCAAGGCGAGCGCGCACCCGTCCGGCGATCGTGGCATCGTCCACCTGATCGTCGGATGCACGGTGCCGGGCGGCCGCGGTCAGGCCGCGCGCGCGATTCGAGATGTCGCGCGTGGCGGTGCCGAGACGATTACGCGTGACCCGGCCGGCATGCACGAGTTTGTCGCCAATGAGCGCACGACGCCGGCGGCCTGTCGTCGGATCGAACAGAAGCGTGGCGGCGCTGCCGACGGCAGCGCTGATCAGGAAGTTCCGGCTGTTCACGTCGCCCTCCTCTGGTTTGAGATGCACGTTTCGCATGCATACGCCCGTCCGCATTAGACGTGGTGCGGACCTGTGAGGCTCGCCCCGCATCTTGACCGGCGCTCTGCGGCGGGAGGACACTGCGCGCGCAACGAGGAGCGCTCATGATCGCGAAACTGTTGAAGGACTGGCGAGCCGTCGCTGTTGCGACGCTGATGCTGCTGGGTTCGATCGTCATCGTGCAGGCCGCACAATCGGGACGCGGCGGCCGCACCGCTGTCGCTGTTGACGCCGACGACATCGGCGGCGTCGTCACCGGTTCGCGCGGACCGGAGGCCGGCGTCTGGGTCATTGCCGAAACGCGATCGCTGCCGACACGATTCATCCGGATTGTCGTCACCGACGATCAGGGCCGCTTTGTCGTCCCCGACCTGCCGAAAGCGAATTACGACGTGTGGGTCCGCGGCTACGGCCTGGTCGATTCCGCGAAGGTCAAGGCGGCTCCCGGTCAGACGCTCGCGCTGACGGCGATGCCGGCGCCGGACAAGAAAGCGGCGGCGCACTACTACCCGGCGCAGTACTGGTTTGCGCTGCTGCAATTGCCGGCAAAAACGGAATTTCCCGGAACCGGTGCGCAGGGCAACGGTATCTCGCCGAACATCAAGAGTCAGGGTGATTTCATCCGCAGTGTCGTCAACACCGACGGCTGCACCGGCTGTCACCAGCTGGGGAACGCGGCGACGCGGACGATCCCGTCAGGCATTCTCGCGACCGCGAAAGATTCGCGCGACGCGTGGGACCACCGGATTCAGGCCGGACAGGCCGGCGGCGGCATGAGTGCACGCTTCACGCAGGTGGGGCGGGCGCGCGTGCTGTCGATGTATGCCGACTGGACGGATCGGATCAAGGCCGGCGAGCTTCCCGGCGCCGAGCCCGCGAGACCCCAAGGACGGGAGCGTAACGTCGTTGTCACGTTGTGGGACTGGGCCGATCCGAAGGTCTATCTCCACGACGCGATCGCCAGCGACAAGCGCAATCCCACAGTCAATGCCAACGGGCCGATCTACGGTGCGCTGGAGGAGAGCGGCGATTACCTCGCGGTGCTCGATCCCAAGACGAACACGGCGTCGCGCATTCCGATCGCGCCTCGCGATCCCGATACCCCGAGCGCGGCCGATCAGCCGCCGGCAGGACCGTCACCGTACTGGGGAGACGAAGCGATCTGGACCAGCAAGACCACCGTTCACAGCTTCGCCATGGACAAGCAGGCGCGCGTGTGGGCGGCCGGACGTGTGCGCAGGCCGGCGACGCCGGCGTGGTGCCGCGCCGGTTCCGATCACCCGTCAGCGAAGCTGATGCCGATCAATCAGGGCCAGCGTGGCTTGATCATGTACGACCCGAAGACGAAGCAGACGACGACGATCGATACGTGCTTCACGTGGGGACACGTGAACATGGACGCGAACGACGTGCTGTGGTCGTCGTTCGGACCGGCAGGCATCGAGGGATGGTTCGACACGCGCATTTGGGATCGGACGCACGACGAGAAGCAGGCGCAGGGCTGGACCGCGTTCGTGCTCGACTACAACGGCAACGGCCGGCGTGACGACTACACCGAGCCGAACGCGACCCCGGACCCGGCGAAGGATCGACGGCTGAACGTCACGCTCTACGGCGATACGCCGGCGTTCGATGGTTCGGTGTGGGGCAGCGTGCAGGGCATGCCCGGCGGCCTGCTGCGGCTGGTGCCCGGCTCACATCCACCGGAAACGGCGATCAGCGAGCTCTACGAGGTGCCCTGGAACAACCCGAAGGCGGCAACACAGGGTTACGCGCCACGCGGCATGGACGTCGACAGCAAGGGCGTCGTCTGGACCGTACTCTCGAGCGGTCATCTCGCCAGCTTCGACCGGCGCAGGTGCAAGGTGCTGAATGGTCCGATGGCCACGGGGCAGCATTGCCCCGAGGGCTGGACCCTGTATCCGTTCCCGGGTCCCAACTACAGGAACGCGGTCGAGAACGGCAGCGCCGACTCGGTCTACTACGACTTCGTCGATCGGTTCGACATGCTCGGCGCCGGGAAGGATGTGCCGCTCGCCACCGGCAACCTGTCCGAAGGCTTGCTCGCGTTGATCGACGGGAAGATCGTCACGCTGCGGGTGCCGTACCCGATGGGATTCTTCGCCAAGGGGATCGACGGCCGCATCGACAACCCGAACGCCGGCTGGAAGGGCAAGGGCGTCTACACGACGATCGCGACGCGCGCGCCGTTCCACATGGAAGGCGGAAAAGGGGAGACGGCGAAAGTGCTCGAGTTCCAGTTGCGGCCGGACCCGCTCGCGAAGTGACGGTGCGTCGCATGCCGCGGCGCGGGGTGATCGTCGGGCTCATTTTCCTTCTCGCAGGGGCGAGCCTTCAGGCTCGCCCTCCACGTGCCGTTCGCCCCGCAGCCGTTGGCCGTTTCCAGTCTGCCGTTGACACGAAGAACCCGATTGCCGCGACACCGGAGTCGATCGCCGCAGGCAAGCAGACCTACGTGCGCACCTGCGCGCCGTGTCACGGCACGAGTGGAGAAGGGGGTCCGGGCAACGATCTGATTCCGGCCGCGCCGGATCTGACCGACGCGATGTGGGATCACGGCTCGACCGATGCTGCAATCTTCACGAACATCAAGGAGGGCATCGGCCCCGACTTCAACATGACGCCGTTCCAGGATCGCCTGAAGGACGAGGAGATCTGGAACGTCGTCAACTACCTCAGGACTCTGGCCAGGAAGTAATACCGGCGAAGTCCTTGTAGAGGCCGACCCTCAGGTCGGCCTTTTCGCGCCGTTCCGGCCGTAGAATGACCGCCGGAGGTGTAGCGTGCGCATGAGGCACTTGATCCTGACGATCGCCCTGGTCCTGGCCACGACCCTCGTGTCGGCCCATCACTCGTGGCCCGTCAACATGGACAAGCTGGTGACCGTGAAAGGCACGATCACCAGAGTCGAATGGGCCAACCCGCATCCGATGTTCACGCTCGAGGTCCGCGATAACGGCAGCAAGATCGAGACGTGGCAGATCGGTGGGCCCGCCGTCACTCGCATGGAAGCCAACGGGTGGACGAAGACCACGCTCAAACCGGGTGACACCGTCACAGGCGTCGGCTACCAGTTCTCGGACGGCCAGAAAATCCTGCGGCTCGAGAAGATCGTGCTGGCCGACGGTAAAGAGCTGGCAGTGTACGCGCGGCGGTAGCTGTCATTTCGGCGTGACCGGCGCTGATCTTCAACTGGTCATTCGTGGTCTTGTGGCTGGACGTCGCGCTGGTCATTCTGTACTTCATCCTCGTGAGAACCGTAGAAGTTCGCAACGGCGTTCCGGAAGTGAAGGACGAGAGGATGCCACTCACTCTCTATCAGCGGATCTCGCGTTACTGTGCCTGGTGTTCCTCTTTTCGTGCGTTGAAAGAGCTGACGCCTCCGAGAGTGGCTTCGGCGTCGTCGAGATTCGTCGGCGTGCTCGTCGCCATCATGGTCGTGGCAAGCACCTGGACGTACCTGTCAGTACCGCTGCCATTCCGGGCGACACGCGTGCCGCAGGCCGGCTTGCCGCCGCGGTAACTCACGCGTTCAGTACGACTGCAGCGCCACTGACGGAGAGATCCTGGCCGCGCGCCATGCCGGCAGCGTCGCGCTGATCACCGACGCCCCCAGCAACAACACACCGACGATGCCATATGTGATGGCGTCGAGCGGCGATATTTCGAACAGCAGCGTCGAGAGGCCCTGACTGACGAACACTGCGCCGATGAGACCGGCGATCAGTCCCGCGGCGGCGATGCCCACCGCCTGTCGCACGATGAGGCTGATGATGCTCGTCCGAGTGGCGCCGACGGCCGATCGCAGGGCAATCTCACGCGTCCGCTCGATGACTCCGCCCGCGAGCACGCCATAGATGCCGATGATCGCAAGAATCAACGCGATCACGGCAAAGGTATCGAACGCCGTCATCACGAACCGTTGCCGCGCCGCGGATGCGGCAACGCGATCACGCATCGTGGCTACACGCACGATCGGCTGGTTCGGATCCACGGCATTAATGGCGCGGCGGACATCCGGTTCGATCGTGGAGGGATCCGCACTGGTGCGGACCACGATCCACATGGCGCGATCGGCGAAACGCCAGTGCCACTCGGGCATGTAGATCGCGTCCGCCGATGCCGCCGCCAGCGATGACTGCTTCACGTCGCCGGCGATGCCGACGACCGTATACCAGTTGTCGCCGGCTCCAACCCGCACCTGCCTGCCAATAGGATTGACGTCGCCAAATCGGCGACGTGCAAGCGACGCGCTGATCAGTGCGACCGGTTCGCCATTGCGATCGCGTTCGTCGACGTCGCGCCCACTCACGATCGGAATGCTCATCGCCGTCAGATATCCCGGAGTGATCGCGTATCGGAAGGCGCTCTCGGCCGGATCCGAAAGGCCCGTCACCGTGTTGCGCAATCCCACGCCGTATTCATCCATGTCGCCGCTCAACGGTAGCTGGCTGGTGAGTCCGACGGCGGCCACTCCGTTGACCTCCTGCAGCGTCGATTGGACGCGATCGAAAAAGCGCCGTACCTCATCGTCGCCGCGGAACTGCGGGCCCGACGTCTGCACCTGCAGCGTGAGCACGCCTTCTGGACGGAAGCCGGCCGACACCGATAACAGACGCTCGACGGAGCGCAGGAGCAGGCCGGCGCCGACGAGCAGCACCAGAGCGAGGGCGACTTCGGCGGTGGCGAACACACTGCGCAGGCGATGAGGCCTGGTGATCACGCGTGATGCCGCCGGCGTGGCCGACGCCCGGCGCCAGAGCCACACCGCCGGAACGCAGCTGGTGAGCACGCCGATGCTGGCCGTGAGTACGGCGGCAAAGGCGAGAGCGATCGAATCCAGGTGAATGGCGCTTGCGCGCGGCAAGGAAACGCCGTCCATGCTGACCAGCGCGTCTACCATTGCATAGGCGACGGTCATGCCCAGTACGCCGCCGGCGATGGACAGCAACAGTCCTTCGGTCAGGAGCGGCGTGATCAACTGCATCCGAGGTGCACCGAGCGCTGTGCGGGTCTCCAACTCGGCTCGCCGTTCATTGCCGCGCGCCAGCATCAGATTCATGACATTCACGGCGGCAATCAGCAAGAGCAGCAAGGTGGCGATTGTCACCTCCCGGAGGGCTGGCTTGACGTTGGCGGTCACCTGATCCTGCATCGATGTGACGATCAGGCCGCCGCTCAGCGACGCCCAGTCGGGGCGCGCGAACGCCGCCAGCGGCGTCGCGGCAATCGATGTCAGCTCGTGTCTCAGGGCATCCACATCGCTCTCTGGCTGGAGCCGTGCGAGCATCTGCAGGTTGTGTCCCCACTCGCGGCCCTGCAGCGGGAGCGACGGGTCGTCTCGCAGCGGTCGCCAGATTCGCGCTGCCGGATTCCACACGTTCTCGAAGGTGTCTCCCATGACCCCCACGATCGTGACCGCTGCTCCATCGAGTCTGACGGTGCGGCCTACGATCGTCGGGTCACCACCCAGCCGGCGGCGCCACAGGCCGCTTGAAATGATGGCGATCGGTGCGGCTCCAGGCACATCGTCGCTGGCCACGAAATCCCGGCCGAGTGCCGGCTCTACGCCGAGCACTCGGAAGTAATCGGCGCTGACGCTCTGACCATCGAGACGTTCGGCGTCGCCGACTCCGGATAGCGTCGGCTGCCACGACCGCGTGACGGCGGCGCGCGCGATCGCTCGGCTGCGCGCCATGATTTCCCGGAAGGTGCCGAAGGTGACGTCGAGCGCCGTGCCGGTGTCGCGGCTGGTATCGGCAACCGTCACCAGCCGACTCGCGTTCGGGTACGGAACCGCCTCCAGGAGAACAGGGCGCACGGTGCTGAACATTGCTGTGCTCGCACCGATGCCGAGCGCAAGCGTCACGACCGTGACCGCGGCAAAGCCGGGTGAGTGGCACAGTCGCCGAGCGGCGCGGCGGACTTCAGTCGCGAGCGACTCCATCATGCGGCTCTCAGGTTAAGAACTCTCATTGGCGACATGTGATAGCGGCCGAAGGTCAAAGGACATGCCACGACGTGAGCATTCGCTTGGTGTGGCTAGAGGCCGCCAGCTTGCTGTTCCAGCGGCGATGCGCGCCGGTGTCTGTTCGGATTCGGGACGTGATAGTTCGCCAGCGCACACGCTTCGTGTCAGCCCGGCTTCGCGAGGGCGCGGCTGAAGACCCGCCCCTACGAACTAGCTACGCGTTCGCGACCTGTGGCCGGCCGGCGAACTGGCTGTGGTAGAGCGCGGCGTAATGTCCCTTGGCCGCGAGCAGATCATGATGGTTGCCGCGCTCGACGATCCGCCCGCCTTCGAGCATGAGAATCGTGTCGGCATTCCGGATGGTCGACAGGCGATGCGCGATGACGAAGGTCGTGCGGCCGCGCATCAATCGCGCCATCGCCTCCTGAATCAGGATCTCGGTGCGCGTGTCGACGCTGCTCGTCGCCTCGTCAAGGATCAGGATCGCCGGATCGGCAAGGAACGCGCGGGCGATCGTCAGCAGCTGCTTCTGCCCTTGTGACAGGTTGCTGGCTTCTTCGTTGATCAGCGTCTCGTAGTTCTCCGGCAGCGTGCGGATGAAGTGATCGGCCTGCGCCATCTGCGCCGCGTGCACAATCGCGTCTTCATTCGCGCCCTCGCGGCCGTAGGCGATGTTCTCGCGGATCGTTCCGGAAAAGAGCCACGTGTCCTGCAGGACCATGCCGAAGAGCCGCCGCAGCGCGCCGCGCTTCATGTCGCGGATGTCGACGCCGTCCACACGAATCGCGCCACTCTCGACGTCGTAGAACCGCATCAACAGATTCACCAGCGTCGTCTTGCCGGCCCCGGTCGGACCGACGATGGCGATCGTCTGTCCCGGCGCGACGTCGAGCGACAGGTCGTCGATCAGCGGTACGTCGGTCTTGTAGCGGAAGCCCACGTGGTCGAACTGCACGGCACCGCGCGGCCGCTCGATCGTCACGGCATTGGTGGCTTCGGCCACTTCCTCGGGTTCGTCGAGCAGTTCGAACACCCGCTCGGCCGCGACGATGGTGAGCTGGATCATGTTGGCGATGCCGCTCAACTGCGTGATCGGCATCGAGAACTGGCGTCCGTACTGGATGAACGCCTGCACGTCGCCGATCGGCAGCGATTGCCGCGTGACCAGTACGCCGCCGATCACCGCGATGAGCACGAAGCCGATGTTGCCGACGAACATCATCATCGGAAAGATGATGCCGGTGACGAACTGCGCGCGCCACGCACCATCGTAGTACTGCGAGTTGAGCGCCTCGAACGTCGCGACCGACTTCGCCTCATGACCAAACGCGGTCACGATCGTGTGCCCGGCGTACATCTCCGCGACGTGACCGTTGAGACCACCGAGCGCCATCTGCTGCTGCATGAAGAACTTCTGCGAGCGCCTGGCGATGCGCGCCACGATCACGATGCTCAGGGGCAGCGTCAGCACGATCGCGACCGTCAGAATCCAACTGATGGTCAGCATCATGACGACGACGCCAATCAGCGTGAGCACGGACGTCAACAACTGCGTGAGGTTCTGCTGCAGGGTGCCGCTGATGCTGTCGAGATCGTTGACCGCGCGGCTCATCAGCTCGCCGTGCGTGCGCGAGTCGAAGAACCTCAGCGGCAGCCGATCGAACTTCGCTTCGACCTCGCGCCGCAGCGCGTACACCGTCCGCTGTGCGATCCCCGCCATCAGGAACTGCATCAGATAGTTGAACGCGTTGCCGACGATGTAGAGGCCGACCAGCAGCATCAGCATCCGGCCGACGTAGCCGAAGTCGATGCTCGCGCCGGGAGCATTCGCGGCCTTTGCGAGATAGCCCTCGAAGATCTTCGTCGTCACCATGCCGAGGAGCTTCGGCCCGACGACCTGGAAGACGGTGCCCAGCGCCCCGGCGATGATCACGACGATGAGGGCGCCCTGGTGCGGCCGAAGGTAGCCGGCAAGACGGCGCAAGGTGACTTTGAAGTTCTTGGCCTTTTGTTTCGGCACGCCGATGCCGCCGATCGGGCGGTTGCCGAACAACGGCGGCGGCGTCCGCGGCGGCGTGCCGCCTGGACCCGCGGGTGGCCCCGATCTGCCCGGTGCGGTGCTCATGCGACCTCGTCGAGCGAGACCTGGGAGGCGACGATCTCGCGATAGACCGGGCTCGACTTCAACAGCTCGGTGTGCGTGCCCATGCCGACCACCCGACCGTTGTCGAGCACGATGATGCGGTCGGCGGTGATGACCGTGCTGATGCGCTGGGCGACGATGAAGACCGTGGCACCGGCGGTTTCATTACGCAGCGCCGCGCGCAGGCGCGCGTCGGTGACGAAGTCGAGCGCGGAAAAGCTGTCGTCGAAGACGTACACGTCCGGCTTGCGGACGATCGCCCTGGCGATGGCCAGCCGCTGCTTCTGCCCGCCCGACAGGTTGATGCCACCCTGGGCGATCGGCGAGTCGAATTTCTCGGGCATCGCGTCGATGAACTCGATTGCCTGCGCGATCGTGGCCGCGTGCCGCACTTCGTCGTCGGTCGCCTCGCCGCGGCCGTACCGGATGTTGGCGGCAACCGTGCCGCTGAAGAGCACGGCCCGCTGCGGAACGAAGCCGATTCGCGCGCGCAGTTCGGCTTGCGGCACGTCGCGCACGTCGACGCCGTCGATCAGCACACGGCCGCCGTTGACGTCGTAGAACCGTGGAATCAGGCCGGCTAAGGTCGACTTGCCCGAGCCGGTGCCGCCGATGATCGCGGTCACCTCGCCGGGGTTGGCGACGAACGACACGCCCGAGAGCGCCGGCTCCTCGGCGCCGTGATACTGGAACGTCACGTTGTCGAATTCGACGCGACCGGCAGACGCGCCTGCGGGTTCGGCGGAGCTGCTATGCGGATCCCGCCCTGCGCGGCCGCGCGGCGCGGGAGCCGCACCGGCAGGATCGGCGACCTCCGGCTCGAGATCGAGCACCTCGTTGATGCGCGTGGCCGATGCCGCCGCGCGGGGCAGCATCACGAACACCGCGGTGACCATGAACACCGCGAACAGGATCTGCATCGCGTACTGGAGCGACGAGATCATCGCTCCGAACGGCATCAGCCCCTGATCGATGCGGTGGCTGCCCACCCAGATGATCGCGAGGTTCGTGAAGTTGAGCATCACGAACAGTGCCGGCATCAGGACGGCCATCAGCCGGTTGACCGTCATCGCCGTGTTCGTCGCGTCAAGGTTCGCCGCATCGAACCGCTGCCGCTGGCGCGTGCCGCGATCGAACGCGCGGATGACGCGCACGCCACTGAGCCCTTCACCGAGCACCAGGTTGAGACGATCGATCTTCGACTGCATGGCGGTCGAGAGCGGCACCGCGGCGCGCATGATCACGATGAAGATCACCGCCATGATCGGGATCACGCCGATGAGCACCCAGGCGAGCTGGGCGTCCTGCGACAGCGCCAGAATCACGCCGCCGGCCGCCATCATCGGCGCCGTGATCACCATCGTCATCAGCATGATCAGCATCTGCTGGACCTGCGTCGTGTCGTTGGTGGTTCGCGTCATCAGCGAGGCGGCGCCGAAGCGATCGAACTGGTGAATCGAGAGGTGCGACGCGCGGGTGAAGATGGCGCCGCGCAGCGTCCGCCCGAACCCGGTGGCCACCCTGGAGGAGCAGTAGCTGCCGGCGACGGCGCACGCGGTTGCCAGCATCGACAGCAGCAGCATGAGTCCGCCGATCGACAGGATCCTGGCCTGATCGCCGCGGACGATGCCGTCGTCGACGATGTTCGCCATCAGGCGGGGCGGCAGCAGCGCGCCGACGGCCTGCGCGAGTGCGAGGACGAGGACGAGAGCGGCGTACCCACGATACGGACGGAGGAATCGCGTCAGCTTCAGCATGGGTTTTGTTGGGAAGGGCTAAAGGTAGCATAGCTAAGTGAACCAGGCTGCCACGCGTCACCTCGTCACGCTGCTCGCGCCGTTCCCCCGCTGAGCGCGCGCGTCGTCGAAGCCTGGATGCGATCACGTCGGTCCTGCCGGCCGCTTCCTGACAACGCCGATCACGTAAGGGCCCCGGGAGAGTACGGCGGCCGGCATACCCGATCGCCGATCGCAACGGCCGGTGGTGGATACGGAAGAATGCGCGTTCTGATCGTACAGAGCGACCGGAGCCAGCCGCCTCACGAGTGCCAGCCGGAAGCGTGCGCCGCGCGTCTAAGCCGGTGCAGCCTGCCAGCCGGATGACGCAGATTCGCTGTAGGATCCGGGCGCCTGCCAACATTGCATCGAGAGGAGCCTATGCGGCCGATGGTTCGTGTTCTCGCGACAATCGTTGCGCTCACCGCGATCGGTTCACCCGCCTTCGCCCAGAAGCAGGTGCAGTTGCTGACCATGGTGTCCGATCCCAACGGCGGTGAGGTCAGCACGCTCGAACCGAAAGACGTGCACGTCTTCGAAAACGGGCAGCCGGTCACCGTCACCAAGGTCGAACCGATGCAGCGCGTGGCGAAGGTGCAGATCCTGATCGACGAGGGATCGGGGATGCCGTCGGAAAGCATCGGCGATCTGCGCAAGGCCGTCGGCGGCCTGATTGCCGCGATTCCTCCCGGCGTCGAAACGACGCTGGTGACGACGGCGCCGCAGCCGCGCTTCCTGGAGAAGGCGACGACCGATCACGACAAGCTGGTACAGGCAGTCAGCCGCCTTGCGCCAGACCAGGGCGTGGGGCACTTCGTCGACTCGCTGCTCGAAGCGGTGGAGCGCATCGACAAGGACCCGAACAAGGACGCGGTATACACGATCGTCACGCTCGGCACCACGTCCGGCGACGGCGACGCGCGCCAGGCCGACGTCAACAAGATCGTCGATCGCGTCCGCGCCCGGCAGACGGTCATCTACGCCGTCGTCTACAACAAGATCGGCTCGTCGGCGAGTTCCGGATCGATTCAGCTCGACCTGGCCCAGGCACTCGGCCCGGGGACCGGCGGCCGCGCTGAAATCATCAACATCCCGAACCGCCTGCTGACGCTGCTGCCGGAGATCGGCGCGCAGATGGCGAAGACGCTGGGACCCGGTGCGAAGCAATTTCGGATCACCGTGGACCGCAGCAGCGCCGGTGCACTCGGGGCGATGTCGCTGAGCGTCGACGGCAAGGCCGCGAGCAACGTCAGGATAGAGCGGAAATAGCGAGACCGGCCGAGGACCGCGAGGCCGCGCCGCTCTTGTGGGCGCGGATCTCGTTGACCAGATCCAGGGCGCTGCGCGTGCACCGTGGCAGCGCCGCCTCGCTTACCGCAATCGGCGTCACCCGATCGCCCCAGCGCACCAGGTGTGCGCAGACGGTCAGCCCCGCACCAAAGGCCGGCATCAGGATCAGCGCGCCGGGCCGTACCCGTCCTTCGTGAATCGCCTCCGTGAGTGCCACCGGCACCGTGGCCGCGCTCATGTTGCCGTAGCGCTGCACGGTGAGCATCACCTTGTCCATCGGGATGCCGGTTCGACTCACCACCGCATCGATGATCCGCAGGTTGGCCTGGTGCGGTACCACGAGGTCGATCTCCTCCGGACGGACGCCGCACTTCGCGAGCACGGCGGCGCTCGCCTGCGTCATCCCGTGGACCGCGCGCTTGAAGATCTCCTGGCCGTCGAAGTCCCACTCGGTGTTGCCGAAGACGACGCCGCGATTCGCGTAGGCGCATCCCATGCCGCGCACGCGCAGCGTATGGCGGGCTTCGGCGATGCATCCCAGTTGCTCGCCGAGCACACCTTCCTCGCGCTCACTGGCCTGGACGACGACGGCCGCACAACCGTCGCCAAACAGAACCGCGACGTTGCGGTTCTCCCAATCGATGTACGGCGAAATCAGTTCAACCCCGATCACCACCGCGGTGCGGACGGTGCCGATGCGGATCATCGCCGACGCCGTCGACAATCCATACAGGAAGGATGTGCACGCGGTGTTCAGATCGATCGCGGCGGCGCCTCGGGCGCCGAGCGCCGCCTGGACCCCCGAGGCGGAGTTCGGCACCTGCTCGTCGTTGCTGCAGCTGCCGTAGATGATCAGGTCGACGTCCGCCGCCTCGAGGCCGGCGCACGCGAGCGCCCGCCGCGCCGCGACCTCGGCCATGGCCGTCGCCGACACGTGCGAGATCCGCCGTTCCCGCATGCCGGTGCGGGTCACGATCCATTCGTCGCTGGTGTCGAGGAACGTGGAAAGGTCGTCGTTCGAAAGCACCGCCGGTGGCATGGCGGCGCCCCATCCGGTGATCGCAGCGTAGGTCATTGAGGAGCCGGACCGAGTATATGCTCCGTGGGCGGCGGCGCGGCTCCGAACAGCAGGCGTCCCACGCGCGGACGCCGCCGTGGCTGGCGGCGCGAAGACCCTGCTGAAATGGCCCGCCTTTCAGCGGCACAGAACCGCACCCCTGGCCCGCGTATTGCCGAGCGATTCGCATGCCTCGCCTGCTGCGATCCAATATCGATCGCGCGTGTGAGCGACATTCGGTCGTGGCCGTCGTCCAACGTCGTCTCCGTCGTGGCGTCTTTTGTCCAGGCGTCAATTACATGCGCTCTCGCGGCACGGCGAACACGTCGAAGTGCCGCCATCGCACGACGTCCTCGCGTGAAAGCTCTTCGCCCTGGTACTCGCTCGGCGTCCAGCGGAATACTCGATATCCGGCGCCGTGGAGATCGTCGAAGAAGCCGTAGCGCTCGGTCGCCGGCAGGTGCTTGAAGAATTCCGCGCGGATGTACGGCCGCGTCAGCTCGATGAGCGGCGCGAGCGATCGCACGACCTGGCGATCGAATCCTTCGGTATCCACCTTCACGTAACGAATGCGTGCACGCTCGGCCGCGTGATGCGTGCGCAAGTAGGCATCAAGGTTCCGCCCCAGCACGCGCAGGCGGCTGAAATGCCCATGCCGCCACCGGTCCTGCCAGCGGTGCGCGCCGCCGTTGCAGAACCCGTCGTCCGAGTAACAGAACTCGAACTCGCCATCCTCCGGCGTCGCCGCGAACATCAACGGGACGATGTGCGTGCGATCGGGATTGAGGCGGGCAGTCGTCTGCAGGACTTCGAAGACATACGGATTCGGCTCGAGGGCAAAGACGACGCCCGATCGACCGGCCGCGAGTGCCATCGGCACGGTCGAATCGCCCGTGTGCGCGCCGATGTCGATGGCGGCGTCGCCTTCGGAGAGGAACCGGCGCAGTACGGTGACTTCGTCCTGATCGACGTGTGTCGGCTTCTCGCCCGGATGCTGCCACTGCGCCAGGTCCACCGCGCCGTCGATCGGCAGCGTGAACGTGGCGATCGTATGCGGGTAGCGCTTCGGCGCTCGATGACGCTGAAACGCGCGCGGCAGATCGCGCAGCTTCACGGACGAATGCGCGGCGGGATCACTTTGCCGGCGCCAGCAGATCGGCCTCAGGCGACGGTGACGTGGGGTTGACCGGCGAGGCGAGGTACCGCGCGAAAAACGGCAGCGTGTTCCGCTCGATCCGTTCCTTGATGCGATTGGTGTGGTCGCCGTCGTATTCCTCGAACCCGTGCCGGATGCCAAGCTTCGTCATCAACTCGTGCAGCTGCACGTTCGAGCGGTACAGCGGATCCTTCGTCCCGACTTCCATGCCGATCGAGAAATAGAGTTTGAGCTTGTCGGCGTACTGCGGCAGTGCTTCGAGCGGTGCATTCGCCACCCATTTCGCCACGATCTCCGGACGCACCTTGCCGTTCTCCACCGGCAGATCGAAGAACAGCGGCGGCCGCGATGGATTCGGTGACCAGGCGGCCGCCGAGGCCAGCGTGGTCGAGACGCCGAACCCGGGAGCTTTCGCGGCTTCCTCCGCCTGTTCGCGTGTCTTGATCGCTTCGGCGGCGGCCATCGACTGCGGTGACGGGTTGCGGTCGGCGGCCAAACAGCACGAGCTCATGAGATACAGACTGGAAAACACCTCCGGCCGTTTCATGCCGATGCGCAGCGCGCCGTAGCCGCCCATCGAATGCCCGCCGAGCCCGCGGCTCATGCGCGTGGCCAGCGTCCGGTAGTGGCCGTCGATGTAGGCGACCAGGTCGTCGGCGATGAACGCCTCCCAGTTTCCCGTCGTCGGCGAGTTCGAATACATGCTGCCCTTGTGCAGCGTGAACGCACTGGGCATGACGTAGATGGCCGAACTGAAGCCCTGCGCGACGTCGAGACGATCGCCGCTCTCCTGAATGTTCGCGAGCCGCGCCGTGAACGTATCTTCCTTGCCGGTGTAACCGTGCAACAGGTAGACGACTGGGAATCGGCGCATCTGATCGCCGAGATAGCTTGGCGGCAGATAGACGTTGACATCGCGGTCCGGTGAATCGCCCTCGAGATTGCCTTCGAGCGACTTGCCGTGCACGGTGATGTGCTCGACTCGTCCGACGCGTGGTCCACCGCCCGGCGCCCCCCCGCCACGACCGCCTCGCCCCTGCGCATCCGGCCGCGCGATCCATCCGCACGCGAGCACCGCGACCACCGCAACTGCCGTCCTGAACCTCATGTCATCTCTCCGCGCGCGTGATTCTCGCACGCGCGCCACGCTGGTGGTGTCCAAGTATCCTCAAAGCCTTTCCGGGCAACGAAGGTTGCGAAGAATCAACGGCTGTGGCGCCGCGGCGAGCAGCGTTGCGGCTGTCCAGTCTGCGTCGGGACAGCCGCGGGCACGGAGCTCGCGAACCTCTTCTTCGACGTTGTACTCGACCCGCCGGACGACGACGGCATCCGGTGCGCGCATCTGGATATCAGCGACGACAGCGTCCAACGCGGTGAGGTTGGCGTGAATATCCGACAGGACCGCGCCGCGCACGTGCGGGTGTGGTCAGCGCGACAGCGCGCGCACCGCGTCGGCGTGGCCGAGACGACGCGCCTGCTGCAATGGCGTGCGCCCGTCGTCGTTCTTGATCCCGGGATTGGCGCCTGCGGCGAGCAGCGCCTTCAGCGTCCGCTGATCGCCCTGATCCACGGTTGCCGCGTACATCAGCGGCGTATACCCGGCATCATCGAGTGCGTTGATCGGCACGCCGGCGTTGGCGAGCAGCGGGATGATCGTGTCGCGGTTCGTGATTGCCGCCCAATGGAGCAGGTTCACGCCGGTTCCGTCGACGCCAGTGACGTCGCCACCAGCACTGATCAGCGTGGCGACGACGTCGTGATGGCCGAAGGTGATCGCCTCGGATATGGCCTGGCCCGACGGCTTCGCGCCATGCTTGAGGAGAACCGCCACCGTGTCCGGGTCGCCGGCGAGCGAAGCCGCGACGATCGGGGAATGTCGAACCCGGACGCCTTCGGGCGGCTGCGCATCCGCGCCGGCGTCGAGCAGCGCAGCGACCGATGCGGCGGTGCCGACGTGCGTGGCGGCGATCGTCAAGGCGTCCATGCCGCTCCTGCCGCGCGCGTGCACGTCCGCGCCGTGCGCGATCAGCAGGCGCGTCGTGTCAGCGTCCAGTGCCGAGGCCATCAACACCGTCGTGCCTGCCGCAGTCTTGCTGTTCGGATCGAGACCCCCGGCGAGCGCCGTCGCCATCTCCTTCGCGCTGCCAAAGAGTGCCGCGCGCAACCAGCCTGGCGCGGTCGCAGTCCCAGGTGCCGCCGGAGCGATCGTCGCTGGCGTTTCCGGAAGCGATGACAACAACGCCATCACGGCCCAGCAGGTGCCGGCGTACGAGAGGAATTCGTCCTTCGCGTACGGGAAGCCGGTGTGAAAGTACGGCGGGCTGATGTCCGCCGGCGAGATCATGCGCGTGCGGACGTGCCAGGTGCCGTCGGCGGCCTGCGTCGTGATCAGGAAGCGCGCGCCGCGCTGCCATTCTGGCGTGGCTGTGGCCACGCCCGCCGCACGCAGCGCGTACAGCGCTTCACCGGTCGAATACGCGTCCGCCGCGTAGCCGGGCAACTGTGACCAGCCGCCCGCAGGCTGCTGCATCGAGAGCAGTGTTCGCGCGGCGGAAGCAATCGTCTCCGCCGGCGCGCCGGCCCAAATCAATCCGAGCAGCCGGAAGGTGGCATCCTCCGTCGAGTTCGGCCACGTCGTGGTCAACCATGTCGCTGCTCTGCGCAGCACCGCGTCACGTTCGCCGACAAGCTCGGGCGGCATGTACGTGGCGATCGCGCGGACAGCCGTCGCGGTCGCTGTGAACTCGCTGCTGGAATGGGGCGGCCGGAAATCGGATGTCATCCATCGCCCATCGGGACGCTGCCAGTGTGCGAGCCGCCGCGCAATGACTGCCGTGGTCAGATCAGCGGGCATGCCGGCGGCGTGCGCGGACATCAGCAACAGGCTCTCGTTTGGAGTCGGGTCCGACACTCCAGCGGCCTGAATGGCGTCGTCAATAGACGTAGCGCTGCGGAGCTCGCGAAATGTCTTCGTCTCGACCGCGTCGAGCACCGCCGGATCGATTCTGATGCCACGCTGGTCAGCCAGCCGCAGCGTCATCACCGACAGCGCGTTATGGTGGCAGGAGAAGCAGGACTGCTTCCTGACGAACGTCTGCGCGGACTTCTGCAGGATCGGCAGCACCCGGACGACTGCCGCTCGCGCCTGCTGTTCCGATGCGTGTGCAGGCTGCGCCATGGCGACGGCGGTCAGCAGGAAGGCAATGAAACGCACCCGGTCAATATATCGCCTCTCGAACGGTGCCATGTCTGACTCGTAGGGGCGGGGCTTCAACCCCGCCCCCGAGCGTGGTGAATGACCGGCCTTCCGGCCGCGAGCGGGTCTGAAGACCCGCCCCTACAGGAATCCGCCCCTATGCCGAGCGCTGGTGGGCGGGTTTCTCGGCGCGCGCCAGGTTGTGGGCCGTCGTGACGAGCGCGATGTGGGAAAACGCCTGCGGGAAGTTGCCGACGAGACAGCGGCGGCCGACGTCGTACTCCTCTGACAGCAGGCCGAGGTCGGTTCGAAGCGACAACAGCCGCTCGAACAGCCGGCGTGCTTCATCGAGCCGTCCGGTGAGGGCGTACGCGTCGGCGAGCCAGAAGGTGCACGCGAGGAACGCGCCCTCGCCCGGCGGCAGCCCGTCATTGGCCTTCTCGGTCCGATAGCGAAGCACGAAGTCGTCGGTCATGAGCTCGCGTTCGATCGCCGCGATGGTGCCGCAAATCCGTGGATCGGAGGGCGGCAGGAAGCCGGTCGTCGGGAGCAGCAGCAGACTCGCATCGAGTTCCTTCGATCCATACGCCTGCACGAACGTCCCGCGCCGCGCGTCGTAGCCGTGCTCACAGACCTCGCGATGCACCTGCTCGCGAAGGGCCCGCCACCGCTCGAGCGGGCCGTCCATCTCCATCATTTCGGCGTTGCGGATGCCGCGGTCGAGCGCGACCCACGCCATCACCTTGGAGTAAGTGAAGTGGCGCGCGGGTCCGCGCACTTCCCACATGCCCTGGTCGGGCTGGTTCCAGATCGTCTCGAGATGCGTCAGCAGCGTCCGTTGAAACGCCCAGTCCTGTTCACGCGTCTGCAGTCCGCCCTCGCGCGACTGGTGCAGCGCGTCCATCACTTCGCCGAACACATCCAGTTGCAACTGGCCATGCGCGGCGTTGCCGACCCGCACGGGCAGTGATCCGGCGTACCCGGGCAGCGTCGACACTTCGAGTTCCGGCAGCCGGCGCTCGCCGGCGATGCCGTACATGATCTGCAACTGCGATGGCGCGCCGGCCGCGGCCCGCAGCAGCCAGTCACGCCAGGCCTTGGCTTCGTCGTAGTAGCCGGCGTTCATCAACGAGAGCAGCGTCAGCGTCGCATCGCGCAGCCAGCAGAACCGGTAATCCCAGTTGCGCGCTCCGCCGATCTGCTCGGGCAGCGACGTCGTCGGCGCTGCGACGATGCCGCCGGTCGGCGCATAGGTCAGTGCCTTCAAGGTGATCAGCGAGCGCGTGACCGCCTCGCCCCACTCGCCCTGCGATTTGCTCTTCTCCGCCCACTCGCTCCAGAACGTCTCGGTGCCTTCGAGCGACGCCTCGGGGTCGATCGGATCGGGGAGCGGCCCGTATGAGGGCGCATGCGTGAGGATGAAAGGGACGGTCTCGCCGGCGGCGACCTCGAATTCGCAGACGGTGGTCATGTCCTTGCCGCGCATCGGCACCGGTGTGCGCAGGGCCACCATCTCCGGTCCTGCAATCGCCCGGATCGTGCCGTCCTCGAGGCGATTGACCCACGGAATCGACAGGCCGTAGTCGAACCGGAGAATCAGCTCGGTACGCAGGCGAATGCGGCCGCGCCTGCCGCGCACCAGCCGCACGATGTCCGAGTTGCGGCCGCGTGGCGGCATGAAGTCGATCACGGTGGCCGCGCCGCCGGCGTCCTCCACGTCGGTTTCGAGGATCAGCGTGTTCCCGCGATAGCGTCGGCTGCGCCGCGCGCCGGTGTCGATCGGCTCGATCGTCCAGCGACCATGCTCCGGCTCGCCGAGCAGAGCAGCGAAGCAGGCGGCGGAATCGAACCGCGGCCAGCACAGCCAGTCGATCGAGCCGTTGCGCGACACCAGCGCTGCCGTTTCGCAGTCGCCGATCAATGCGTAATCCTCGAGCGGTGCACTCATGCCGCGTGAGCGAACTGGATAATCACTTTGACATCGTCCGGTTGTCGCGCCAGCGCGTCACGGAAGCCGGTGAGCGGCACGCGTCGGGTGATCAGTCGCGCGAGCCAGGCGTGATCGGCGGCGGCCAGCGCCGCGGCGGCAAGGTCGTAGTGGCTGCGATTGGCGTTCACGGATCCAAAGACCGCGTCGTTCTCGAGCACCATGCGAGCGTTGACGACACCGAGATCGAGGTTGATCGTATGGCCGCCCGAGGAGACGCCGGCCAGACAGACGATACCGGAGGCACCGCTGCGCGTCACAACATCTGCAATCACCGGAGTGGCGCCGGTGCACTCGATGATGACGTCCGGACGCAGATCCCCGAGCACCGCGATGTCGCCGCCGTGATAGCGCGCGCCGATCGATCGGGCGAGATCGGGCTTGGGACCGCTGGTCACGCGATCGTAGACGTGCACCTCGAGGCCGCGCTGCCGGCCAAGCAGCGCCGCGAGCAGGCCAATCGGGCCCGCGCCGGTCACCAGCGCGACGCGCGGATGCCACGCCCTCGAGCGATGGCCGATCCGTTCGGCGTGGTCCCACGCCTTGGCGACAACGCTGGTTGGCTCGAGCAACACACCGAGAACGCCCAGTGCCGGATCGACCCGCACCGCGAATTCCGGTTCGATCCGGATCTGCTCCGCGCCGTAGCCGTCGCGCTGTTTGATGCCGCGCTCGGTGTAGCGGCCGTTGCTGCACATGTCCCACTCACCGATCGCGCAGTACGGGCAGGGGACCGGATCGGGCCGCCTGACGATGCCGGCGATCAGGTCACCGGCGCTCAACCCCGAACCTTCGGGCGCCGAGATGACGCGCGCGATCGATTCGTGCCCGAGAATCAGCTCCTGCCTGCCTGGCGGAGCCCAACCGTAGTGGCCGTCGATGATTTCGATGTCCGTGCCGCACACGCCGACGGCCAGCGTCTGCGCGAGCACCGCACCGTCGCCGGCCGGTTCGTTGACGTCCACAAGCCGAACCGAGTTGGCCACTCCAGGCCGTGTGACGAGCGCGCGCATGCGGCGGGTGCGTGCACGATCCGTGCGCGTCAGCCCATTTGATGAGGTGCAAAGACGCCCGATGTCGCCGCCCGCCGGCTGTTGACGGTGGCCAGCAGGCGGATCGGATCGCGTTCGTAACGCGCCATGTCGAACAGGTTCCCGTGCTCGCGCGACGAGCAGTACTGAATGTAGAGACACAGACGATAGGTGCCGGGCTTCACGCGGCTGCCGAAGTGCAGGCATCGCGACGTGTCGACGAGCACGCCGCTTCCAGCCGGACCTTCGGCTGCCACGGCTTTCGCGAAGCCGTTCACGGCCTCCAGTTCGTTATCGAGATAGCGCGCCATCGCCATGTCCGCATCGCCTCTCCGCCGCTGCTTGATTGCGTTGACGATGCGCGAGGTCTCCGGCGCCGGGATGAACGTGAAGGGGCCCTCGTCGGGACCGACATCGCGCAGGTTGAGGAAGAGCTTGGCCTGGCGACGACCCTCGGGATCGAGATGATAGATCTGGCTCGAGATCGCTTCCTCGCCGCCGTGAGCAATCGAATACAGCAGGTCAACGCGATTGAGATGGGGAATCGTGCCCAGATAGTTCGTGACCAGACTGAGGAGGGCGTCGGAGAGCGCGAAGTCCACCAGCGCAGGATTTGCTCTGAGATCGGAATTGGTCAGCACGCTGCGCATGAACGCCCATTTCTTCGCGTGGAGTTCGTGCGCCGGACCGGTTTCGAGCTGCCGCTGCTTCGCTTCGAAGAGCCGCACCGCCAGTGGAATGATCGCGTGCACCCCGGGCAGCATCGACGGTGTCACCATCGCGTACCCGCCGTCCCGAGTCATGCCCGTGTTCGGGTGCTCGCGGTTGTACTGCGACACCACGCTCCGGCGCTGCAGCGCGTCGCGCGGCGACGTGAGGAAGTCCGACACCGCGAGTGCCGCCCGGCCGGCGGATGTGTAGCGCGCACGATGGTAGGCGTGGCGGCGCACGCGGTTCGTGTTCTTCGAGGCGTGACGGAGCGTCCGCCGCACGACGTTCACGGAATACTGGATCAGGCTCATACGAGTCGGGCTTTGGCCAGGTGTGCAATCGCTTCGTGTTGCGTGCCGAGTCCCGCGCGCAGCACGCCGAGATCGCTGACGTCGAGGACGGTGAACGAGCCGGGTTGCACGCTCGCGAACGCGCGTTTCGCCACTTCCAGGTGACGCATCATCACGGGCTGCGCGTCCGAATAGAACGAGATCGATTTCACGCCGAGGAGCGGCGGCAGGTACGAGAATCCGCCGTGGGTCCCGACGAATGCCCGCGCGCGGGCAACGACCCTGGTCTGCACGTCGAGATTCGCCCGCGGCGACATCACGTGGTCCAGGCGATGCACCCGGTGACGGTTCGTGACCGGCACGTCGAGATGATCGTCGAGCGGAAGCGGCGGGTTCAGCACGACGACGTCGGTGTGTTCGCTCAGTGCGGCGACGAGCTCGCTGACGAACTGGCGATTGGCCTCGGTGTCGGGGAACGCCGCGTTGAAATGGAATCGTACCGCGACGAAGTCGTCAGGCAGCGCGCCCGCCAGGTCGCTGGTGTTGATGGCCGGCAGGCGTTGCCACCTGGTGAACTCGTCGACCAGCGCGATCGGCGAGCGGCTTTGCCAGAAGCTGTGGAACAGCCGGTACATCTGCATCGGGTGCAGGACGTCGGTCTGGCCCAGCCGCAGCGTCTGCCGCGTCAGCTTGATCGTCTCCCGATCGAACTCGGTCATCGTCCGCGGCTTCGTCCGGCCGTCGGTGATGCGCTGTTCGCTTTTCTCGCGGAACTGTTCCGGCGTGAGGTGATCGAACAGGTCGAGGTACCGGCGGCCAAGATCGCCATACCAGAGGCCGGCGCCGCCGCGTGAGACGATCACGAGACGCGAGGGATCGATCTGTCGCGTCGTCTGCACCCAGCGTACGAAGGGGATCCAGTAGAGAAGCTCGTAGCCAACCTCGCTGACCCAGGGCCCGACGATGATCGGTCGATCGTGACGCGCGATGCGCGCGCTGATGCGGCGAACCGCCACGGCTTCCTCGGTCGGCGCATTCGCGGCCGAGAGACGCGCGATGGCGTGCGGCAGCAGGTGCTCCTTGACCACCGTGCGCACGGCGCGCAACCGGAAGAGACCGTCGGCGATCACCATCAACAGCTTGACGAAGCTGCCGGCGACGGTGACCGGCCGCAGTTGCCGTCGCCGTTTTCGCGTGAACCGGCCGAACCGCCGTGCCACCACCATCAGTCCGCCGACTGGAATGAGCAGCGCGCGAACCACGTAGGAGGTGAGCGACAAGCGGCGCGGCGCCGGCGCCGGAGTGGTCGCGAAACGTTCGATGTCGTCGACGAACCGGGGCGTGGCGGCGACGTCGAGGCCGAACGGCCGCGTAAACGCGCGGACGAACCCCTGCACCCGCGCCGCCGTTCCTGGCGGGTCATCCAGTGCCTCGGCCAGCTGCCGCACGTGGGTATCGAAGTCGTCGGCCACTCGGAGCAGGCCTCCTCCCTCTGTCGTCAGGTAGCGGAAGTGCAGCGTGCCTTCCTGCGAGTGACGGTACGCCGGCGTGCGGATCGAGAACACCGGCCGGCCGGCGATGCCGCATTCGATCTGCGCGCTGGTGTTGATGCCGACGGCCGCGGCGGCGTGGTACA
The DNA here is from genome assembly GCA_035496255.1 of Vicinamibacterales bacterium. GTDB lineage: Bacteria > Acidobacteriota > Vicinamibacteria > Vicinamibacterales > UBA2999 > Gp6-AA40. The sequence goes on from DATJEU010000068.1 coordinate 42,296, forward strand.
TCGAGTCGTAGAAATCGTTCTTCGACTCCGCGTCAACCGGACTGGCGCCGCCGCGCGGCCACACCGCGACGTCGTGCAGCGTCTGCGCGTCGAAGCGATGCCATGGTTGCCGGTTCTCCGGGTGCGGACGAATCAGAATGCCAGCCGTGCGCACGCGCGGATCCGGCGCCGAGCGGATCGCCGCAATCCACTGTTCGATGAACCCGACCTCGTCGGGCGCGATGAATGGCGACGAACAGAGATACAGCAGGATCGGTGTTGCCGGGTCGAGACCGACGCGCGCGCAGAACGCGTCGCGCGTGCGGCTCGGCGTGCGCGCGAACCACTGGTCGTAGGCCATCGCGCCGGTGATGATCACGTTCTCAGGCCGCACGCCGTGCAGTTCGACGGCCTCGCGCTTCTGCGCCTCGTTCCAGACGAACACCTTGTCCGGCTGCACGCGGATCAACCCTTTGTTGGTCAGGTTGTCCCAGCTCAAAACCGGCAGGGCGCAGCGGATGCCGAGGCGCCGGGCGGCCTTGACGTAATCAACTTGATCGGAACCGATGTCGACGAGCGGCGTCACCAGCAGCACGTCGGGGCGCTGGGTTGTGACCAGATCCAGGCAGCCGCGATCGATCGGGACGGCGCGCTCGACGCCCAGCAGCGCCGTTGTCAGCAGACGATGTCCCGTGCGCGTTCGGAACAGCGGCCGCTCCGCGAGCCAGCACATGAACGCTGGCGCCTTGGAACGGGCACGTGCGGTGAGGCTGGTGACGCCCTCGTACTCAGGCGTCAGGTAGCGCAGGTAGTCGATGCTGTAACGCGCGCCGCGCGCCAGGCCGAGCCAGAACCGCCAGGGCATCTTGCGCTCGATTTCGCCGGCGGTGATGCGCGGATCCGACGTCAGCTCCCGCAGCAGGCGCGTGTCGCCTTCCTTGTCCTGCTTGGCGAAGACGAGATGAACACAATGATTCCGCTGCGCCAGCTCGCGGAGCGTCGAGGCGAAGTTCCGCAACGCACCGGTGTGGCGCATCGAAAACAGGATTCGCATGCGGTTGTTACATCTTACCGGGCGAGTAAAGCGGCGACCGCCTGTTCGTAGACGGCCGAGAGTGGATCGACGTCGGCCACCGCGACGTGCTCGTCGATCGCGTGAATCGAGCCGTTGAGCGGCCCGAATTCGACGACCGCGTCTGAGATCGCTGCCAGGAAACGTCCATCCGAGGTGCCGCCGCCGGTCGAGAGTGCCGGCGTCACGCGGGTGACCGCGTGGACCGTGTTCACCATCACGTCGACCAGGCCGCCGCGCGGCGACAGGAACGGCGCACCGGAAAGGTGCCACTCGAGGTCGTAGTCCACGCCGTGGCGATCGAGGGTCTCATGGACGCGCGCCCTGAGGCGGTCGCCGGTCCACTCGGTCGAGAAGCGGAAGTTGAACAGGACGCGCATCGATCCGGGAATCGTGTTGTTCGCACCCGTGCCGGCATGGAGGTCGGAGATCTGGAAGCTGGTCGGCGCGAAGTATTCGTTGCCACGATCCCATTCGGTGGCCGCCAGCTCCGAGAGCGCCGGCAGGGCCGGCAGGATCGGGCTGCGACCGCGCTCCGGATACGCGATGTGGCACTGCACGCCCTTCACCGTCAGGATGCCGTTGAGCGATCCGCGGCGTCCGTTCTTGACGGTGTCGCCGAATCGCTCACTCGACGTCGGTTCACCGACGATGCAGGCATCGATGTGCGTGCCGCGGGCCTGGAGCTCGGAGACGACCGCCCGGGTACCGTCGATGCCGGTGCCCTCCTCGTCGGTCGTCAGCAGAATCGCCAGCGTGCCTGGATGCGCAGGGCTGGTCTGCACGAAACGCTCGGCCGCCGTGATCATCGCCGCGACGGAGACCTTCATGTCGGCCGCGCCGCGTCCGTACAAGTTGCCATTGCGCTCGGTCGGCGTGAATGGATCGCTGGTCCAGCGATCGAGCGGCCCCGGTGGGACCACGTCGAGATGACCGGCCAGGCAGACCAGCGGCCGGCCGCTGCCGTGATGCGCCCACAGGTTCTGGACCGCCCCGCGATCGATCCGCTCGCACGTGAAGCCGGCGCTGGTCAGCCGCGCCGCGAGCAGTTCGACGCTGCCCGCGCCGTCAGGCGTAAGCGAGCGGCAGGCGATGAGCTGCTTCGCGAGCGAAAGGGTCGTCACCGGACGATCAGTCTCGCAACAGTTCGTTGATCGACGTCTTGGAGCGTGTCGTCGCGTCGACGCGCTTCACGATCACCGCGCAGTACAGCGAGTACTTACCGTCGGCCGATGGCAGGCTGCCGGGAACGACGACCGAGCCGGAGGGAACGCGGCCGTAATGGATTTCGCCGGTGGCGCGATCGTAAATCTTCGTGCTCTGACTGATGAACGTGCCCATGGCGAGGACCGAGTTCGCCTCGACGATCACGCCTTCCACCACTTCGGAGCGCGCGCCGATGAAGCAGTTGTCCTCGATGATCGTCGGGTTGGCCTGGAGCGGTTCGAGGACGCCGCCGATTCCGGCGCCACCGGAGAGGTGTACGTTCCTGCCGACCTGCGCGCACGACCCCACCGTGGCCCATGTATCGATCGTCGTGCCCTCGTCGACGTAGGCGCCGATGTTCACGTAGGACGGCATCAGGATGACGTTGCGTCCGATATAGCTCCCCGTGCGCACCAGCGCACCTGGCACGGCGCGGAAGCCGCCGTCGCGGAACTGTTCGTCACTGTAGCGCGCGAACTTCAACGGCACCTTGTCGAACCACCGTGTGAACACTGCGTGCGTCGCGCCGCCGCCCGCGTCCGGCACGACGGTGTTGTCGCAGGCGCGGAAGTAGAGCAGCACGGCTTTCTTGATCCACTGGTTCGTGACCCAGGTGTCGCCGCGCTTCTCCGCCACCCGCAACCGGCCGGCGTTCAGGCCGGCGATGACGTCGTCGAGCGCCTGCTTCAGTGCGGCATCGACGCGGGCAGGCGAGATCTCGGCACGGCGTTCGAACGCCTCTTCGATCAACGCTTCGAGCGGGTGGGCGGACGTCACGATCTGATCAGCCATCAGCGGCAAAACTCCACGATGCGCCGGGCGGCCTCGGCGCAATCCTCCAGTTCCGGAACCAGCGCGATGCGCACGTATCCGCGGCCCGGGTTGACGCCGTGGGCCTCGCGCGCGAGATAGCGGCCCGGCAACACGGTGACGTGCGTTGCCCCAAACAAGTCGCGGGCGAACGTCTCATCGTCGCCGCCCGGCACCCCGGCCCAGAGATAGAAGCTCGCGTCGGGTGCGCGCGTGTCGAGGACCGGTTCGAGCAGCGGTCGCACGGCGGCGAACTTGTCGCGGTATCGCGCGCGATTGTCGCGCACGTGGGCTTCGTCGCGCCACGCGGCGATGCTTGCCTGCTGCACCGTGATGCTCATCGCGCTCCCATGATATGTGCGGTAGAGCAGGAATCGCTGCACCAGCGCGGCGTCGCCGGCGATGCCGCCGGAGCGCAGTCCCGGCGCGTTCGACCGCTTCGACAAACTCGTGAACACCACGAGATTGCGGTAGTCGGTACGGCCAAGGCGCTGAGCGGCCTCGAGGCCGCCGATCGGTGGCGCCGTTTCGTCCGGATAGATCTCCGAGTAGCACTCGTCCGACGCGATGACGAAGCCGTACCGATCGGCACGATCGAACAGCGCGCGCCAACCATCGAGGTCGAGCACCCTCCCGGTGGGATTTCCGGGCGAACACACGTACAGCAATTGCGTCCGCCGCCACTCGTCGTCGGTCAGCGAATCGAGGTTCGGATCGAAAGTGGTCCCGGCGGTCTGGTTCAGGAACACCGGCCTCGCGCCGGCGAGCAGGGCCGCCCCTTCATAGATCTGATAGAACGGGTTCGGACAGACGACCAGCGGCGACGGCTGCGTGCTGTCGATGGTGGCCTGGGCGAACGCGAAGAGCGCCTCGCGCGTGCCGTTGACCGGAAGCACCTGCGTCGCCGCGTCGAGGCTGCTCAAGCCGAATCGCCGCACGAACCATGCGGCGAGCGCTTCACGCAGGACGTCGAGACCTGCCGTCGCCGGATACGTCGAGAGTCCACCGAGATTCGCACCGATCGCCGTACGAATCAGCTCTGGCGTCGCGTGTTGCGGCTCACCAATCGACAACCGGATCGGCGGCAGCGACGGCACCGGGACATCGCGCAGCAGCGCGCGCAGCCGCTCGAACGGGTACGGCTGCAGCAGGTCGAGACGGGGATTCATCACCGCCATGCTATCAAGCGAGGCCGTTCGGGCAGGCGCGAAGGGCGTGAGGCGGCGATGAAAGATCATCACGAAGTCGCCATGGGCGCGAAGCCGCACGCCGGCGGCATCCGCTTCGCAGGAATTCAAGCGTCAACATCACGTCGATGTTCGCCACTTCTCCAACTGAGCGTTGGTCATTCCGGTCCATAAGACGCAGTTGCTGACATATCTTCGGCTGATGGAGTGCCCGGCGGGACTGTCGATCAACGCCAACGTCACCAGACTGATGGATGGCGTCAGGCGCGTTCTGAACACGAAGCCATCGTCCGTGCCCGGCCAGGTAAGATGCCGCCGATGACACTGCTGCTCGTGGCAATGACCTTCTTCGTGACGTCCATCGGCCGCGGCTTCGGCGGCAACCTTGGCGGTCTTGCCGGCGCCGACGCGCATTGCCGGCGGCTCGCGACGGAAGCGGGGGAAGGGAATCACACCTGGCATGCGTATCTGAGTGCGCCCGCGATCAACGGGCAGGCGGCGGTCAACGCCCGCGATCGGATCGGCCGCGGTCCGTGGGTCAACGCCGCCGGCATTGAGATTGCCGCCAACGTCGACGACCTTCACCGCGACGACAACCGCCTGACGCGAGAGACAGCGCTGACCCAGAAGGGCACGATGATCGCGCCGGGCCGGCACGACCTCCTGACCGGCTCGAATCCGGACGGCACGCTGTCGACCGAAGCGCCGGACACGACGTGTCGGGGCTGGACCAGCGGCACCACCGGTACCGCGATGCTCGGGCACGTCAATCGCAGCGGCGGCGGCCAGCGCGGCACGTCGTGGAACTCCGCGCACCTGTCGCGTGGCTGCAGCCAGGACGCGTTGCGCGCGTCGATGGGCGACGCACTCTTCTACTGCTTCGCGACAGACTGACGGGTTCGGGGTTCGCGGCTGCACGGGGTCTCGTTCTCCGGTTCACGGTGCACGCGTTCACAGGGGTTCGGGTTCATCGCCGTGAACCGGTAAAATGCCGGCGTACGGAGAACTCATAAATGCGATCACGTGTTCGACCCGTTCTGCTCGCGCTGGTTGCTGCGGTCGGCTTCGGTTCGGTGCCGGTTCTCGCCCAGTGGCTGAAGTATCCGACCGCCAATGTGCCGCACACGAAGGACGGCAAGGTGAACTACACGGCGCCGACGCCGCGGACCGCCGACGGTCACCCCGACTTCTCCGGCCTCTGGTTCAACGACAACCACGCGCCGTGCCCCGGCGACGAATTCCTGCAGTGCGGCATCGAGCTGCCGATGTCGCGCTACGGCTTCAACATCGGCGGTGCGGTGGATGGCGGCCTGCCGTACAAGCCGGAGACCCAGGCGCTGGTCCGCAAGCGGACGGCAGACCAGTCGAAGGACGACCCCCACGCACGGTGCATGCCCGACACCTTCCTGCGCAACTACGGCCTGCCTCACATGCAGAAGTGGATTCAGGTGCCGGGCGAGCTCGTGATGCTGAACGAGGACAATGCCGTCTATCGCCAGGTGTTCCTCGACAACCGTCCGTTGCCGCAGGATCCGACGCCGACCTGGATGGGGTATTCGTCAGCGAAGTGGGATGGCGACACGCTGGTCGTGACTGCCGCCGGCTTCCGCGACGACACGTGGCTGGACATGGGCGGCAACTTCATTACCGACAAGGCAAAGATCACCGAGCGGATCACGCGCCCCGACTGGGGTCACATCCTGATCGAAGACACGGTTGACGATCCGAAGGCCTACACCAAGCCCTGGACCGCCCGCCTCAAGATGCGCATCGTCGTCGACACCGAGCTGGTGGACGAGCACTGCGTGGAGAACGAGAAGTCGTTCAATCGCATGCATGCCGAGCCGCAGAAATAGAGAGGGATGTTCACGCTTCTGAGTTCTCAGTGCCCGGTTCGTGTTCGAGTTCGCTCTCGGATGGCGGCGATTTCGAGATTGCGAACCGCGAACCTCGAACCTCGAACCTCGAACCTCGAACCCGAACAGAGAACTCAGCACCCTGAAGTGTGAACGTCCTATTCCCTCGAATGATCGGGATGCCTGAAGAACCGCTCTTCGATCGGCGCGAGAATCACCAGCGTCAGCAGCACCATGCATGACGAGATCAGCGCGAGCAGCGGGAAGCCCGCGCCGGCCACCACACCGATCCCGGCGACGACCCAGATGGTGGCCGCGGTGGTCAGGCCGGTGACCTGGCCGCCGTTCTGGATGATCGAACCGGCACCGAGAAAGCCGATCCCGACAACCACCTGGGCCGCGATGCGCGTCAGGTCGACGCCGCTCGCTTCCTGAAAGAGCAGCGCTCCGACCGCCGTGTAGATCGCGGCGCCGACACAGATCAGGATGTTGGTGCGGAACCCGGCGGGCTTGTGTTTGACCTCGCGTTCGAGCCCCACCATCGCTCCACACAAGGCCGCAACACCGCACCGGAACAGGAACGGAAGGAGCACCGGACGGAGCTGATCGATCTGTTCGAGCAAGTGGACGTCCTGCATCGCGGTCATCATACGTGCGGTCTATACTCCCGCCGTGCGGTTCCTGGCAGCCACGCTGGTTCTCGTCGCAGTCGTCGGCAGCACGCCTCACGCCCAAAAGGACGTGGTCCGGGAACGTTCCGACCAGGCGATGCGCTTCCTTGCCTGGGTCACCGCCGTGCGCAGCCACGCTCCCGGAGTAGTGGACGAAGGGGCACGCGACATCGCGACTTGGACCCAGGCCATGCTCAATGACCTGGCGGTGGAGCTGGCGAACTTTCGCATCCTGATGCGATCGCCAAAGGCGTCCACGTTCTCCGTCACCACGGGGGGGAAGAGTCCGCAGTCCATCTACTACAAGGAGTCTGCCTTGCAGAGGATGCGCGAGGCAGCAGCGGATTTGGTGGCACGGCGCGTCAGCGATATCGACCTCATCGAACAGGCGGTGGTGCTGCACACCGATCTCGCCTTTCATCCCGAGATCCTCGCCACTCCGGTCGAGACAAGCGGAGCGTCGGGGAGGGCGCTCCTGCTCTTCGGCGACGGCGCGCAACTCGGCGTCGGCGAGACCGCCGATCACCTGGACGTCGCGCGAAAGCTGCTGCAGTTGATTCCGCGCGGCAACACGCACGATGACGACATCCGCCGCTGGTACGAGGGCACGCTTGCCCGGCAGCAGGCGATCCAGTTCTGGGACACGCAGCACACCGAAGCGGCACTGGAACGGTTCCCCGAGGCCCCGGAACTGCAGTTCCTCGCTGGCTGCCTGCACGAAGTCCTTGCTTCCGCCGCCATCAGAGCCGTCGTGGAGCGTGCGTCACTACCCGGAAGGGCGGTGTTGAGGGTCGACGACGAACGGGACGAGCTGCGGAAGGCGGCAGCGGCGTTCGCGCGTACGCTGCAGTTGCGGCCGGACTTCGTCGAGGCGCGCATCCACCATGGTCACGTCCGGACTCGCCTCGGGGAACTGGAGCCGGCATTGTCCGCCTTGCGTGGGGTCGACGACGCGAGGCTGGAACCGGAACTGCGCTACTACGCGGCGATGTTCCTCGGCGACGCCGCAGAAGCGGCCGGCCGCCGTGACGAAGCCGGAGTCGCGTACGCGCGCGCCCTGGGGCTGTTCGCCACGGCCCGCTCACCGCGGCTCGCGCTCAGCTACCTGGCATGGCAGGGCGGCGATCGACCGGCTGCGCAGACGCAACTGGAGTCGCTCCTCACGGCTCGCGAGGACAGCGACACGGATCCGATGTGGGGTTACCCGACGTTTCAGGCTCGTGACGCGGACGTGGCATTCGCCGATGCGGAAGCACGCCTCACGCAGGCGGGTCCGCCGCTGAAATGCACGAAGACGTGGAATGTTCCCACATGCGAGTGAGCGGACTCGGCGTACTCGTCGCAACGGTCACGATGGCGACCACCATCGTCGCGCAGGGACCGACGTTCTCCTCGCGGCGCGAGATCGTCCGCGTGGACGCCCTGGTGACGCGCGACAACCAGGTGGTGCGGAATCTCACTGCCGCCGACTTTTCAGTCACCGACGCCGGCGTGCCGCAGCAGGTCGAGCTCATCAGTTTCGAGACGCTGCCGCTGTCCGTGCAGTTCGTGTTCGACGACAGCGCCAGCGTGAGTGGTGAACGGCTCGAGCGCCTGCGCGACGGCGGACGGGCGGTGATCGGAGGCTTGACGGTTCGGGATCAGGCCGGTCTCCTGACGTTCGGGCGCGCGGTCGATCGCCGGGAACCGCTCACGCCGGACCTGACGCGCGTGCGCGCCGCCATCGATCGCATGCAGGCAGAACCTGGCGGGAGCGGCGGGGGCACGACGCTGATCGATGCCTGCTACGCGGCGATGGCGTTAGCGGATTCGGACGTCGGCCGCGCCCTGTTGCTGGTGTTCACCGACGGCGTCGATACCTCGAGCTGGTTGACGCAAGAGCGTGTGCTCGAGGCCGCGCGGCGGTCGAACGTGGTCGCGTATGGTGTTTCGACCGCGCCGGTCGTGAAGGGATCGTTCCTGCGCGAGTTCGCCGAGCGCACCGGCGGCTCCGCGTTCCACGTGGAGTCGGTCGCGGATCTGCGCACCACCTTCCTGCGGATCCTCGACGAATTCCGTCAGCGCTACGTGATCAGCTACACGCCGAACAACGTGCCTGGCTCCGGGTGGCATCCGCTGACCGTGCGCGTCCGCGGACGCAACATCGCTGTACGCGCGCGCGCCGGATATTCGAGATAGCTGAGGAAGCGGAGAAAAGCGATCGTCGTGTCCCGTCGTGACCGTCGTGGCATCCTTGTCACGCGTGCAGGCGTTACCGGATGAACGTGCCGGCTTGCAGTTCGTGGAACGCCTGCTGCAGTTCGTCGCGCGTGTTCATGACGATCGGCCCGTACCACGCGACGGGCTCTTCGATGGGACGTCCGGAGACGAGCAGGAAGCGGATGCCTTCGTCCCCTGCCTGCACCACCACCTCGTCGCCGCGATCGAACAGGATCAGCGATCGGTTTTCGCTCTCGTGCGGCACGGCGCGGCGCGTCTGGCCGTCGACCTGTTCGGTGACGACGGCCTGCGGGTCCGACGCGTCGCGGAAGGTTCCTGACCCGGCAAACACATACGCGAACGCATTGCTCGCGCGGTCCACTTCGATGCGTTTCCGCGTGCCTGGCGGCACCGACACGTCGATGTAGCGTGGATTCGCCGCCACACCTTCCACCGGTCCTTTCCGTCCCCGGAATTCGCCGACCACGATCCGCGCTCGCGTCCCGTCATCGTCGACGACCTCGGGAATATCAGCAGCGGCGATGTCCTGATACCGAGGCGCTGTCATCTTCAGCGATGAAGGGAGATTCGCCCAGAGTTGGAACCCGTGCATGCGGCCCGCGGGATCGCCCTTCGGCATTTCCTGGTGCATGATCCCGCGCCCGGCCGTCATCCACTGGACGTCGCCGGCTCCGAGCCGCCCCTGGTTGCCGAGACTGTCGCCATGTTCGACCACGCCCGCGAGCACGTAGGTGATCGTCTCGATACCGCGGTGCGGATGCCATGGGAAGCCGGCCAGGTAGTCCGACGGGTTGTCGTTGCGGAAGTCGTCGAGCAGCAGGAAGGGATCGAACTCCGTCGTGGTGCCGAAGCCGAATGCGCGCTGGAGGCGGACGCCGGCGCCTTCGATGGTTGGGGTCGTGTGGGTGATGTGCTTGATCGGCCGGACGGACATGCCGACCAGCGTACTACCGGTGGCGTTCCCTGCATGTACTTATAGGGCCGGCCTTGCCTTATCGACCGGCCGCGCGGCGCGTCTAAAAAGCAAGACGCGCCCCACAGGAGAGAGAAATCAAACGCCCGCCAACAGTTGCTCCAACCGTGCCGGGTCCGGCGGCTTGGTCAGGTGTTCGTCGAAGCCGGCATCGAGCGCGGCCTGCACGTCGCTGTCCTGACCGTAGCCACTGAGCGCGACGAGCCGGATGTTGCGGTATCCGTTTTCGCTCCGCAGCTTCCTGGCCAGGTCGTACCCGCTCAAGACAGGGAGCCCGAGATCGACCAGCGCGAGGTCCGGCTTCACGCGCATGATCAGGTCGACGCCGTCGGCGCCGTTCGCGGCCGTGTACACCTGCAGTCCGTCGCGCTCGAGCAGAATCTGCAGCATCCGGCGCGCGTCCGGCTGATCCTCGACGATGACGATGCTGCGCAGACGTGCGCCAGGTGTCCTCGGCTCGCCGTCGGGCGCCGCCGACGTCGCCCGCGCCAGCGGCAGCCACACGGTGAACGTGCTGCCGTGTCCCGGACCGTCGCTCTTCGCTTCGACCCGTCCGTCGTGCAGTTCGACGAGCGATCGCAGCAGCGTGAGGCCGATGCCGAGACCGCCTTCGGAGCGCGCCAGCGACTGGGTGCCCTGCACGAACAGATCGAAGATGCGCGGCAGCATTTCCGGCTCGATGCCGCGGCCGTTGTCCGACACCCGCAGCACGGCCTCGTGCGCATCACGACGTAGTTCCAGCCTCACCTCGCCGCCGTACGGCGAGTACTTCGAAGCGTTGCTCAGCAGGTTCGCCTGGATCTGCTGCAGCCTGGCGGCATCGCCGACGACCGGGATCGGTTCATCGGTGATGTCGACAATCAGCCGTGTGCCGTGCTCCGCCAGGAAGGGGCCGAGCGCCTCGATCGCGGAGTGCGTGGTGTCGCGCAGGTCGAGCGTCTCAGTGCGCAGCGCGATGTGACCGCGGGTGATCCGCGACACATCGAGCAGGTCGTCGAGCAGACGCGCCATGTGGTTGGCCTGACGTCCAACCACGTGGCCGGCCTCGAGGCACGCCTCATTGGCCCACGTGCCCGCTTCCAGCACGCGCGTGGCGCTGAGGATCGCCGCCAGGGGATTGCGCAGCTCGTGGGACAGCATCGCCAGGAACTGCTCGCGGCGGCGCACGCCTTCCTGCAGCTCGCGCTCGGTTTCCCGGCGCGCCGTGATGTCGATGAAGGTGACGACGGCTCCGATCACCGTGTCGGTGCGCAGGATCGGGTGACTCCAGTATTCCGCCGGGAACGACGTGCCGTCGCGCCGCCAGATCACCTCGTCGTCGACGTGCGCGCCGTTACGGTGGCGCATCGAGCGGAAAATCGGCGATTGCTCCGGCGTGTACGGCCGACCGTCCGGCAGCGTATGGTGGATGAGCGGATGCATCTGCTTGCCGATCAGATCGGCCGGCGCGCCGTAGCCGAGGAGGCGTGCGCACGCCGAGTTGCAGAAGATGCAGGCGCCGGTGAGATCGATTCCGTAAATCGCTTCCGCGGTCGAATCCAGCAGCAGCCGGATGCGCTCCTCGCGCTCGCCAATCTCCTCGCGGGCCGCCACGAGCTGCGTGACGTCGCGCGAGATGCAGGAGACGCCGACGATCGTGCGCTTTGACGGGTCGTGAATCGGCGAGAACGTCACCAGCACCGGCACTGGCGTACCGTCGCGGCGGACGTGCTCGCTTTCGCGGCGCTCGACCGATTCGCCCGAGCGGATCGCGTCGAGAATGGCGGTGATGTCGTCCTTGCGCCCGGTCGGATACAGCAGGCTGACATGCCGTCCGATTGCCTGCTCCGCGGGATAGCCATAGAGCCGCGCGGCGCCCTTGTTCCACGTCGTGATGATCCCGTCCAGCGTATTGCCGATGATCGCGTCGTCGGACGATTCGACGATGGCGGAGAGCTGGGCGAGGCGGGAGCGCGCCTGCTCGAGCGCCGAAATGTCGGTGAGCGTGAGGAGCACGCCATCCGGTTCGAGCGCGTCGCGTTCGCCAGTGACGGCACCGGACGCGGCGCGGCTCTTGGCCCGTCCGCGATAAGGCAGGATGCGCATGAAGAAGCAGCGGTCGCGCCGATCCCACACCTGCGCCTCGATCGCGTCGCCGCCGTGCAGCACGCGCTCGATGTCGGGCATGAGCGTGGTGTAGCGGAGGTCGTGCGTGAAGGCCTGCAGCGGACGGCCGACGTCCTGCGGGATCACGCGGAACGTCTCGGCGATGCGCGGCGTGAACTTGCGGATGCACAACTGCCGGTCCAGGAAGATCGTGGCGACGTCGGTGCCGTTCAGCAGGTGCTCGATGTCGTCGTTCAGCTCCTGCAGTTCGACGTTCTTCTTCTGATACTCGGCGTTGACGGTATAGAGCTCCTCGTTGACCGAGTGCAGTTCCTCGTTGGTGCTCTGAAGCTCTTCGTTCGACGCGATCAGCTCCTCGTTGGTCGCCTGTAGTTCCTCGTTCGCGGTTTCGTGCTCGTGAATGGCCGACTGGAGATGGGCCTTGGTGTAGGCGAGCTCGTCCTCGAGCGCGCGAATCTGTTCGTGCGTCACGCCGTCCGGCGACAACGCGACGTCGTGCGCCTCGTACAGCGCCACCGGCCCAGGGACGTCGGCAAAGGGGGGCACGAGCGTCGAGACGCCGACCGCCTCGGTATCGGTCAGCGAGAGCAGGATGTGCGTGAGCTCGCCGCGGGCATCACGGACCGCCTCGCCGATCAGCGCATAGCGGCCGGCGCGCCCGGGCACGGTGATGTTCGGGTAGCGGACGCTCTCCGTCTCCCGCTTCACGCGATGGAGCACGCCGGACGCGGCGGCCCGGAGTTCATCGGGCAGCAGATCGAGCATGCTCTGCGTCGGGCGCCGCGGCTTGATCCGCAGCAGCGCCTCGACGCCGCCGAAGGTGTCGACCAGTTGGCCTTCGGCATCGAGGAGGAAGCTCGGAGGCATGAAGCGATCGAGCAGGCGGTCGTACGCCGCCAGCATCTGCGCGTCCACGCCCGCAGCCCGGCGGACCGGGGGGGCGGGTACGGAGCGCAGCGCGCCGCTGCGGGGCAGCGGCAGCCGCAGGTCGCGGGGCAGGCCGATGTCCCGCCGTTTCTTGTAGATCTTCGAATGCTCGTCGATCGTGTCGAACTCGTCGAGCAGGCCGCCCGGGCTCTCGCTCGACCCCAGGAAGAGCACGCCGCCGGGCTTGAGCGAGAAGTGAAACAGCGTCAGCACGCTCTTCTGCGCGTGCGGCTGGAAGTAAATCAACAGGTTGCGACACGCGACCAGATCGAGCTTGGTGAACGGCGCGTCGCGAATGACGTTGTGCGGCGCGAAGATGATGCTCTCGCGCAGCGTCTGCGACACATGGTAGCCGTCGGCCTTGGCGATGAAGAACCGCTGGAGGCGCGCGGGACTGACGCCGGCAACCTGTTCCTCTTTATAGATTCCCGCACTGGCGACGTCGAGTGATGCCTTGTGCACGTCGGTGGCGAGAATCTTCAGGTTGATCGGCCGGTTGCGCTGCGCCAGCTGCTCGTGCAGCAACATGGCGATGGAGTAGGACTCCTGGCCCGTGGCACATCCCGGAACCCACACGCGAATCTGTTCGTCCGGTGCGAGGCGATCGATCAGCTCCGGCAGAACGCGGTGCTCCAGCGTGTCGAACGCCTCATCGTCCCGGAAGAAGCGGGTCACGCCGATGAGCAAATCCTCGTACAGCGAATTGAGCTCGCGCGGATCGCTGCGCAGCTGCTCGACATAGATGTCGATGTCGCCGGAATGATTGAGCGCGAGCCGGCGCTCGATCCGCCGCACCACGGTGCTTGCCTTGTAGTGGGAGAAGTCGATGGCGTATTCGTCGCGCAGCAACCGCAGAATCGCGTCGACGCCGCGCTCGTCACTGGCGGCGGTGGTCAATTTCAGCCCGGTGGCGCCCGCACGTCCCAGTGCGGCAAGCGCGGTGGCGATCTCGTCGGGCGGCAGCACGTGATCGACGTGGCCGCTGCGCATCGCGCTCAACGGCATCCCGTTGAACTGCGCGGTTTCAGGGGCCTGACAGATCACCGTGCCGCCGGCACGACTGACTTCCTGCACCCCCCGCGATCCGTCACTGCCGCTGCCGGAGAGCACCACGGCGACCGCGCGGCGGCCCATGTCCTGCGCCAGCGATCGGAAGAACAGATCGATGGGCAACGCCAGGCCGTGCCGCGGGTCCTTGTCATTCAGCAGGAGCTTGCCCTGCCGGATGATCATTTCTTTCATCGGCGGCAGCAGGTAGACGCAGTTCGGCTCGACCTCCATGCCGTCTTCCGCCGGCCGAATCCGCATCTGCGTTCGCCGGGAGAGCAGTTCGTCCATCAGACTCTTGAAGTCCGGCGACAGGTGCTGCAGCACGACGAACGCCATGCCGGTGTCGCTCGGCAGGGCCGAGAAGAGACCTTCCAGCGACTCGAGCCCTCCGGCAGATGCGCCGATGGCGACGACGTAGAAGTCCGCGGGTGTGGTGGTGGGTGACACAGCGGGGGTGGGTGTGTCGCCAGGTGCCGAATCGTAGTCGCTCACATCGCGCCTCGTGCGCCGGCAGTGGAGGGCCGGTTGCCAGCGCGACTGATAGCACGTTGGGTGCCAGCCCGGCTGCGACATAACGGCAACATGAGCCGCGACGCTGCGACCCGGCCGTTAGGGAACGTGACAGATAAATGGAAAGTACGACGGCTTATAAAACATTGGCTGGCGGGCGGGGCGGACACGCGGACGCGTGCGCGATGTGGCGCGGACCTCGCGCGAAGAGGTCGCAATCACCGCCCGACAATTCCTACCAGCCACCAGCCACCAGCCACCAGCCACCAGCCACCAGCCACCCGCCACCCGTTCGCCAACCGCTGCCCATTTCGAGTATGAAATGGGGTCGTGTCCATTCGACTCGAGTCCCGCGGCGATCTCGCGTTCGTCATCATCGACAATCCACCGGTCAATGCGCTGAGCGCCGGGGTCCCGGAGGCCATCGCCGACGGGATCGCACGTGCGGCTGCTGATCCCGGCGTGCGGGCCGTCATTTTCATGGCTGCCGGCCGAACCTTCATCGCCGGCGCCGACATCCACGAACTCGAGCGGGCGGCATGGGATCCATCGGCGTCGCTGCCCGAGATGCACGACATCCTCCGGTCGATCGAAGATACGCCGAAGCCGGTGATCATGGCGATTCACGGCACTGCCCTGGGCGGTGGCGTGGAACTGGCGATGGCGGCCCACTACCGTGTGGCTACACGGGAGGCGCGCCTCGGCCAGCCGGAAGTGAATCTGGGCATCATCCCTGGAGCCGAAGGGACGCAGCGGTTGCCGCGGCTGGTCGGCGTCGAGAAGGCGATCGAGATGTGCGTGACCGGCAAGCCGATCACGGCTCCCGACGCTCTCGCCGCGGGGCTCATCGATCGCGTGATCGATGGCGATCTGCGCGAGGGCGCGGCCGCGTTCGCTCGCGAAGTCATCGCATCCGCTGCCACATCGGACCGTCAGATGTCGCCGCGCACGCGCGATCGGAACGATCGCCTGGGCACACCGGCAGCCAATGCACCGCTCCTCGCCGCCGGTCGAGCGATGGCGCAGAAGACGCGTCCCCATCAACCTGCCGCACTGGCGGCGGTGGACGCGATCGAGGCAGCGACGACGCTGCCGTTCGACGAAGGGTGTGCACGCGAGCGCGAGTTGTTCTTCACGCGGTGTGTCCGTACCGATGCGTGCCGCGCCCTCGTTCACGCCTTCGTCGCGGAGCGGGCGGTGTCGCGCGTCCCCGATCTTCCGGCCGACGCTCCCGTGACGGCAATCGCGACGGTCGCGATCATTGGCGCGGGGACGATGGGCGCAGGGATCGCGATGGCGTGCGCGAACGCCGGGCTCGAGGTCACCGTGACCGACGTGGCCAAGGAACGCCTGCAGGCCGGCCTCGCCACGGTCCGGAAGAACTACGAGTCTTCGATCAAGCGCGGGCGGTTGACGCCGCAACAGGTCGACGAGCGGATCGGCCGCATTCGCACGGCGGCCGGGTATGACGCATGCGAGTCGGCCGATCTGGTGATCGAGGCGGTGTTCGAGAGCATGGATCTGAAGAAGGAGGTGTTCGCGGCGCTCGACCATTTCGCGAAGCCGGGGGCGATCCTCGCGACGAACACCTCGACGCTCGACATCGACGAGATTGCCGGCGTCACCCAGCGACCCGAGTCGGTGGTCGGGTTGCATTTCTTCAGTCCTGCTCACGTGATGCGGCTGGTGGAGATCGTGCGCGGCGCGGCAACCAGCGCCGGCGTCCTCGCGACCGGGCTCGCCCTGGCGAAGAGGCTCGGGAAGGTTGGCGTCGTGGTGCGCAACGGCG
This sequence comes from Vicinamibacterales bacterium, assembly GCA_035496255.1. GTDB lineage: Bacteria > Acidobacteriota > Vicinamibacteria > Vicinamibacterales > UBA2999 > Gp6-AA40. Next base: position 58,652 of record DATJEU010000068.1, read on the forward strand.
TCGGCTTCGTCGGCAACCGGATCATGTTTCCGTACATGTACGAAGCGCAGTTTCTCGCCGAGGAAGGCGCGACGCCGGAGCAGATCGATCGGGTGCTCACCGGCTGGGGCATGGCGATGGGCATCTTCGCCGTCGATGATTTGGGCGGTCTCGACGTCGCCTGGCGCTGCCGGCGGGAACTGCATCAATTCGACGATCCGGAATTGCGCCAGCCGCTCGTCGCCGACACGCTCGTCGCGATGAAGCGGCTTGGCCAGAAAACCGGCAAGGGCTGGTATCGCTACGAGGCCGGCGATCGCACGCCGATCGCCGACCCGGAGGTGACCGCGATCATCGAGCGCACGGCGACGGGCGCGGCTATTCGACGCGCGCCGAAGAGTGACCGTGACATCCTCGAGCGGTGCCTGTTCGCGATGATCAACGAAGGCGCGCGCGTGCTCGACGAGGGGATTGCCTCACGTGCCGCGGACATCGATGTGATCTATCTGACCGGCTACGGCTTTCCGGCGTATCGTGGTGGTCCGATGTTCTACGCGGACACCGTGGGACTGCGCCACGTCTACGAGCGCGTCACCGCCTTCCATCGCGAACATGGCAAGCGATGGGTGCCTGCGCCGCTGCTCGAGCGCCTCGCACGCGAGGGGTCGTCGTTCCGTGAGTACGATCGACACCACCACAAGGAATGGCGTTGAGCCGTTCCGGTAGACAAGGAACGGCGTTGAGCCGTTCCGGTAGACAGGGCGCGGCGTTGAGCCGTTCCCGTAGACAGCCCGCGTGAGACCCGTTCGCATTCTCGACAACGATACGACCGTCCGGCAGGGCACCGACGGCGTTCTGTACCTCACGTCGCCCTATCCGCTCGGCCCCTATCCTGACCGGTTGACCGACAAGCTCGATTACTGGGCGGACGTGGCGCCCGATCGGGTCTTTCTCGCTGATCGTCTCACGGCCTTCGGCAGGCTGGCGGATGGCCCTTCTGACCTTCGTCAGGGCGGGTCTTCAGATCTTCCCCCGCCCGATGCTGGGCCCGCCGCCGGCTGGCGGACACTCACGTATCGCGAGACGCGCGATCGAGCGCGGTCGATCGCGCAGGCGCTGCTCGCTCGCGGCCTGTCGCCCGAGCGGCCGATCGTCATCCTCTCCGGCAACAGCGTCGATCACGCGCTGCTCGCGCTCGCGGCGCTGTATGCGGGCGTGTACTACGCGCCGATTGCGCCCGCGTACTCGCTGCAGGACAGCGGGAACTTTGCCGCGCTCCGCCATGTCTTCAGCACAGTGCGTCCCGGCCTCGTGTTCGCCGACGATGGTCCCGCGTTCGCTGGCGCCTTCGACGCGGTGCTGACGGCGGGCACCGAGCTGGTCTCGATCGTGGCGCCGCCAGGGAATCGGGCATGGACACCGTTCGAGGCGCTCGTCAACACCCCTCCGACCGGCGCCGTCGACGACGCCCTTCGCCGTGTCGGCGCGGATACGATCGCCAAGATCCTCTTCACGTCGGGATCCACCGGACATCCCAAGGGCGTCATCAACACGCAGCGCATGTGGTGCGCCAACCAGGAACAGCTGCGGTCGGTGATGCTGTTCTTCGACGAGCAGCCGCCAGTCCTCTGCGACTGGCTGCCGTGGAATCACACCGCCGGCGGCAATCACAACTTCGGCATCGCCCTCTACAACGGCGGGACGCTGTACATCGATGATGGGAAGCCGACGCCGGCGCTGTTCGAGAAGACGTTGCGCAACCTGCGCGAGATCCCGTGCACCAACCACTTCACCGTGCCGCGCTTCTACGAGATGCTGCTGCCGCACCTGCAGCGCGACGCACGCCTGCGTGAGGTGTTCTTCCGGCGTCTCAATTTCATCTTCTACGCGGCCGCAGGGCTGGGCCAGCGCTTCTGGGATCAATTGCGCGAAGTGGCGGTGCGGGAGTGCGGCGAAGAGCTGCTGATCATGACCGGCATGGGCGCGACCGAGACGGCTCCGTTCCTGCTGTGCACCGGCCCGCGCGGCGCCTTCGCGGGGATGATTGGCTTGCCGGTTCCTGGAGTCGAGCTGAAACTGGTTCCGGTCGGCGGGAAGATCGAAGGGCGGGTGCGTGGCCCGAACATCACACCCGGGTACCTCGGCGAAGCCGAGCTGACACGCGACGCGTTCGACGACGAAGGTTTCTATTGCACCGGCGATGCGATGCGCTTCGCCAATCCGGACGACGTGCGGCAGGGACTCGTGTTCGAGGGACGCCTGGCAGAGGACTTCAAGCTGTCTTCGGGCACCTGGGTGAGCGTCGGTCCGCTGCGGGCGCGCATCATGGCGCAGGGCGCCGGCCTGATCCAGGACGTCGTCATTGCGGCGCCCGATCGGCCGTACGCGGCGGCGCTGATCTTTCCCAACGTTGCGGTCTGTCGTGAGATCGCGGGGCTGCCGCATGCACCGGCGGCCGACGCGCTCGCGCATCCATCCGTGCGGGCGCGCTTCAGCACCATCGTCGCGGAGCTGGCCGCCCAGGGGACCGGGAGTTCCACCTTCGTTGCGCGTGCGATCGTGCTCGATCAACCACCGTCGAGTGAGGCGCGCGAGATTACCGACAAGGGATCGATCAACCAGAAGGCCGTGCTGCGACACCGCGCGGACCTCGTCGAGGAGCTGTATCAAGGCGAGCCGTCGGATCGCGTGATCGTCGCCACAAGTCGTGCCCGGCTTCAATCGGGCAGCAACCAACGTAGCGCCCGGCTTCAGCCGGGCCAGGAACCAATGTAGTGCCTGGCTGCAACCGGGCCTCCAACTTATGACCTATCAACCCAAAATCGACGTCAACCGGCTGAAGGCCATTGACGTCCACGTGCACCTGGAACATCCCGGCGACTCCGCTGCATCCGACGCCGCCAGGCAGTACTTCAAGGACCCCGCCGCTCCTCGCGATGCGGCAGCACTCGCGGACTACTACCGCTCACGCGAGATGGCCTGTGTGGTGTTCACCGTGGACGAGACGCTTTCGGGGATGCCGCGGCTGACCAACGATCAGGTCGTGGAGTTCGCGCTCGCCAATGCGGACATCGCGATTCCGTTCGCCAGCCTCAATCCGACGCGCGGTGCCGATGCCGTGCGCGAAGCGCGCCGGCTCGTCGATGCCGGTGTGGTGCGCGGCCTGAAGCTGCATCCGCCGATTCAACTGTTTTCACCCGACGACCGCATCGCGTACCCGTTGTACGAAGTGTTCGCGGAGCGGAAGCTGCCGGTGCTCTTTCACACCGGCCACAGCGGCATCGGGACCGGCATGCGGGGCGGCGGCGGCATCCGGTTGAAATACGGCAACCCGATGCCGATCGACGACGTCGCCGTCGATTTCCCGGACATGCCGATCATCATGGCGCACCCGTCGTTCCCGTGGCAGGACGAGGCGATCTCGATCTGCCTGCACAAACCACAGGTCTACATCGATCTTTCAGGCTGGTCGCCGAAGTACTTCTCCGCGAACCTGATTCAGTACTCGAACACGCTGCTGAAAAACAAAGTGCTGTTCGGATCGGACTATCCGTTGCTGACACCGGACCGGTGGATGGCCGACTTCGACAAGATCGCGATCCGCGATGAAGTGCGGCCGCTGATCCTGAAGGAAAACGCGCGGCGACTCTTCGGCTTGTAGAAGACAGCGAAGGTGGCGGAGGGCACGACGTTCTGCGCGGGTCAGGGATCGAAGGTGACCGAGCAGCCAATGAACGTCGTTGCCTTCGTCTTCTCCGTTGACTAGTCTTTGCCTCGCTATGAAGCGAACTGCCCTTGCGTTCTGCTTGCTGCTATCGCCAACCATTGCCCAGGCTCAAACGAACGCGTGCGATCGCACGTGTCTCACCGGCTTCATCGACCAATACCTCGACGCCTTGGTGGCGCAGGATCCGAAGCGCTTGCCGACGGCGCCGAACGTCAAATACACCGAGAACGGCCAGACGCTGCGGCTGGGCGACGGTTTCTGGAACTCGGCGATCGGGAAGGGACGCTATCGTCTCGACGTCGCCGACCCCACGGCCGGACAGGTGGCGACCTTCGTGACGATGAGGGAGGCGCCGGCGAACCCTGTGCTGATGGCGTTGCGCCTGAAGGTCGAGAATCGCCGCATCACTGAAGTCGAAGAGATCGTCGCGCGCTCCGACATGGCCGTGAACGGCGTCAAGGCGCTCGAGGCCATGGGCAAGCCGCGCGAGGCATTCCTGCGCGCGACGCCGCCCGCTGATCGCGTCTCGCGCACGGAACTGGTGCGCGTTGCCAACATGTATTTCTCCGGGATGCAGAAGAACGACGGCAAGGGACAGTACCCGTTTGCCGACGACTGCGATCGCCTTGAGAACGGCGGCAAGACGACCAACGCTCCCTCCGTGCCCGGCCGGAACGGCGGACCACCGCGGACGACGAAGCTGGATCCGAAGACGGCCACGAACTACGACACCATGTGGAGCTGTCGGGAGCAGTTCGAGTCTGGTTTACTGCACTTCGTCTACCGCATCCGCGATCGGCGTTATCTGCTCGTCGATCAGGAACGCGGCCTCGTCCTGGCGTTCGCGTTTTTCGACCATCCGGCCGGTAAGACGCGTACGTTTCAAATCCCGGACGGCCGCACCGTGACCGCCGGACCGCAGCAACCGTGGACCTGGGAGATTGCCGAGCTGTTCAAGGTCGAGAAGGGCACTTTGCACGAAATCGAAGCCGTGCTCGAACGCGCCCCCTACGGCATGACCTCGGGTTGGAGCGCCTGGGACGCTGCCATGTCGGACCGGATTCAGTTCGCCGGCCCGCGCTAGCATCCTGTGTTGACCCGATTGACCGTGTTTCGACCCCCTCCTATCGTCGGGATACAGGGGGATTTTACGCATGCGCTCGGGAGGGCTCCGGCTCACCATCATTTTGGGACTGGTCGTGCTCTGCGCCACGGTTTTGGCTGCGCAGGGCCAGGGTAGCCAGGCGCCACGGCAAGGGGGAGCGGGTGCGCGACAGGGCGGCGGCGCTCGTCAGGGCGGCGGGGGACGTGGAGGTGGACGCGGCCGCGCGGCGGCTCCGCAGACACCGGCGCCGCGTAACGCTGCGGGTCGCGTGATTATCGGCGGTAAAGGGGTGTGGACGCCGAGCGGGATCGGCATCACGGCGCCGATCCTGGCCAAGGAGAAGACGCCGTATCAGCCCTGGGCGGCGGCGCTCTACGATTTCCGTCAGGCCAACGAGCTCGAACCGCACACGCGGTGCAAACCGTCGGGTGGGGCCCGTCAGTTCCTGACCCCTTACGGAGTGGAGTTCGTCGAACTCCCCGAGATCCAGCGCATCTACATCTTCGACATCGGCGGACCGCACACGTTCCGGACGATCTACACCGACGGCCGGAAGCATCCCGATCACCTGCAGCCGACCTACTATGGTCACTCCGTCGGTCACTGGGAAGGCGATACGCTGGTGGTCGATACGGTCGGGTTCAACGAGGCCTTCTGGATGGATCGCCGCGGCATGCCGACGACCGACAAGCTGCACCTGGTCGAGAAGTTCACCCGCACGAGCAAGGAACGGATCAACTACGAGATCACCGTCGACGATCCGGGCGCGTACACGGCGCCATGGACCACCGGTTTCCAGTTGGCGTGGCAAGACGGCCAGGAGCTCTTCGAATACGTCTGCCAGCAGTCGAACTACGCCGGCGAGCTGATGGTGGGCGCGGGCACCCACGTCGACCGCACGTCGCCAATCGTGCCTTGAGCTTGCGTTCGGCCCCCCGGGTGCGAAACTGAGGATCCACCTCGCACTTCGCACTTCGAACTTCGCACCTGGGGGTTTCCTGTATGCGTGCTTGCGGCAGAGCTATCCGAACCTATAGCGCGACCATTGCGCTCGCGCTGACGCTGGCCGTTCCCGCCCTGGCCGATCCGGGGCACTCGGCGGCAACCGATCAGATCCATATCGCGAACTTCGGCCACGTCAGCGACAGCTACTACCGTGGCTCGCAGCCGGAGGGCGAAGACTACGCCGCGCTGAAGTCACTCGGCGTGAAGACGATCATCGATCTGCAGGAATACGGCGAAGACGATGAGCCTGGTGCGGCGAAGGCCGCCGGGTTGCGCTACGTCAAGATCGGCATGAACACGCGCGTCGATCCGACGCCGGCGCAGATTCAACAGTTCCTCTCCATCGTCAACGATCCCGCCCAGGCGCCCGTGTACGTGCACTGCGCCGGCGGCCATCACCGCACGGGTGTGATGACCGCAATCTATCGGATGACGAAGGACGGCTGGACCGGCAAGCAGGCGTTCGCGGAAATGAAGAAGTACGGCTTCGGCATGGACTTCCTGCACCCGGAATTCAAGCAGTTCGTGCTGAACTACGACGCGCCGCCAGCCAAGCCGGCCGATGGTTTGCTCGCGACGGCGACGCCGGCAATCGCTCAGTAACTTTAACTCCCAATTCCCAACTTCCAATTCCCAACTTCGAGTCGCATGGCTCGGAGTTGGGAACTGTGCTTTCGTTTGGGATTTGGGTGTTGGGAATCGGGAGTTATCAGGCGGGTCCGCGTTGCGGATCTCGTCTACTTCGCCTGAATGTGAATCCCGCACTCCAGTTTCTGGCCGCCCCAGCGGCCCGAGCGCGGGTTGTTCGGATCCAGCGGCAGCGACGTGCACGGCTCGCAGCCGATGCTCGTGTAGCCCTCGTCATACAGCGGCAGCAGCCGGATGCCGTGCGCCTTCGCATAGCGCCACACATCGCGCGTCGTCCACGCGGCCAGCGGCGAGACGCGGCGGATGGTGGTGTTCGGCAGCTTGAACGGCTCGTTCTCCTGCAGGTTGGCGCGCGACGGCGATTGCTCGCGGCGGAGACCTGCGAACCAGGTGTCGTAGTTCGCGAGCGCCGCGAAGAGTGGACCCACCTTGTGACGCGCGCAGCACGCCTCGGTTGACGTCTGCCACAACCCGATTTGCGGTTCCGCGGCCTTCAGCACGACCAGGGTCATGCCCCACTCCTTCGCCATCTCGTCGCGGTAGGCGAGTGTCTGCGGGAAGTGATGAAACGTCTCGAGGAACAGCACCGGCACGTCGGGATTCTGCTCGCGCACGAGATGCGTGAGCACCATGTCCTCGGCCTGGAAGCTGTTGGTGATGCACGGCAGCGATCCCGCAGCCAGCGCCTCGGCAATGACTCGCGTCGCGTGATCGGCGAGCTCCGCCACGCCCGCAGGGCCCTGGGCGATCGGCTCCGGGCTTTCGCCTTTGGCAGTTGGGAGTTGGGAGTTGGGAGTTGGCTGTGGGGAACTCACGTGAGCATCTCCTCGAGCGCCTTGCGGACCGCGTCGATCGCCTCTGCATCAGACGTTGCATGCCGCGCCAGCCGCGCGATGCGTTCGGCGGCCGTCATCGGTGCGGCAACCGGCGCCGTCGCCTCGCGGATCGGTTCGGTGATCATCCCAGCGCCGCACGTGAACTGCGTGGCGGGATCGATCAGGATGAAGCTGCCGGTGCCGCGGTTGTCAGTATAGCGATCGAACACCAGCGGTCGCGCCGCCGAGACCTCGACCCTGCCGATCTGATTGAGCATGAGCGGGTGGTTGATTTCAGCCGTCACCGTCCGCGTCCCCTGCTTGAGCAGGTACACGCGACCCGGATCGAGCGGCCGCTCGTCCATCCACACGACTTCGGCTTCGAACTTCTGGCCGACGAACGCCGGTGCGATCGCTCCTCGACTGCCGCTCGGGGCGTCCTGGGCGGCCTCCATGAGCGTCAACACATCGCCGCGGCTGGTGTCGATCTCGCGATCCAGCGTCAGCGTGACCGACATCGGCGCGAACGCCATCGCCAGCTCGCCGTCGAATGTGACGATGCGGGTGACGGATGCGGAATGCCCCGAAGGCCAGCTCGTGACCTTGTCGCCGACGCGAATCACGCCTGACGAGATCTGCCCGGCGAACCCGCGGAAGTCCTGGTTCGGCCGAATCACCATCTGGACCGGGAAGCGGAACGGCAGCGCCGGCAGGTTGCGGTGGACCTGCACCCTTTCCAGATATTCGAGCAGCGGCGGGCCGTCAAAATACGGCGTGCGCTCGCTTCTCGTGGTGACGTTGTCGCCTTCGAGCGCGCTCATCGGGATGGCGTGGACCGATGCGCCGGTGAGCGAATCGCTGAAGTCGTCGACGATCTTCTCGTAGACCTCCTGGTCGAAGTTGACCAGGTCCATCTTGTTGATGGCGAGCGCGAAATCCTTGATCCCGAGCAGCCGCGCGATGCGCGCGTGACGCTTCGACTGCGTGCGCACGCCGTTGCGCGCGTCGATCAGCAGGATGGCGACGTCGGCCGTGGACGCTCCGGTCGCCATGTTGCGCGTGTATTGCTCGTGACCGGGTGTGTCGGCGAGGATGAACTTGCGCCGCGAGGTCGCGAAGTACCGATACGCGACGTCGATCGTGATGCCCTGCTCGCGCTCGGCTTTCAGGCCATCGGTGAAGAGCGAAAAATCGATCGGGCCGGCGTTGCGGTTCTTCGACGCCTTCTCGACCGAGACGACCTGATCCTCGTAGACCGACTTGGAGTCGTGGAGCAACCGGCCAATCAGCGTGCTCTTGCCATCGTCAACGCTGCCGGCCGTGCAGATGCGAAGGAGGCCTCCTTCCGACGCATGAATCGCCATCAGAAGTAGCCCTCGCGCTTCTTCAACTCCATCGAGCCGTCCTGATCGTGATCGATGATGCGCAGCAGGCGCTCCGACTGCTTCGTCTGGATCAGTTCTTCGATGATCTTCGGAATCGTGTCGGCGTCCGACCGCACGGCGCCGGTGCACGGCGAGCAGCCGAGCGAGCGCATGCGGCACTTCACCATCTGCGGCTTCTCCCCGGGCATCGTCACCACGAACGGCTGTTCCTGGACGATCAGCGAGAGTCCGCGGACGATGACCTCGCGATCCCTGGCGAAGTACATGGGGACCACGGGGATGTTTTCGAGGTGGATGTACTGCCAGATGTCGATCTCGGTCCAGTTCGAGAGCGGAAACACGCGGATGCTCTCGCCGGGGCGCAGCTTGCCGTTCAGCAGATTCCAGAGTTCCGGGCGCTGGCGTTTCGGGTCCCACTGGCCGTTCGGGTCGCGGACCGAGAAGATGCGCTCTTTCGCGCGCGACCGTTCTTCGTCGCGGCGCGCGCCGCCGATTGCGGCGTCGAAGTTGCCCGCGGCCAGGCCGTCGAGCAGCGCCTTCGTTTTCAGCAGACCGCAGCAGCGTTGCGTGCCGACCTTGAACGGCTGCGTCCCGTCGCCGATCGCTTCCTCGTTGGTGTGCACGATCAGCCGGAAGCCGACTTCCTCGGCCATGCGGTCGCGGAACTCGATCATTTCGCGGAACTTGTAGGTGGTGTCGATGTGGAGGAGCGGGAAGGGAATCGGGCCCGGGTAGAACGCCTTCTGCGCCAGCCGCAGGAGTACCGATGAGTCCTTGCCAATCGAGTAGAGCATGACCGGCCGCTCGAACTCGGCGACCACCTCGCGCATGATGTGGATGCTCTCGGCCTCGAGGGCGCGCAGGTGGTCGAGCCGCAGTGCAGGCTCGGTCGATCTGTCCGGTGAGAGGGCGACTGTGCTCATAAGCTCCGTCGGACCGCCAAAAAAGAAAAAAGCCCGGGACCTTGAGGTCCCGGGCTTCGATCTTTTCAGCGTTCGCTGGTTTTACAGGGTGATTACCCGAACAACTGGACCGTTACCGCGGGGACCTCAGGGGTCCTGATACAACAACACGCGCACGGACAACAGGTTCGGAGCATCACGGAATCTCGATTCTACCCTTCGCCCGGGCAGATCGCCAAATCCGGCGCCTTTTCGCCGGGCCGAAGAGTAGGACGCCCTGCCTGACCAGAGAGATTCGGATTCCGCGGTTTCGGGGGTGCCTGTTCGACCGGCGACCGCGACTCCTTCGCTTCACGAGAGACCTGCGTCGCTACCTGTTCCTGATTCGATCGGGACTCTCGGCTTTCTGTCCAGGCGAAGCTTGACAGCTCCCGTTGAGTCCCGCCTACAATGGCGAGCGATTCAGTCGTGATGGTCTTCACCTGTTGCTGTTGTCGTGCCTGTCGCCCGTGCGCCGCGTGTTGGTGTGCGAGCCTGCAGTCCGTCCACGGCCGGTAGAAGAGCCCACCGCACACCGCTCTCTCCCGCCACGCAAGTCGCTCAGGAGAAGAGCTTCAGTGAAATACAAATCAATCCTCGTCCTCGTCGCGCTGGCCGCCGTCGCGTTCTGCTCGAGACGGGTGTCGCTGGCCGGCGACTGGGACGCCACGATCGTCGACCTCGCGAAGGCGGAGGTGCCGTTCCGCTTCGTGATCGGTGGGACGACCGACGCGCCGACGGGGACGTTCGTGAACGGCGAGGAACGGATGCCGTCCACCGGCGGCCACTTCGAGGACGGGCAGCTCACGATCAATTTCGACCAGTACGGCTCGAAGATCATCGCCCGGCTCAACGGCGACATGCTCGAAGGGGAGTACAACCGCGGAACCCGAGGGCCGGCCTATCCCTTCACGGCGACCCGCGCGATCGCGAGGCCGAAGGATCCGCATCCACCGTCGATCGCCGGCGAGTGGAAGATCCCGACCCCCGAAGAAAAATACGAACACGCCTGGACGTTCATCGTCCGCCAATCCGGGGGGGACGTCTCCGCAGCCATTCAACGCGTTGATGGCGACACCGGCACCCTGGTCGGGTCGTTCCGCGACGGCCGTCTGGTGCTCGGACACTTCTCCGGCGCGCGTCCGTTGCGGCTCGAGGTCACACCGAATCCTGACGGCACGCTCGCCCTGATTGAGGACGGGCAGGTGCACCGCACGGCCATTCGCGCCAGCGACCAGCGTGCGGCTGCGGTCGACGCGAGAGATCCAGCGGCGTTGACACGCGTCAAGGACGCGGCCGCGCCGCTCGCGATCGCGTTTCCCGATCTCGACGGGCATCTCGTCTCCCTCAGCGATCGGCGATTCGCCGGCAAGGTCGTGATCCTGAGCATCACCGGGAGCTGGTGCCCAAACTGCCATGATGAAGCACCATTCCTGACCGAGCTCTATCGTCGCTACCACGATCGCGGGCTCGAGGTCGTGATGCTCGCGTTCGAAGAGGCAAGGCAGTTACAGAACCCGCAGCGGCTGCGCGCATTCGTGAAACAGTACGGCATCACCTTTCCCGTGCTCGTCGCGGGGGAGCCAGAGGCTTTGCCGGCGAAGCTGCCGCAGTTCGAGGACCTCGTCGCGTTTCCGACGAGCATCTACATCGGCCGCGACGGTCGCGTGAAGGCGACGCACGCCGGGTTCTCGAGCAAGGCGACCGGCGAGCTCTACACACGGACCACGGGCGAAACGATCGAACTGGTCGAGCGCCTGCTCTCGGAACACACGCTGCCAGGCCATCTGCTCGCGTCCGGTGGAGGGGCGTTGAGCGGCGGCACGCGGCCGAGCCAGCGCCGCGTCAGCGTCGTTGCGTCGGTGCGAAAGCGGTCGGCGTCGGCGTATGACCTGGTGCTGAAAGTGGCGCCGTACGAAGGGATGCACGTCTACGCGCCCGGCGCACACGGTTACCGGCCGGTAACGCTCGACGTCGAACGCTCGCCTGGGGTCACTCCCGGCGCGGCAAAATTTCCGGCGTCCGAGGATTACTACTTCGCGCCGTTGAAGGAACACGTCCCGGTGTACGAGAAGCCGTTTGAAATCGTCACGCCGGTGACCGTGAAAGGCGATGCCTCGTCGGTGCTTGCGACGCTCGCGTACCAGGCGTGCGACGACCATCTCTGCTACCTGCCGGAATCAATCCCGGTGCAGTTCACGATCAAGTGACGCGGGTCCACCGAACGCCATGACATTTCGCCTGTTCGCTGTCTTCGCCGCCCTGGCGGTCGCCGCGCCGTCGCTGGCGCAAACGCCGGCGCAACCGACGGCGGGCTTCGACAACGGCTTCTTCATCCAGACGCCTGATGGGTCGACGCGCCTGGAGTTCGGCTTTACCGGCCAGGCCGACGGTCGATTCTCGGTCGACACTCCGCTGCCGATCACCAACACCTTCACCATTCGGAAGATCCGGCCAGCTCTTTCCGGCCGGCTCACCAAGTATTTCGAGTTCAAGGTCATGCCGGATCTGGGCAGCGGCACGACCGTGTTGCAGGACGCGTATCTGGATACGCGTTTCTCGCCGCGCTTCCGCGTGCGCGTCGGCAAGGACAAGACCCCGGTGGGCTACGAATTGCTGGTTGGTGATCCCAACCTGTGGTTTCCGGAGCGCGCGCTGACATCGAGTCTGGTACCGAACCGCGACATCGGCGTGCAGGCTCGCGGCGATGTCGCCGGCGGCCGGCTGACGTATGCCGCGGGGCTCTTCAACGGTGTCCCTGACGCAACCTCGGCGACGACCGAAGTCGATACCAACAGCGACAAGGATGCGGCCGGACGAATCGTCATCCAGCCGTGGCGCCGGGCGCAGAATCCAGGTGCGCTCGCTGGTCTGGGCGTGCATATCGGTGCCTCCTACGGCGATCAAACCGGTGCGCTGCCGTCGTTCAAGACCTCGGTGGGACAGACGTATTTCGCCTACGCGACCGGGGTGACCGCGAATGGTCGCCGCAGGCGCGTGAGCCCCGCGGTCTTCTACAACTACAAGTCGTTCGGCATGTTCGGTGAGTATGCGTTGAGCACGCAGGACGTCGCTCGCGCCGGTGCGGTCACGGAAGTCGACAATCACGCCGTCGACGTCAACGTCTCGTACTTCCTGACCGGCGAATCGAACGGGGTCGGGGCAGCGCGCCCGAAGCGGCCGTTCGACCCGGCATCAGGCGCGTGGGGCGCGCTGCAGGTGCTGACGCGCTACAGCCATCTCGAAATTGACGGCGACGTATTCGGCAACGGACTCGCCGTCGCTGGCGCCAGCCGGCGGGCAGACCAGTGGACCGGCGCCGTCAACTGGTTCCCGAATCAGTTCATCAAGTGGTACGTCACCTACGAGCGGACGACATTCGACAAGGGCGCTGCAGGATCTCGAGCGATCGAGAACGTGATCCTGTTCAGAACGCAGGTGGCCTTTTGACGCGCGGGCCCTCGGCGCTACCTGCCAGGGCAGGCGTCGTTGATCGGGTGCCAGGCGTTCACATTGATGCGGGGCAGATCCGACACTTCGCTTCCGGCCGCAGTCGGATTTTCGATGAACCCAAGAACCTGCACCATCCGGCCGACGGAGGGCTTCAATTCTTTTTCGAGGCGGCCGGTCACGCCGTAGACGGCGGCGACACCAGACGTGCCCACCTCGGCGTTCGCCGCCAGGCCTTCAGGTGTGCGTACGTCCGTCAGCACGTACTCGTTGTCCACGCCGGCGCCGGTGCCGAGTGCTCCGCCTTTGCCGTCGTTGACACGTTTCCGGTAGTCCGCCTCGCGTTCGACGCAACCGACAAGCGTGGCGACGCTTCGTCGGTGCGTGTTGTCGGCGCTGTGCTGCGCAGCCCGTTGACCGCTCGCGATCGCCGGGTTGAGCAGCATCGCCATCGTCAGTCCGATGAGCGCCGCGGCCATATCCTGCAATCTCATCCCTTGTTCTCCGAGCTTCTGTGGCAGCCAGGATCTGCTGCGGGACTCGTGCCAAGATAGGAGGCTTCGTGCTCGACTCTCATGCCTTCTGGCTGATCGCCATCACGCTCGGCGCCGCGGTCGTGAACGGCGCGCTTGGTTACGGGTTCTCCTCCATTACCGTCCCGCTGGCGCTGCTGTTCCTGACCAACCGCGTACTCAACCCGGCGCTCGTTCCGATCGAAGTTGCGCTGAACGCCTACGTGCTCTGGGTGAATCGCGCCGGGCTTCCGGCCGTGTGGCGGCGTGTGCTCCCGGTGGTGATGGGCCTGGCGCCGGGCGTGGCGCTCGGCACGATGCTGGTGTCGCAGGTCAACCCGGGCTGGCTGAAGTTCGTGACGTTCTGCGCGCTGCTGCCGCTCATCCTCTTCCAGGCGGCCGGCTACCGGCGGCCGATCCGATCGGAGAAGCCCGCGGGCTTGCTGTTCGGCGGTGCCGTCGGCGTGCTGTATTCGATGACGACGATTTCCGGTCCGCCGCTTGCCGTCGCGCTCAGCAACCAGGGTCTGGCCAAGCGCGAGTTCCGCGCGGCCCTCGGATTCATTCGGCTTGCCGAATCGACGTTTACGGCGATCGCGTACTTTTCGGTCGGCTTGTTCTCACATGAGAGCGCGACGTTGATTCCCTTGATCGTGCCGAGCATCGCGATCGGCGTGCCGATCGGCGCGCACCTCATTCACCGGATCCGGCCCGAGACGTTCCGCCGCGCGTGTATGAGCTTCGATGCGTGGATCGTCGCCTTCGGATTGTCAAACCTGCTGAAGGACCTGAAGCTGGTGGACAGCAACGCCGCGTTTCTCCTGCTGGCGGCGGTCGTCGTTCTCGACAGCCTCCTTCTGTATCACTTCTTCACCGTGCAGCTGCCCGCGGCGACGGGCGCCGACACCGCGACGCAGGGACGCTCACCGCAATTGGAGTGAGCGAGCGTATGGCCGTCCGTGCCCGCGGTCCCAGGGGCAGCGGCTGCCCTGGGGGAGCAGGGCGGGATCCGCGAAAGCGGTCTCGGCTCTCAGGGTGCTATTTCTGATTCGCCGGACAGAAATCCTGCACCGGATGCCACGAGGAGATGGTCAGCCGTGGCAGCCGATCCCGATCTTCCTTCGCATCGCGATTGGCGCGGAACGGCTCGACGTGGCCGACCACTTCGATCTGCCGGTTGAGCGCGCGCGCCAACTCGCTCTCCTCGTTGCCCGTGAGCAGGTAATCGCCCTGCTCACCGGCAGTCGCCACGGCTTCCGGCTTCGTCAATGCCTCACTCGTTTTTGAGGTCGGCTTCGCCTTCACCAGGACGTATTCGTTGCCCTGACCTGCACCGCTCGCCAGCGGGCCGCCGCGCTTCGCATCGAGGTCAGCCCGATAGTCCTTTTCGAGCTGCACGCACCCGATCAGATCGACCTGATCGGTGCTCGTCGGCGACTTCCTCGTCTGCGCGTGCGCTGGAAGCGCCGCAACCGTGATTGCCGTTGCCATCCCCCAGCATGCCCATCTGCGTGTCATGGTCACCTCCGCTGTAGAAGAACCAGCCTGAAACCGGGCCTCACCATGTGCGCTGAAGGCATGACGTGCAATCGCGCTTCCGAAACTCTGAACAGCTCGCCGTAAAAGGTTCAGGCGTCTACGGGGCCCTTGGGCCTGCCTGAAGTGACGAGCGGCATGACATATCAGAAATGCGTCCTGACGAAAACTTCAGGCATTCTTCAGGCTTGTTCGCCGTGCGGCGTGAATACGATGCGGGAAGACTCTTCCACGTCATCTTGCAGAGGCCAATGACACGACTTCATCGCTCCTCTCGCGTCGGATTGGGGCCGCTCGTCCTGCTCGCCGCCGCGTTCGTCTTGACAATCCCCGCGCTCTCATTCGCACAGGTCGGCGGCAGCATTTCCGGCACCGTCAAGGATTCATCCGGAGCCGTTGTTCCGGGCGCCACGGTGACGGCCATGAATACCGTCCTGGGTACCGAGACGGCCGTCACGACCGACGAACAGGGGTTCTATTCATTTCCGAAGCTGCCGGTCGGCAAGTACGACGTCACCATCCAGATCGAAGGCTTCAAGCCGCTGAAGCGGCCGAATATCGCCGTCGATGCCGACGCGGCGCTGCAGATCAACGCGACGCTCGAAGTGGGTGCGCAGTCTGAGACGGTCACGGTCACGGCCAATGCCGTCCACGTCGACACGGTGTCGACGCAGCTTGGTGAAGTCGTCAAGGCAGATACGATGACGACGCTGTCGCTGAATGGACGGAGCTATACGGACCTGCTCGCGATTCAGCCCGGCGTCAGTCCGCAGACGAGCATCCTGCCCAACTCCGTGATCATGGCTGGCGTCACCGGCACGGTCGCGCCGTCGGGGCAGCTCAACGCCGGAAACGTCTCGGTGAGCGGCCAGCGGGAAACGGCCAACGGCTTTCTCGTCAACGGCGGCGACGTGCAGGAACAGATGAACGGCGGAACGGCCGTCGTGCCGAACCTCGACTCGATCGAGGAGTTCCGGCTGCTCACGAACAACTTCGATCCGGAGCACGGCAACTACAACGGCGGCATCGTGAACGTGGTCACGAAGTCGGGCAGCGATCAGTTTCACGGCGACGCGTACGAGTTCTTCCGCAACACGGGACTGGACTCGAAGAATTACTTCTCGCCCGAGAAGGCGAAGTTCAACCAGAACCAGCCTGGCTTCACGATCGGCGGGCCGCTGCGTCGCGGCAAGCTGTTCTTCTTCGGGGACTACGAAGCGACGCGGACCACGCAGGGGATCGAGACCGGCCTGATCTCGGTGCCGTCGGCGCTGCAGCGCGCGGGAAACTTTTCGGCGACGGCGGATCAGCTCTCGGGAACGGTCAACGGTCAGAACTGGGCCAATATCCTGTCGGGCCGACTGGGCTATCAGGTGTCGCCGGGCGAGCGCTACTACGTGCCCGGCTGCGTCAACTCGAGCCAGTGCGTGTTTCCGAACGCGATCATTCCGGCGCAGGCCTGGTCGGCTCCGGCGCAGAACCTGCTGCAGTACATTCCGGCGCCGAACTCGGGCGACGGCCAGTTCTCGACCGGCGCATTCGCCAAGACGGTGCGCGACGACAAGGGCTCGTTCCGCGTCGATGCGAACACGCGCCTTGGCCTGCTCTCCGGCTATTACTTCCTCGACGACTACCGGCTCGACGACCCGTACCCCGGTCAGCAGGGCGGCGCGAGCGTCCCCGGGTTCGACGCGCTGACGATCGGCCGCGCGCAGATGTATGCCGGTGGCGCCAACACCACGCTCGGTCCGAAGACGGTGAACGAGTTCCACACGACGTTCATGCGCGACGCGAACAACGTCGGTTTCCCTAACGGTGGCCGCGGGGTGAGCGTCGCATCGCAAGGGTTCGTCACCGGTCCCGACACGCCGGGCATTGTCGTCCAGGCGCCGGAGCTCGAAGGGGTCGAGAACCTCGTGTTCGACACCTACACGATGGGCGTGACGATTACCGGTGTCGACCAGACCAACCAGACGCTGAACATCAGCGACGGCCTGTCGCGGGTGATGGGAACGCACACCCTGAAGGTCGGCGGCCAGTTCAAGTACTCGCAGGTGCAACTGATACCGAATGCCACCTTCAACGGCACGTTCACGTTTGCTGGCACCGAAACCGGAAGCGACTTCGCCGACTTCCTGATCGGCGTGCCGAGCAACTACATTCAGTCCGCCGGCGGCATTTTCAACCTGAGGAACAAGTACGGGGCGCTCTTCGCGCAGGACAGCTGGCGCGTCACGCCCAGGGTGACCCTCAACTACGGCGGCCGCTGGGACATCGTCCAACCGTGGTACGAACGCAACAACCAGATCCAGACCGTCGTGCCCGGACAGCAGTCGGTTGTCTATCCCAACGCACCGCTCGGCCTCGTCTTCCCCGGTGACGCCGGCATCAGCCGCGGTTTGTCGCCGACGCGCTGGGGCAACGTGGCGCCGCGGGTCGGCGTCGCATACGCGCCGAGCGAGAAGCTCAGTTTCCGCGCCAGTTACGGAATGTTCTATACGGCGTTCATGGGCCTCTCGTCGGGCATCATGTATGGCGTTCCGCCGTACGGCTACAACTACTTGAGCCCGGCGCCGCCGCTGTTCGATCAGCCGTTCATCACGGCGGCGGACGGGACCAATAACGTCCAGCGGTTCCCGTTCCCGGCGCCGCCGCTCGACGCGTCGGCAAGCCATCCGTATCCCGATCTCGATTTCTCGAAGTTCCTGCCAGTGAATGCCGACCCGTTCTTCGCCAGCGACAACAAGACGCCGTTCTCCGAGCAGTACATGGCGTCGGTCGAACGCGAGCTGGCGCCGAACATGGTGGTGACCGCCAGCTACGTTGGCAGCCGCGGTCACAACATGCTCGTGATCCGGCAGGCGAATCCCGGCAACCCGGCGCTCTGCCTCAGCGTCAGCGAGCCGGACCAGGTCGCACCCGGCAGCCCGACCTGTGGTCCGTTTGCCGAGAACGGCGTGTTCATCCGGAAGGACGGCACGGTCGTCAACGGCACGCGGGACGTCCTTGGTCCGGATTACGGAACGATGACGCGGCAGGAGACGACCGGCTACTCACGCTACAACGCCGCGGAAGTAAACCTGCGCTACACGCACGGTCCGGTCAACGTCCAGGCGGGCTATACGCTGAGCAAGTCAGTGGACGTGGCGTCGAACCTTGGTGAGCAGGTGAACCCGTTCGACATTCATCTGTCGGAAGCGCCGTCGGCGTTCGACATGCGCCACAACTTCGTCGTCAGCTACAGCTATCTGCTGCCGATGGAGCGGCTATTCCATCGCACCAACGGGTTCACTGAAGGATGGGCGATCTCCGGCACTTCACGATTCAGCTCCGGTTTCCCGGTCACCCTGTACAACAGTGCCGATACATCGCTCCTGGGAACGTTCGGCAACGGCGTGAACAACAACCTGGTGGACACGCCGGATTACACGCCGGGTTGCGATCTGCAGATCAATCACGACCCAGCCACGGGGCCGGCCTTCAATACTGCGTGCTTCAGCCTGCCGGCGCTCGGCTCGATTGGCTCGGCGCCCCGCCGGTTCTTCTACGGACCCGGAATCGAGAATTTCGATATGGCGCTGCTCAAGGACGTCATGGTGTCGTCGAATCAGCGTCTGCAACTGCGGCTCGAGGCGTTCAACGTCTTCAATCACAATCAGTTCTTCGGCGCCGGTGCCGTGGACGGCAACATCACCAGCCCGACGTTCGGCCAGATCGTCGCCGCCGCCCCGCCGCGGCTCATACAGCTCGGAATCAAGTACACGTTTTAGAGATCGCGGCTCGGGCGGGTCTGAGCGCTCCGGTTCGGTGCAGGGGCGGGCCTTCGGTCCCGTCCCTGCGTGAAGCGCGGTAGATCGCCGACGCCGCGCATCGCGATGGCAGAGGCGCCTGCCGGCGGCCGTCTACAATGATCGCAGAGCTTCGATGACGGCCGGCCACTCCCACCATCACGAGCACGACCATGGCGTTGGCGCCAGGACACTGGGTCTGGCGCTGACGGCAACGCTTGCCTTCGCCGTGGTCGAAGCGCTCGCCGGCTGGTGGGGGCACAGCCTGGCACTGCTCTCTGACGCGGGGCACAACCTCACGGATGCAGCGGCGCTCGGCCTGAGCTGGTACGCCATCCGGGTCGCGTCGCGGCCTTCCCATCACGGCATGACCTACGGCTATCACCGCGTCGGGGTGCTGGCCGCGCTCATCAACGCACTGACGCTGGTCGTGATCGCGGTCGCCATCGGCTGGGAGGCGATCGCACGCCTGCGCGCGCCGGAGCCGGCCAACGGTGCCCTGATGATCGTGGTCGCGATCGTCGCGATCGCCGTCAACGGCGCGATCTCGTGGAAGCTCCATCACGGGGCGAGCCACGACATCAACGTCCGTGGTGCCTACCTTCACATGCTCGGCGACGCGATCTCGGCCGGCGCCGTTGTCATTGCCGGTGGTCTGGTGGCGCTGACGCATCAGCCGATCGCCGATCCGATCGTCTCACTGCTGATCGGCGCGTTCATTCTCTACAGCAGCTATGGCGTGTTCCGCGAGAGCCTGACCGTCCTGCTCGAAGGCACGCCGGCGGGCCTGCCGATGCCCGACGTGATCACGGCGATTCGCCGCGTCGGCGGTGTGCTCGACGTTCACGACCTGCATGTCTGGATGATCGGTCCAGGCGTGGTTGCCTGCAGCTGCCACATCGTGGTCGCCGAGCAGAGCGCGCGCGACGGCCAGCAGGTGGCGCGCGCGGTCGAGCACGACATCGAGCACCGCTTCCGGATCACGCACACCACGATCCAGGTGGAAGTCGAAGGCTGTCCCAGCGACGACGTCCATTGCGCCCCGCAACGATCTTGAGGCGCCTGTGTCGTGGCGCAGTCCGACGGTCGTGGCGCGGACTTTGGCAGGCCACGGCCCCCCATGCTCGGCCGCGATCTACTTCAGGCGAACGCGCACCGTCGCGAGCACGTTGATCGGCTCACCTGGATATACCTGCAGGTAGTCCTGGTGCGGCGTGAAGTACTTGGTGCTGGTCACGTTGTTGATATTCACGGCGTACTCCAGCGCGCCGCGGGTGTAGCGCGCGGCCAGGCTCAACGTGCCATAGCCGTCCACTTCGAACAGGTTCTCGTTGTCGGCGAAGACCTTGCCGAAATAGCGGACGCCGGCGTTGACACCGACGCCGTTGGCCCAGTTATAGCCGGTCCAGATGTTCAACGTGTGGCGCGGCGCGAACGTCGGCGTGTTGTCACGGAGATTTTCACCGACCGTCTGCTCGAAGTCGTTGAAGCGCGCGTCGGTGAACCCGTAGCCGGCGTTGATCCGCCAGTTGAGCGTTGGCGACGTCTCGACGTCGAACTCGACGCCGCGCGACTCGACTTCGCCTGCAAGCACGAAGACGTTGCCCGGCCGCCGGAACGCGACGTTCTGCCGCACAATGCGGTACACGTCGCCGGTCAGTTGCACCCGATCCTGCAGCAGGTGCCACCGGTTGCCGACTTCAATCTGGTATCCAGTCTCGGGATCGAGCGTCGTGCCGTCAGGCTGTGCGTTCGTCGACGGCTTGAACGCATTGGCTAACGATCCGTAGATTTCGGTCTTCACCGATGGCTGATAGACGAGTCCCGCGCGGCCGGTGAATGCGTTGGTCTCGCGACGGGTGACCGGACCCGCCACCGCATTGCCATTCACCAGGTCGTCGGAGTGGCTGTTGCGCCGGTACAGATCGAAACGGCCACCGACGAGTGCTTTGATCTGCGGCGACAGCGTGAGGTGGTCCTGCGCGTAGAACGCGTTGGTCGTGTTCGTGAACACGTTCTGCCGCACCGGCGTCAGGTCGGACGGCCCCTGCGTGTCCACGGGGTTGAACGCATTGATCGACGCCGCCTGGAAGAAGTCTTCCTCCGGCAGGGTCGTGTAATTGTGGTAGCGCTGGCTTTCCCACCCGAAAAGCAGGTTCTGCTCGATTGTCCCAGGGATGCCGGCCGTGACCTCCGCCAGGTTCATCAGCGGCCGCCGGTGGTGCTTGAAGTACAGGTAGTAGCGGTCGACGGTGTCGGGCGCGATGAAGTCGTTCTCTTCAGTGAGGAAATATTCGTCGTCGAAGTAGCGGTACGACAGCGTGTCGCGGAAGCCGATCGCGTTGGTCAACTGGCGCGCATAGACTGCCTGGAAGTTATGGTCGTACGACAGGGCGAAGTCCTGCGGCGTACGGAAGTTGCGATCGCGCGGCACATCAGGAATGTTCGCCTCCACCGGCACACCGAGGCTGGTGTCGACGAGCGGGAGACCGGCATCGCCGCCGAAGCGGTCGCGATTGAACGTGTAATAGACGTTGAACTGATTCCGGCCCCAGGTGTTCGCGATTGACGGCGTCGCCGAGAACCGGCGGACATCGTCATGGCGATAGCCGTCGCGGCTTTCCGCGCCGAGGTCGAGGCGATAGAGCGTGCCGCCAGCCAGCCGGCCGGTGGCGCCGAAGGCGCCGCGCGCGTCTTTCCATTGACCGGCGGCCGCCATGAATTCATAGGCGGGCGCCGCCGACGGCTTCTTGCGAATCAGATTGACGGTACCGCCCAACGCGCTGTTGCCGTAAAGCGCGGACGACGGTCCCTTGAGCACTTCGACGCGATCGATGGCAGTGAGCTGCGTGTTGGTGCGGTTGCCCTCGGCACGCACGCCGTCCACGAGCTGGACCGAGTCGAGGAAGCCGCGGAACGCGTAGTACTCGTACACGCCATACGTGGTGAATGGATTGACCGCGGGCACGTTTCTCAACGCCGTGACCAGATCGTTGGCGCCCTGCTCGTCGATGACGGCGCGCGGCACCATGTTGACCGTGATCGGCTGCTCGCGCAGCGGCAGCGGCGTCTTGCCCGTGGCCGCCGTGCCCAGCGACGCCTCAACGGTCACGTCTTCCTGCAGTCCGGCGACCCGCAGCGATACCGTCACCGGTGAAGTCGTCGCGCCGACCATGACGGTCTGCGATGCCGCCGCGAAGCCGCTGGCGTGCACCGTCAGCGTGTAGCTGCCGCGGGCCACATTCACGAAGGTGAATGAGCCGTCGGCGCGCGACCGTGTTGACTGCGTCGCGGGGCCAGTAAGGATGACGTCCGCGCCGGCGACCGACGCGCCCTGGCCATCGACGATGTGGCCGGTCAGTGATGAGGGTTGTGCCGCAGCGGATGCGGCGGTGAACAGACAGAGAGCGGCACAAAGGGCCGCGAGAAGGGTGCGCATACCGGGGTAACACCTCTCGAAGAAGGAGGGGGCATCCTACCGGCCGGTGTGCATTGACGCACCTGAAGAGTTCCTGACGAAAACTCTGAACGGCGCGTCAGGAAGTCTTCAGAGAGGCGATGGGGTGGGCGGTTGTCCGTTCATCATGACGACCAACGCCGGTTCGCTCGTCACTACCTGCCACGACGAACCAGCGAACTGGAGCGCGTGCGAACCAGAACCCAGGTACCCCGCGCACCTGAGCACCCACGAACCCGGTTGCGTCACGCCACAATCCAGGCAGCAATGGGAACGCCGAACGCGACGATCAGGCGTGCGGCCGTCCACGCCAATCGATGGGGTGACACTTCAACGAATGAATACGGAAAGGCGTAGAGGGCGAGCAGGCTCGGGCCGGCCGTCAGGATCACACGTCGTTGCGCCGCGGCCCGGGTCAGGGCCAGCACCGGCAGCAGCCACGTGAGATACCAGGGCTCCACGGCCGACGCGTAGAGCAACAGCAACGCCAGCAGCAGATACCCGCACTCGCGGATCACGTCTGCTTCCTCGCGAATGCGCGACAGCATCCAGCAGGCGCACGGAATGAAGACGGCGGTCGCGACAATGCGATCGATCTGGAACGCTTCCATGTAGTCCCAGCTCCAGCCTTGCGCCCGCGATATGGCGGTCGCGGTCAGGATCGCGACCATGTGCAGCGAGTCCTCGGTGTAGTGCCACTGCGAACTGCCCACTGTCAGCGATGCCAGTGCGCCGGGCCAGAACATCACGATCAGGAGCAGGAGCGCGCCGATCGCCACGCCCGACGCCAGGCTGCTCCAGGCACGCCGGCGATAGAGGAGCATCGCGATGCCGCCGGTCCAGGCGATCGCCGGCAGCTTGCTCATCGCGCCGAGGCTGGCAAGCGCAAGCGCGGTCGTGGGTCGCTGTCGCCGCAGCGCGAGCAGCGCGCCGAGCGTGCAGGCGATGACGACCGCATCGTTGTGTCCGTTCCCGGGCAGTTCCAGCAGGATCAGCGGGTTGCACGCGAAGGCAAACGCCGCCCATCCGGCGTCGATGGCCATCGACTCGGCGACGCCGTAGATCATCCACGCGTTGGCCAGGTGCAGAAGAGCCCACGCCAGCTTGAGCGCGTACAGGCCGACGAACACGTTGATGCCCGCCAGCGTGCCCGCCACAGAAAAGAAGGGGAGGAGCGAGGGTCCATACGGCATCGCGTCGTCCCACGTCACGTACGTCGCGAACCAGTCGGAGATCTCGCCGTAGGTGTGCGTGTAGGGATTCAGATGGAAGACGGCGAACAGGCGTCCGAAACCGAGGTAGTCGAGGATGTCGGCGGAATTCGCGGGCAGCAGTGTCCACGCCGCCGCGGTGAGCGCGATGACGACGATTGCCAGATCGCGCGGCGTCCACGCGTCGCGCCGCCAGTGTCGCAGCGTGAGGCCATAGACGACGAACAGGTAGAGCAGGCACGCCACCTGGAGCAACTGCAACGCGACACTCGATTGCGCCGCGTAGCCGAGATCCGGAGGTGGGTGACCGGCAAGAAGATACGAGAGGCTGTGCCGGAGATGGATCGCGGAGAGCACCGCGAACGCCGGCAGCGTTCGGCCGAGATACCGAGAAATGGTTCCCGGGTTCGTTGGTGCACGGGTGCGCGGGTTCTGGTTCAGGGTTCGCTGCTGCATGGTGCGCACGTTCTGGTTCGCGGGTTCGTGGTGCGCAAGTGTACGGGACGGGCCGGCCGGGTCTCCAGCGAACCATGCAGCGGCGGACCCGAGAACGAGAACTCACCCACCCGTGCACCCCGAACCCGAGAACCAGAACGGATGCACCCATGTACCCGCGAACCCTGAACCTATTTGCCTCCGACCGTGATCTTGACGCCGACGCGCGCGGTAATCGGCAGCGCCGGGAAGCCGAACGAGGCTTCATAATCCTGATTGAGCAGGTTCTCGATGCTCGCGTAGACCTTCAATCGCGGGTGGACGTCGACGCCACCGCTCAGGTCGACCTTCTGGTATGCCTTGTCGAGATCCTTGTTCGGCAGCAGCATCGAGTTGCCGAAGAAGCCATCGCTGATGAACGTGCTGTCGTCGCGCTTGCCGGAGAAGTACGCCGACAGCGCCACCTCGTAGCGGCTTGGCGTATACATCACGGCGAACGCGGCCGAGTGTGGCGGACGCCTGAACGGCCGCGCGCCGACGAGCGGCGAGAACGCGCCAATCGCCACGTCAGGGAAGTTCGAGTCGGTGTTGAACGACGTGGTGGCGCTGAACGCCTTGGTGACTTCCGCGTCCAGATACGTGTACGACGCCATCACGCGAACGTCCGTCCGCGGGGCTTCCTCGAACGACAGCTCGAGGCCCTGGGCGCGGTACGACTGCGAATTGACGTAGGCGCCGAAGTCGGTAAACGTGGCGACGACGGCTGGAGGAACGCCGGCGAGCGTCAGCTGCGTCTTGTCCACGAACTCGATCAGATCGTGGAACGTGTTGTGAAAATAGGATGCGCGGATCCGGGCGCGGTTGTCCGCGAGCCCCTGTTCGATGCCGATGTCGAAGCTGGTGCTGCGTTCCGGGCCGATCGGATCGATGGTCGGTGTCACGCCCGAAGCCTTCAACACTTCGTAGAGCGACGACTGCACCTGGAACACGGCCGGCGCCTTGATGCCGGTGCCGGCGTTCAGGACGATCTTCGTGTCGCCCATGCCGGTGGACGAGGGCTGGCGCAGGTACGACGCGATTGACAGCCGCGGCGTCACCGCTTCGCCGAACACTTCGTTGTGCTCGACGCCAAGACCCGCCGAGATGTAGTGGCGGTTCATGATCGTCCCGCGTCCCTCGACGAACGCGCCACCGTTGGTCCGGTGCACGGTGTTGTCCGTGCGCTCCTGGTCGGTCATCGTTGCCAGGCAGCCGACGGCGTTGAAACACTGCAGCGCCTCTTCGCGTTCCCAACGCGCACCGCCCGACACCGACAGCGAGTTGTTGACCGCGAACGTCGATTCCCCGGAAATCGCATTGCGCCGGGTGTGACTCTCGAACGGCTGCGGATAGTCGCCGTTGAAGTCGAGGATGCCGCGGCCGGTCACCGTGTAGCCGTTCGCACCGGTCAGCGTCACCGTGTTTCCGAGGTAAGTGGTGAGACCGAAGGAATCGAACGGTTCGCCGGTCGGCGTCGGATTGTTGAAGAGCGAGTTCTGATTGGTGAAGCCGTAGCGAACGGTGGCCTGCAGCCGATTCGTGAACTGCGTATCCGAGTTCACGCTCACGAACGTCTGGTCGCCTTCCGACCGCGAGTCGTCGGCAAGGCCATAGAGCGTAATGCCGTTGGGACTTCCCGCATGGCTGTCGACACGACGGACCGTGCCGCTCACGTCGCTGTTCGAGCCGAGCGTCACACCGAACCTGCCGGCGTAGGTGCCGTTGTGGTAGACGTTGTTCGGCACGTCGTTATTGGTTTCGAACTTGCGGAATCCCGAGTAGTAGTTGAAGCGCTGAATGACTCCGCCAAGGCCTGTGTCGCCGGACCACGTGCCGAGATTACCGCCGTCGGCCGCCAGCGTGAGCTCCGGCACGCGCGTCTGACCGCGCTTCGTCGTGATGTTGACGACGCCGGCGAGCGTGTCGCTGCCGTACATCACGCTGTTGGTCTGGCGCATCACCTCGACGCGATCGATGCCCACGGTCGTGATCGGCGAGAAGTCGAATCCGCCGCCGATGTCATTGGCGACGGCGCCGTCGATCAATACCTTGTTGAAGTCGGATTCACCCCCGCGGATGAATAGCGAGGTTGCGCCGCCGCGGCCACCGGCCTGAACGATCTGTGCTCCCGGCACGAGCCGCAGCACCTCGAGCACGTCAGGTGTGTTCAACGCATCCAGCGTCGCCGAATCGATCACTGTTACCGGCGCGCCGGTCTGCGCCTGAGAGATCTCGGTGGCGGCGGCGGTGACGACCACCGATTGCTGCAGCGGGCTGACCTGGAGCGTCGCATCGATGGTCTGCTTTGCGCCAGCGCCGACGTACACGGGTTCGGACGAGAACGGCTGGAATCCCGGCTGCGTCACCAGAACCTGGTAGCGACCGCCCGCCACGTTGTCGAAGCTGTAGCTCCCGTCGCTGGCGCTTTTCGTGGCGCGCGGCCGGTTCGCTCCGGCCAAGGTGATCGAGGCGCCGCTGACTGGTGCGCCCAACAGATCGAGTACGACGCCGGTGATGGTTGCGGGCGGTTGCGCGAAGGCGGGACGAGCCATGGCCAGAGCCAGCACTGCCGACAGGCCGGTCATCAGAAAATGCTTGAATCGAACGTCGGGCATCGAATTCTCCTCCGTGGATCGAGCGAGGAGGAGAGGAACGCCGGACGTGCGTGAAACGTCACGCCTGATCGACGCGCCGCCCGGGGATCCCCGCCCGAGGACGTATTGCACAATCACGGCAGGTCTCCTGGCTTGCGGGTTAGCACCATGTCCGCTGCCTTCCCGATGGATCCTCCATCAGTGGCGTTTTGCGCGGATGGCTCGCCGCTTACAGTTGCGGAGTCAGCTCCGGCCTTGAACCGGATTCCCTCTTCGTGACGGCCTTGCGACCGTCAACCGTGACCCCTACGTTATAGGGACTTGGTTCACGGCTGTCAATATCGTCGGTATGCTTGCGACCTGATGACGCACACCATCGATCGCGTCGCTCGGTACCACGAGCAGTTGCTCGCCCTGCTCGAGCACGACGTGGTTGGCCTGGCCGAAGCGATGCCGGCCGATCGCTACGACTTCCGTCCCGCGGCAGGTGAATTCGCCGGCGCCCGTACGTTCGGAGAGCAGGTCGCGCACCTGGCCACGGTGATCTACCTCACCGCCGCGATCGTGATGGAGGAAGCGTCGCCGTACGCGCCGGGAACGAACGACAACGGACCAGACGCCGTGCGAGGGAAGGACGCAATCGTGGCGTACCTGGAATCGTCGATGGCGTACGCGCGCAGGGCGATGATCTCGCTGACGGAACGGAACGCGCTCGATCCGTTGAAGACCTGCTTCGGTATGCAGCCGCGGGTGCAGGTCGCGGCAGGCATCGTCTACCACAGCTATGACCATTACGGTCAGATGGTCGTCTACGCACGGATGAACGGCGTCGTTCCGCCAGCCTCTGCCAATCAGCGCTGAAGACTCTCTGAAGTTTTTGTCAGACGACTTTCTTCAGGCCGTGTGTTTGAATGACGGCATGCGTACGCCACTCCGCTCGATGTTCATCGTCGCTTTCGTGCTCGTCATCGCGTTGTGTGTGCAGATCGCCCGCGCGCAGGCGCCGGCCCAGGCCCGTCGAGCCGCTGCGCCGGCCGTGCAGAAAGCCACCGTGCTTCAGGTGATGCGCGGCATCTTGTACCCGAGCTCGAACGTCGTCTTCTACGCGCAGAGTGAAGACCCCGAGAAGGTGACCAAGCCCCAGGATCCGTCGACCGCGACCGACTTGCTGCAGAGCACGTACGGGGGATGGGAGGCGGTGGCGAACGCCAGTCTGGCGTTGACCGAAGCCGCGCGCCTGCTCGAAGTGCCGCGCTCCTGCTCCAACGGCAAGGCTGCCCCGATCACCAACGCGACGTGGACCAAGGGGCTGAGCGAACTGCGCGCCGCTGGACAAGCGGGCTACGCGGCGGCGAAGGCGAAGGACATGGACAAGGTGCTCGACGCGGCCGACAAGATCACCACCGCGTGCTCGACCTGCCACGACAAGTTCCGGGAAAAGACGCCGCGGTGCGTGGCCTGAACTCTCTCGATTCCCAACGCCCAACCTCTGACGCTCGCCCAACTCCCAAGCAGATTGGGTTGGGCCGAGCCGTTGGGAGTTGGCCAAGGATCATTTGGGAGTTGGGAGTTTACGGGAAGCTCTTGTTCCTCACCGATCCATCGGCGTGAAATTCGTGCGCGAGGTTGTAGAAGCCGGCGCTCGTCAGCGTCACCGTGACCGGCTGGTCACCGGTGTTCTCCCAGTACCAACCATGAATGCCGGGAAACGGCGCGGTCAGCGTGCCTGACGCGCCGGCGCCGCTGGATTTCTCGTACGATTGCGCGTAGCCGCGCGGTGCGCCATCGGGCTCGGCGTGAAATTCGAAGTTCACCGCGGTCGTCGCCTTCCATGAGTAGAGCAGCGACTCACCCTTCTCCAGCCGGTACTTGTATTCGATCGTGCCTTTCGGCGGCAGCGTGAAGTCCACCGTCTCGTGATTGAAGGGCTTCTCCTGCGGCACGATCAGCGCGGCTTGTCCGCCTGTGGCGCTGGTGGATGCGTTCAGTTCCGCGACCTGTTTGCCGACGGTGCCCAGATCCAGCAGTCCGAGCTTCGCGCCGATCCCGGTCGGGTCGACCGCAAACTCCGCCGGCAGCACGGCGATCACGACGAGGACCCCGGCGACGAGCAGAGCCAGTCCAAGAGCCACGGCGATGTGTTGGCGCGTCTCAGTCGTGGCCGGCCCGCGTTGCCGAGCCCGGCCTGCATTGATGTTGAGGTCAGTCATCATCCCGCCAGGACATAGCCAGAGAGCTGATAGCCCACCAGCAGGAAACCGCACCCCATCACCAGGGCGTTGGTGGCGAAGGCGTGCGCGAGAAATCCGGTTCGCGTGCGCCAGTACGTCAGGCCGATGAGGATCGCGGTCAGCGCCAGCCCCTGACCGATTTCGACGCCGACGTTGAAGCTGACGATGTTCGCGACCAGGCCATTCGAGGAGAGCGCGAACTCCTGAAGTTTCGTGGCCAGGCCGAAGCCGTGAAACAGGCCGAAGACGAACACGGCCACGCGGGTGTTCGGTTGCACTCCGAAGAACGACCTGAAGCCGTCCATGTTCTCGAACGCCTTGTAGACGACCGAGAAGCCGATGACCGCGTCGATGATGTATGGATTGGCGCGGACGCCGCCGAGCACGCCAAGCAACAGCGTGGCGCTGTGGCCGATCGTGAACAGGCTCACGTATTGGACGACGTCCTTCAGGCGATACAGGAAGAAGATCACGCCGACCAGGAACAGCAGATGGTCGTAGCCGGTCACCATGTGCTTGGCGCCCAGATACATCAGCGGCACGATCGCGCGCCCGCTCAGCCCCTGGAGAAACACCGCATCCTTACCTGAGACGCCATGCGCTTCGCCGGTTGCAGCGAATAACAACAGGAGAAACGCTGCGGCAAGAACAGGAGGCCGGGCCTTTATGGCCCGGCTGCGGCGAATACCTTCGAGCACTCCGGAGGTCACTGCCGCCGATACCTTTCGTGGCAGTTGTCGCAACTGATGTTCACCGCCTCGCCCGCGGCCAGCACGTCGTCCGGCTTCTTCGCGTCCACCGCCTTCAGCGTCTGCCGTGCGGCATCGACCATCGCCTGCGACATCTTGATCCAGTCGCCGCGATCAACGGCACGTCCCTCGGTCACCAGCAGGTTGCCCGCTTCGCCGAGCGCCGCCGCCTGCGCGCCTAACAGCGCCCACGCCTCATCGTCCCTGGGATAGATCTCCTCGACGCCATCTTTGGTCACGGTCGTTTGCACCGCCTGGAAGATGGCATTCGAGGTGGGCGAGACGATGCCGCTCATGATCTGCTTCACGTTCGCAACTTGAGCCGGTGCCGCGGCTGAGGCAGCGGTTTTCGGCGTTTCTCTGGTGGTCCGCGCGGCAACCACGACGAAGCCGACGCCGAACACGAACAGCAGGGCGCTGACGGTGAAGAGTGGAAGAGTGGATTTCATCGGGTCGCGCATCGTACGTGATGCGATGCGCGACGCTCAACTGAAGATTTTCTGAAGCGGCGCTGTCGCGACGATCAGTGTTGCGCGGCGTGTCCCTTGCCGAGCTGATCGACAGCAGCCTTGACCCCTTGCGCCAGCTTCGCGGCCGGACCTTTTCCCCAGTAGTGGAGGAAGAAGACCTCCGGGCTCGTGCCGATCATGTGCTGGTGGATGGCGACGACGTCGATGCCGTTGCTGCGCAGCGCTTTCAGCACCGGCTGCACCTCGCTGGCCAGCATGGCGATGTCGCCGGCGACGACCGCGTCGGTGTTGCTGCCGTAGAAGGCCGCCCAGGTGTTGAGGCCCATGCGCGAATTGATCGTCGCGCCCATTTCCTTGATCGCGAGGTCGCTGCGGCCAATCGTGATCTTGTAGACGCCGCCATTCTGCTCGCCCATCGTGCCGATCGTGCGTGCCAGTGCCTGCGTATCGAGGGGCCCCGTGATCGCCCGGCCGGCCGGCCCGACGGCGGGAGCGGGTCCCTTGCCGATCAACGCGATCGCCGGCTGGATCTTCTTGGCGAGATCCGCCGTCGATCCATGTCCGTGTACGTGCATGTAAAAGACGCGCGGCGTGTCGAAGAAGAAATGGTTGTGGAGTGCGGTGACCTCGAGACCGCTATCGAGGACGGCTGACATGACGGGATTGACCTCCGCCTCGGTGAGCACGAGGTCGCCCATCATCACGTCCTGGCCGCCGGTCCCTTTGGTGAACGCCACCCAGCCGCCGAACCCGAGCGGCGTCGGCGTCGCGATACCGTCGACCGTCACCTTGA
Source organism: Vicinamibacterales bacterium (assembly GCA_035496255.1). Taxonomy (GTDB): domain Bacteria; phylum Acidobacteriota; class Vicinamibacteria; order Vicinamibacterales; family UBA2999; genus Gp6-AA40. The sequence continues at coordinate 89,522 of DATJEU010000068.1, forward strand.
GATCGTTGCGGGGGATGTTGACCTTGAGGACGTTGTCCTTGAAGTC
>DATJEU010000069.1:0-23958 GCA_035496255.1 Vicinamibacterales bacterium
CACGCATCGCTGCTGCCTTACCGGCAACCGGCGCGCTCGTACTTGTCCTTCGCCTTTGCCTCGACGACGGTCTGCCACTGCATGTTTGACGCGTCGTCGGCACCGCCACAGGCGAGCGGCCTGATGTGATCGACGACGTAACCCGGACGACCGTGCGGGTAGCCGCTTTGCACTTCGAAGGCATGCTTCGCGAACTCGCTGCGCTTGATGCGACCGTGTTCGTCGCGCTCGACACCTGACGCGGTGACCACGGCCGGCGCCTTTGAGGTGTGCTTCGCCGATGTCTTCGAGGAGGTGCCGCTCGACGTCGTGCCCTTGGATTTGGGTGGCTTGCGGTCGTGGCCGTTGACGTGTATTCCGTCTTTCTTCGTGTAGCCCTTGACATGAACGGTCCCGCCGCTGCCTTTGGCATAGAGCGAGGAGGGTGCGAGTAGTGAGACGACGAGCGCGAGCGCAACGAAGACGCGATTCCGCATGCGGTGGACACCTCGGGGACGGAGTTTAGGAGTCCAGAACGGGCGGATCGTATGACCCTCGCTCGGCGGCCGTCAATACTGCAGAGCTCCGCCGACCGATGATGCGGTTGCAGGCATCGAGCTTCGTCGGCACCGGCCGCCGCGGTCCGTACCGCACCGTCTCCGCCTCGAGATCGCGATCGATCTCTCCCTCGCGAATCCAGCGATGAATCGTGTCGCGGCTGACGCCCAGCTGGCGCGCCAGCGCACTCTTGCTCGTGCCCTGCTCCAAGTAGTGCCTGAGTAGCATGCGGGTCTCCCGTCCGAACATCACGCCTCCGCTCGTCGCAGAGACGCTAGTGACATGAATCACCGGCCGGGAGCACGCTCTCAGCCGGCAGCCAGACCGTGCTGCCGACTGTCAGATTTTCGCCCGCCACAACTGTCAGTTTTACAGCCGCCACTAACCGTTGGTGTCTTCTGATCGGCGGGGCGGGAGTGGCGGAATTGGCGGATCGACGTGGGGCCACGACGACGGCCACGATTTTCGAGTTCATCGCGGCGATCGGAGGGCTCTGGGCGAAATGACTGGACGTGTTTTCTTCGGCGAAAGAGAAATGATGCGGTTTGGAGGTATTCGCGGAATCCAGGCCCGGAGAGCAGCGATCGCGCCTTCTACCCTCCGGTTCGTGCGAGGATTCGCAGACTCCACCGCATCGGTCAAACGCGGCTCCTGGTGCTCTCTACTGGTGCGCGTCAACGGCGGCCGGCGGCTCGCATCTGCCGAACCCTGAGGGTTCTACACGCCGCGTCGCCGGCTAGACGGTGCAGAGCGCGAGTGACGGGGCGGCCAGTTTGCGACGACGCCCCGTCTGTGATGCGCCTACGGCCGCTGCTTCTTGAGAAAATCGTTGCTGAAGTGTTTCGCGAACGCCTCGGCCGCTGACTGGAAGTTCCCCTTCTTCACGTTGTAGGCGTACAGAATTCCTGACGTCGCGTTGTCAATGACCTGCATGCTGCCTTCGAACTTCGTGAATCCTCCCGCGAAGGCGCCTGCAAATGCGAGCTTCGCGACCTTTGTGCCGGTGCTGTCCTCCCGCTGCGAAGAGACCGTCTTGATCGTCCACTGGGCCTTGGTCGGATCGGTCACAACCGTGACCGGAACATTCTTTTTGATCAGGGCTGCGGCGATTGATGCACCGAAATCCACGTTCTTCGCCTTGTTGCCGGAATTGGATGCGTCAACCGTTTCGGCTGCCGCGATGTAGACGGTCGGCCGCGGCGACTGCGCGACGACGGCCACTGACGACACGGCGACAAGAAGGGTCGCGAAAAAGCGCTTCATTTTCCAAGTCCTCCTGGTGAGTCAATACTTCGCCACAACCGGAACCGTCAAAGAGATCCTGCTGCCGTCTAGAAGCGGAGTCGTAGGCCGCCGCCGACCGTGGCATGTCCCATGGTCAACTCAGCGGACTCTCCACTCAGTGGCTCGTTGTCGATGGTGACAGTGCCGCGGTTGTAGCGAACTTCGCCACCGACGCCGACGTGATCCGTGAAGAAGTAGCCGACATCGCCGCCTACGTTGAATCCCCAGCTCGATCCGGAGATTTCTTGATCCCGGTGCGATGTGATTTGCACGCTGTTGCCGCCGAACAGATCGATCTGCTGATTGAACCCAATGTCTTGCACCATCTCCTGTGAGACGTGGAAATACGTGGGGCCACCGAATACCCGCACCGATACGGGACCACTCGGCGTTGGCGACAGGACTACTTCGAAGTCGACCCCGCGATCTTTGCGCTGCAGGCTCTCGCTGGTAACAGCGACGTCGGAAGCAAATCGATTGAAAAACAGCGGATGCGGAATGTTGATGGCCATGCCGACGGGGTATTCGTAGTTCTCGAAATCGAAGTTGATGCCGAATCCGATCAGCGATGTCGCGCCGAACCCGCCTCCGACCAGCACGCCCGTCGCGCGTGGCATTTTTGGGTAACTCGCAGAGGCGGAGGCCGTTTCGCCATCAACGGGCGTCTGGAGGGTGAACGTCTGGGCGTCTTGATTAGACGTGGCCGAGATAAAGTCCAGGTTGATCCAGCCGCGATTTTGAGCGAATGCGGGTGAAGCACTTACCAGGCACAGCACGACCGAAAGCACTAGTCTTCGCATTGCAAGTCACTCCTCGAATAGTCTTTTCGGTATATATCTAAAGCTCTGCAGTTCAAATTACGACTGCGACGGGCCCAAACGCCCGCTAGGCTGAAGAAAGCCTGAAGAGCGCAGTCAATTCGTGCAGATTGGGGCGTTCGTCACACGCCTCGGTCATGCCGATCGAACCTTCCCGCTGGGACAAGCGGCGGTTTCCCAGGCACGCCATGCAGCCTCGAGAGTGACAAGGACCGCGACGTCTTCCGGCTGCACGAGTAGCGCGTTAAGCCTTCGCGCGAATCGCCCTCGCCGGCCCGCACCAGCGGGCCACGGCGGGATTCATCTGCACACTTGGCCGTGCTGGGCTCCGAACAGCGCAATGCTGCGACGTAGAAGTTGCCGCCGGCTACTATCGCGGTGGTTTTACGAAACCGATAGTTCAGGCATCCAACACGAGCGCGATGGATGCCGCTGACGGTGTGCCGTGCGTTCGCTCACGGTGCTCCAGATGAAACGTCTCGCATGCGCTGCCCTGGTCGGGATTCTCACCATTGGATGCGAGGGCTCAACGCCAAGTAGCCCGAGTGCAGCGCCATCAAATACGTCAACGCCGAACGCGTCGATAGCGGCGCCAACTTCAACGCTGACATCCTCTGGTCCACGGACGTCCTTCGGGAACGACGCCTATCACGTCGGCTCGGACCTCGCTCCGGGACGGTATTACACGCAAGCGGCAACCACGAGCTGTTATTGGGAGCGCGTCTCGGGCTTTGGCGGGACGGTCGGAGAAATCATCGCCAATGATTTCATCGACTTCACCGCTCCGCAGATCGTCGTCGACGTGGCCGCGTCCGATCAGGGCTTCACCACCGGCATCGAATGCGGTACCTGGTCACAGGAACCGAAGGCCGCACCGGCGGCCGGCACGGTGCCCGGTGGATGGTGGATGGTCAACGCCCAGATTCAACCGGGCACGTATTCGACGACGGCCTCGTCTGGGTGCTATTGGGAGCGACTGCGCAACTTCGGGGGAACGATCAGCGGCATCGTCGACAACGACTTCGAGTCGGGGGCAGGACAACTGATCGTGCAAATCGGCTCCACTGACATCGGCTTCCATTCGGAGCCGGAATGTGGAACGTGGCGTCCGGTGTCCGGCAGTTCGGCACCCGCTCCGAAGGCAGCGCAGAGCCGATTCGATATCGAAGCCAACCTGGCGTTACACCGCGCGGCGACAGGAAGATAACGGCTCGGCTGTAACCCGCGTCGATCGACAGCCACTCGAAGTACCGCGGTGCTCGCGAGCGGGTGCTACGATCATCAGAGCAGAGGCCTTTATGACCAGGCGCATGCTCGGCCTGTCCGCTTCCTTGTTGATGATCGCGGCACCGGTGTCGGCGCAGACCGGTGCGGCTCGTTACCCGACATATCCACCCATCATCGCCACGGCACCTGGTCCGGTGTTGCCGGCACTCCCGCCGATCAACGCGACCACACGGGGGCCCGTGTTGCCCGCGCTGCCGCCCATCATCGCGACCACACCGGGACCAGTGTTCCCCGCGCTCCCGCCAATCGTCGCGACGACGCCCGGGCCCGTGTTGCCGGCGCTGCCACCGATCGTTGCGACGGCACCGGGTCCGGTGTTACCGGGACCCTCGATCCTGTCGCCTGATCTGCCGATCACCGGACTCGTCGTCGCCGGCCCGGGTCGTACCGTCCACGCCCAGCGCAACCAGCGGCATGAGCCGAACGGCCATCGGCGCCACAACGCCCGTCCGCGGCACTGAACCCGCGAACAGCCGAACCCAGCACCCGGAACCCCGAACCCCGGAACCAGGAACCAGGAACCCAGAACCAGAACCCAGGAAGCTGGTCTATCCTTGTTCCCGATGACCACCATCGGCGCAACGTTCGTCATCACCGGGGAAATCACCAGCAGCGAAGACGTCACGTTCGACGGCAAGATCGACGGTCAGCTCCTCATCAGGGACTCGGCGTTGACGATTGGGGAACGTGCGCAGGTTGACGCCAATATTCGCGGCGGCAGGGTGACGGTGAGGGGCCGCGTGCGCGGCGCCATTGCCGCGACGGAACGGATCGAACTCACGCCCACGGCCACCGTCGATGGCAGCCTCAGCGCCAATCGCGTGATCATTGCCGACGGCGCCCACTTCAACGGTCGCATCGACATGGATCAGCGGACGATCGCAGCGCGCATCGCACAGTACAAGGCGACGCAAGAGGCGTAACTGGCTCGTGGGGCGAGCCGCGTCATCCCTCGACATGGCTCGGGAGGACCCTGAGCTGGTCGAAGGGTCGGGCTCGCCGCGCGGACCTGACAAGGTCCGCGCCACGCCGCCAGCCGCCAACCGCCAACCGCCAATCGCGAGCCACCAGCCGCCAGCCGTCAATCGCGAGCCGCGATCCGTATCAGCGCAGCGTATAGAGGTACGCGGCGATGTCGCGGCCGTCCTGATCGTTCACGCCAGTGTCGGGCATCGCGGTCTTGTCGTCGATGCTCCGCGGATGCTTGATCCACTGCATCAGATTTTCCGGCGTGTTCTCGATCCGGCCCGCGAGATACGTGCGCACGGCGACCTGCGTCAGCGGCGGACCAACGGTGGCCGTGGCGGTGAGAATGCCTGGAATGGTGTGACACGCGTCGCAGCCATGGTTGTGAATGGCAACGCGGCCACGGGCGGGATTGCCGCCGGTCAGTTCACGCGCGATTCGTTCGTCGCTGTCGCGGGCGCCGCAGCCAGTGGTCAGCGTTCCCACCACCGCCATCAATGCCACGAGCGTAAGCCGCGACCGGAACTCCGCGGTCCGGCGCTGTGTGTGTCGTGAGGCACGCCGTTCCGACTCGCCCAGCCAGGCCATGAACAGCGCCAGCCCCATCAGCGTCAGCACGATCCCGGCGGGTATCCACATGACCAACCCGGCAACCTGCTGGTCCGCAAGCGGGTCCCCCCCGCGTGCCGCCGCCGTCGCGACGTACGACGGATATAAAGGTGTGCCGGCAAACGTGAGCAGCGCGCCGAGAATGCCGGTGTGCACCGCGGTCGTGAATACATAGAAGACCGCTGCGCCGTAGCCGGCGCGGCCGTAACGGCCGTAGATCAGTCCCCACCAGAACAGCGCTGATGTCCCGATGAACATCGCGTGCTGCGCGGCGTGCACCGATTCGTTGTGGATCGCCCACTCATAGAGCCCCGGCAGGTGCCACACCCAGATCACGGCGCCGTGTAACACCCAGGCGACCACGGGCAGCGTGAACAGCCGCCACAGGCCGTTTACGGCATCGCCCTGCAGCACGCGACCAGCACGGTGGCGCGATCGTTCGCCGAGTCCCCACAGGCAGGGCGCGAGTGGACGCCCGGCGATCAGCAGCGGAGCGCCGACCAGCATCATCAGCTCGTGCTGCGCCATGTGCGCGGAGAACAACTGCAGCGCCAGCGCGTCGAGCGGCGGCAGGATTGAAACAACGAGCGCGAGCCATCCCAGGGCAAACGCCACGCGTTCACGAAGCGGGTGCACGGCGCCACGGTTCCGCAGGTGGACGCTGCCGCGCACGTAGAGTGTAGCCATCCCGACGAGGACGGCGAGCGCAAGGATGTCCCACGGCGACAGCGCCCGCGGTTCGTTCAGTTCCTCCTCGAGACCATGCGCGTATAACACCGCCGGAGACACGACGGCCGCCGCGGTGACCAGCGCCCTCCTCGTTCGCGCGACGCGATCGCCTACTCGCATGGGCTGAGCACGAACTGTGGAACGGTGGCAAAAACGATCAGCAGCCCCACCAGCGCGTTGAATCCGATCGCGACGAGCGCCAGGAAGTAGCTGCGATCGGTTCGGGTGCCGCCATCGACGCGCCCTTCGCCGGCCCGTCGAAGACACGCGCGGCCCAGTAAACCTCCCGCGATGACGATGGCGAGAGCGACTGCGCTGATGAGCGTCAGCGCGTATGTCGCGTTGGCGAAGCACACCGGCTTCACCAGCGCATAGCTCGCGCCCTGGTCGAACGCCCACGCGACCGCCGGCGCGAGCAGCGACAGCCAGAGGAGCATCAATCCCCGGCCTTCCCAGTAGCCGTGAACTGAATCCGCACTCATCACAGCCACCGCGGCGCCCAGTAGATGATCAGATAGATCGGAATCCACCAGGCGACGATGAAGTACCAGTAGAGAGAGTTTTCGCTCAGATCGACGAACCGCTTGCGGGCCATCGGCTGCGTGTACGCCATCACGAGCAGCACGGCGCTGTCGGTGACGTCGGTCCCGACATGGATCGTGTGCATACTGATCAGCAGCCACACGATCGAACCGTAGGCGTTGTCGTCCCAGCGGCAGTTCAGCGCGGTGTACTCATAGGCGCGCAGGGTCACCGCGCCCACCCCCATCAGCGTCAGGACGAACAGCCAGCGGCGCGCTTTCGGCAGGTCGAAGGCTTCCGCTGCAGACTTCGACATCGCGGCAGGGATGACGCTCAGGAGCACCACCAGCAGGTTCGCCGTTCCGTATCCGATGTCGGGATTGGGCAGGCCGGGTGGCCAGTTCTCCACCCGGAGTCGCAGGTAGAAGTAGACGATGATCGCGATCACGAACATCGACCCTTCGATCACCATGAACCCGACCGTGCCCCACCATACGAGCCCGTTGTAGCCGAACGCCGAGTCCGGCAGCGCCGACACGTCGAGCACTCGGCGCCGTTCGATCTGACCCGGGACGTTCATGCGGCTTCCTTCACCGGCGCCGCCACGCCTGGCGCCTCGGCGCGAGGCGATTTCGGCCAGAACCAGCCGATTAACGTGATCGCCAACGGGATGATCGCCACCGGCAGGGCCCACGGCGTGAAGATCGATCCGATAAAGAACGCGCTGGTGACGACGGCGCACAGGAACGGCCAGATCGACGGCTCCGGGTACTCGACTTTGTTCGACGGCTCCGCATCCATCACGTCGGTGATCAGCACTTCGCGGCAGTCACTGCGGATACCCACGACCACCGGCACGTCGGCGCTGCGCTCCCAGAGCGCGTCGCGTCCCTCGACCACGGGCTGATACAGGAAGTTGTAGACCGGCGGTGGCGAGGGGACGCTCCATTCGAGCGTGCCGCCATTCCACGGGTTGGCGGACGCCACGGCGCCGGCCGCGTGCGACTTCACCACGTTGTAGAGGAACAGCAGGCCGCCGAGCGCGAGCATCCCCGCACCGATGGTTGCGACAAGGTTCAACGGGCCCCAGCCCAGTTCCGCGGGGTAGGTATATACGCGTCGCGGCATGCCCTCGAACCCGAGGATGTGCATGGGAAAGAAGGTCACGTTGAAGCCGACGAACAGCACCCAGAACGTGATCTTGCCGAGGCCGTCGTCCATCATGCGACCGGTCATCTTCGGGAACCAGTAGTAGATGCCGCCGATCAACGGGAACACCGCGCCGCCGAGGAGCACGTAGTGGAAGTGCGCGACGACGTAATAGGTGTCGTGTACCTGCAGATCGAACGGCTGTGAGGCGAGCGTCACACCCGAGAGGCCGCCAAACACGAAAATCGCGACGAACCCGAGCACGAACAGGAGCGGCGTGTGAAAGCGTGGCCGTCCACGCCAGAGCGACGCGATCCAGCAGAAGATCTGGATGCCGCTCGGAATTGCGATGATCATGCTGGCCGCCGTGAAGTAGGTCAGCCCGAGCTGCGGTAATCCGGTCGCGAACATGTGGTGGACCCACAGTCCAAAGCCGATGAAGCCGGTGGCGACCAGGGCGAGGACCATCGCCGGGTACCCGAACACCGGGCGTCCCGTGAAGGTCGCGATCACCGACGACACGATCCCGAGCGCCGGCACGAAGATGATGTAGACCTCGGGATGACCGAAGAACCAGAAGAGGTGCTGCCACAGCAGGCTGTCACCGCCTTCGGCCGGATTGTAAAAGTGCGTGCCGACCAGGCGATCCAGCAGCAGCATCGAGCTGGACGTGACGACCGACGGCATCGCGAAGATCACCATCAATGCGGTCACCAGCATCGACCAGACAAACAGCGGCATCCGGTTGAGCGACATCCCCGGCGCGCGGGTCTTCAGGATGGTCGCGACCAGTTCAACCGAAACGGCGAGTCCCGACACCTCGGTGAACGTGATCAACTGCGCCCAGAAATCGGCGCGCTTCCCCGGGGTGTAGTCGGGGCCCGCCAGCGGCACGTACGCAAACCAGCCGACGTCGGGCGCCGTGTTCATCAGCAGCGTCACCGTCAGCATCACGCCGCCGAACAGGTAGACGAAATAGCTGAACGCGTTCAGCCGTGGAAACGCGATGTTCCGTGTTCCGACCATCAGCGGCACCAGGTAGACGCCCATCGCTTCCATCACCGGCACCGCGAACAGGAACATCATCATCGTCCCGTGCGTGGTGAAGACCTGGTTGTACAGGTCGGGGCCGAGGAAGTGATTGTTCGGCACCGCGAGCTGAATCCGCATCAGCACGGCGAGCAGCCCCGCGAAGATGAAGAAGCAGAAGGCGGTCACGATGTACCGCTTCGCGATGGTGCGATGGTCCACCACGCAGAGGCTGCCAATGAGACCGGAAGGCACGTACCACGTGCGCTCGAGCTCGCGATGCAGCCGGGCCGCCGCGGCGGGTTCCGGCATGGGCTCGACGCGCTCGATGACCTCGTGCCGCTCGTGCTCCTCGCGTTGCAGGCGCTGCTGCTGCTCGCGGTCCATCAGCGAAGGCTCCCCAGATACGTGAGCACCGCCTGCAGGTCGTCGGGGTTCAACGGATTCGGCGGCATGCGAACGCCCGGCTTGATCCCCTGCGCGTTGGCGACCCACCCACCGAGATGCCCACGGGTATTCGGCAGCGTGCCGGCGGCGATCGTCATCCGGCTGCCGATGTGCGTGAGCTCAGGACCGAGCCGCGCGCCGGCGTCCGTACCGCGGATCGTGTGACACATCACGCAGGTCGAGTGCATGAACGCATCGTGGCCGTGCTTCTCTTCGTCGCTCGCCGGCCCGGTCGCCGGGGCGCGCTGGTGCTGAATCCAGGCGAGAAACTTGTCCATCGGTTCGGCGACGACGACGAACGCCATGTGCGCGTGCTGGTGACCGCAGAACTCGGCGCACTGCCCGCGATAGATGCCCGGATCGTCGGCCTGCAGCCAGGTGTTGGTCACCTGTCCGGGAATCAGGTCGCGCTTGCCGAGCAGGTTCGGCACCCAGAAGCTGTGGATGACATCACGCGATATCGCCTTGAGGTGGACGGGCACGCCGACCGGGATGTGCAGCTCGTTCGGGCTCGTCACGAAGTCCGACGGCGTGACATCGCGATACTGGAACTCCCACCACCACTGATGACCGATGACGTCGACGGTGATCGCACCGGGGCCGGTCGGCGACGCCAGGCCTCTTCCGGCGACGACACTGCTGACGGTGAAGAGGGCGAGGATGACCGCCGTGACGACCGTCGCAATCATGACCGTGCGAGTGAGTCGCCGGGTCGTGCGCGGTACATCCTCGGCGACGGGGCGGCGCCGCAGCAGCGCCCACAGCGTGACGAGCATCACCAGCACATACACAACGATGCAGACGGCCAGCAGCAGCCAGCCGAGCGAGGCGATACGCTGCGCCACCGGGCCCGCCGGATGAAACATCGACTGCATCATGGCGTCCCGGTCTGCTTTGGCACTTCCGCGCGCCGCGCGTTCTCAGGCGTGCTGTAGCGCATGTGATCGCTGCGGCTGGGCAGCACGTCGATCGGCTCCTGGCCGCTCATCGACTGCACGTAGGCGACGAGCTCCCACACCTGCTGGTCGGCAATCTTGTTGCGGAACGACGGCATGCCGTTGGGCCGCCCTTCGACGATGGTCTCGAAGATGTTGGCCGGCTGGCTGCCGTAGATCCACTCGTCGTCCATCAGCGGCGGCCCCATGCCACCGCCGCCGTGCGCGTGGCAGCCGGAACAGTTGAACGCGTCGAACAACCGCTTGCCCTCGCCGGTCGCGTACGCGTTGTTCTGGTAGGGACTGAACGCGGGTGCTGGCGCCGGCGACGGCGATCCCGGTGAAATCGAACTCAGCGTCGGCCTCTGCGCTCGATCCGAGGCGACGGTCAGATCCTGAAAAGGCCGGACCTCACGCTGACATGCGGTCGCGAGCAGAGTGACCGACGCGCCGATCGCAAGTCCCCAACTCCAGCGGCACATGGCTAGTCCACCCGAGGGACGCGGTACGCGGCGAGGATGCCGTCGATGTCACGGCGACGCTCGCGCAGGAATCGTTCGAGCCGGGCGAGTCGATTCGTGTCGTGGCGACGAACGGCCATGGCGATGGCGAACGTCTGCGGCAACTGGGCGTCCGCGTCCGGCCGAACCGGGGTGAGGTCGAGCGGCACCGCTTGTCGGGCGGCGAAGAACCCGGCGAGCGGTCCCCAGACCGCGGCGACGTCAATGTCGCCACGTGCCACGGCGGCGACGATCGCCGACGGCGGGCTGTCGGTGCGGTAATCACCGTAGACCGTGTAGCCGACGACGTTCTGAATCACGCCGCGGCGGCTCAGTGCATGCGCCGGCGGCGAGTTCGCGCCGTCGTCGCCAATGAGCTGTACGCCGACGCGCAGCGTGTGCAGCCGGGGATCGTCGAGCGAATCGATGCGGAGGCCACGCCGGGTCACGAACATGTAGGTCGATCGGTAGTAGGGCGCAGTGGTCTGCGCGATCTCCGCGCCGGCCGGATAGCCGATCACGACATCGCAGGCGCCGGCGTTGAGCGTGTTGCGCAGGAAGCCGCGGCGTTGCGCCGACCACGTGTATTCGACGTGTGTGCCGAGGTCGCGGGCGAGCAGGTCGGCGATCCGGTTTTCGAAGCCTTCTCCCCGTGCGTTCGAGAATGGCAGGTTGTTGGGATCGCTGCAGACGCGAAGAGCAGGACCGGAGTCGGAGGCGGACCGCAAAGGTCCGCCCCGCAAATCAGGCCCGCCCCGCTGGTCAAATTCGCTGCCCACATCCGGGCCGCTCGCCAGGTCACCGCCCTCCCGCTGGCTGGATCCGCTGCGCGGCTCCGCCGCCAGCGCAACGAGCGCTGCGCATGCCAGAGCGACCACGATGGCGAGCGCGAGGATCGTCTTCATGGCAGGCCGAAGATGTAGAGCATGCCGCCGCGCGTCGTCGCCTTCGGCAAGTCGGTCATCGCGTTGACGAAGCCGAGCGCGGCGGTGCCATCGCGCGTGTCGAGCGGACCGGCGACGACCGCGCCCGACCATCCGCCCACGCCCGCGAGCACGGCCACGTACTGCTTGCCGTCAGGCCCTTTGTAGGTGATCGGCTGGCCGATGATTCCGGAGCCGGTCTTGAACTTCCACAGCTCGTCGCCGGTGCGCGCGTCGATCGCCTTGAACCATCCGTCCATCGTCCCGTAGAAGGCGACGCCGCCGGCGGTGACAACCACGCCGCTCCACACCGGGAAGTTCTCCCTGATGCCCCACGCCTTGCGCCGGTTGACCGGATCCCAGGCGATGAATTCGCCGCGATTACCACCGGGGCCGGCATACATGCGGACGTTGGCGCCGACATATGGCGTGCCGGCGATGTAACTCGTGTCCACACCTTCGAAGTCCATGCACAGGTTGTTCGAGGGGATGTAGAGGTAGCCCGTGCGCGGCGAGTACGCGGTCGGCTGCCAGTCCTTGCCCCCTGGCGAAGCCGGACACACGTCTCGCACCACCATGCCCGGCGACGGCTTCTTCGCGTCGTTCTCGATCGGCCGTCCGGTTTTCAGATCGACGCCTTTCGTCGACGTGATGTGAACGAACGGATCCGCCGAGACCACTTCCCCGCTGGTCCGGTCGATCACATAGAGGTAACCGTCGCGATCCGCTCGCAGCAGCACCTTGCGAATCGTGCCGTTCAGCGGTAAGTCGACCAGGACCGACTCATTGACGCCGTCGTAGTCCCACAAGTCGTGCGGTGATGTCTGGTAGAACCACGCTGCCTCGCCGGTATCGACGTCGCGTGCGAACAGGCCGGCGGTGTACTTGTTGTCGCCGGGCCGCTGTTCGGCATTCCACGGACCCGGGTTGGACGTCCCGTAGTAAACGAGGTTCAAGGCCGGGTCGTACGACACCCATCCCCACGGTGCGCCGCCGCCGGTCTTCCAGGCGCCTCCGGGCCACGAGTGGATGCCGAGATCCTGACCGCGGTCGCTGTCGTAGAACGGCTTGAAGCGAGGACCAATCAGCACGTCCTTGTCGGGCCCGGTCGAGTACGCCCGCCACGCGACCGTGCCGTCGCGTGCGTTCAGCGCCGTCAGCCAGCCACGAACACCGAGCTCGCCGCCGCTGTTGCCCACCAGCACTTTCCCTTTGGCGACGAGCGGCGCCATCGTGATCGTCTCGCCGCGATTGATGTCCGCGAGCGTCACCACCCATTTCTCATGACCCGTTGCGGCATCGAGCGCGACCGTGCGGCCATCGAGGGTGTTGTAGAAGATCGAGCCGTTGTCGTACACCGCGCCGCGATTGACGACGTCGCAACAGGCGACACCCTGCGCCGCCGCCAGCGGCTTCGGCTCGTACTTCCACTTCAACGGCGTGCCGGGCTGCGTCAGGTCGAGCGCATACAGCACGTTCGGGAACGGCGTCACCACGTACATCGTGTGGTTCACGACGAGCGGTGCCGCCTCGTGTCCGCGCAACACGCCAGTCGAGAACGTGCCTTTGACCACGAGCTGTTTCACCGACTCCGGCGTCAACTGATCGAGCGCGCTGAATCGGGTGCTCGAGAAGTCCTTCGCCGGACGCACCCAGTCGCCCGAATCGTCAGGAGCGGGGTTCTGGCCAGCGGGTGCGGGTGCCGCGGGTGTGCGTGCTTCCTGTGGTGTCTGCGAGACCGGCGGAGTGCCGCCGCACGAGACCGCCGCGACGGCGAACAGGACCAGTGCAGGGGCGAGGCGGCGCATGCGAAGGCGCGAACCGGCGGTGCATCTTCGTTGCCACGGCAACCATCGGGATGGAAGTACCGACTTGATGCCGACTGCTACACTGACGGAGATGCACCCGAACCTGACGACGCTGCAACAGCTCGATGAGCTCGATCGACTGATTGCCGGCTCGGAAGAGCACCCGGTGCTGCTCTTCAAACACAGCTATACCTGCGGTGTCAGTGCTGAAGCGCTGGACGAACTGATCGCCCACCTGAACGATGAAATCACCGGCGTGCAGTACGCGATGGTCACCGTCCAGACGCACCGTGAGCTCTCGAACGCCGTGAGCACGCGGCTCGGCGTGCGGCACGAGACGCCGCAAGCCTTACTCGTCAGGGATGGCCGTGTGGTGTGGAGCGCATCACACTTCCGTGTGAATGCCGCGGAACTCTCCAAGGCGCTTCGCGACCGACTGGCCGGCGACGAAGCCTGACGACCACGCCCACTGGAAGTTGAAGCCGCCGAGCCGGCCGTCGACGTCCAGGATTTCTCCAACAAGATACAGAGACGGGCAGCACCGCGACTCGAGCGTTGCTGAATCGATCTCGTCGAGCGACACGCCACCGGCTGTCGCCTCGGCGAACTGATACCCGCGGCTGCCTCTGACGATCAGCGGCAGCGTCGTCAGCGCATGCGCGAGGCGGCGCCGCTCGTCGCGCGTCACGTGGGCGAGCGTCGTGTCGGCGTCAACCCCGGCGATCTCTGCCCACACGTTCGCGACCGACGCCGGCAGACGCGTTGCCAGGACAGTGGCTACTCGGGCGCGCGGCCGCCCACGCTCCTGCGCCAGCAGCCACGTCTCGAGAGACTCGAACGTTTCGCCAGGCAGCACTGACAACGACACGTTTGCTCCGCCGTCCAGCATCGCGCGATGCCAGTGGCGAGAAAGGTTCAATGCGAGCGGCCCGCTCGCACCGAAATGTGTCCACAACCAGTCACCCTGCAGCCGTAACACGCGCGCGCGCCGCGTACGGCCATCGTCATCGTGGCCGTCGATCTGCAGTGTCGCAGCCGCGGGGTGGGCCACGCCGCTCAACGCCACGTGCCAGTCATCGTCCAGCAGCAGCGGCGCCAGGGCCGGCGTCGTCTGGACGATCCGGTGGCCGAGCGTGCGCGCGAGCTGATAGCCGAAGCCATCGCTGCCGGTCTTTGGCAACGACTGACCTCCGGTCGCCAGAACGACCGCACGAGCGTCGATCTCATCGCGGCCGGCGATACCCACGCGGAAGCGATCGTGGTCACGCGACAGCGAGGTCACGCGATGCCCTGATTGCACGACCACCTGGAGGCGAGCCGCCTCGGCGAGAAGCGCGTCGAGCACGGAGCGCGATCGATTGGTGTCGGGAAACAGCTTGCCGTCTTCCTCTTCGTGCAGCGTGACGCCGATTCCAGCGAAGAACTCGATGGCGCGGGCGGCGGGAAACGCCCGCAGGACGTTTCGCACGATGCGCGAGGATCCGCCCCAGAAGTCGCGCTCCGACACGGCCCGGTTCGTCACGTTGCAGCGTGAACCGCCGCTCACCAGGATCTTGGCGCCGAGGTGACGCGCGCCGTCGACGCAGCGGATGCTCATCCGCGGTGCGGTTCGCGCCGCGAAGATCGCGGTCGCGAGCCCAGCGGCGCCGGCGCCGATTATGACGAGGTCGTCCACGTGGATTTCGATTCAGCGATCGGTGAAATACGAGGCTCGCGGGATATGGCCCCGGTGCGAGGGTACACAAGATGCAATTTACCTCCAGGCGAGGAGGACATCGCATGAAACGGATTACCTTGGCTCTGGTCACCATCGCCTTCGCGATGCTGGCCACGTGGACGACGCGGGTCGCCGCACAGGATACGAACACGCAGCAACGCACCTCCATGACGTTCAGCAACACCGTCGAAATGCCGGGCGTCACACTCCCGGCGGGCACCTATATTTTCCAGCTCGCCGATACGCCTACACGCAACGTCGTGCAGGTCATGTCGCAGGATCAGAAGAAAGTGCTCGGGCAGTGGACGTTCGTCCAGTCGCGGCGCCCGAAGGCGACCGGTGACACGGTCGTGATGTTCAAGGAGAACCGCGAAGGCACCACGCCGGCGGTGCAGTATTGGTACTACCCGGGCGAATCGATCGGCAAGGAATTCATCTACCCGAAGGATCAAGCCGAAAAGATCGCCGCGCGCACCGGCCAGTCGGTGCTGACCGAAAATGGCCGCGTCGAAGGCTCGTCATCGTCCGACGTGGCCGCTGCCAACGCGCAGGCGAACGATCGGGTCGCCAGCAACCAGACCGACACGGACAAGACCCTGCAGAACGCTCCGGCGCCTTCACAGCCGACCGCGGCGGCGGGCTCGACCACCGGCGTTCGTGGCCCGAGCGCCCGGAACGATAACAGCTCGCTGAGCGCCAGCGCGCAGTCGAACGACCGTGTTGGCACCAGCGGCAGTGCGGAGCCCCAGGCCGTCGCTCCGGAATCAACGCAGGCGCGCGCCCGCGAACTGCCGCGGACCGCGAGCCCGGCACCGCTGATCGGACTGATCGGGCTGCTCTCGCTTGCCGGCGCCCTCGGGGCGCGGAAGCTGGCGCTGTCCGAATAACAAGGGCGGGTCTGAAGACCCGCTGCTACGAACCCGCGACGGACCGTTGCGTACGTAACGGTCGCACACGCATGGGACGGCCGGCATGACCGACGTTCCATGCGCGCTTCACTGAATGGCTGCTATGGTCCGCACCCTGTTTCGCACGCTGATCCTCATCGCGTTGCTGCCCCTGGCAGTGGCCGCGCGGCAGGATTCGCCGCCGGCGCCGCAGGCTCCCACGCCGGTCTTCAAGGCCCAATCGGATCTCGTCGTCCTCGACGTCAACGTCTTCGACGGCAAGTCCGATGCAGTGCCCGATCTCCCGCAATCGGCCTTCCAGGTGTACGACGCCGGACAGCCGCAGGAGATCACGTTTTTCAGCAGCGCCGATGTGCCCGTGGCCGTTGGCCTGGTGATCGACAACAGTTCGAGCATGTTGACACGCAGGCAGATGGTGCTCGCCGGGACCCGCGCGTTTGCCGAGTCCAGTCATCCTGAAGACGAAGTCTTCACGCTCGTCTTCAATGAACACGTTCGCTACGGCAATCCCGACAACGTCGACTTCACCACCAGCCCGGCGCAGGTCGAGGCCGGACTGCTGCGGTTTCCCGCGGGCGGGATGACGGCGATGTACGACGCGGTCATCGAAGCCATCGATCACATCGATCATGCGACGCTGCAGAAGCGCGCCCTGATCGTGTTGTCCGATGGAGAAGACAACGCGAGCCGTCACTCCGAAGCCGACATGCTGCACCGCACGCTGCGCAGTGACGCCCTCGTCTATACGATCTCGACCGCCGATTTCTCGACGCGGGTCGGCAAGCCCGGTGTCCTGAAGAAGCTCGCCGAGCGCACCGGGGGCGCCGCGTACTTCCCGCAAACCGAGAAGGCGGTGGTCGCCGCGTTCACGGAGGTCGCGCAGAACATCCGTCGCGGCTATCGAATCGGGTACACGCCCAGCACCAGCACAGCGAAGGGGGAGTACCGCCGAATCAAGGTTCTTGTGCACGTCCGCGGCCGGAATCTGTCGGTGCGGGTGCGTGATGGGTACACGCAGGATGGCGAAGCGGACACCCGATAACGCGTGGGGGCCGTTGCCGCCGCACGCATCGGTCCCGCCATCCGCGAGCGGATGGCGATGGCTCGAACGGCTGCTGCTGCTGGTGGCGGTGCTCTCGCTCGGGTATTACGGCTACGTCACCGCGGAGGCGTATCTGTATCAGGCGTACGAGACGCGTGAGCTCGACGCGATTCTCCAGAATGCGCCTCCCGAGGCCACCGCTCCGGATCCCGCGCCAGTGGGCCGCCGTGCAGAGCCGCCGGCCGGGTCGGCGCTCGGACGCATCGACATTCCCCGCCTTGGCGTATCAGCGATCATTCGTGCCGGCTCCGATTCGCGTACGCTTCGCCTGGCGGTCGGTCACATCGCCGGCACCGCGTATCCGGGTGAACCCGGTAACGTCGGCCTCGCCGGTCATCGCGACACCTTCTTTCGCAAGCTCCGCGACATTCATTCGGACGACGTCATTCGCGTCGTCACGCCAGGCGGGACGTTCAATTACCGCGTGGCGCGGACACGGATCGTCAGTCCGAGCGACGTGTGGGTGCTCGATCCGGGCAGCCGTCCGGTGCTCACGCTGGTGACCTGTTATCCGTTCACCTACGTCGGGTCCGCGCCGCAACGGTTCATCGTTCGCGCCGAACTCGAGCCGCCGCGACAGTCCGCGACGATCGCGCGTTAGCACCACACCGGCGCATAGAGTCACGTCGACTCCGCTATACTGGCCTGAATTAAATCCCGTTTTCGGGGCGCGGATTCACGATCCGAGATGATCATCGCGGCGTTCAACCCCAAAGGGGGAGTCGGCAAAACCACAACGGCCGTGAATGTGGCCGCCACCATCGCGGCGGCCGGTAAATCGGTGCTCGTCGTCGACCTCGAAGCGGATCTCAACGCGTCGATCTCGCTCGGTTTCCGCCCCGGCGATGGCCACCCCTCGATCTACGAACTCCTGTTGAACGCGTCGCGGCCTGTCGAGGCCGTGCGTCCTGTGCCACGCATCGATCAACTGTTTCTGATTACCGGTTCACCAGCCCTGGCGCAGATGAACGAACGGCTGCGCAATGTGCGTCAACCCGAGCGGCGCCTCGCCGACGTGCTGCGTCCGCTGGAGCGGCAGTTCGATGCGATCGTGCTCGACTCGCCGGCCGACTACGGGATCATCCCGACGAGCGTGCCGCTCGCGGCGCAGCATCTGATCGTGCCGATTCGTGCCGAGTACCTCGCGCTCGAGTCGCTCGCGCACTTCCTGCGCTGGTATCACGACTATCGCCGCGCCCGCCGCGCGACCGCCGACGTCGGTGGCATCCTGTTGACCATGGTCGATCACCGGCGGCCGGCGACGCGGGAAATCATCGACATCATCCGCACCCACAACCGCCGCGGCGTGCTCCGCACGGAGATTCCGTACGATCCGCGGGTCGGTGAAGCGCCGTCGCACGGTGTACCGCTGGTCCGCTACACGCGATCGCGCGCCGCGGTTGCCTACCAACACCTGACGACCGAATTGCTGCGCCGTCTGGCGCGGCGTGCACGCTGAAGCGGCCACCCGCTTGCGCCGCTCCGCCGAGTGCCTTACGATTGTCGGCGTTTCAACGCCCTCGATCTTAATTACGTCCTGATATAATTCAGGCACTAAATCGGATTCCACGGAACCCTCAATGCCACCAACCGTCAAGAGCCGGCGCCTCGGCAAGAGCGGCGACGACATCTTCGTCCCGCGCGTGGAGAGCAGCGATGCGGAGCGGCCGAAGAAACGCGGACGCCGTCCCTCGCACACCGAACACTGGACCAAGGTGACGGTGGTTCTGTTCGATCGTCAGATCGTCTTCCTCGACCGGCTCGGCGCCGACATCCGCGCCGCCAGCGGCGTCGCCATCAGCCGTGCGCACGTCATCCGCGCGCTGATCGACGCGTTGAGCGAATCGGACCTGGACCTGACCGGCACCAGGTCCGAGGCCGACCTCAAGGCGATCCTGACCGCCCGGCTCGGCCGCTACCGCGTCTGAGCTGCGGCGCTGTCTCAATTTGAAGTTCGGCGGCCCATCGCGGCCCCCTGACGGCCAGCCGCGCCGTACGATCCCCCACGTCAGGAGCGCCGGCAGCGCCCGCCTCGCGATTCCGTGATCGCGCCGGCGCAAGACCGCGTCGCGCCCGCCGATGAAATCGGGAAGCTCGCCGTCGCACCAGACCACGAGCTCACGTGAGTGGAGGATCCGAATCCCGATTCCGATAGCCGGACCGCGCTGCGAGGCCCGGTGAGGGCCGCTGGCCGCCAGCTCCGTGAGCTGGCTGGTCCCCCCGAGCCGAGCGTGTAAGCTTCTCCGGGTCCCGTCTGCGCATGATCGGAACCGCTCCAGCGCCCGCGGCATCGGTAACGCCGCTGCGCCGCGACATCATCGGCGGCGTCACCACCTTCGTCACGATGACGTACATCGTCATCGTCAATCCGTCGATCCTGGCGAGCCCGGGAACGGGCATGCCGTTCAACGGCGTGCTGACCGCCACCGTGCTGGTGGCCGCGTCGATGACGCTGGCGATGGGGCTCTACGCGCGCCTGCCGTTCGCCGTGGCGCCCGGCATGGGGCTCAACGCTTTCTTCGCGTTCACCATCGTGGTGCAGAACAAGGTGCCGTGGCCGGTGGCCCTCGGGATCGTGTTCTGGGCCGGCGTCATCTTCCTGCTGCTGTCGATCACGCCGCTGCGCGAGACGGTCGCCATGGCCATTCCGGCGTCCCTGCGGGCGGCGACCGCCGCGGGCATCGGCCTGCTGCTCACCTTCATCGGGCTGCGAAGCGCCGGTGTCATCGTGTCCGATCCCGCGACGCTGCTGCGCCTCGGCGCACTCGATCATCGCGCGGCCTTTCTGCTGCTTGGCGTGGTGATCGCGGCGGCGATGATGCGGCGCGATCACCCGCTTGCCTTCCTCACGGCCATTGCCGTCATCACGGCACTCGCGTGGGGACTCGGGTATGAGCACGTCCCGGATCAGTTCTTCAGCCGTCCCGATTTCAGCAGCACGTTCCTGCGCCTCGACATCGCCGGCGCGCTGAAGCTGTCGCTGCTGCCGTCGATCGTCGCGATCTTCTTCACCGACCTGTTCGATTCGCTGTCGACGTTCATCGGCGTGAGCCGCGCCGCCGATCTCACCGAATCGGATGGCCGGCCAATTTACCTGCGGCGCGGGCTCATCGTCGATGCGTTCGCGACACTGGGCGCGGGGCTGGCCGGGAGTTCGTCCGGAACGGCGTTCGTGGAAAGCATCGCCGGCATCAGGATGGGCGGCCGCACCGGACGCGCGTCCGTCGTGACCGCGCTGTGCTTCCTGCCCTGCTTCTTCATCGCCCCGCTCGCCGCGGCCATTCCCGGGTACGCGACGGCGCCGATTCTCGTCCTCGTCGGCCTCGCGATGTTTCACTCGGTCGCGGACGTAGACTACCGGCGTCTCGAGGAGTCGCTGCCGGCGTTCATCACGATCGTCCTGATCCCGCTCACGTCCTCCATCACCGAGGGCATTCTCTGGGGCCTGCTGCTCCACGCGATGCTCTACGCGATCGTCGGCCGCGCCCGCGAAGTGGATGGCGCGCAATGGGTCCTCGCCGCCCTTTCGGCCGGTCTGCTGGTGCTGCAGCGATGACCGAGAGGCAAGAGCCGAGTGCGACGGATCCGCAGGTCCTGTGGCGCCTGAAGCGGGAGCGATCGACCGCGCACGCGACGGTGTTTCCTGGTACCGGTCGGGTCACGGTGACCTGGTTCTTCGACAACGTGATGGATCGGGCGGAAAACTACGAGACGATGGAGATCGCGCTCGCTAGGGCAGAGGAAATTCGAGGCCTGCTGGAACGCGACGGCTGGCAGGAGATCTGAGGCTCGCCGCGATTCCGAACAGGGCAAGGAGCGCCAGCACCCGACTCACCCAATCCAGCAGGCTGCCCCGCGCACGGGTGTACGCCTGCGCGCGTTGCTGCAATCCGGCGGCATCGGCAAGCTTCACGAGTTCGGGATCGCCGTAGACGTGACCGTTCGGCAGGTACACCACTGTGTGATGCTCGCGCAGCGCCACCATCACTGCGGGTTCCGTCGCATCGCGCGCGAACACGAACGTCCGGCACGACCCCGGATGCCCCATGAAGTGAAAATCGGATGACCCGATCGGCATGGCCGGCGTCGAGGCCTTGAACTGCTCGAGGTCGGCGGCCCAGTCGTCGCGTTCCCACTGCGCCGGGTGACAGACCTCCGCACCGTCGATCGCCTGCAGGACATCGGCATACTGCGTGCGATCGCGGCCAACCGGATGAGCGGCAATCGCCAGCCCGCCCTGCCGATGCACTTCCTCGATCTGGTCCGGCAGCGACAACTTCGGCGAGATCGTCGAGTCGATATGAATCGCGATCAGATCCTGCGTCGCCGACGTGACCTCCTCGCCGATGAGCACGACCGGGCCGCCGGCTATGCGTGAAAACGCGCGCGCGACGCGCGCATCGGCGGTCTCGTTGTGCGCGGTCAGCGCGATCACGTCGAGACCCTGACGCTCGGCTTCGAGCACGAGCCCCCACGGCGTCAGCGTGCCGCCGCTCCACAACCCGCTGTGCAGATGGAAATCGGCGCTGAGCACGCGATAGCCACCGATCTGAATCGCCGGCGACGGCTCGGGTCGATCGGCGATCGTACCGGCGATGAGCGACGCGAGCAACGCAAGGGGAATCCAGACGCGGCCCGGGACCCTCATGACGTCAGCGCTCGAACCACGTCGTGGACGGCCTGCGATGACTTTTCCGCCGCGGTAAACAGGAAATAGAGCACCGTGGCGCTCCAGGCCAGTGCGCGATAGGTCACCAGGTCACCAATCGCGCGGCGGGTGGTCCGCATCAGCACGTAACGGTAGTAGCGAAAATCGATGCGGACGGAGAGGACGATCGCGGCCAGGAACAGAATGGCGTTCAGTTTGGCGAACCATCGCGATGCGACCGGCGGGCTGGCCGCGGACGCGAATGCCGCCAGCACGGTCAGGGCGAAGAACCAGGGTCCGCTGCCCGCGAAGTAGCCGTCCACGACTGGCGCAAACGGCAGCGGCCGCTCCCCCGTCCAGTACACCACCGCCAGCGCGACACACTGGAAGATCACGATCGGGGCAAGCACCACCGCGGTGTCCAGCAACAGTCGCAACGACAGGCGCCCGCCCGCGGCCAGCGCCGCGGTACATGCGAGCACCAACCAATACAAGGCCGGTTTCCGAATCAATGTCACGGAACCGTTATCATGACAGAGATGCCCGTCTCCCCGGCTCGCCTCCATAGAACCGTCGGCGTCCGTGTCGGCCACATCCAGGTCGGCGGCGGCGCGCCCATCGTCGTGCAGTCAATGACGATGACGGACACGGCGGATGCCGCAGGGACGGCGCAGCAGTGCATCGAACTGGCGGAAGCGGGCTCGGAAATGGTCCGCGTAACCGTGAACCTGCCGGAAGCCGCGGCCGCTGTCCCCGAGATCAGGCAGCGGATGCTCGACGCCGGCTGCACCGCCCCGCTGATCGGCGACTTCCACTACAACGGCCACCTGCTGCTGACACGCTATCCGGACTGCGCGCGCGCCCTCGACAAGTACCGCATCAATCCCGGCAACGTCGGCACCGGCCGCCGCCGCGACGAGCAGTTCGCCACCATCTGCAAGGTGGCGATCGACAACGGCAAGCCGGTGCGGATCGGCGTCAATGCGGGCTCGCTGAATCAGGACCTGCTCGTTGCCAGGATGCAGGAGAACACCGACCGCAACCTCGGGCACACGTCGGAAGAGATCTTCAACGACTGCATGGTCATTTCCGCTGTCGAATCGACGGAGCTGGCGCTCGAGACCGGCTTGCGCCGCGATCAGATCATCATCTCGTGCAAGGTGTCGCGACCGCGCGACCTCATTGCGGTCTATCGGCAGCTCGCGCGGCAGACCGAGCAGCCGCTGCACCTGGGGCTCACCGAGGCCGGCATGGGCATGAAGGGGCTCGTCTGGTCCTCGTCGGCGATGGCGATCCTGCTGAACGAAGGCATCGGCGACACGATCCGCATCTCGCTCACACCGCGGCCGGGCGGCGATCGGCGCGATGAAGTGTATGCCGCCTGTGAATTGCTGCAGGCGCTCGGCCTCCGCTCGTTCTCACCGAGCGTCACGGCGTGTCCCGGCTGCGGCCGGACCACCAGCTCGACGTTCCAGGAACTTGCGGAACGGACTCAGCTCTACATCCGCGAGCAGATGCCCGAGTGGAAGCGTCACTACGAGGGCGTCGAGACACTGACGCTGGCGGTCATGGGCTGCGTGGTGAACGGACCCGGTGAATCGAAGGCGGCCAATATCGGGATCAGCCTGCCCGGCACTGGAGAGGCGCCCAACTGTCCGGTGTTCATCGACGGCGAGCACTTCACGACCCTGCGCGGCACGTACGAAGAACTGGCCGAAGGCTTCCGCTCGCTCGTCGACAACTACGTCGCGACGCGATACGCGAAACGGCGCCTGTAGCGTCCGGCCGGTCTAAAGAGCAAGACCGGCCCTACAGGGTCGGTGTCAGGCTGCTTTCGTCAATCGCTGCTCCAGCAGCCTTACCACCATCATCTCCTCGGCGCGCAAGGCGTGAGGCGAGCGCCTCGCGCCCTGACGCAACACTCGCGGCAGGCTGCCGTTCATGTACGCGTCCACAACAGCCGGGTGAATGTACGACCGGCGGCACACCGCGCGGGTGTTGCCGAGAACGCCGGCAACTGCATCGATCGCCTGCAACAGC
>DATJEU010000070.1:0-111477 GCA_035496255.1 Vicinamibacterales bacterium
TTCTTGATGACGGTGATCTTCATGATTCTACTCCGGTTCTGGTAATTGGCCGACGGTTGTTAACAAATGGACGCAGCGGTGCGCTGTGCCAGGCTGACTAGTGCGGACTCGAATGCTCCCTTATGGCAGGAGGGCTGGTACATGTCGCCGAGTTCGGTATGGGCGGCCACCGAGCATCCGCCGCCGCAGACCGGGATGAAAGAACAGTCCCCGCACTCATCCTTGTGCGCCGCCAGCCGCTCGAAACGGAGCGCCGCCGCCTGGCGCCACTCCTCCTCACGACCGTCGATGTGTCCGGTCGACTCCGTCGACTCGCCGGTGAAGCCCGGACACGCATAGAGCGACCCCTCAGGGCCGATGGTGTAGGCGTGCCGGCGATGGATCTCGCAGGGACCCATGTGCACGCCGTCGACGGTCGGGAAGCCGTGCTGGCGCGTCTGGTCGCGCAGGAACGTCATCTTCTCGTCGACGAAATGGCAGGAATCGCACGCGCCGGAAGACGGCCGTCCGCCGCCCGCGCCCGCGCTGGTCATGCAGGTGCCGCCGAGCGGCTTCGCCGCATCGCCGCTGACCAGCGTCAACGGGATGAAGCCCTTCGGCTTCTCGGGCTCGGGCGCCTTGATGATCGGCTTGAAGTTGATGCGCGCGATCTTGTCCGCGAACTCCTGCTCGCGCAGGAACTGCAGCAGCGCCGGATAGCTGTCCCACGAGGTCTCGTCGAAGTTGCCGCCGATCGTGATCGAGATCTTGTCGGCGACGCGACGGACGTTCTCGATGATCCGATCGAAGGTCCCCTGCTTGCCGCGCAGCGGCCGCATCCGGTTGTGCGTGTGGCGATCGCCGTCGAGCGTCACCTTCGCGCCGAACAGGCCGTAGGGGACAAGGCGATCGACCACTTCCGGCGTCAGCAGCAGTCCGTTGGTGATGATGCTCAGGTCCTGATCAATACCGCGCGCGGCCGCCATCGCCGCACACGCTTCGGCCAGGTAGTACACCACCGGCAGGTTCAGGAGCGGCTCACCGCCGAAGAAGGTGATCAGGAGCTTCTTCGGACGGACCTCGTCCAGCCGCTGCTCGATCCAGCCGGCCACGCGCTGCGCGGTCTCCAGCGTCATCTTCGCCGCGAACTTGTTGTAGTCGCCGTGATCGCCCTGGAAGCAGTAGTCGCAGGCGAAGTTGCACTGCAGCGTGGTGAGCACCGTCACCTTCATCTGCTCGCGGTCTTCGCGCACGTTGACGAAGTATTCCTTGATCGCCTTCTGCTCATCCTCGCGGCTCGTCACCACGAAGCCTTCGCCCATGAGCGCGTCGATCGTCTCGCGCTCTTCCGGAGAGAAGGCGGCATCACCGCGCGCAATCCGATCGATCAACGCCGTGACGTCGGGCGTCACCAGCAGTTGAGCGTCCGAGAAGGTGTTCATCAGGAACACTTCACTGCCGTCTGCGACCGGCACCTGGACGTTGAACATCGACGGTTGCATAGTTCTCTCTGATCCCACGCGATGGAGATTCAATGGCCCCGGCAGGCTGGCAGCGTGATCCGACCCTGGTACTCGGTGGGCAGGCACTGTGGAAGAAGCCGTGGACGGGGCGGCTGAATTCCGCGACTCAACCTGATCAAATGGCAACTGATGTACCAATCGCGCGGTGCACGGCGCGATCGCCGGGATCGCCGGATTTCCGAAACGAAATATCAGTACGACAGGGAAGTGGCATCGCCGCCGCGCCGCACGCGGCAGCCAAGGTGTTGGCCGCGTTCGGCGCGGGTCAGTCGAGATCCGACTTGCTATGAGGGAAACACCGGCAAACGCGATCGGCCAATTTATTGGCCGGCCGGACAGAAGATTGTCAGTTGCCGCGAATCTTCCGGACGGACTCGTGGATCTCCAAGCGTTGAATCTTGAACTTCAGCGTGCTCAAGGGAATGCCGAGCGCCCGGGCGGTGGCGGTGACGTTCCATGCTGACTTCTCGAGCGCTCTGACCACGAAGTTCCGCTCGAACGTCGTCACGGCCCGCTCCAGCAGGTTGGCGGCGCCGGGACTGTCGACGTCGATCTGGCCGACGTGGAACTCGTACGGCAGGTCCTCGTCGGTAATCCACTCCTTGTCGCTGACGGCGACCAGCCGCTCGATCAGGTTTTCGAGTTCGCGGATGTTGCCGGGCCACCAGTAGTTCTTGAGGATCTCCAGCGTCGAGTCGGCAACGCCCTGAATGGTCTTGTGGAACTTGACGTTGTAGCGGCGCAGGAAGAAGCGCGCGAGGTCGGGGAGATCGTCGATGCGGTCGCGCAGCGCGGGCATGCGCACCGGGATGACATTGAGCCGGAAGAACAGGTCCTCGCGGAACTGTCCGTCCTTCACCGCTTTCTGCAGATCGACGTTGGTGGCGGCGATCAGCCGGAAGCTGGTACGAATCGGGTGTGTCCCGCCGACGCGCTCGATCTCATCCTCCTGGAGCGCCCGCAGCAGCTTGGCCTGCAGCTCGTACCGCAGATCGCCGATCTCGTCCAGGAAGAGCGTGCCGCCGCTGGCGAGCTCGAACTTTCCGAGCTGTTGCCGGATCGCGCCGGTGAACGCGCCCTTCTCGTGTCCGAACAGTGTGCTCTCGACCAGCTCCTTCGGGATCGCGGCCAGGTTCACGGCGACGAACGGCGCCTCGGGTTGCCCGGCTTCGCGATGAATCATGCGTGCGAGCAGTTCCTTGCCGGTGCCGCTCTCGCCGAGGATCAGGACCGTCGCCGACAGCTTCGCCACCTTCTGCACCAGCTCGACGATCTCACGCGTCGATCGGCTCGGACCGACGACGAACTCGCGATTATGCTGTTCGGCGACCTCGGCGCTCAGACGCAGCACCGATCGGCTCAGATCCTGCCGCTCGCTGGCGTTGCCGACGAGCGAACGCACGCTTTCGAAGTCGAAGTCCTTCGAGATGTAGTGATACGCGCCATGCCGCATCGCTTCGATGGCGGCGTCGAGCTCCTTCATCACCGAGACCACCACCACCTCCACGTACGGGTAGTTCTCCTTGGTGATCTTCAGCACCTCGAAGCCGCTGATGCCGGGCAGGCGGACGTCGAGCATCATCAGATCGACGTCTTCCTTCTCCATCATCTGAAGCGCGACCTCGCCGGTCGCGGCGCGCAGAACCCGGTAATCCTTGCGGAAAATGGCCTGCAGCGTGTCGCGCATCCCCTCGTCGTCGTCGACGATGAGGAGCGTCTTGCGGCGGTCTGGCATGGGGGCGGCAGTATGATAGCCCCATGATCCTCCCGTGGATCGGGGCCGTTGCCGCGCTCGCGGCGGCGCTCGCAGCCTGGGCGCGGACGCGGCGCCTGTCTCGCCGCCTCGATCAGTTGTCGCAGATGTACTGGGAGCTGAAGTACCAGCACAGCGAGCTGCGTTCGCAGCTCCAGCGAATGCCGGGGGAGCCGCACAAGCCCGCCTTGAGCAGTGTGGACGCGTCGGCGCAGCCGGCATCGGCAGCCTTCGTGCCGCTGGCGTCGCTCAAACGTTAAGGACTCGATTTGGCGAACTCATACGATGTCGTAGTAATCGGCGCCGGTACCGGCGGCTATGTCGCTGCCATCCGCGCCGCGCAGTTGGGAATGACAGTGGCGGTGGTCGAGAAGCAGAAGGCCCTCGGCGGCACCTGCCTGATCTGGGGATGCATTCCGACCAAGGCGCTACTCGAACACGCACATGCGCTGAAGGTGATTCAGAACGCGAAGGAATGGGGCGTGACGATCCCGGCGGGGACACCGGCGATCGACATGGGCCAGGTACACGCCCGCAAGGACAAGATCGTCACAGGACTGACCAAGGGCGTCGAGTTCCTGTTCAAGAAGAACAAGATCGACTGGATCAAGGGGACCGCCCGCCTCGCCGGCAATGGCAAGGTGGACGTGTTCGACGGCGACCCGCCGTCGCGCGAGGCGACGGCCGGCAAGCACGTACTCGAGGCGAAGCAGATCATCGTCGCCACCGGATCGCAGCCGCGGAATGTGCCCGGCATCACCATCGACCACAAGCGAATCATCACCAGCGACGAAGCGATTCACCTCAAGGAGGTGCCGAAGTCGCTTGTGATCATGGGCAGCGGTGCCGTCGGCGTGGAGTTCGCGTCGATCTATCGGCGCTTCGGCACCGAGGTCACGATCATCGAGCTGCTGCCGCGGCTGGTGCCGGTCGAGGACGAAGCAATTTCGGCGGAGCTCGAGAAGTCCTTCAGGAAGCAGGGCATCAAGTCGCTGACCGGTACGAAGGTGACGAAGGCGACTGCCACCGACAAGGGCGTCGAGATCGAGGCGCAGACGCCCGACGGCAAGACGCAGAAGCTATCGGCCGATATCCTGCTGGTGGCGACGGGACGCGGCCCGGTGACGGCAGGGCTGGGAGCCGAGGAACTGGGCATTCAGATGGACCGCGGATACATCAAGGTGGATCCACTCTTCCGCACGTCCGTCCCGAGTGTCTCGGCGATCGGCGACGTGATCACGATCGACGGCCCGCATCCGCAACTGGCGCACGTCTCGTCGATGGAAGGCGTGATCACCGCGGAACGGATCGCGGGCAGAGAGGTCCAGCCGCTCAACTACGATCACGTGCCCGGCTGCACCTACTGCGACCCTGAAATTGGCAGCGTCGGCCTGTCCGAAGCGAAGGCGAAGGAGCGCGGCTACGACGTCGTCGTCGGGGCGTTCCCGTTTGGCGTGCTGGGACGCGCCAAGATGGCCGGCGAGACCGAAGGGTTCGTGAAGATCGTCGCCGACAAGAAGTACGACGAGATTCTCGGTGTGCACATGATCGGGCCACGATCGACGGAGCTGGTGGCAGAGGCCGTGCTGGCGCTGCGTCTGGAGTGCACGGTCGAAGAACTGATCAGGACCATCCACGCACATCCCACCTTCTCGGAGGCGGTGGGCGAAGCGGCGCACGCGACTCACGGCGCCGCAATTCACATGTGACAATCCCAGACCCCAAACGCCAGATCCCGACGGTCACGAGTTGGGGTCGGGAGTTGGGATTTGGAATTTGGGATTTGCCAATGCCTACTCCCGTTGTCATGCCCCAGATGGGCGAGTCGATCGCCGAGGGCACGATCGTCCGCTGGATCAAGAAGGTCGGCGATGCGGTCGATCGTGACGAGCCGCTGTTCGAGATTTCGACCGACAAGGTGGACGCCGAGATCCCGTCGCCGGTGGCCGGCGTGCTGACCGAGATCAGGGCCGCTGAAGGCGAAACCGTTGCGGTCAACGCCGTGGTGGCGACGATCGGCGAGTCGGGAGAAGTCACGGCGCCGCCGGCCGAGGCATCACACGCGGACGCAGACGCAAGTCCGGGGTCGGTCTCCCGTACCGGCACTGCAGCGGCCGCGGCGTCCACGCAGCGTCAGCCGGACGGCGATGCTCCGGCAGCGGTTGAGCGCGAACCCGAAATCGCGACTCGGGGTGCGGCGGACCGGAAGGCCGCACCCCAGGAAGCAGCATCGACGCTGGCGGCGCACGATCGCCCGAACGGCCACGGTGCGCCGGCCCCGAGCGGCGTCGAGGGGCTGTCGAAGGACGAACTGCGGCGGCAGAAGTCGTCGCCGCTGGTCCGCCGCATCGCCCGGGAGCACAACGTCGACATCAGCGAGTTGCACGGCTCGGGGATCGGCGGCCGTGTGACCAAGCACGACATTCTGGAGTATCTCGAACACCCGGCTTCGCCGGCTGGGGCGGGTCTACAGCCCCGCTCCCACGAAGCACATTCGACCACCACAGCGGCGAAGCCGCCGGTGTACTCGTCCACCGATCGCGTCAACGTGCAGCCGCTGTCGGTGATGCGGAAGAAGATCGCCGAGCACATGATCCTGAGCCGGCGGACGTCGGCGCACGTGCACTCGGTGTTCCACGTCGACTTCACCCAGGCCGGTCGTATTCGGGCGCAGAAGAAGGACGACTACGAGAAGCGCGGCGCCAGGCTCACGTTCATGGCGTTCATCGCCAAGGCCGCAATCGATGCGCTCCGCCGGCATCCGATCGTCAACGCATCGATGGACGATCGGAGCGTGATCTACAAGCAGGACATCAATCTCGGGATCGCCGTCGCGCTCGACACCGGACTGATCGTGCCGGTGATCCGCAACGCCGACGAGAAGAACATGCTCGGCCTGTCACGGGCGATTGTGGACGTCGCCGAGCGCGCCCGCACGAAGCAACTGAAGCCGGAAGAAGTGCAGGGCGGCACGTTCACCATCACCAACCCTGGTCAGTTCGGTGCTCAGTTCGGCATGCCGATCATCAACCAGCCGCAGGTCGCCATCCTCGGCGTCGGGACGATCGAGAAGCGTCCGGTCGTCATTGACGACGCAATCGCGATCCGGACGATGGCATACCTGACGCTGGGATTCGATCATCGGCTGATCGATGGCGCCGTGGCCGACGAGTTCATGGCCGACATCAAACAGCAGATCGAGCACTTCGACGCCAGCCAGGTGTAACCGGGAATCCCTCATGCGCCCGCTCGAAGTCCGCCGCCTCGGCCTGGTGCCGTACGGCGAGGCACTGGCGATGCAGCGGGCGCTCGTGGAGGAGCGCAAGGCGGACCGCATCCCTGACCTGCTGCTCCTCCTGCAGCATCCGCCGGTCATTACGGTCGGTGTCCGCGGCGACGGTGGCCGTTCGAACGTTGTCGCCACCAGCGAGCGATTGCGTGAGCTTGGTATCGACGTGTTCGAAACCGGCCGCGGCGGCGACGTCACCTACCACGGGCCCGGCCAGATCGTCGGTTATCCGATCCTCGATCTGAAGCCGGATCGCCAGGACGTCCACCGCTACGTGCGTGACGTCGAGGAAGTGATGATTCGTGTGTGTGCCGGCTACGGACTCACCGCCGGCCGCGTGAAAGGGCTGACCGGCACGTGGATCGGCGACGAGAAGATCGGGGCAATCGGCATCCGCATCTCGCGCTGGGTCACCAGCCACGGTTTTGCCTTCAATGTGTCGACCAACCTCGATCACTTCAAGCTGATCGTGCCCTGCGGCATTGCCGATCGCGGCGTGACGTCGCTGGAGAAGGCGACGGGCCGAACGATTGCGCTCGCCGAAGTCGAGGATGCGTTCGCGCGCGACTTCAGTGAGGTATTTGATCGCGAAGTGTCGCGGGCGGCGGGCTGACGGTCAGCGTCGCTTCCGCGACGCCGCGGCCGGCGACCGCGGTGACCTCGATGCGGGCCCGCCCACAAGTCACCACATCGCCGACGACCGCCGGCCGTCCCAACAGCGCCAGCACGAGCCCGCTGACCGAGTGGACGTCCTCATGCTGGAGCGTCACGCCGAGGGCCTCACCCGCATCCTTCAGGCGGACGGTTCCGCGCACCAGCACGCGGCCCGACGCGATCTTCACGATCGGCAGCCGGCCACGGCCTTCGTCGATCTCGCCGACGACCTCCTCGAACAGATCCTCGATGGTGACGATGCCGGCGGTGCCGCCCTGTTCGTCCATGACGACAGCCATCTGCGATCGCTGACGCCGCATCGCCGCCAGCACTTCGTCGAGCGCCGTCGTTTCGGGCAGGTAGGGAAGCGGCCGCGCGTCGTTTGCCGTCACCGGACGGTTGGCGATGAAGTGCCGCAGTAACTGCTTGATGTGGACGCTGCCGATGATGTTGTCGAAATCGCCGACGTACACCGGGTAGCGCGTGTGCGGATTCGTGCGCACGATCTGCTGCAGCTCGTCGACTTCGATGCCCGCGGGAATTCCGACGAGGCGGACACGCGGCACCATCACCTCACCGGCGGTGAGGTCGCCGAACTCGAACAGCTCGCGCAGCATGCGGCCCGCCTCGCCGCGGAGAAGCCCGCCTTCCTGGCTTTCCTTGATGATGAATTGCAGCTCGTCGCTCGTGTGGTAACGCTCCGCATCGACTTCGCGTCGCCGTATGCCGATCAGGCGCAGCAGCGCATTACCGGAGGCGTTGAGCGCCGCCACCACCGGGCGGATCGGTACTTCGAGCGCGCGGATCACCGGCGACACATACAGCACCGTGTGCGACGCACTCTGAAGCGCCAGCGCCTTCGGGACCATCTCGCCAAGGACGATGTGCAGGTACGTCAGCGCGGCGATGGCGGCGATGCCGGCCATCGTGTGCGCGGCGATCCACGGACTCGCGTCGTACGGCTCGAGCAGGTGCGCGATCCAGGCGGACAAGCCATGCTCGCCGTACATGCCGAGCCCGAGGCTCGCGATCGAGATGCCGATCTGGGTCGTCGCGATGTAGCGATCCTGCAGGCGCGGCTCGTCGAGAATCTGCGCGACGCGCGCCGCCAGCCGGCTGCCCTGGGCCGCCTGATGATCGATGCTGGCTCGTGGCGCCCCGACAATGGCAAATTCGGCTGCCACGAAAACGGCGTTGGCCAACACCAGCAGCAGGACGATGGCGATCGGAACGAGGAACACCATCAGTCCTCATCCTCAGGCGGTGACGCGATACGCCGGGCGATGACCGATTCCACGGCGCGCTCGGCGACCCGTTCGACCTCGAATTCGTAATCGCCGATGGTGACGGTCTCGCCCGCCAGCGGCAGATGCCCCAGCGCGCCGGTCACCAGTCCGCCGATCGTCGTGGCGTCCGTTTCCCACGTCGCCCGCAACAGCGTCGCCGCATCGTCTGCCGTCATGCCGCCGGGAACACGGATGCGGCCATCGGCCAGCGTCTCCGGGACGGGATCGGCGGTCTTGAACTCGTCGCCGACGTCGCCGAGCACTTCGGCCAGGACGTCTTCAAGTGTCAGCAGGCCCGCGGTACCGCCGAACTCATCGACGACCAGCGTCTGATGCGAACGGCGCTCGCGCAGATGCCTCAGGACGCGATCGGCGGCGACGCTCTCGTGAACGCTCGTCACCGGGCGCATCAACGAGGCGACCGTCGCCTGGGTCTCCCCATTGTCCGCCTCCGCCGAAGGCTCCGACGGGATTCGCCAAGGCTCGTCCTCCGAGCGGCGGCGGTTGACGAGCCAGCGGACGAGATCTTTGGTGTGAACGACGCCGGCGATGTTATCCACCGAGCCGCGATAAACCGGCAGTCGCGAGTATGGACTCTGCGCGACGATCGAGATGGCTTCCTTCAGCGGCGTGTCGATGCTGATCGCGGCGATTTTCGTTCGCGGCACCATCAACTGCCGCGCCTGCCGCAGGTTCAGGCGCAAGGCACGCCGCAACCGCAGGTGTTCGTCGGGCTCGAGCAGCCCGCCGTCGCGGCTCTCGGCAATCAGCAGCTCGATCTCCTCGGGTGAGTGGATGTGACGATGACCCTGCTGGGTCACCCCGAGCATCCGGAGGAAGAGAAGTCCCGTGCCGTTCAGCCACTTGATGAACGGCCGATACACCCAGAGCGACGGCACCATGGCCAGCAGGGTGTAGAGCGCCGTCTGGGTCGGATACTGCAGCGCGATCGACTTCGGGACGAGCTCCGCGAAGATGACCTGCGCCACCGTCAGCACCAGGAGGACGATGACCGCGGAGGTGGACTGCGAGGCGATGTCCTGCATGCCGGTCCATACCGCGAGATGCGGCCAGAGCCAGACGGCGAATGTCGCTTGCGCGTAGGCGCCCAGCACCAGGCTGGAGAGCGTGATCCCGATCTGGCAGGCAGCGATGTACCGGTCGAGGGACCCGGGCGCCTGGAGGATGGGCAGCAGCCAGGCTGCCAACGGGTTGCCGTCGGCCGCCAGCTGCTGGAGCCGGCTGCGACGGACGCTGACGGCCGCGAACTCAGCCGCGACGTAAACGGCGTTGACGAGGATGAGGGCGGCGACGACGAGGACGGCCGTAAGGGCCATTGAGGCCTTGTACTTACCACGCAGGGAATAGGACTACATTGGTCGGTGTTCTGCCATGTGAGGTCATACATGGACAGAACCCAGGATCGCCAGCTCATTGCCCAGCTCCGGGCAGGGGACGAAATGGCGGTGCAGGAGCTGGCTGAGCGGTATAGCCCCCGGATCTTTCAGCTCGCCATGCGCCACATGAAGAACCGCGAGGATGCGGAAGAAGTCACGCAGGACGTGTTGATGAAGGTGTACCGGAAGGTCGATGCGTTCCGGGGCGACTCCGCCCTTTCATCGTGGATCTATCGAATCACCTTCAATACGGCGATGTCGCGGCTGCGCAACGGCAAGGCGGCGCGGGCGGCGGAACAGGAGCGCGAGCGCGTCGAGGCCGCTTCGACCAGTATCGACGAGCCGATCTCGTCCGTCAGGCAGCCGGCCGACTGGTCGCACATGCCGGACGAAGAACTGCTGCGGCTGCAACTGCGTCAGGCGGTGGCCATCGCGATTGCGGAACTGCCAGAAATCTACCGCGCGCCGGTGCTGCTGCGTGACATTCAGGGGCTTTCGACGGAAGAAGCGAGCTCGCGGCTGCACCTGAAGGATCAGACGCTCAAGTCGCGTCTGCACCGCGGTCGATTGATGCTGCGCGAGAAGCTGCGCGCCTTTACGACCGGCCTGAACCTGCACCCGCCGACGCCGGCCTACTCCTAGCGGCTCAGCGCCGTTTCCACTTCCACACGCTCACGAACGCTGAGCGATGGCACGCGCGTGCCGACGATGCCCGGGGCGGCAAGGAGCGCCGGCACGGCGCCGACGCGTCCCCGCACACCGAACTCACCGGTGAGCGGCGTCAACACGCTGAAGGCGCGCCGGGCGGCATGCAGGATGCCGGCGGCGACGCATGCCGCAGCCTGACCGAGCACCAACGGTCCCGGCGGCCACAGGCGAATGGCGCGGGCGGTGATGCGCGTGATCTGAACCTGACTCAGCGCGTGCTCGAGCGCGTATCCGCCGATCGAGGCTTCACTCCAGGGCACCACGAAGCCTGACGGTGGCGCGCCGAGCACGGTCAGTCCGACTTCGGTGGGAGAGCATCGCGCCTCCATTGCGACGATCGAACGAATCGCCGACGCGAGCGCCTCCGGCGCCGAGCCGATCAACCGCGTGCGCGCGATCGCGGCGTCGCGCGCAAGCTGCGCGATGAGTGATGCCTGCTGCGCGCCGGCGAATACTATCGGCACATCTGGAAGCATCTGGATCACGCGCAGGATGTGTGCGTACGCGTCCTCACCCTGCCATTCGGGTGAGCCGGGCCCGAATCGATCGGCAACGACGCCAACGTCACAACCGATGGCGCGCGTGATGTCGCTGGTGCCGGAGATCGCGGTGTCGAACCCTTCGATCGCGCCGGCCTGCGCCATGTCGAGCGCCTTCCCGGCCGCGGCATCCCCGGCGGCATCGATGAGCGTCACGCGCGTCGCCAGTTCACGGCGCGCGAGCGCGTGTGCGACGGCGCCGCCCAGATCACCAGCGCCGAAAATCGCCACCTTCATCCTGCGGCTCCGCTCGGGATGATCGCGAGTGCCAATCGAAGGGTCATCTTCCGGTGGGGTATTGTAATGAACATGACGGCTCTCACCGGAAAGGTTGCGGTGATCACGGGCGGCTCGCGTGGCATTGGCCTCGCCACGGCACGCGCGTTGCGGGAGCAGGGGGCCCACGTCGCGGTCATTGGAACGAAGGACGTGACGGTGGCGAATGCGCGCGAGGAGCTGCAGCGTAGCGCCGGTTCCGCGTCGGTCGTCGGCGTCCGCGCCGATGTTCGCACCTATGCCGAAGTTGAGCACGCGCTCGACGAGATCGCGTCGACACTCGGGGGCATCGACATTCTGGTCAACAACGCCGGCGTCGGCGTGTTCAAATCGGTCGCCGACATGAGCGTCGATGAGTGGCACACGGTCCTCGACACGAATCTTTCCGGCGTCTTTTACTGCTGCCACGCGGCCCTGCCCCACCTGCGGCGGCGGGGCGGCGGCTGGATCATCAACATCAGCAGCCTGGCCAGCAAGAATCCATTCGTGAACGCCGCCGCCTATTCCGCGTCGAAGGCCGCACTCAACGCGTTCAGCGAAGCGCTCATGCAGGAAGTGCGTTACGAGGGCATCCGCGTTTCGTACGTGCTGCCTGGATCCGTGAACACCGGTTTCGGCCGTCTTCCGAACACGAAATCCGAAGGCGCCCTGCAGCCCGAGGACGTGGCAGCGGCCGTTGTCGATCTGGTGAATCATCCGGCGCGCAGCCTGCCGAGCCGCGTGGAGATCAGGCCGTCGCAGCCGCCGCGGAAAGGCTGACGTGACCGCCTTCGACAAGCATCAGCAGGCGCTCGAAGTGCACGAAACGATGATGGGCACCGGTCGCGGCCGCCTCGCCGTCGCCATGGATCTCCTCACCGACGCGCTCGCCATGGTGGGACAGCACGCTGTCTATTGCCAGAGCACGCGCCACCCGGGACGTCCCACCCTCGATCTCTCGCTCGTCATCGAGCAAATCGGCGACGCGAAGGAACTGGTGCAGAGCGTCATCGAACTTCGTGGCGGCCGTGCTCCCGGTGCCGACGATCCCGCAGGACGCGAATGAGCACGCCGGCACCGACGGGTCACAGCGAATTGGGCCGGGTCGCGCACTACAACCTTCTGGAACGTCTCGAGCCCGCGGGTCCCGGCGAGCTCTTTCGCGCGCGCGACACGCATCGCGGCCGCACCGTCGTCATCCGCGTGATGCCCGCTCCGGACCCGGTGTTCCTGGAACAGGCGAAGGCCTTCGCCCGCGTGTCGCATCCCAACACGATCACGGTCTTCGACGCGGGCGAGCACGAGGGCCGGCCGTACGTCGCGTTCGAATTCGTCCGTGGACAATCGCTGCGCGCCGAGCTGGCCGGAAGGCCGATGAACGTGCGTCGCGCGATCGAGCTGGCGATTCAGATCACCGATGCCGTCGCCGAAGCGCACGCGCTCGGCTACGTGCACGGCGGGCTCAGTCCCGAGACCATCGGCATCACCGCGAAGGGGCACGCGAAGATTCCTGCCTTCGAGATGGCCACCACCAACGGATTCGAGGAGCACGACGCGTCGAGGCTTCGCGACTATCCCTCTCCCGAGGAATCACGCGGCGAGCGCGGCGACGATCGCTCCGACATCTATTCTGTCGGCGCGATCCTCTACGAGATGCTTACCACGCGCCGTCCGGTGCCCCGCGGTGCGGCCGCGCCGAGCGCCGCCAATGCCCACGTGCCCAGGGAACTCGACGATGTGGTGCTGAAGGCGGTGGCGCCGAATCCGGATCTGCGGTATCAGAGCGCGGCCACAATGGCCTCCGAGCTTCGATCTCTCGGAGCCACGCTGGACGCCCGCGGTGGTGCCGGCGACGAAGACGATCTACCAGAGCCCGCCTCCCATTTCGGCCGCGTCGTCGTTCTCACCATCATCATCCTTGCTGCCGTCGCCATCGTCGCCTGGTGGTTCACGCGGTCGTGAGGATGTGCCGCAGGTTTCCGAAGAACGCGGAACGCGCCAGCACCTGATCGATGCCGGCGGCGCGCGCGGCGGCCACAGTGTCGCCATCAACGTGCGACACGAAGCCGATCGTGCGTACGCTCGCCAGCGCCGGGTCTGACTTGATGGCGGCGATCGCCGCCATCGGTTCCATCTTCCGGCTGTTGAGATCGAAGATGACGAGCGATGGTTGTCTGTCCCGGACCGACGAGACAACCTGACCGGGCACGCGCTCGAAGTAGAGGTCGATGCCGCCGATGCCCTTCGCCAGCGACGAAATGTTGATGGACGCCATAAGATCGTCCATGACGCAGACAATCATCACCCTATGATCCTCGAAACACGCGCGGTTGCGCCGTTCTACAAGAACGGCTTCGTGGTCGGCTGCGAGCGGACGCACGAAGCGGTCGTCATCGATCCGGGCGACGAAGTGGATCAGTTGCTCGGCGCCGTCCGTGACCTCGACGTGGAAGTGCAGTACATCCTGCTCACGCACGCGCATCTCGATCACGTGACCGGCGTCGCGTCGGCGAAGATGGTGCTCGACGTGCCGGTGTACCTGCACCACGACGATTTGTTTCTGTATGAGCAGATTGTCGAACAGGGACGGATGTTCGGCATCAAGGTGTCGCCGCAGCCGCCGATCGACGTCTTCTACGACCTGACGCCGATCCATTTCGGCGACTACGAAGTGGCCGTCCATCACACGCCAGGCCACTGCCCCGGCGGTGTGTGCCTGCAGATTGGCAGGAAGGGCGAGCGTGGTTCCGACCTGTTCGTGGGCGACACGCTGTTCGCGGGATCCATTGGCCGCACCGATCTGCCGGGCGGCAAGTACGACGTGCTGATGCGATCGATTACCGAGGTCCTGTTTTCGCTCGGCGATGCGTCAATCGTGCATCCCGGTCACGGCCCCGACACGACGATCGAACGCGAGCGTACCACCAACCCGTTCGTCCTCGAATACCTCGCAACGAGATAGCGGGCGCGGCAGAGAAAGCGGATCACGCGAGATCCGCTCCTCCGCCCTCTCTGCTCCTGCGGGCTACTCGTCGCGCAGCGCCACCAGCTCCACGCGCCCGACCTGGACGCGATCGCCGGGAGTCAGCGTCGTCGCCTCGATCCGCGCGCCATTCACGAACGTGCCGTTGGTACTCTCGAGGTCACAGACCTCGAGCCGGCCGTCGTTCGACGCGGTCAACCGGCAGTGCACACGCGAGATCAGCGCGGCATCGACGATGAAGTCCGCACCGGTCGCGCGACCGAGGGTCTTTACGCCGCCGGGTAGAATTCTGAACGTCTGCTCGGGGTGACCCTCGGTCACCGTTCTCAGGATCCACATAAACGGGGTTTCGTCGCGGCAACTTTTCAACACGCGCGTTCGTCGTAGTTCCGTGTCCTGCCGCCGGTGGCAGCCGCGCGAGGGGTTACATGCAGAAATCGAAGAAACGGGTCCTGGTTGCGACGGCCAGCGTCATCGTGCTTGCCGGGGGCGCCTGGGGCTTTTCCACGCTGAAGGGCGCATCGGCCAACATCGACCCTGCGAAGCTCGGCACGGTCGAGCGCGGGACGATGGTGCGCTCCGTCGTCGCCACCGGCAAGATCGAGCCGATCACCAAGGTGGAAATCAAATCCAAGGCGAACGGCATCATCGAACGGTTGTTCGTCGACGTCGACTACGTAGTGGAACCGGGCCAGGTGCTCGCCGAACTGGACCGCGAGAATCTTACCGCACGCCTTCGTCAGGCCCGTGCCAACCTGCAGGCGGCCGAGGCCGCCAATGAAGGCGCGGTCGCGCAACTGAAGAAGAACGAGATCGAGGCGGAGGCGCCAGACGTTGCCTTCGCCCGCCGCAGTTTCGATCGCGCCCGGCAGCTGTTCGAACAGAAGCTGGTGTCGCAGTCGCAGCTCGACGAGGCAAAGACGACGCTGGAGCAGGCCGAGAATCGTCAGCGCGCCGCCGCCGGTCAGCTCGTGATCGCGCGTGCCAAGGTCAGCGAAGCGTCCGCCAACGTCGCGCAGGCGCGCGCCGAGGTCGAAGCGGCGGAAGAGGATCTTGCCAACGCGACGATCAAGGCACCGATTCACGCCACGGTGCTCTCGCGCGATGTCGAGATCGGCAGCCCGGTCTCGTC
This sequence comes from Vicinamibacterales bacterium, assembly GCA_035496255.1. Classification (GTDB taxonomy): domain Bacteria; phylum Acidobacteriota; class Vicinamibacteria; order Vicinamibacterales; family UBA2999; genus Gp6-AA40. The sequence continues at coordinate 15,499 of DATJEU010000070.1, forward strand.
GATCCTCAACCTCGGTGCGAATGCCACGCTGGTGATGACGCTCGGCGACATCGACAAGGTGTTCGTGCGTGGCAAGGTGGACGAGGCCGACATCGGCCGCGTCCGTCTGGGTCAGCCGGCGCGAATCACCACCGAGACGTTTCGCGACAAGGTGTTCGAAGGACGCGTCACGCAGATCTCGCCGATAGGCGTCGAGAAGGACAACGTCACCACATTCCAGGTGGAAGTCTCGATCGACAACCCCGGCAAGGAGCTCAAGGCGAACATGAGCGCCAACGCCGAAATCATCCTCGAGCAGTTTCCCGATTCGCTGCTGGTGCCGGAGGCCGCGGTCTCCTACGACGCGCAGAAGCGCGCGTTCGTCGACATTGTCGATGCCGCGGCAAAGACCGGACGGCGGCGTGTGCCGGTCAAGGTCGGCGTCGGCAACGGCACGAAGATGCAGGTCGTGAGCGGGTTGAACGCCGGCGACAGAGTGGTTTTACCGGGATGATCGAAATCCTCGTGCAGGTGATCGCCAATCTGCGCGCCAACAAGCTTCGCAGCTTCCTGACGATGTTCGGGATTCTGTGGGGCGTGATCTCGGTGGTCATCCTGTCGGCGACCGGCGAAGGCTTTCAGCGCGGCAACACGCACGTGCTCGAGGAACTCGGCAAGAACGTCGGCATCATCTGGGGCGGCCGCACGTCCACGCAGGCCGGCGGCGAACGAGCGGGCCGCTTCATTTCCCTGACCGTTGACGACGCCCGCGCGCTGGAACGGGAGTCCGACATGCTTGCGGTGGTCAGTCCGGAACTCCAGCGCGGCGGCATCACGGCGAAGAGCCTGTACAACGCCGCCGCACTCAACGTCGACGGGATCGAGCCGCAGTATCAGGAGATCCGCACCATTGAAGTCGATCGCGGGCGGTTACTGCGGTTCACCGATCTCGACGGGGCGCTTCGCGTCGCCATCATCGGCTTCGATGCCGCCAAACAGTTGTTCGGCACGCGTGAAGCGGTCGGCGAGGCCATCGAGTTGAACGGCCTTCCGTACACGGTCATCGGCCGCATCCGGAAGAAGGATCAGGACAGCAGCTACAACGGTCAGGACAACGAGCGGGTGGTCATTCCGTACACCGCAATGGCGCGCGACTTTCCGCGCATCGACGCCGATGCCGGCGTCGTGTCGAATCTGGTGGTGGCGCCGAAGCCGTGGGTCGTCGCGCAGTTGCCGGCGGTGCTCGACGCGCGCACGGGACGCATCGAGGATCTCGACTGGCCGCTCGAGCGCGAGGTGCGTCGCGTGCTCTCGCGGCATCACGATTTCGATCCGTCCGATCGCAATGCCGTGGCGATGTGGGACACGACGCTCGAGACGTTGATGTTCAGCCGGATGATCGTCGAGATGAAGAACTTCTTCACCGTCGTTGGCCTGGTCACGCTGGCGCTGGGCGGGATCGGGGTGATGAACATCATGCTGGTCGCGGTGCGCGAACGCACACGCGAGATTGGCGTGCGCAAGGCGCTTGGCGCCACCACCGGCAACATCCAGCGTCAGTTCTTCCTCGAAGGATTCATTCTGACGATGCTCAGCGGCGGAGCCGGATTTGCGATTGCCCTCGCCTTGTGCGCACTGGTCAACCTGGCGCCCATGCCGCCGCGATTCCAGGGCATGGTGCTGACGTGGCAATCCGGCACGTTCGCCGTCGTGATGCTGACCCTGATCGGCGTGATCACGTCGACTTACCCCGCCCGCCGTGCGGCGCAACTGCCGCCGGTCGAAGCACTCCGGTTCGAAATATAGCGAGTCATGTCACCTCCCAGCTCCCAAACGATCACGATCGATCCAACCGCCAATCGGGCGGCGTCGGGAGTTCGCCGCGCTGGGCGTTGGGAGTTGTCGTCGCAGACCTTTCGCGACATCGTCCGCGAGGCGTTCGTCGGCCTGTTGCGGAACCGCATGCGCGCGGGCCTGTCGATGCTCGGCATCTCGTGGGGCATCGTGTCCGTCGTGACGCTGCTGGCGTACGGCGAAGGCTTCAACCAGGCGCTCATCCGGGGATTTGCCGGTGCGTTCGGCGACGGCGTCACGGTCATGTTTCCCGGGCAGACGAGCATGCAGGCCGGCGGCGAGCGTGCCGGCAAGCGTCTGCACCTGCGGCTGTCGGATGGTGAAGCGGTCGGCCAGCTCCCGCTCGTCAAGGCGTGGAGTCCCGAGTACATGAACGAAGTCACCGTGGCCTGGGGCGCGCAGCAGGCAGGCTATCGGGCGCGGGGCGTCGCGCCGGCGTTCGCGTCGATCCGGACGCAGCCCGCGGCAAGCGGACGGTTCCTGGATTCGGAGGACGTGCGGCTCCAGCGCAAGGTGGTATTCATCGGCAGCGAGGTGGCGCGCAAGCTGTTTGGCAACACGCCGCCGGTCGGCCAGCAGGTGCGGATCAACGGGATGACGTTCGACGTCATCGGCGTCCAGAAGGAGAAGGTACAGCTCTCCAACTACGGCCGACCGGACAAGCAGAGTGTGTTCATCCCGTATACGACCGCCGGCCAGTTGTGGGACACCGAGTACATGAGCGACCTGGTCGTGCAGGTCATGGACCCGACGCTCGAGCCGCGCGCGATGGGTCAGATCAAGGACGTCCTGGCGAAGCGCCTTCGCTTCAATCCCGTGGATGACCGTGCATTCCGTACCTTCGGTGCATCAGAGACGCAGAAGATCACCGGCCCGATCGTCTTCGGCCTCAAGCTGGTGCTCGGGTTCATCGGCGTGCTGACGCTGGCAATCGGCGGCGTCGGCGTGATGAACATCATGTTCGTCTCGGTGAACGAACGCACACGTGAGATCGGGCTGCGCAAGGCGCTCGGCGCCCGCCGCAGCGCCATCCTGACGCAGTTCCTGCTCGAGGGGCTGGTGACGACGTTCGCCGGCGGCGCGATCGGGGTGCTGCTGTCGTACGTGCTGGCGTGGGTCGCCAGTCCGCGACCATTCCTGTCAGAGCTGCTCGACGACACCACCGGCGCCGCCGACATCTACCTGATTCTGTCGCTGCAACTGGTCGGCACGTGCACGGCAATCCTCATGGTCGTCGGACTCGTGAGCTCGTTCGTCCCGGCGCTGCGGGCGTCGCGCATGGATCCGATCGAAGCGTTGCGCTACGAATAACCTGCACCTGTAGGGCGCATCTTGCTTTTGAGATGCGCCACGGCGGCCGGTCTCCGAAGCAAGACCGGCCCTACAGGTACTAATACGTGACCAAGAGCCTGGCGGCGTGTTCGATTTGAGCCTCTGACGGCAGGAAGAATTCCTCGAGCGGTGGTGAATACGGAACGGGCGTGTCGAGCGCGCCGACGATCCGCACGGGCGCGTCGAGCGACTCGAACGCTTCCTCCTGGATGATCGCGGCGAGACTCTCGCCGATCCCGCCCGTGCGCGAGTCTTCGTGGACAATCAGCACGCGATTGCAATGACGCGTCACCGCCAATACGGCATCCTTGTCGAGCGGCACGAGCGATCGCAGGTCCAGGACGCTCGCCTGAATCCCATGTGTCGCCAGCGTGGCGGCAACACGCATCGCGACGTGCACATATGCACCGTACGACACGATCGCCAGGTCGTCACCGGTACGGCGCAGCGCGGCGCGGCCGAACGGCAGCGGCGCCGGCGCTTCCGCGGCGAGCACCTGCTTGATGTGCGGGTCGCGGTAGAGGGCGATGTGTTCGTAGAAAAGGACCGGATCCGGGTCCGCCACGGCGCTCGCCAGCAGCGCGCGCGCATCCTGCGGCGTGGACGGCGCCACGATTTTCAGTCCGGGCGTCCGATAGAACCAGGGCTCGGTGTTCTGTGAGTGGTAGGGGCCGGCATGGCGCAGGCCTCCCCACGGCATGCGCACGACCATCGGGACCGAGCCGCCCCAGCGATAACGCATCTTCGCGGCGTTGTTCACGAGCTGGTTGAAGCCGGTCGCAACGAAGTCGTTGAATTGCATCTCGCCGATCGGCCGCTGACCGGCGAGCGCCGCGCCGATGCAGACGCCGAGCACCGCCCCTTCCGCGAGTGGCGAGTTGATGATGCGGTCGCCGAACTGCTTCAGCAGCGGGCGGAGCAGCAGGAACGCGTTGCCGTACTGGCCACCGACGTCCTCGCCGTAGACGAAGACGCGCGGATCGGCGCGGAGCGCATCGGCGATGCCAAGCGCGATCGCCTCAAGAAACGTCTGGCCGCTGCGATCGAACGGCAGACCGGGTTCGCGATCGGGGAGGGGCGCGTCGAGTGCCGGCGACAGCCGTCGCTGTGGATCGAGCACTTCGACGCGTGTGCGTGGCGATTCGCCGGCAAACACTCCGGCACCAGCCGACTCCGGCTCCGGCCACGGCGCCGCGATTAGCTGCTGCGCTGCCGTGTCGACGAGCTGGATCAATTCCTCCCGCCATCGCTGCACCTCGCCCGAGGCGATGACGCCCTCCTGTTCGAGCCTTGCCGCATAGGTCGTGATCGGGTCGCGTCTGGACCAGAACTCGTAGAGCTCACGGTCCGCGTACGCGCCCCGATCGGCGAGACCCGGATAGTTCCATCCGAGTGCCGGTTCTCTTCCGAGATAGAGCATGTCGTCGTGGTGCGCGTGACCGCACATCCGCATGGCGACCAGCTCGATCAGCGTGGGTCCGAGACCCTTGCGGGCGCGCTCCGCCGCCCACGTGAACGCCGCGGCGATCGCATCCGGATCGGTGCCGTCGATGGTGATCGCCGGAATCCCGTAACCGGCGCCCTTGTCAGCGAAGACGCGCGCCGCGGAGTTCGCCGCGACCGGCGTGGACAGCGCGGTCTGATTGTTCTCGATGCAGAAAACGATCGGCAGCTGTCGTGCCGCGCACAGGTTGATCGCCTCATGCCATTCGCCGAGCGACGATCCGCCTTCACCGATGAACGACACGGCGATGCGATCCGAGCGGTCGCGTGAGAACGCCATCGCCATACCGGCTAACGTCAGCGCGCTGATCGCGAGCGGCGCCGACGCCGGCAGGACCCCCCACTCGAAATCGCCGGTGTGGAGATCCTTTCCTGACATCGGCGGGCCGTCTTTCCCCATTTGCGCGTTCAGTACCCGCCTGACAGCCTCGTCGATCCCCGTGCCCTCGCGCATCGCCAACCCGACGCCAAGATCCCGGATGATCGGGCCCACCACGTCGCCGCGCCAACCGCCGTCGTCACGGTATCGAGTGCCCCGATGGAGGCGAATTGCGGTCGCATAGATCGCCTCCTGGCCCAGCGATCGGAAGCCCTTGCCCTGAAACGGCGTCTCGCGATACTTCACCTCGCTGCCGAGAAAGAACTGCTTCAGGCGGTTGTCGACGGCGCGTGTCAGCATCATGCCGCGCAGGATCTCGCGACGTTCGTCCGGGGTCAGTGAGGCGGCGATCGCTTCACGCTCGAAGAACCCGGCGCACGCGTCGCGCAGCTCACGGCGGGCGGCTGCGAGCCTCGCCGGCGCGGCGACGCGCGGCGTCGGGTCCGGCAGGTCCGAGGCATCGAGCGCGGCCAGCGCGTGGTCCAGCCGTTCGAGAAAGGTCTGTGGGTGGCTGGCGTGATCGGCGATCGGATCGACGATCGGCAACGCGAACGGAAAGCGCTCGAGGACGAACGCCATCAGCCGCTTCCGCATAGGGTTGATACTAAACAGGAATCGCCAATCACCAATCACGAATCACAAAACCCGCCCGTGGACACACATTTCAAAGGCTGGGCCAAGCCAGGACCGATTCCGCCGGGTGCGCGGGCGGCGCCGGATGTGCCGGACACCGAAACGCTCGACGCGATCAGCGGCCATTACCGCATTTATCAACTCCGCGACGGCCATCGCTTCTCCACTGACGATGTGGCGACCGCCTGGTATGGCACGACGTGGGTGCCGGTGGCGCGACAGGTACTGGATCTCGGCTCGGGCATCGGGTCGGTGGGAATGATTGCCGCCTGGCGCCTGCAGGGGGCGCGCTTCATCACGATCGAGGCGCAGGGCGAGAGCGTCAGGCTGGCGCGGAAGTCGGCGGCGTACAACGGCCTGCTCGATCGGTACGAGATCAGGCACGGTGACTTTCGCAACAGCGCCCGGCTGGAGACGAGTGCTGCAAGCGACTCTGGTGAGGCCCTACTGAAGCCGGGCCCTCCGGGTTCCTCCGGTGAGCCGGACGCTGCAAGTGTTCTGCGCGAGGACGAGCGATTCGACCTGGTGCTCGGCAGTCCACCGTATTTTCCGACCGGCACGGGTATCGAAGGCGATCACCCGCAGAAGGTCGCGTGCCGCTTCGAGCTGCGTGGGGATATCGTCGACTATGCGCGTGTGGCCGCCGTCCATCTCGAGGCGGGCGGGCTGTTCGCGTGTGTGTTCCCCGAAGAACAACGCGAGCGTGTCGAACGGGCGGCGTCATCCGCATCGCTTACGATCGTCCGCCGGCGTCCCGTCGTGTTCCGCGAAGGTGAGCCGCCGCTGATTACCTTGTTCGCGATGATGCGGGCCGGTGATCTACCGGAGCGGATGCGCGACCGTACGTGGACCGAGCCGCCGCTGATCATTCGATCCGTTGACGGCTCGATTCATCCCGAGTACGCGGCGGTCAAGCTCGCAGTCGGGTTTCCGCCGTAGAGGCGAACTCCCAACTCCCAATTGGATCCTGAGCCAACTCCCAAGGCAGGGCTCGGAAAATTGGGAGTTGGGAGTCGGGTGTTACACAGGCTGTTTCGCGTTCATCGCAGCCGTGATCGCCGTGGACATGTCGGCGGTGGTCGCCTTGCCACCGAGGTCCGGTGTCTTGACGTTCCCGTCCGCGAGCACCACTTCGATCGACTTCAGAATGCGATCGTGCGCCGCACGTTCGCCGAGATGATCCAGCATCATCGCGCCGGCCCAGATCGACGCGATCGGGTTGGCAATCCCCTTGCCCGCGATGTCCGGCGCCGAGCCGTGGATCGGCTCGAACATCGACGGCGTCGTCCGATCGGGATTGAGGTTGGCGCCCGGCGCCACCCCGAGGCTGCCGGAGATCGCCGACCCGATGTCGGTGAGAATGTCGCCGAACAGGTTCGAGGCGACGATGACGTCGAGCGTGTGCGGGTGCGTCACCATGCGCGCGCACAAGGCATCGACGTGGTACTTCTTCAGCTCGACGTGCGGAAAGTCCTTGGCGACGTCGGCGACGACCTCGTCCCACAGCACCATCGCATGCTGCAGTGCGTTCGACTTCGTCGCGCTCGCCAGCATCTTGCGCGGCCGTGTTTCGGCAAGCCTGAACGCGTAGCGCGCGATCCGCTCGATGCCGTGGCGCGTGAAGACGCCGGTCTGTTCTGCCAGCTCCTGCGGCGTGCCGCGGTGCAGCCGGCCGCCCATGCCGCAGTATTCGCCCTCGGAGTTTTCGCGCACGCAGATCAGGTCGATGTCGGCCGCGCCCCGATTCGCGAGCGGGGACGTGATTCCCGGCATCAGTTTCATCGGCCGCAGGTTGACGTACTGTCCGAGCTGCTGGCGCAGCGGCAGAATCAGTTCGCGTGCCGAGACCGCGTCCGACACCCGCGGATCGCCGATCGCCCCCAGGTAGATGGCGTCGAACTTCATCAACTGGTCGATGCCATCCGCGTCCATCATCCGGCCGGTCTGCAGGTAGTAATCACAGCCCCAGGGGACGGCGCTGAAATCGAGCCGGAACCCTCCCTGATCCGCGGCGACGCGCAGCACATCGATGCCGGCGGGGATCACTTCCTTGCCAATGCCGTCGCCGGCAATCACTGCGATGCGGTAGGTCGTCATACTCAGGGCTCTGTCCTTCCCAATGTCGCCAGCTCGAACGTTTTCTCGATCGTCGTCGGTACGTCGCCAGCGTGGCCAGCTCACTATTTTGTCCGAATCAGGAGCGCGGCTGCGAACACGACGGCCGCGGCGGCGATTCCCGTGAGTGACGGGTCCAGCCACCACGCCGGGGCATGCGGCGTGAACTGGACCGCGATGGCGGTGGTGATTCCGGCCGCGATCGACGCCAGTGCGGCGCCGGTGGTCGCGCGCCTGACGTAGAGGCCGCCGACGATCGGCACGAACAGGCTGACGCCGAGCAGCGTGTAGAAGATCTGCAGTGCGCCAACCACGGTCTGGAGTTTGAACGCCAGCAGGACACCGCCGATGCCGCCGGCCAGCGCGGCGCCGCGCGCCACGCGCAACAACTGCGCGTCGGTCGCATCCGGGTGCAGGAAGCGCTTGTAGAGATCCTTCGAGAGCGACGTGGACAGCATGAACAGAATGGCGTCACACGTGCTGACTTCTGCCGAGTACACAGCGGCTAACGCCAGCGCGCTGATCGATGCCGGGAGCTGTTCGATCATCACCGTCGGCAGTACCTGGTTGATGTCGCCGATCCCGGGGTGCGTCACGGCCGCCGCCATGCCGAGCAACGCCGGCACGACTCCAAACACCGCCTGGACGACGGCTTGCGCACCGATTCCGACGCGTACGACCCGCTCGCTGGCGGCGCCGTACGCCTTCTGCAGCAGGCCGGGCGACACGATGAACGCCGGCCCGAGCAACAGCAGGAATGTCCATCCGGATCGCGGCCCGGCGGAGTACAGCGGATCGCCGAATGTCGATGGAACGTTGCCGGACGTCAGCGCGGACAGACCGCCGAGCGGGACGAGGACGACGAATGCGGCCACGGTGAAGCCAATCAGCTTCACCGCCAGTTCGACGGTGTTGACCCACGCCGAGCTGAGCAGGCCCCCGGCGACGAAGTAAACGGTGACCACGACCGCGCTTGCCGCGATCCCGATCTCGCGCGGGATGTGACCGACGACGGCGAGAATGGCGGCGCCGCCAATCAGTTGCCCCGCGAAAATCGCGAGCGTTCCGAACCAGATCAGTACGGCGATGATGCCGCGGACGTGGCGGTCGTACCGCAGTTCGAGATAGTCGCCGGCCGTGTACAGGTTATGCCGCGCGGCGATTCGCCAGATGCGCGGGCCGACGAACGTCGCCAGCACCACCGATCCGATTGCTGCCGATCCATTCCACCACCAGGCGCTGATCCCGTCGCGATACGCGACGCTTGCGGCGCCGATGGTCGTGCCCGCACCGATGTTGGCCGCAAGCACCGTCGAAAAGAGCAGCGGCACGTTGAGGGATCGGCCGGCGACGAAGAAGTCGGCGCTGCCGCGGACCCGGCGTGCGATCCAGATGCCCACCGCGATCAGCGCGGCGGAATAGACGATCAGAAGCGTGAGGTGGAGGCTCAAACACTACTTCACGCGGGCAGGGACGGTTCCGAGGTCGCGCGCAGCCGGCAATCCGCCGAGCGCTTGGGCCTTGCTCACGGCGCGGACGATTGCTTCCGCGACCACATCGGCCGCCAGCGCGCCGACGATCGTCGGGTTGGTGGCGCCGGTCCAGCGGCCGGTTGCCAGCGTGAACACCGTGTCACCGTCGCCGACGGTGTGTGCCGGCGCAATCGCTCTCGCAAGCCCATCGTCGGCCATGATCGCGACGCGGTTGATTTCGGCCTTGGTCATCTTCGCGTTGGTCGCGACCACCGCGATCGTGGTGTTGGCGCCTGCACGCGGGGCGGCGGCACGATCGAGCGCACCGGTGCGAATCTGCGTGCGCGCATCGAGGAGAGTCTTGCCGTCGGGTCCGCGCATGCCGGCGACGACACGGCCGGTCTCTGGATCGATCACGTCACCCGATGCGTTGACGGCGACGATCGCTGCAACCACGAGGCCGCTCGGCAGCGTCATCGACGCCGTGCCGATGCCGCCCTTCATCGCGCCCGCGGCGCCGCCCATCTTGCCGACGGTCGCACCCGCGCCCGCCCCGACGTTACCTTCCCGCACCGGTCCTGAACTGGCGCCAGACGCCGCGCGATAGCCGCAGTCCGCGTCTGGCCGGATGGTTGGATTTCCGCCGAACGGCAAATCGAAGAGGATCGCCGCCGGCACGATCGGGACGACACCCGCGGATCCGACCTTCCAGCCGGTCTTGTGTTCCTCGAGGTACTTCATCACGCCGGTCGCCGCATCCAGTCCGTACGCCGACCCGCCGGAAAGGACGATGGCGTTCACCTGGTCGACCATGTTCGTCGGGTCGAGCAGATCCGTCTCGCGCGTGCCGGGCGCACCACCTCGCTGCGACACGCCGCCAGTGGCGCCCACGCCATCCACCATGACAACGGTGCAGCCGGTCGGCCGGCCGCTCATCGTGAACTGTCCGACCTTGATGCCGGTCACCGCGGTGATGCCCGGCGACGGCCGCGTCGGCGCTGACTGGCTGGCGGCGTGCGCTGCAACCCCTGCAATGGCCGCCGCGATGACGGTGATGAAGATTCGCATGAATGCCTCCCGTCCTGGAGATAACTGAGGAGACGCAGACGACGGTTTCACAGGAGAAACCGAGCAATGGAGACGAACGGAGTCCCGGCGGGCTTGCGGGGCGTACACCGCTGTGCCGCCTGCGGCGGCACGCCGACAGCTCTCCGTTCGTTTCCGTTGCTCCGTTCCTCCTGTTGCCCCGTTACTTAGGTGCCCTCCGTTACCTCCGCGGTTCGACGCGAATGTTGTCGATCAATCGCGTCTCGCCAATCCACATCGCGCCCGCGACGAGTACCGGCGAGCGGCCGATGACGGCAACGGGCTGCAGGTCTCCGGCATCGACGATGTCGAGATATTCGATGCGCACCGACGGATCGCGCGGGACGGCGGTGTGAGCCGAGTCCTTGATCGCGTTCACATCCGTCGCACCCTCGGCGATTTTCGTCGCCGCCGCGCGGAGTGCCATGTGCAGTGTCGGCGCGAGCCGCCTTTCGCGGACGCTCAACCGCGCATTTCGCGAGCTGAGTGCCAGGCCGTCGTCTTCCCGCACGGTCGGGACGCCGACGATCGTCACCGCCAGATCGAAGTCCGCCACCATCCGCCGGATGATTGCCAGTTGCTGCGCGTCCTTCTCGCCGAAGTAGGCGCGATCCGGTTCGACCACGTTGAGCAGCTTCAGCACGACCGTTGCCACGCCGCGGAAATGTCCGGGCCGATGCGCGCCGCACAGGTGTGTCGCCAGAGGACCGGGATCGACGGTGCAGAGCTGCTCGGCAGGATAGAGATCGCTGACCGCGGGAACGAAGACGAGATCGGCGCCAAGCTGTTCGCACAGGCGGAGATCGGCCTCGACCGTCCTGGGATAGCGTTCGAGATCGTCCTTCCGATCGAATTGCAGCGGGTTGACAAAGATGCTGACGACGACGCGGGCGCATTCGGCGCGCGCCTGCGAGATGAGCGTGGCGTGACCGGGGTGCAGCGCCCCCATGGTCGGCACGAAACCAATCGACCCATGGCTGCGCCAGTCTTCGAGTTGCGCACGCACTTCGGCGATCCGTTGAACCGGCTGCAGCGACGTCATTCGGCGCGGCTGGAGCCTGCCGTCGCGGAGGTCGGCGCGGCCGGGAAGCGCCCCTCCCTCACATCGTCGATGTATGCGCGTGCGGCATCCACGATGGTGTGCGCAAGCCGCGCGTAGGTTCTGGCGAACGGCGGCACGGGCCCCGTCCCGAGTCCGAGAAGATCATGCGCGACGAGGACCTGGCCGTCGCACGCGGCTCCGGCACCGATCCCGATCGTCGGGATCGACAGGAGTCGAGTCGCGGCGGCCGCAACGTCAGCCGGGATCGATTCGAGGACGATTCCGAATGCCCCGGCATCCTCGAGCGCGGTCGCATCCTGCAGCAGGCGGTCGGCCTCAGCCGGTTCGACCGCCTGTCTGCGGTACCCGCCGACCTGGTTCACGGACTGCGGCAGGAGCCCGAGATGACCCATGACTGGAATGCCGACCTCCACGAGTCGTCGGACGACGTCGATCACCGGCCTGCCACCTTCAATCTTCACGGCCGCGGCGCCGCCTTCCTGGATCAGCCGTCCGGCATTTGCCACGGCGTTCGCGACGCTCACCTGCGCCGAGAGGAACGGCATGTCGGCGATGACGAGCGCTCGCGTCGTGCCACGGACGACCGCCTGGGTGTGATGGACCATCATGTCGAGGGTGACCGGCACGGTGCTCGTGTAACCGAGCGCGACCATCCCGACCGAGTCCCCGACCAGCAGCACGTCGATACCGGCGGCGTCGAACAGCCGCGCCATCGCGGCGTCGTACGCGGTCAGCATGGCGATCGGCTCGCCGCGCTGTTTCATCTCACGCAGATGCGTGACCCGCATCAGTCTGCTCCTGGTGTCTGTCATCGAATCGCCGCAACGGTGCGTGTCAACCACGCGGTAACCGTCGACAACAGGTCCTTGCTCACGTTGCGATCGGGCAACGTCCCGTACTCGGTGGTCTCCCCGGTGATGGCCGGTGTCAGCAGGTGATTGACGCCGCGGACGATGACCACATCGACCGACTTCGACTTGCTTTCCTTCCGCGCCAGGTCGGCGAGCTGGTCGGCATGCGCCGGCGGAACCTGCCTGTCCAGGCCACCGTGCACGATCAGCAGCGGCTGCCGGACGTCATCGAGCACCTTGGCCGGATCGTATGCGAGAAGACTCTGGAACCAGGGCGTGTCGGCCGCTTTTCTCACGTCAGGTGGAATCGCTTCCCACCCCTTCCCGGTCACGACCGCCTGCTGAACCTGCTTCTGCAGCGCCACGCGTTTGTCCTTCTCGGTTTGCGGAAGGATCGACGCGCTCAGTTCAAGTTGTTGTTCCTCGAGGATCTGTTCGGCGCCGGTCGTCGACGGTGCACTGATCGAGACCACTGCGGCAACGCCCTTGTCGTGCGACGCCGCCACCAGCGCAACCATCGCGCCTTCGCTGTAGCCGGCGAGGGCGATCTTCTTCTTGTCGACGTCGTTCCTGTCGCTCAGCCACTTCACCACCACGCGCGCATCGTCGGCCAGATCGGCCAGCGTTGCGGATTCCGAGCGGCCGCCGCTCTGTCCATAGCCCCGCCTGTCGTAACGGACGGCGAGGAACCCGGCGTCAGCGAACGCTCCGGCCAGTTGTCCCAGCGTCGGCACGCCGAAGATCACACCATCGCGATCGTTCGAGGCCGACGCGCCCAGCAGAATGACGGCGGGCAATTTGCCGGTCGCAGAGGCGTTCCGTGGCCTGGTGATGGTGGCGGCGAGGTTGAAGCCGACGGCGGGAATGTCGACCGCCTCGTCACCAGGATTCGAGAAGACCTGCATCCGTGAGTTCGACGAGGCGACGTCGCTGCGAATCAGGTCGATGCCCTGCGCGGTCACCGTCAGCCGCACGAGGTCTCCGCTCGTCGTGGCCGTCAGTGAAACGGGCAGGTCTCCGCTTGGTTGAGTGAAGAGCAGTTCGTAGCGGCGAACAGCGAACACGTTCGTGCCGACCTGCATCTGCTCGTTGTGAACCTCGCGTACGCGGATGGCGAAGTCCACTCGAGGAGGAATGTATGCGTGAAGCTCGGTGCCCGGCAGGTCGGTGGCAAGCCGCTTTGCCATCGCGGTGTAGCCGGCAAAGCCGAAAGCGGTTGGCAACACGACGGTCTTCGGCGACACCGGTTGCGTGATGTTGATCGGAATCGTGCCTTCGCTTCCCGTGGTGACCGCCGATCCGTTGCTGAAGGCGGTCTTGAGGGTCGCATCCGTACCGTTGAAGGACCCTTCGGCGTCAAAGGAGACAGGGGTCCAGTCCGCCGTGTAATGGACTTCCGATCGCCTGAGGGTGATGTTCAGCGGCGCGGCGAATCGGCCGTCGCTCGTGATCGTCGTCCCGTTCGCATCGGTACGGACCGTGATGGTTTCGGTGCCGGCGGGACGTCCACCCAGAAACAGACTGTAGGTCGCCGGCCTTGCCGGCTCCTGCGCGTACACGGGCACGGCCAGAACGGCCAGCAACGCCCACGTACAATGAAACGCGACACGCATGTCCGCAAATCGTATCAGCTTGGAGGATTACACGACGGCACGCCAGGGGGCCTTTCTCGGCGCCATTTCCGCTCGAGCTCAGATCGCCGTGGCCGGAAAGGATCGAGCGTCGTACCTGCAGGGACTGCTGACCAATGACATCGCGGCGCTTGGGCCGGACACGGGCTGTTACGCCGCGTGGCTGACGCCGCAGGGCCGGATGTTGACGGATCTGCACGTGCTGCAGTCGGACGACATGATCCTGCTCGACGTCCCGGCAGAACTCGCGGAGACGATCCTGCAGCGGCTCGATCAATTCCTGTTCGGCGAGGACGTGCAACTGGCGTCGCTGGCCGGCAATCTGCAGCCTGTCTGGATCCACGGCCAGTCCGCGCCGGGCGTTCTCGCACGTGTTGTCGCCGATGCGCCGTCGTTCGATGCGTGGCGCGACTATCAGCATGCGCGCCTCGCGTTCCAGAGCGTTCCGGTCGTGGTCGCGCGCATCAATCAGCTTGGGGTTCCGGGTTTCTGCCTGTACGCCGCGGCTGATCAGGCGGATGCCCTGGTGGCGTCGTTGCAGGCGAACGGCGCGGCGGCGGTCGATCAGGCGCTGATCAACGCGATGCGGGTCGAGGAGGGCTATCCGATCTTCGGACTGGATATGACCGACGACACGATCCCGCTCGAAGCGGGCATCGAGGCGCGCGCGATCTCGTTCACGAAGGGCTGTTACGTCGGACAGGAGGTCGTCATCCGCGTGCTGCACCGTGGCGGCGGACGCGTCGCACGCCGGCTGGTCGGATTACGGAGCAGCGCGGACATGGCTGCGGGCGCGAAGCTGTTCGCCGGCGAGCGCGAGATCGGATTCGTGACCAGCGCTGCCACGTCTCCCGCCCTCGGACCGATCGCGCTTGGTTATGTGCACCGCGACTTCACATCGCCCGGGACCGACGTAAGTGTCGACGGCGCAGGGGGTCGCGCCACGGTGGCGGTTACTGAGCGGCCGATAGCTTCCTGATCAACTCCTCGTCGGCCGGCGGAAACCCCAGTTTCGTCAGCTCCGTCCGCGAGACCCAGCGCATCTCCTGACCCAGCATCGGTCGCGGCGTGCTGCGCAGCACGCATGTATAGAAGTAGAGCGTGACCGTCAGCTCGGTGTAGGCATGGCTGGTGGAGAGGGCCATCTCACCGACGTCCACATCCGCGCCGAGCTCCTCGCGGATCTCGCGCTGCAATGCCGCTTCGTGCGATTCACCGGGCGCGATCTTGCCGCCCGGAAACTCCCACATGCCGGCAAGATGCACGCCTTTCTGACGACGCGTGACGAGAAAGGCACCATCGCGCTCGATCACCGCGGCAACGACGGCAATCACGCGTGGCTGGTGTCGAGGACGACGCGAACGCGTTCGGCGAGGCGTGCGGGCGTGAACGGTTTCTGGAGCAGCGGCACCCCGGCAAGATACGCGCCCTGCACCGCGTTGGCTTCGTCGGTGTAGCCGGACATGTAGAGGACCCTCAGCCCTGCGTGCTGCTGCATCAGCCGCGCCGCGAGATTCGGGCCGCTGAGACCAGGCATCACGATGTCGGTCACCAGCAGGTCCGCATGGTTGCCTGGTGTGGCCGACCAGGCGATCGCTTCCTCGGCATCGCGCGCTTCGTGCACGGTGTAGCCGCGACGCCGCAGCGCCTTCACCGCCAGCTCGCGCACCGAATCATTGTCTTCAACCAGCAGCACCGTTTCGGTGCCGCGATCCTCGGTCGCGGCGACCAGTTGCGGCTTCCTGATCTCGGCGTGTGCCGTCGTCGCCGGCAGATAGATGCAGACGGTGGTGCCGCGCCCTGGTGCGCTGGTCAGCGCCACCTGCCCGCCGCTCTGATCGACGATGCCGTAAACCGTGGCGAGGCCGAGCCCCGTGCCTTTGCCCTTCGGTTTGGTGGTGAAGAACGGTTCGAAGGCCCGCGCGCGTGTCGCCTCGTCCATGCCGCTGCCGGTATCGGTGATCCGCAGCATGACGTATTCGCCGGCCCGGAGTGAAAGCCCTTCGTCGGCGATGCGCTCGCTGTCGAGTGTCACGTTGGCGGTCTCGATGGCGAGCTGTCCACCGGCGGGCATGGCATCGCGTGCGTTCAAGACGACGTTGATGAATACCTGTTCGATCTGGCTCGCGTCCGCCTTGATGCGCGCGAGATTGCCGCCGAGCCGCGCCTTCGTCTTGATGTGCTCGCCAATGACGCGCGGGAGCATCTGCAGCAGCCCGCCAATCGCCTCGTTCAGATCGAGAATCGTGGGATCGAGAAACTGCTTGCGGCTGAAGGCGAGGAGCTGACGCGTCAGCACCGCGGCGCGATCGGCGGCCTTGCGAATCTCCTTCACGTCCCGTCCGCTCGCATCCTCCGTATCGAAGCGCTCCGCCAGGAGATCCGTGTAGCCGATGATGGCGGTCAGAATGTTGTTGAAATCGTGGGCGACGCCGCCGGCGAGACGGCCGATCGCCTCCATCTTCTGCGCGTGGCGCAGCTGTTCTTCGCGCTCGTGCAGCATGCGCGCGGACTGCCAGTTGCGCAGCGCGTAGCGGATCGATCGTTCGAGCTGCGCCGCGACCATGTGCTTCTCGACGTAATCCGCCGCCCCCTCGCGCGAGGCCGCTTCGTCGAGTGCGCCACTGCCGTACCCGGTCATCAGGATGAACGGCTTGCTGCTGCCGTCCTTCTTCGCGTTGTGAATGAGATCGACGCCCTGCCCGTCGGGCAATTGCTGATCGATCAGGTAGATGTCGTGTGCGTCGGCGGCGATCCGCGCGCGTCCGGCGGTCGCGGTCGAGGCAGCGTCGAGGGTGTAGTTGAACGACGCATCCGCCAGCGCCATCTCGATGAGCGCGACGGCTTGCGGATCGTCGTCGACGGCGAGGATACGGACGACGTCGAGGTCGCGCAGTCGTTGAACACCCGATGCTCTTGATCGGTCGGTTGATCGCGCGGCGGAGGGCATGTGGCCCAAGATCTACCACGGTCGAGGCGCGAAATGAGCTCGTCAGTAAAACGATCGCAGATTGTCAGCGACTTCGTCGCGCAGGCGATGACACTTTCGCAAACGTACCGCACAGTTTCGTCATCGGACAGCTCTCGCATTTCGGTTTTCGCGCGACGCAGACCGTCGCGCCGAAATCCATCAGCGCCTGATTGAAGTCGAACACCTGCTTGCGGGGGACGAGTGCCTCCGACACGGACCACAGGTGTTTGTTCATCGCGTGCGCCTTCACGTCACCGTGAACGACGAACACGCGATGCAGCACGCGCGCGACGTTGGTGTCGAGGATCGCGGCGCGCTGGCCGAACGCGAAGCTGCGGATCGCGCCGGCGGTGTACTGACCGATGCCCTTGAACGAGAGCAGTGTCGCCTCGTCGCTCGGCAGCTCGCCGCCGTAACGGGCAACCGACTCCCGTGCGATCGCGTGCAGGCGCCGCGGCCGGATGTTGTAGCCGAGCGGCCGCCACGTCTCGGTGACCTCGTGCGGGTCCGCGGCGGCGAGCGCCGAGAGCGAGGGATATTTCTCCAGCCACTCGTGATATTTCGGCAGTACGCGATCGACCTGGGTCTGCTGCAGCATCACTTCCGATACGAGGATGTGATACGGATCGTCGGTGGTCCGCCACGGCAGGTCGCGGCCGTGGGCGCGATACCAGGTGAGAAGGTGCCGGCGAAAGCGCCGTCGTGCCGCCGGCGCCGGCAGAGAAGAGGCGGGCATCCGCACCTATAATTTCACGCGCGGAGTCGGTCGTGAAGATTTATACGAAAACAGGCGACGCGGGCGAGACCTCGCTGTTCGACAACACGCGGGTGTCGAAGGCGGACGCCCGGGTCGATGCGTACGGGGAGGTCGACGAACTGAACGCCTGTCTCGGCGTTGCCCGCGCGCTCGATCTCGATCCGGACTTGCACGGCGCGATCGAACAGATCCAGAAGGAGCTGTTTGCCATCGGCGCCCGCCTGGCGGATCCCTCGCAGCGGATCGCGAGCCGTGTCCACAAGGCCGACGTCCTCACCGACCAGGTGGCACGCCTGGAACAGACAATCGATCGGCTCGACACCGAGTTGCCGCCGCTGCGGCGATTCATCCTGCCTGGCGGCTCGCGCGCCGGCGCGGCGCTGCACCTGGCGCGGACGATCTGCCGGCGCGCCGAGCGGCGCGTCATCGCGCTTGCCGCCGGGGCGGTCGATCCGGTCATCGTCATCTATCTCAATCGGCTCTCGGATCTGCTCTTCGTCATGGCTCGCGCGGCGAATCATCGTTCCGGAGTGCCAGAAATCGAGTGGTGACGCCGGTGGTCGCCGATCTTGGCGCGGCCTACGCGTCGTGCGAGCGGCGGGCACGGTCCCACTACGAGAACTTTCCGGTGGCCTCGTGGTTGCTGCCGCGGCCGATGCGGAAGCACGTGGCTGCGGTCTATGCCTTCGCGCGCGTCGCGGACGATTTCGCCGACGAGGGCGACCTGCCGCGCGTCGAGCGGCTGCGCCTGCTCGGGCGCTGGCAGCAGCGATTGCTCGCTGCTCACAGCGGCGGGCCACAGCCTGAGCGCGTGGAAGGAGAGCCGGACGACAGCGCCGCGATCTTCCTCGCGGTTGGCGGGACGCTGCGGCAGTGTTCGCTGCCGGTGGATCTGTTCGCCGACCTTCTCGACGCGTTCCGGCAGGACGTCGAGGTCAGCTCCTACGCGGATTGGCATGAGCTGTTCGACTACGCGCGGCGCAGCGCGAATCCCGTGGGACGCCTGGTGCTGCGGATCGCCGGATATCGCGACAGCCGTCTCGACGAGTGGTCGGACGCGATCTGCACCGGTCTTCAGTTCACGAATTTCTGGCAGGACATCGACGTCGACGCAGCGCGAGGTCGGGTGTATCTGCCGCGCACCGAGCGGTCGCTCGGTCCGGCGATCGGACGAACGCGCGATCTGTTTGCCGCCGGCCGGCCGCTTTGCGAGGCGGTTCGCGGCCGTCTTCGTTACGAGCTTCGTGCGACCTGGCTGGGCGGCATGCGCATACTCGATCGCGTGGATGTGAACCGCGATTTGCCCGGCGATGCGCATAAGGACGTTCCGAGAGGCCGACCTTTCGTAGCGGCGGGCCTTCAGCGCCGCACGACGGCTCGGCCTGTCCTCGGCCTCGCGGATCTGCCGTCGATCGCGTGGCACACGCTCATGTGGATGGCGCGATGAGCCGCGACACCAGTTTTTACTACTCGTTCCTGGTCCTGCCGCCGCGAAAGCGGAACGCGATCATCGCCGTCTGGGACTTCTGCCGCGCGGTTGACGATGCCGTCGACGAAGTCGTGCCGGAGGAAGAGTGGAAAGGCGGCCTGACGGCGGCTGCCCGGACGACGGCCGCACGGCAGATCGCGGAATGGCGCAGTGAACTGTCGGCGGTATACAGCGCAGCGCCACGAACCGCGCAGGGACGCGCGCTGCAGCCCTACGTCCGTGAGTTCGCCCTGCCGCGTCAACACTTCGAGGCGCTCATCGATGGCGTCGAGATGGACCTCGATCATGCGTGCTATCCGAGCTTCGAGGCGCTCTCCGAATACTGCCGGCGAGTGGCTTCTGCGGTCGGATTGATCTGCGTCGAAATTTTCGGCTATCGCGATCCGGCGACACGCGACTACGCGGTGAGCCTTGGCCTCGCGCTGCAACTGACCAACATCATCCGGGACGTGGCCGCGGATCTTCGGCGGGGGCGGGTGTATCTGCCCGCGGACGAATTGGCGCGTTTTGGCATTACGCCGGAAGCGCTTGCCGCGGGTGTGATGACGCCGGCCGTCCGTGAGCTCCTGCGCTTCCAATGTGAGCGGGCACGCCACTACTACCGCCAGGCGGCGGTCGAACGTCCGTTCGTGGATCGCCACAGCCTTGTAGCGGCGGAGATCATGGGCGCGATCTATTTCGAGATTCTGCGTCGCATCGAGCGCGCCGGCTACGACGTGTTCAGTCAACGCGTCCGCGTGCCGCGCCCGTATCGCGCCGTCATCGCGCTGCGCGTCTGGCTGCGCACGCTGCTGTAAATGTTGCCCCGAGTCCGTAGAGGCCGAGCTTCAGGTCGGCCTTGAACAGAATGGCGTCGGAAGACGATCAGGCTCGGCTCAACCCGGGCGCGACGTCTGCAGCGGGCGACGTCCGCCTGAATGTGGACCCTGCGTACGACGTTGCGGTGATCGGTGGCGGGTTCGCCGGGCTCAGTGCTGCCACTCTGCTCGCGCAGCAGCGGCGGCGCGTTGTCGTACTGGAGGCGAGGCCGGGTCTCGGCGGCCGTGCCACGGCGTTCACGGACCCGGCCACCGGCGAGCGCGTCGACAACGGCCAGCACATCGTCATCGGCGGCTATCACGAGACGTTCGCCTTCCTGCGGCGGATTGGCCGCGGTGACGCGATCGCCCTGCAATCGCGACTGTCGGTCGGCTTCGTCGATCGAGACGGGGTGCGCTCCACGCTCGAGTGTCCCGACTGGCCGGTGCCGTTTGATCTGCTCGGGGGACTGATCGGGTGGAGCGCATTGACGTGGCGCGATCGGCTGGCCGCGCTCCGCATGCTGACTGCCGTCCGCAGCGCCAGCAAGGCAGGAAGGGCGCGCACCGCCGCGAAGGATCGCGGGCCGCTCACGGTACGCGAGTGGCTCGTCCACCACGGCCAGACGTCACGGCTGATCGAATTGCTGTGGGAGCCGCTCGCGGTCGCCGCGCTCAACGAGTCGATCGACGTCGCGGCGCCGCAACCTTTTGCGACGGTGCTGGCGCGGATGTTCGGCGGGCGCCGGGGAGACGCCTCGCTCGGCCTGCCGCGGCTGCCACTCGACGAGGTCTACGCGGGTCCGGCACGCGAGTTCATCGAAGCTCGCGAGGGCGAGGTCCACACCACGGCACCCGCGCGAATCACTTTCGATCCGGCCATCCGGGTCAGCGTGCGCGGCCAGACGATTCCCTGCCGCGCGGTCATCTGTGCCGTCCCGTGGTTTGCGCTGCCTGATGTTCTCGCGCCGAGTGATGCGCTGCGGCCGCTGCTCGACGCCGCGGCGGCCACGCCGGCCTCTCCGATCGTGACGGTCAATCTCTGGCTCGATCGTCCCGTGCTCGACACGATGTTTCTCGGGCTCCCTGGCCGGGCGATGCAATGGGTGTTCGACAAGCGCGCGCTGTTCGGCGACCAGTCGGCGCACCTGTCGCTGGTCTCGAGCGGCGCATCCGAACTGGTCGCCCGTACGAATCAGGACATCATCGATCTTGCATGGTCCGAGCTGACAGCGGCACTCCCTGCCGCTCGTGACGCGGGCGTCCGGCGCGCCATTGTCGTCCGCGAGAAGCGCGCGAGCTTTTCGATGGCCGCCGGCCTGCCCGACCGGCCGGCGACACAAACGCCGGTGGCAAACCTGTTTCTGGCGGGCGACTGGATCGATACCGGCCTCCCCGCTACGATCGAGAGCGCCGTCGTCAGCGGCCACGCCGCCGCGGGCGCGGCGCAGCAGTACCTCACGCGATTGGACACGCGCACACCGTGAATCCGCATCCATGAATTCCGTCGTCGTTCACTACCAGGAGATCGCGCTCAAGGGGAAGAACCGGCCGTGGTTCCTCGGCCGCCTCGTGCGCAACCTCCGGCACGCGTTGTCCGATCTCGACGTGACCGCCGTCCGCGCGCTGATGGGCCGGATCGAGATCGTGCTGGGCGAGAAGGCCGCGCTCGACGAGGTCAGCGAACGTCTTCGCCGCACCTTCGGCATCGCCAACTTTTCCTACGCCCGCCGCGCT
This sequence comes from Vicinamibacterales bacterium, assembly GCA_035496255.1. GTDB lineage: Bacteria > Acidobacteriota > Vicinamibacteria > Vicinamibacterales > UBA2999 > Gp6-AA40. The sequence continues at coordinate 37,148 of DATJEU010000070.1, forward strand.
CCACTCGACGTCGACGCGATTGCGGCCGCGATTCTGACCGACCTTGGCGACAGGACCTGCGACAGCTTTCGTGTATCGGTGCGGCGCGCGGACAAGCGTTTTCCGTTGACCTCCCCTCAGGCCGAGCGTGAGATTGGCGGGCGCATCAAGGCGGCGCGCGGCTGGCGCGTCGATCTGTCGAACCCCGGGTTCACGATTCACGTCGAGTTGCTGACGAACGAAGCGTTCTACTTCTTTGGCAAGGAGCGCGGTCCCGGTGGTTTGCCGATGGGCACGGCAGGACCGGTCACGTGTCTGCTCTCCGGCGGAATCGATTCCCCTGTCGCCGCACATCGCTTGATGAAGCGCGGCTGCAGGGTCACGTTCGTTCACTTCCACAGCTATCCAATCCTGTCGCGAGCGTCGCAGGAGAAGGCGCGCGAGCTCGTCCAGCTGCTGACGAGATGGCAGCACCATTCGCGGCTGTATCTCGTCGCGTTCGGCGAGATCCAGCAGCAGGTTGTGCTCGGCGTACCGGGGCCGATGCGGGTGGTCGTCTATCGGCGATTGATGCTTCGCATCGCGGAGCGCATTGCCCGCAGCCGCCGCGCCCACGCACTGATCACCGGCGACGTCGTCGGACAGGTTGCGTCGCAGACGCTCGAGAACCTCGCCGTCGTCGGGGACGTGGCAACGCTGCCAATCTTCAGGCCGCTCATCGGGATGGACAAGGACGAGATCATGGCCGAGGCGATGAAGCTCGGTACGTATCCGATTTCGATCATCCCGGATCAGGACTGCTGCACCTTGTTCACGCCGCGCAACCCGTTGACGCGTGCGCGCCTCGCGGACATCGAGGCCGCCGAACGTGCGCTGCCAATCGAGGAGCTGGTGGAGCGTGCCGTGCGCGACGCCGTGGCCGAGGACTTCGAATTTCCGATTCTTCGTAGGGGCGAGTCTTCAGACCCGCCCCCGCGACCGTCAGGTCGCGGTGGTAGCATGGCCTGTTAAGGAGAGAGTGACATCGTGGCTACTGTGAGCAGCACGAGCAGCATCGAGGCGATTCTGGGTGGCGACGCCAGCCTCCTGCAGCACGAGTGCAGGACGATTCCGAAGGAACAGCTCCATCTGCCGGGCCCGGATTTTGTCGACCGGATTGTCGCGGCGACCGATCGCTCATCGCGTGTGCTCGGCGCGCTCCAGCAGTTGCTCAACACCGGCCGCCTGGGCGGCACGGGCTACGTCTCGATTCTGCCGGTGGATCAGGGCATCGAGCATTCGGCCGGCGCGTCGTTCGCTCCGAACCCGTCGTACTTCGATCCCGAGAACATCGTCAAGCTGGCGATCGAGGGCGGCTGCAACGCTGTGGCGTCGACGCTCGGTGTGCTCGGCGCGGTCAGCCGCAAGTACGCGCACCGCATTCCGTTCCTGGTGAAGCTGAATCACAACGAGTTCCTCTCCTACCCCAACGCGTACGACCAGATCAAGTTCGCCAGCGTCAGGCAGGCATTCGACATGGGCGCATTGGGTGTGGGCGCGACGATCTACTTCGGGTCGGAAGAATCGCGACGGCAGATCGTCGAAGTGTCCGAGCTGTTCCATCATGCCCATGAACTCGGTCTGTTCACGGTGTTGTGGTGTTACACGCGCAACGCGGCGTTCAAGACCAAGGAGCATGATTATCACCTCGCCGCGGACCTTACGGGTCAGGCCAATCACCTCGGCGTCACCATCGAGGCGGACATCATCAAGCAGAAGCTGCCGGAGGTGTACGAGGGCGGCTTCACCGCGCTCAATTTCGGCAAGACGAGTAAGGCGGTTTACGAGAAACTCACGACGCCGAACCCGATCGACATGACCCGCTATCAGCTCGCGAACTGCTACATGGGGCGGGCGCCGCTGATCAACTCAGGCGGGGCGTCCGCCGGTCAGACCGACCTCAAGGAAGCCGTGAAGACCGCCGTGATCAACAAGCGCGCCGGCGGCGCCGGCCTGATCTCCGGCCGCAAGGCGTTCCAGCGTCCGATGCAGGAGGGCGTCGCGCTCCTCAACGCGATCCAGGACGTTTACAAGTCGTCCGAGATCACGATCGCGTAGCAGCGGCCAGGAATTCTCGCAGCCCCTCTTGCGTGCTGCGGAACGCGAGATCATCCCACGGGATTTCCTCGGGCGCGAAGAACCTGGCCTCGAGCCCTTCGTCATCGCATCCCAGGCAGCCGCCGGTCATGGTCGCGGCGTAAACGATGATCACCGGCGCTCGCCCGGGATACGAATACACGTTCACGAGGCGGTCGATGCGGATGTCGAGGCCGGCTTCCTCGCGCGCCTCGCGCACGGCCGCCACCATCACTTCCTCGCCGCGATCGACGTAACCGCCGGGAAACACCCATTTGCCGTACCCGGGGTCGATGGCCCGGCGGACCAGGACGATCTGGTTCTGCTCGTTGACGATGATCGTGCCGACGGCAACCTTGGGATCGAGATAGAACACGAATCCGCAGCGGCCGCACACCAGCCGCTCGGGCTCGTGGGCTCTGAGCAGGCGCGACTCCAGTGTCCCGCCGCAGACGGGGCAATGGCTGAAGACCGGATCGTGATGGTGCGGCACCCTATAATCTTGCGTCATGTCGATTTTGAAAGTGGCGCGCATGGGCCACCCGGTCCTTCGCACGTGCGCCCGCGCGCTCGAGCCTGCCATTCTCAAGGGTTCTTCCACTCAGAAATTGATTGACGACATGCTCGAGACGATGCACGAGTATCACGGCGTCGGGCTCGCGGCGCCGCAGGTGCACGAGGAAGTGAGGCTGTTCGTCGCGCTGCTGGACGAAGATCCCGGCCCCGACAGCGATGCCGTTGTGGTTGTCAACCCGGAGATCGTTCCGAACGGCCAGGACAAGGCCGAGGGCTGGGAGGGGTGCCTGAGTATTCCTGACATCCGCGGCCTGGTGCCGCGCTTCACCGACATCACCCTGAAGGCGCTCGATCGCAACGGCAAGAAGGTCGAGTACCGGCTGAAGCAGTTCGCGGCTCGCGTCGCGCAGCACGAGACCGATCATCTCCACGGCGTGCTCTTCTTCGATCGCATGACCTCATTTCAATCGCTGACGTTCCTCGACGAGTACTCGCGGTATCACTCGAAGGACGAGGACTGATTCGAAATCCCGAGTCCCAAATCCCAAAGACCCAATCGCAAGGCGTCGGGCGGCGAATATAATCAGAGGTCCCGTGCATCTCGACAGCGGCTCACCGGTCATCACGCTCAGAACCGCTCCGACGTCGCCGTTCGATGGTGCGATTGCCGCGGCGCGAACCTGCTACTCGCCGCGGGTCATCGGTACAACCGAAGTTACCGAAAATCAGCGCAACACCATCGGCGGCCTCACGTTCGACGCCGGCCACCACACCGTTTATCAGCACGCGAATTTCGAGTTCGGCCTCGAGAACATCTCGCGCCAGTTCGTCTGGGCGTTCCTGCACTCGTACCCGTTCTACAACTCGGAGCAATCCAGCCAGCGCTACGTCAAGCTGAAAGAGCCGCGTGCGTTCGTTCCGCCGATCGACGGTGAGGCGCGTGCCGTGTACGAAGCCGCCGTGCTGCGCGCGTGGGAACGCTACGCCGAGCTCTCGGCCCTGCTGAAGGACGACGCGCACGCGATTCTCCGTGAGCTGCGCCACGTGCGCGCGACAACGAATCCGGAACGGCTGAAGCAGATCGAAAAGGACGCCGAGAAGCGGGCGATCGAGACGGCCCGTTACGTGATTCCGATCGCGGCGTTCACGTCGATGGTGCACACGATCTCCGGCATTGTGCTCCACCGGCTGCTGCGGATGATCAACACGGGCGACGCACCGCACGAGGCGCGCGTCGTGATCGGCGAGATGGTGCGGCTGGTGAAGGAGTGGGATCCCTACTTCTTCGACAAGGTCGGCCTGGCGCCGATCGAGGAGTCGGACGTTCCGGAGGCTGGCTTCCCACGCCCGAAGGGCGGCGCCGATCGGTTCGCCGACAGGTTCGACGCGCGGTTGCACGGCCGCTGGTCTCGTCTGCGCGACACCTCGCCAGACGCCGAGGACGTCGTCGCCGAGTCGGTGCGCGCCACCTTCGGGCTGACGGCCGAGGAGATGAGTGACGACGAGGCACTCGACCGGGTCATGAACCCGGCACGCAATCGCTACCGCCTCGACGTGCTCAACGTGTCGTATCACTCGCCATTGATGCGGTCGCTGCACCACGCGAACTACGTGTTCGAGAAGCGACTGAGTCACACCGCGGATTCGCAGGACCAGCGTCACCGCATGGTCCCGGCGTCGCGTCCGCTGATGACGTTTGCCGACACGATGCGTCCGGACTACGTCACGCCACGGTTGATCGCCGCGAACCCGCGCGCAAGCGCGGTTTACGAGGCGGCGATGCGCGAGGCCTGGGACGCCAAGAACCGGCTGCTGGCACTCGGCGTGCCGCTCGAGTTCGCGCTCTACGTGCTGCCGAACGCCAAGACGCTGCGGTTCGTCGAGTCGGGCTCACTCCTCGCGCTGCTGCACAAGTGGACGCTGCGCACCTGCTTCAACGCGCAGGAAGAGATCTACCTGGCCTCGATGGACGAAATCGAGCAGGTCCGCTCCGCGCATCCGCGCATCGGCCGACACCTTGGCCCGCCCTGCGTGATTCGCAACGGCCTGATCTCCCCGCGCTGCACCGAGGGCACCCACTTCTGCGGCGTGCCGGTGTGGAAGGACTTCCCGGCTGCCGTGCGTCGACTCTGAAGAACTCCCAACATCCGACGCGTGACCAACTCCCAACTGCCAACCGCGCCGCCCCGGCTCGCAGCGCCTAGGGAGTTGGACCGCCGTCCGCCGTTGGGGGCTGGGAATTAAGTCCTGTGCTCCTCCTCGCCTGGCTTGTGCATCTCTACACCGCCAGCGGTCTGGTTCTCGCCTTTCTCGCCACGCTTGCCGTTCTGGATCACGACTATCGGACGGCGTTCTTCTGGCTTGCCGTGCAGGTCATCGTCGATGCGACCGACGGTCTGTTCGCGCGCGCCGTTCGCGTGAAAGAGCGCGTGCCCTGGTTCAACGGTGCCAAGCTCGATGACATCGTCGATTACCTGACGTACGTGTTCGTGCCGGCGCTGTTCGTGTGGGAGTCGCTGATCGTGCCGTCGCCGTTGGCGCTGGCGATTGCGTCCGCGATGCTGCTCGCGAGCGGTTACGGCTTCAATCGCGACGACGCCAAGACCGCGGATCACTTTTTCACCGGCTTCCCGTCGTACTGGAACATCGTCGTCTTCTATCTGTGGATCGGGGCGTGGCCGCAGCGAGTCAACGCGGCGATTCTCATTGTGTTGATTGCGCTGGTGTTCGTGCCGGTGCGCTACATCTACCCGTCGCGCATGCCGATGTGGCGGGTGCCGACGAACGTGCTCGGGGCGGTGTGGGGTGCGCTGATTCTGATGATGCTGTGGGAGTATCCGGCGGTTCCGCGGGGTGTATTCCTCGCGTCGTGGGTCTTTCCAGCCTACTACCTGGTGATGTCCGCCGTCTGTCACAGGCAGACCATAAAGGTCCGCCCTGCAGATGTCGCTACCGTCAAGAACCACTGAAGGCCTGCGCGTGAACATCGTCCCGATCCATGCAGCCAATCCCGGGCCGATGACCGGCGAGGGAAACTGGACATGGTTGCTGCCGGGAACAGAAGCGACGTTGATCGATGCCGGCACGGGGGCGCCACGGCACCTGGCGGCCCTGGATGACGCGCTGCGCGGCGCTCCGCTGGCGCAGGTGCTCGTCACGCACGCGCATACGGATCACGCGTCCGGGGCGCCGGCGATCGCCACGCGTCACCAGGAAACGAGATTCCGCAAGATGCTCTGGCGCGAACGTGATGCGAAATGGCCGGTGCCGTACGAGCCGATTGCCGATGGGGACCGCATCGCCGCCGGCGATACGTCACTCGTAGCGATCCACACACCCGGGCACGCTCCGGATCACCTGTGTTTCTGGCACGAGGACAGCAGGACGCTCTTCTGCGGCGATCTGGCCGTGAAGGGCGGCACCGTCTGGATTCCGGCGAGCCTGCAGGGCGATCTCGCGGCGTATCTGGCTTCGCTGGAGCGCGTGATCGCCCTCGCCCCCGCCCGCCTCATGCCCGCGCACGGCCCGGTCATCGAGGAACCGGAGACGGTCCTGCGCGGTTACATCGATCATCGGCTGGAGCGCGAGCAGCAGATCCTCGACGCCTTGCGACACGGTGATCAGACGCCGGATGAAATCGTCGCGCGTGTCTACCGCGGACTGAAGCCGCAGCTCCTGCCGATGGCGCAAGAGGGCGTCATTGCGCACCTCGTGAAACTGGAGGCTGAGAGCCGGGTGCGGCAGGATGCTGATCGCTGGCTGATTGTTGGTTGACGGAGATTGCGAAGGACACGAAGTTCACAACGAAGGCACGAAGCGCACGGAGGCGGTTGCCGGCGTGCGGGCCGACGGGGCCGCGGCGACCTGAGCCACCGAAGGCGGCCGCCGGCAACCGCTCATGCGCCCAGGTTGCCCGGATGTCTCCGTTCGTCTCCGTTCGCTCCGTGGCTCCGTGTTGAAACCGTCGCCTCCGTCTCCGCCGTTGCCCGAGGTTATGATTCGCTCATGAACCAGGTTGTCGACTACATCAACGTCCACCGTGATCGATACATCGAGGAGCTGAAGCAGTACCTCGCCATTCCCAGCATCAGCGCGCTGCCGCAGCACCAGGCGGACGTACGCCGGGCCGCGGAATGGACCGCCGATGCCCTTCGCACCGCGGGGATGCAGAACGTCCGCCTGATCGATACGCCAGGAAATCCGGTCGTCTACGGCGAGTGGCTGGGCGCGCCGGGCAAGCCGACGGTCCTGTTCTACGGTCACTACGACGTGCAGCCGGTTGATCCGATCGATCTGTGGACCAGCCCGCCGTTCGACGCGACGATCCGCGACGGCGAGATCTATGCCCGCGGCGCCGCCGACGACAAAGGGCAGGTCTTCATGCACATCAAGGCGGTGGAAGCGTTCATGAAGCAGGCCGGGAGCCTGCCGATCAACATCAAGTTCTTCATCGAGGGCGAAGAGGAAGTCGGCAGCGTCCACCTCGATCAATTCGTCCGCGATCACAAACAGGAGCTCGCGGCCGACGTCGTGGTGATCTCCGACTCCCCGATGTTCGATCGCGGCATCCCGTCGATCTGCTACGGACTTCGTGGCCTCGCCTACTTCCAGATCGATCTGCGCGGTACGAAGAGCGATCTTCATTCAGGATCATTCGGCGGTGCGGTGGCGAACCCGGCGTTCGTGCTCGCGCAGATCCTGGCGCAGATGAAGGATCGCAGCGGCCACATCAAGATTCCCGGTTTCTATGACGAGGTGCGGGAGTTGAGTGAGGCGGAACGGGCGGAGTGGAAGAATCTGCCCTTCAACGAGACGAAGTATCGCAAGGAGCTCGGCGCGCCGAAGCTGTTTGGCGAGAGCGGCTACTCGACGCTGGAGCGCGTATGGGCGCGGCCGACCTTTGAAGTCAACGGATTGCTCTCCGGGTTCACCGGTGAAGGCGCCAAGACCGTGCTGCCGGCGGTGGCCATGGCCAAGGTAAGCATGCGACTGGTGCCCGACCAGCATCCCGACAAGATCGCGCAGCTCTTCGACGACTACCTGCACAAGGTGGCGCCGAAGACCGTGGATCTGAAATTGACGCGGATGCACGGCGGCAAGCCGTGGATGACCGAGTTCGACAACAAGTTCGTACGTGCCGCCGGACGAGCGATCGAACAGGGCTTCGGCAAGTCACCGGTCTTCAACCGTGAGGGTGGATCGATCCCGGTCGTCTCGACGTTCCAGGAGGAACTTGGCGTGCCGAGCGTGCTCTTCGGCGTCGGCCTCCCTGACGAGAACGCGCACGCGCCGGACGAGAAGCTGGATCTCGGCAACTTCCACAACGGCATCATTGCGTCCGCGTACCTCTATCAGGAGATCGCGAGCCTCTGACCGTCACGGCTGAAGTCGTCGCATTGATTGCCGCCGCCGTCGCCGTCTTTGCGGCGGTGCTGGCGATTCGGGCGACCGCGCTCCTGGCACGAACGGTCCTGGCTGAAGGGACGGCGGACCATGAAGGTCCGCCCCGTCGCGTTGTCCGGGGGCTGTCGGTGCAGGCGGTCCATGGAAAAACGCGACGGGACGTTGCGGCCGACACCCGCGACTATTCATTCACGGTCGCCATCGCGAACCGCAGCGGCGCGGATCGGCGTCTGGTGCGAATCGAACTGCGCGTGACCTTCCGCACGCGCGCCAATTTCCTCGGTGCAGTCGATCTGACATCCGAACAGAACATCACTGTTGGCGCAGGGAAGTCGATCGAGGCCACGCTCCGGTTCACCACCAGCAACGTCATTCCGCGACACTGCCGCGTCGATGCCTACACCCTGCTCCTGACCGACGACCGCGGCGAACGGCTCGTGGCCGACGCGTCGCTGCCGGCCGTGCTCCAGGCCGACACCGATGGTGTCGGGCCGGCAACGTGGGGTTGGGATTGAGGTGAGGCGGGCGATGCCTAATTCAACGAGGCGACGCGGCGGCGCAGCGTCTTCACGTGCTCCCAGATCTGCGCGTGCTCGTCGCGGGCGTCCTTGTCCATTTCCTTGACACTGGACAACTTCAGGTAGGTCTGCAGATCGCGCAGCGCGCCGGTGACGTCGTTCAGGTGGTACGCGAGCAGGCCGCGATCGCGCAGCTCGCTGAGCGCCGACGGCGTCAGCGCCAGCAGCATCTCCGTGACGGTGCGCGCCTGCGGGAACGACCGCATGTGCACGTAGAGCAGCTTCAGGTTCAGGAGCATGCGGACGACGATTTCGGTGCGCGTCGCCGGCGCCACCAGCGCCTTGCTGAACGCGACCTTCGAGCCGACGTGCTTCTGCAGCAGCACCCGGCACTTGTGCTCGGAGAGCAGCGCGCCGGCATGGAACGGATCGATGATCAGCCCGGTGCCCGCGGCGGCGTTGATCTCCGGGCAGCGCACGAGAAAATGGCCGGGAAAATTCACGCCGTCGATCTGGATGCCGGCCCGCCGCGCCACTTCCATGTAGACGACGGCCATCGTGATCGGAATGCCGGTCCGCCGATCGAGCACCTCGTTCAGGCAACTGTTGCGCGGATCCTCGTAATCGTCGCTGCCGCTGAATTGCATTTCCTCGAAGAGGAATTCGTTGAGCGCGCCGATGCGCGCCAGCGTCGAGGTGTCCCCGTTGGCGGCAACGGTGCCGTCCACGGTCCGGGCGGCGGCTTCACCAAGCGCGTCGAGTCGCGTGAGGTACGGGTCCGCTTCGAGCCGCGGGTACTCGATGCGGGCAATGACCAGCGCTGCCGGCGCCAGGCTCGTCCCGGGGGCATTGGTCGCGGTGAGAAGCGACGGAACCAGATCCTTCTGCACGTCAGGACACCGGCGGGAGACCAGCGGCGATCATCACGAGGCACACAGCCCATCGAGCTGCTGCAGCGTCAGCGCATCGAGACCGCTGACGATCAGTTCGGCTTCCGGGAGCTCGTGCGCCGGATAGCTGTTGGTCACCCCTACCAAGCGTAACCCGGCGCCCCCTGCGGAGACGAGCCCCCACCGCGAGTCCTCGACCGCGACGCAGCGCCGTGGGTCCAGATCGCGGCCGGCACGGCTCCGTAACTGCTCGAACGCCAGCAGGTAAGGAGCCGGCGACGGTTTGCTTTCCGGCGTATCGCCGGACGCGACGATGGTGGAGAAGAGGCCGGCCAGGCCGGCCGGCTCGATGATCTGCTGAATCTCGTGGCGGAGGGCACCGGAGGCGATGGCAATTGGCACGGCGGCGGCGGCGGTGCGGATGAAGTCCGCGGCGCCGGGGAAGAGCACGGCCCCCGATTCGAGCATCGCCTGCATGATGGCGCCCTTGCGGGCGACCAGTGCAGTAATGTGGCGATCGCTCATCGCGATACCGCGATCGCTGGCCAGCACCTGGAACATGCCCACGTCGTCATACCCCAGATATCGGCCGTAGTAGTCGGCAGCGGAGAGCTCAATGCCCTGCTCGCCGAGCGTCTGCTGGAACGCCTGCAGGTGCAGCGGCTCGCTGTTGGCGATGACGCCGTCGAAGTCGAAGACGATGCCCTGGAGGGCTTCCGGGCGGAAGGTCATGCCGGGGAGAGGGACGCGGATCCCGACGCTCGAACAGCGACGGCGATCACGAATGGCCCGCGGGTATCTTCTCGCCGGCCTCGATCGCCACCTTCAGACGGTTTTCCGGCGGCGGCAGCGGACACTCGTAGGCGTTGTTGTACGCGCAGTACGGGTTGTACGCCATGTTGAAGTCGATCGTGTAGATGCCGGTTACCGTCGGCTTCAGATTCAAATACCGGCCAGCCGGATACGTCTCGGTCCCCGCCGTCAGATCCCGGAACGGCACGAACAACTCGTCGATGGTCTGCGTGCCTTCCTCGACAAACGCGTTGAGCGTCAGCTTTTGTCCCTTGAGCGTGAACGAGAGCCGGCCGACGAGCTCTTCGCGGCGCGGAACGCCGGTGGACGTGGGTACCTCCAGCTTCTGTCGTTCGCCGGGGAAGACGTCGAGCACGGCAGGCACCGCGTACGACGGGTCGGGCGCGTAGTAGCGCAGCGGCAGCAGCACGTCCTTCTTGTCTGCGGGGATCGGCGACGCCGGGTCCTCGCGATACTGCTTGTTGCGATCGGCGCGGAACGTTTCGAGTTCCTTGATCGCCGCGGCGTCGTCCGGTACCTCAGGATTGGATGAGCACGACGCGACGATCGCGGCGGCGACGAGCAGGATGAAGATGCGGACCAGCGGTTCGCTCCGTCCGCTTCGCATGCGCAGGGAAGCCACTAGCTAAGGATATAACCGGGCGCGGCCGTGACCGCGTCGGCAAGCTGGCGCCGCAGGGCGACGGCGTTGATCGGTTGCACCTTGAGCACCCGGCGCAGGGCAGCGAGCAGCGTCCGCAGCGTGTCGCCCTCGGCCATCGCGGCCAGCGCTCCTTTGGCCGCCGCCTCGATGCGGCCAGCGGCGCCGTCGACGAATACCTGCGCCGCCGCTTCATGCAGCGCCGACGCACCCTGATGCATCCGCGCGCGGACGACGGCGCTTTCCGCCGCGCACGTGTCGATCAGGATGTCCGCGGCAAAGCTCAGAATCTCCTGTTGATCGGTGAGCTTGTCGCCGAACGTCTGCATCGCGGTCCCGAGCACGATGAGCGCCACCTTCTTGAACGCCGCGACCGCGCGCAACTCGGCGCCCAGTACGCCATCCCCGTCCGGCGGCGGCGGCAGCGACGGCGAGAGGATCTCGTCCTGCAGCCGCCTGGCCGCGGCGATGAGCGGCAGTTCGCCTTTCACCGCGCGCCGGATCAGCATGCCCGGAATGAGCAGCCGGTTGATCTCGTTGGTGCCTTCGAAGATCCGATTGACGCGCGCGTCGCGGTAGTAGCGTTCGGCGCTGTAGTCGCTGACGAAGCCATTGCCGCCGTGAATCTGCACGTTTTCGTCGAGGACGTAATCGAGTACTTCGCTGCCCAGCACCTTGGCGATCGACGCTTCGATCGCGAACTCTTCGAAGACGCGGGCAATCGCGGCGCCGTCTCCCCCATCGGGCGCAGCTGAAGGTCCGCCCCTGCGCTCGCCGCCCGACAGCGCCGCGTCCGTGAGTCCGGTGATGCGATAGACGAGGCTCTCCAGCGCATAGGTGCGCGCCGTCATCTCACCGAGCTTGTGCTTGATGGCGCCGAAGGCGGCAATCGGCTGGTTGAACTGTTTGCGCTGGGCCGCATATCGCGCCGAGTCGCCGATGGCGGCGCGGCAGCCGCCGACGCACATCGCGCCCAGCTTGAAGCGGCCGAAGTTCAACGTGTTCAGCGCCACCTTGTGGCCGCGGCCGACTTCGCCGAGGACGTTCTCCGCCGGCACCCGCACGTCCTGCAGCACGATTGGCGTCGTCGACGACCCGTGCAGCCCCATCTTGTGCTCCTCCTTGCCATTGGAGAAGCCGGGAAAGCCGCGCTCGACGAGGAACGCGGTGAACTGATCGCCGTTGACGTTGGCAAAGACGATGAAGAGATCGGCGAAGCCGCCGTTGCTGATCCACATCTTCTCGCCCGATACCACCCAGCTACCGTCGTCCTGCCGCGTGGCGCGCGTGCGTGCGGCAAGCGCATCGGATCCGGATCCGGTTTCGCTCAGCGCGTAGGCGCCGACGATCTCGCCGGCGACGAGGCGCGGCAGGTATTTCCGCTTCTGCGCGTCGCTGCCGAAGAGGGTCAGCGGAAGAATCATCAGGTTCGTCTGGCCGCCGAACGTCACGGCGAACGACGCCGACCGCGCGATGTGTTCGGCGACGACGATCGAGGAGACTTTGTCGAGTGCGAGTCCGCCGTACTCCTCGGGAGCATCGACGCCGAGCAGGCCGAGCTCGCCACAGCGATGGATCAGGTGCTTCGCCAGCTCCCAATCCTTGTTCTCGAGACGCGATAGTTGCGGCAGCACCTCCGCATCCACGAACTCGTCGGTCGTCTGCGCCATCAGACGATGCTCGTCGGTCAACTGTTCGGGGGTGAAGATCCGATCCGGTGCGTCCTCGAGCAGCCACATGCCGCCGCGCACTGAACCGGTGGTGCTGCCGGTGCCTGCCGAATCCTGTTGTGTGGTCATAAGCGCTCGAAGATTCCGGCTGCCCCCATGCCGCCGCCGACGCACATCGTCACCAGACCGTAGCGCGCGTTGCGCCGCTTCATTTCGTAGAGCAGCGTGGTCGTCAGCTTCGCACCGGTGCAGCCGAGCGGATGTCCGAGCGCGATGGCGCCGCCATTGACGTTGAGTTTCTCCGGATCGATCGGCAGCTCGCGCAGACACGCGAGCACCTGCGATGCGAACGCTTCGTTCAGTTCGACGAGCTCCATCTGATCGAGTGTCAGTCCGGCCTGCTTCAGTACCTTTCGGACCGCGGGCACTGGACCGATGCCGAAGCGCTCAGGCTCGACCCCGGCGGTCGCGAAGGCGACGAACCGCGCCAGCGGCTGCAGGCCGCGTTCCTGTGCGAACGCCTCCGACGTGACGATCGTGGCCGCCGCGCCGTCGCTGGTCTGCGAGGAATTGCCGGCGGTGACGGTCCCGGCGGCGTGGAACGCCGGTCGCAGCTTCGCGAGTGCCGCGAGCGAGGTGTCGCGGCGTGGTCCTTCGTCCACGGCGTGCGTGACCTGGCGACGCGCGGGCCCGCCGGAACCGCTTCCGCCTTCGCCCCCGGCGCTACCGCGGACAAGCCGCGGATCCAGACTCGCGGAGTCGGGCAGCGCGACGTCGAACGTCAGCGGCGTGATCTCGTCGGCGAACCGGCCGCTGTCGATCGCGGCGATCGCCCGTTGATGGCTGCGCAGGGCGTACGCATCCTGGTCCTCGCGCGAGATACCGCCTTCGCGCGCATGGTTCTCGGCGACAAGTCCGGTACTCAGATACACATCGGGATAGTGATCGACGAGCGTCGGGTTCGGCGAGATCTTGTTGCCACCCATGGGCACGAGGCTCATCGACTCCGTCCCACCGGCGAGGATCGCCTCGGCGCCGCCGCACATGATCCGCTCGGCAGCGTAGGCAATCGCCTGCAGGCCGGACGAGCAGAAGCGATTCACGGTGACCGCCGACGCGGTGACCGGAATCCCGGCGCGCAGGCTCGCGATCCGCGCGACGTTCAGACCCTGTTCCGCTTCCGGCATCGCACAGCCCAGGATCACGTCTTCGATGTCGGCCGGCTCGATGCCCTTCGCCCGGCGCAGGACCTCGGCGATCACCGCCGCGCCCATGTCGTCCGGTCGCACGGTTCGCAGCGCGCCGTTGGGCGCCTTGCCGATTGCGGTGCGTACCGCGGAGACGATTACCGCATTGCGCATGAGAAGTCCGACAGCAGTTCTTCGAGCGCGTCGCCGACTTCCGGCGTCTGCGCCTCGAACAGGTGATTGGCGCGATCGATCTGGACGAACTCCTTCGGCTCCCGCAGCCGCGCATAGAACTCGCGCACGGCTTTCAACGGCACCAGTTCGTCGTCCTCGCCATGGACGATGAACTTGGCTTTCGCCGAGGAATAGATGCCATCAGGAAATTCCCACGTGCTCACCGGCGGCGCGACGGCGATCAGCGCGCACACCCGCGGATCGTCCATCGCCACCGCCCAGGCGACGTAGGAACCAAACGAGAAGCCCGCGGCCCACAGCTCGACACCCGGATATCTCGCCGCCATGAAGTCGAGCGCCGCGCGATAGTCTTCCTGTTCACCGCGCCCGTCGTCCCACGAACCGGCACTGCGGCCGACACCGCGGAAATTGAACCGCAACACCGCGCAACCGGTGCGGACGAGCGCCTTCGTCCCCTGATAGACGGCCTTGGTATGCATCGTGCCGCCGGCCGTCGGCAACGGATGCGCGAATACGACGGCGGCACGCGGTGCACCCGCGGGGGCATCGAGCATCGCTTCGAGAGTGCCGGCCGGTCCGGGAATATCGCGAACGACGTCAGCCAATCTGTCTCCTCATGCGGTCGGGCAGTGCGGCGCGCTCCGCGAAGCCCACGACCAGGCCTGCGAATACGTCTGGTCTGGTAATCAACCCGAGGTGGCCCGTGCGCGACAGGGTCACCGCCTTCGCGTGCGGCCACAGCTCGAGATAGCGGCGCGTGGCTGCCACCGGCACCACGCGGTCCAGCTCGGCGTCGCCCGTGATGATCAGAACCGGCGCGCGGACATTCGCAATCTCGCGCTGCGGGCGGACGCGGTCCAGCAGGCGGACGCGACGGGCCATACGGCCGGGGGACAACATGTGGGTGACCACGTTCACCGCATGCCTGCTGGCCATACTGATACCTGATAAGACGCCTGCGGACGCCGCGGCGATCTCACGGTACAGCCGCAACGACGCGATGAAAAACAGCGGTGAAAATAGCCACGGCGCGCGCAGATAGAAGCGCACGCGCGAATCCGGCTGCCAGTCGGGCGGAATCGCCGATACCAGCACCAGCGCGCTCACACGGGCAGGATGCCGCGCGGCGAACGCCGAGGCGACCAGGCCGCCATACGACACGCCGCAAATCACCGCTGACGTCAATCCAGCCGCATCCAATGCGTCGCCGATCTGGTCCACGTAGCTATCGAACCCCCGGGCCGGCTCGAATCTTCCCTGCGCCGTCGGTTCATCCGCGAGCGAAAACGTGATGACGCGGCAGTGACGAGCCATCGCATCGACAGCGGGTTTCATCCACTCCCACCGGCCCTGGATGCCAGGCACGAGGACGATTGGAATGCCACGGCCGACGTCCACGAGTCTCATGAGCTGACTCCCAATTCCCAACACCTGTCGCTTCCCGAACTCCCAGAGGGGTGGTTGGAGGTCAGGATTGGGAGTTGGACAATCGTCAGCGGTTGGGCGTTGGGAGTGATCACGCGTCTCCCTAATTGCGTAACGGCTTGCCGGTTTTCAGCGTGTGCTGAATCCGTTCCTGGGTCTTGCGTTCGCCGAGCAGGCTGAGGAAGGCTTCGCGTTCCAGATCCAGCAGGTGCTGCTCCGAGACCACCGTCGGGTGCGGCCATGTGCCTCCGGCCATGATCGTCGCCAGCTTCCGGCCGATCAATGCGTCGTGATCGCTGATGCGAGCCGCCCGCCATGCGAGGTGAATGCCGAGCTTGAGCGGCGCGAGTACCGCGTCGCCGCCGACGCGGATCGCCGTGCGGGGTACCGGCGGCAGATAGCCGTCCGCGACACGCTGCAGCGCCCGTGCCTTCGCTTCCGACAACAGCCGGTCGCGGTTCATCGTCACCGCATCCACGTCGCGCAGGTATCCAAGGCGGCGCGCATCGGCGGCGCTCGTCGAGACCTTCGCGAAGCCGACCGCTTCGAATGCGCGCTGCACCGCCGGCAGCAGGTCGGAACCCGCCGCGGTGTCGTCCGCCGCGCGCAGCGTCATCTCCTTGGTGCCGCCGCCCGCAGGGATCAGGCCGACGCCGGCTTCAACCAGGCCAATGTAGGTTTCCGCGGCGGCCTGCACGCGATCGGCATGGAGCGCGATCTCACACCCGCCGCCAAGAGCCAGGCCACCAGGAGCCACGACGACCGGGACCGAGGAGTAGCGAAGGCCGAGTGTGGCCTGCTGAAACGCGCGAACCATCAGATCGAGCTCGTCCCAGTTCTCGTCCTGCGCTTCGAGCAGCACGAGCATAAGGTTGGCGCCGGCCGTGAAATTCGTCCCGTCGTTACCGACGACGAGGGCGGCGAAGTTGCGTGATGCTTCCTGTACGCCCGCCTGCAGCATCTGGATCGTGTCGGCGCCGATCGCATTCATCTTCGAATGGAAGTCGACGCGCAGCACACCATCGCCCATGTCGACGAGACTGGCGCCGGCGTTCCGTTTCACGACGCGAGTGCGCTCGGCCAGAGTGCCAAGCGACGGCGTGGTCGTCGAGCGGGTCTCGCGCCGTGGACCCGCCGTCCCGGTGTCGCGCACCTCGAGGCCGATCGCGTCGATCAATTCGAACGGGCCCAGGTCCCATCCGAATCCCCATCGCATGACGCGATCGACGTCTTCCGGCGAGTGCGCGATGTCGGGCGCCACTGTCGCGGCGTAGCGCAGCGTCGGACCGAGCGTGTCGCGGAGGAAGTCGCCGACGCGGTCCTTGCCGTGATACAGCGTGCGAACGCGTTCGCGCGTATCGCCGATCGATTGTGACGCCTCGATCGACGGCAGTCGCGGCGATTGGCGCGGGCGGTATTCGAGCGTGTTCGGATCGAGCGTGAGGATCTCCGACTCGCCGTTCGGCTTCTTCACCCGCTTGTAGAAGCCCTGTCCCGCCTTCTCGCCAATCAGCCCGCGCCCGAGCATCTGTTCGACGAACGATGGCAACACGAACACGCCGCGGGCCTGCTCGTCGGGCAGCCGCTCGTGCAGGTTGCGCACGACGTGGCCGAGGATGTCGAGGCCCGCGAGATCGAGCGTGCGGAATGTTGCGCTCTTCGGCCGGCCGATCGGCGGCCCGGTGATGGCGTCGACTTCCTCGATCGTGAATTCGCCGGACGCCACCTTCTCGAGGATCCTCATCACCCCGTAGAGCGCCAGGTGATTGCCGATAAAGTTCGGCGTGTCCTTCGCGATGACCACGCCTTTGCCAAGGTGATGGTCTGCGAAGGAGGCGACGGTGTCGACGACCTGCTGATCGGTCTCGCCGGTCGGAATCAGTTCGAGCAGGTGGAGATAACGCGGTGGATTGAAGAAGTGCGTGCCCAGCCAGTGCCGGCGGAAATCATCGCCCCGCCCTTCCGCCAGCAGCGAGATCGGAATCCCGGACGTGTTCGAGCTGACGATTGACCCAGGCCGTCGCGCCGCCTCTACCCGCGCAAGCAGTTCGCGCTTGACGTCGAGCCGCTCGACGACGGCTTCCAGGATCCAGTCGGCGTCCTTGATGCCCGCGAGCCCGTCATCGAAGCCGCCAGTCGCGATCAGCGGGATGACGTCGGGAGTAAAGAACGGGTCCGGTTTGATGCTGCGGGCGCGCTTGAGGCCGTCAGCGGCGGCCTGCGGCGTGACGTCGAGGAGAAGAACGGACACGCCGGCGTTGGCGAAGTGAGCGGCAATCTGGGCGCCCATGACGCCGGCGCCGAGGACGGCAACCGATCGAATCACCGACTCAGTGTACCTGCTCCGGCTCTGGTGATTGGACGGGTGAGGCACGTCGGCCCGCCGGCGCCGCGGCGGCTGATTTCCGTCCCGTCATATTCGACTACCTCAGCACCGGCACGCTCGAGCGCCTGCCGTGTTCGCGGATTGCCGCGCAGCATCACGCAGCGTCGCGGCGCCACCGCCAGCACGTTCGTGCCCATACTCTCGAATTCCTCGTCAGGCACCTCGACGAGACCGACGCCACGCTGGAGCAGCCACTCGCGGAACGGCACGGGTAGCAGGCGCGAATAGACCACGGCCAGATCGGCGTCGACCGGACTGATCAGCGACATCAGGTGCATGACGTCCTGCTCGCCGCTCCAATGCGGAAGCGGCACGACGGTGATTCCGACGTCCGGACCCAGAATCGCCTGCAACTGGCGAATGCCTTCGTCATTGGTCCGATAGCCGCGGCCGACCACGAGCGTGTGCGAATCCATCCAGACGACATCGCCACCCTCGATGCGCCCCGGCGCCGTGATGCGGCCGGCGATCGGAATGCCCAGCGCCGTAAACGCCGCCTCCTGCGCGCGCGGCTCCGTCGTCCGTTGCGGCTTGCCCATGCTGCAGAGGATCATGCCGCGACTGCTCGTGAGCGACGCATCACGCACATAGATCGAATCGAGCGTTGTCTCGGCAGCGGCCGGAAGAAAGTCGAGCGCGGTGCCGGTCGTGGCGATGGCTTCCGCGAACGCGTCGTATTCGCGACACGCCTGCGCGACATCAGGCGCCGCGGTGAATCGGAGGTCGCGCCATTGCCCGTCAGCGCGCGCCTGATCGACGAACGCATCGCGCGCGTGCTTCAGCACGATGCGCGCCAGCGTGCCGTATTCATTCATGGTGCATGGGCAACTCTATTTCCAGCGCGTGAGGATCGACTCGCGATCGAACAGCCGGATCCCAATCACCATCAAGCCAACGTTGACCATCGCCAGCAGCACCGCGGTGCCGACGACGATCGGCATCGTCAGCATCAGCGCACCTGTGAGTTGGGCGACGAGAGCGCCGGCCAGCGGCAGAATGACGAGCACGCCGATCTGCTGCGCCGTGCGCGCGTCGTTGACGCGGGAAGACACGCAGACGGCCAGTTGTAACGCCGCGAGCGCCGCCAGCGGGCCGAGCAGGAAGAAGACGCCAAGCGACCGCGGTGCCAGCAGGATTCGATAGACGCCAGGATTGGCGAAGACGGCCATTGCCGCCGCATAGATGACAAAGCACCCGAGCGTCAGCGCGAGCGCTGGCAACAGCGATCCCAGAATCTTGGCGGTGAGCAATTCACGCGTCGTGATCGGCGTCGCCAGCAGCGGCTCGAGCGTGCGCGCCTGCTTCTCGCCGACCACGGCGTTGGCGGCGACAGACATCGAAGCGGCCACCGGAGCGATCACGAGCAGTGGCAGGAACTGCTGAAAGATCCAGGCCTGGATCGCGCCCTCCGCATCCATGCCGTTGGTGATCGGCTGTGTGCGGAACATCTCCACCGCAATCTGGAAGTCACTCGAGTCCGAGAGCCTCTCACCGGTCACTGCCGGAACCACCACCGCGACGATGAAGGGCAGCGCGATGGCCACGAACGCCGTGAAGAGCGGTGGGATGAACAGCCCGGGGTGATGCCGCAGATCCGCGAATTCCTTCTGCAGCAGCGCGGCGATTCGTGTCATGCGGATCCCTCGTCGCCGGGACCGCTTCCATCGTCGCCAGGGCTTCGGCCGACAAGTCGCGGATCCCGGCCTGCGGGCTGACGGACCAGGCGGAGGTACACGTCCTCGAGCGACGGTTCTTCCGGAGTCACCGAGACGATGTCCGCGCCGGCTTCGACCAGGCAGCGCACGAGCGCAGGTGTATCGTGAATCGGGTCGTGCGTGGCCACCAGTAGAACTCGGCCCTGGGCAGCGACACCGCGCCCGGCATCGTGTACGACGGGAACGAACCGATCGGCCGCGCCGCGCAGTTCGATCCGTACGCGGGTGCCAAACAACTGCGCCCGCAGGGCGTCGGGTGTGTCGAGCGCCAACAGTCGCTGACGCAGCACCGCGACGCGCGTCGCGACGCGCTGGACTTCATCGAGATTGTGAGTGGAAATGAGCACGGCGCGCTTGTCGTCGCGCAGCCGCAGGATCAGCTCACGCAGGCCGCGCGCGCTTTCCGGATCGAGCCCGGAAGTCGGCTCGTCCAGCAGCACGATGTCCGGGTTGTGCAGCAGCGCGCGGGCAATGGCGACTCTCTGCTTGAGACCCTTCGACAGCACGGCGGCAGCCTCCTCCGCGCGATCCGCAATCGCGAAGGTATCGAGCGCGCGCTCGACGGCGGTGGACGCGGGCGTGAGTCCGTGCAGCCGTGCGTACACGAGCAGGTTCTCGCGCACCGTCAGCCGATCCCACAAGCCAGGTGACTCGGTGAGAAATCCGACACGCGATCGCAGGCGGTCGGCTCGTCCAGGCTCCACGCGTGCGCCGTCCAATCGCACCTCGCCCGCACTGGGCTCGATCAACCCGGCCAGCATTCGCAGTGTGGTCGTCTTGCCGGCGCCGTTCGGCCCCAGCAGCGCCACGATTTCGCCGCGGGCGAGGTCGAAGGTGACGTCCTGAACCGCCGTGCGCGTGTCGAAACGGCGCGTGAGCCCGACCGCCGCGAGCCCGCGGTCAGTCGACGGCGAATTCATAGCAACCTGGCGTAACCAGCAGCGTGCCCCTCGGCGAGAACGACAGACTGACCGGGCTGATGGTGCCGGCGGCGCTGAACTGCACGCTGCGCACCTTGTCGCCGGCATTGTCGTACACGTAGGTGTACGGCACCGCGAGCGACACCCAGAGCCGGCCACGCGTATCGACCGCGGCCGTGCGCACCACCGGCGTCACGACCGGCACTTCACGGTCCTCAACGCGGCGCGGCCATATGCTGGGCTGGCTCGCGATCAACTCGTCGATCTCGCGCCCCTCGATGTGCCGTTCGAAGACGAGCGTCCCTTCGGCGTCGTACTTGCGGAACATCGGCTGGCCGGTGATGAACACGAAGTAGAAGCCGCCCATGGGATCGACGAGCGGCAGGCCGCGGTTCATCGCGACGTGCAGGTCGCGATCCTGCTCGTGGCCCGTCGGCCGAAGCCGTCCGATGCTCTGCGCGCTGCGTCCATCGAGCGAGTACTCAGTGAACAACGCGTCGCTCTCCGGATTGTTGACGAGCAGCGACCGGCCGGTGTGCCGGACTGCCCCGATGCCGTTCAGCACCAGGTTGCCGATGGTGATGCGGACGCCGGTATTCCCGTGAATGAAGAAGCCGCCTTTCCAGGTTCCCGCCTGATCGAAGATCTGAATTCGATCCTCGCCCTTGGGGATGTCCGCAACGACGAACGAGCCGTCCGGCGCGACGTCGAAGCCGTACGGATCGAGAATCCGTCCGGGCTCGGCGCCAATCGTCACCGCCTTTCGCGCCAGCGTTTGGCCGGGATCGACGGTCCACACCGCGTGTGCGCGCCGATCGAACACGTAGTACATGCCGTTGGCCGCCTGCTGAAACGCGGCCGGCTCCTCGAATTGACGGACGATGCGCGGCGGCAGGCCGCCAATGGAACGAATCACGTCCGGCTGCAATGCGGCAGACGGACAGACGGTGAGGGTGACGAAGGAAAGAATGCCGCCGGCGAGAACGCTAATACGCGGCAAGCGTGCGGATCGCCTTCAAGACATCAGCCGATCCGGGGAGGATGACCTCCTCGAGCACCGGCGCGTACGCGACCGGGCAGTCCAGCGCGGCGACACGCTTGATCGGCGCGTCGAGGTATTCGAACAGCTCTTCGGAAATACGTGCCGCGATTTCGGCGCCGAAGCCGCACGTGAGCTGATCCTCGTGGGCGATCACCACACGGTTGGTCTTCTGCGTGTATGCGGTAATCGTCTCCCAGTCGTACGGGATGATCGATCGCAGATCGACGACGGCCACGCTGATGCCGTCCTTGTCGGCCTGCTGCGCCGCCAGCAGCGACCGCTGCACCAGCGCGCCCCACGTGAAGACGACGACGTCCTTGCCGTCGCGCGGCACCGCCGCCTTCCCGAACGGGACCGTGTAGTCGGGACCGGGATACGGATTCTTGTTGTAGGTCTGCCGGTACAGATGCTTATGCTCGAGGAACATCACCGGATCGTCACAGCGAATCGCCGTGCGCAACAGTCCCGCGGCGTCTTCGGCATTCGACGGGAAGACGATGCGGATGCCCGGTGTGTGCGCGAAGATCGAGACGCCCGACTGGCTGTGGTACGGCGCACCACCGCGCAGGTATCCGCCGATCGGCACGCGGATCACCATCGGGCACGACCAGTGGTTGCCGGACCGGTACCGCATCATCGACATCTCGTCGCGAATCTGCATGAAGCCGGGCCAGATGTAGTCGAAGAACTGGATCTCGACCACCGGCTTCAGTCCGCGCAGCGCCATGCCGACGCCGCGGCCGATGATGTTCGCTTCGGCCAGCGGCGAATTGAACACGCGCGTGCTGCCGTACATGCGCTGCAGCCCATGCGTCACCTTGAACACACCGCCCTTGCCGGCAACTGACGCGAGCGCTTCCTCACGGGTCGCATCCGCGACGTCCTCACCGAAGATGACGATGTGCGGATCGCGCCCCATCTCGTCCTTCAGCGTCCGGTTGATCGCGGTCACCATCGTTTCCGGCGGCCCGTGCCGGTGCGGTTCGGTGATGAAGGCGGACGACGCCGGATCGATGGCCGGCGAGAAGACGTACAACGCCGCCGTCTCGGGTTCCGGCTTCGGTGCCGCAAGCGCTGCGTCGGCGGCCTGCACCAGCTCACGTTCGATCGACGCGAGCACCTGCGCCAGATCGGCGTCGGTGGCGAGGCCTTCTTCCTTGAGGAAGCTGCGCATGCGCACCAGCGGATCCCGCCGTGCTTCCGCTTCGCGTTCGGCCGGTGTCTTGTACAGCTTCTCGTCGTCCGAGAGCGAATGGGAGTACGGGCGGACGACGGCCGCATGCACGAGGACCGGACCCTTGCGCGCGCGCAAGTGCGCAACCGCATCGCGCATCGTCCGATGGCTGGCGAGATAGTCGGTGCCGTCGCACCGGAACACCCGCAAGTTGGGGAAGTGCTCGACGACGCGCGAGATGTCGCCACCCGGCGTCTGCACTTCCACCGGCACCGAGATCGCGTACCCGTTGTCCTCGACCAGGAACAGCACGGGCAGCTTGCGCGTGCACGCCGTGGTCAGCGACTCCCAGAATTCGCCTTCGCTGGTCGCGCCGTCACCGACCGACACGTAGGTGATTTCGTCGGCGTGGTAATGCTCTTCGCGATCCGGAATCTCTCGCGCGTGCTCGTAGACGACGCCGGCGTCGGCGCATCCGATCGCGTGCAGGCACTGCGTGCCGGTGCAACTGCTCTGTGACGGAATGTGCAGCCGGCGATGACCCCAGTGCGAGGGCATCTGTCTGCCGGCATTCGCCGGGTCATCCTTCGAACCGACGGACGCGAGGAACATCTCCAGCGGCGTCATGCCGAGCGCCAGGCAGAGCGCGCGATCGCGGTAATACGGGAAGAACCAGTCGTAGCCCGGGCGCAGGTTGAGGCCGGCGGCGACGAGGATCGCCTCGTGTCCGGCGCCGCTGATCTGGAAGAAGGCCTGGCTCTGGTTCTTGAGCTGAATCTCCTTGTCGTCGATCTTCCGCGACAGGAGCATGAGACGGTAGGCGGCGAGGAGATCCTCGGGAGTGAGCCCCTCGTAGTCCCGCCCGCGCGCCTTCGTCGCGCGAGTGTCCGCGCCACTGGCGACGGTCGAGCCCTTCATGACACGGCAAATTATATGGCACGATGGCTCGCCGCATGCCACAGGCCCGCCTGCACCGATGGGATGAAATCGCCCTGGAAAAACTGACCGAGATGATGTCGCAGAAAGTCATCGCCGGCGAACGGCAGATGCTCGCGCAGATCTACTTGAAACGCGGCGCGCTCATTCCTCAGCACGCGCACGATTGCGAGCAGATGACGTACATCCTGCAGGGGTCGCTGCGGTTTCTCGTCGGCAGCGAGGAAGTCATCGTGCGGGAAGGGGAGGTGCTGCACATTCCAGCCAACGTCGCGCATCAGGCCGAAGCGCTGGAAGATACGTTCGAGCTCGACGTGTTCTCGCCGGTCCGAACCGAGTGGTTGCGGGAGATTGAATGACGCGCCGCGTGCGCCGTTAATGAACGCGTCGATCCACGTCGTCGGCGCGCCCGCCTGAGTAGACATCGAATTTGCGCCGCATGCGGTTGATGCGCCACTTGAGGAAGCGGTACTGAATCTCCGAAAACACGTGGACGCGCATCCCCTTCAGGTAGACGTACCCGACCACCAGTCCGCCGAGATGCGTCGTGTGGGCCACGCCGCCACCGCCGCCGCCGATCGACAGCAGCAGTGAGATGCCGCCCATGATCAGCACGAAGTACTTCGCCGGAATCGGGAACACCAGATACATGTAGATGGGCCGGTTCGGGAAGTACATGCCATAGGCGAGCAGGACGCCGTAGATGGCCCCTGACGCGCCAATCGTCACCGTATTCCAGAGCGCGCCGCCGAGTCCGCCTGGCATCAGCGACAGCAGCAGCGTCGTCGCGGCGGCGCCGATGCCGCAGACGAAGTAGAACTTGGTGAAGAACCGCGTGCCCCACATGCGCTCGAGTTCGACGCCGAACATCCAGAGCGCGAGCATGTTGAAGAGAATGTGCGCGATGCCGGCGTGCAGGAACATGTACGTGACCGGCTGCCACACGTGCAGGTCGCGGAACACGCCACGCGGATAGAGGCCGAGCGTCTGCTGCAGAAACGCGCCCGGGACGAGCCAGTCGATTACGAACGCGGCGACGTTGATGATGACCAGCGCTTTGATCGCCGGTGTCAACGGGCCGGGCCCGAAGGAATATGAAAAGCCTGATGCCGAAGGGTACCGCGAACGCATCGATCCAGTCTGTGCCAACTGGGCGTTAATCAGCAACATCCGTACCCGTAACTTCGGGCACGATGCTCTCCGATCCGCGCGACGGTGTGTGAGCAGGTCCGCCGCCAGGCAGCGGCAGTGCCAGTAGCGTCGCCACCATTGGAAGAAACGACATCACCATCAGCATGCGCTCGATGCCGATGCGATCGCCCAGCATTCCCGCAAGCGGGACGTTCAGTCCCGCCATGCCCCAGGCAAAGCCCATCATCAATGACGACACGGTCGCGGCGCTGATCGGTGCGAGCGTCTGTCCAAACGTGACATTCACCGGCAACGTTGATTGCAAAAGAAACCCGCCGGCGGCGAGCACGACCGTAAACGAACGTCCCGTCAGATGCGGCGCCGCAAACAGGAACGGCACCGCGCTCAGCAGCGAGAGAATGATGACCTTCCGCGGACCGAAGCGGTCCGCGAGCGGGCCGCCGAAAAATCCTCCCGCACCGACGGCCGTGAGGAAAATGAAGGTCACCGTGCCTGCTTCCGAGACACTCATCCCGTGCCGCACCAGCATCGTCGGTGTGAAGACCGAAAACGCATTGGCCGTCATCGTGCGAAGCACGACGATGAAATACAGCAGTGCCAGAGGACGCGCGTACGGCCGCAGCGCGCTGAAGCCGGCCACCGGCTCGTGATGGGCTCGCAACTGGTCGATCCGCGGAATGCGCGGTAACAGCAGCAGCCCGACCACGGCGAGTCCCGGAATCATCAACGCCGGAATCATGGCGAGACCGAAGTGTTGTGCGACGGGAGCAAACACGAGGGGGGCCATGGCCTGACCGAGCGTCCCGCTGGTGATATGGAACGACATCGACAGTCCGCGTCGTTCGCCTGAGTAGCGGTGTACGAGTGCGGCAGCCGGCGGATGGAATGCCGCTGCGCCGAGGCCGCCGACGATGAGGGCAGCGGCAAGCGTCCACACGTTCTGCGCGAACCCGATCAACGTGACGACGCTCACGGCGAGCAATGGACCGGCCAGGAGGAGCACGCGCGGACGCCAGCGATCCGCGAGATGGCCGAAGCCCAGTTGCGACACCGAGTTTGCCATCTGGTAAAGCATCTGCACCGTGCCGGCTGCCGCCAGCGACAGGCCGAGACGGGGAATCAGCAGCGGCAGCAGCGGCGCGAAGATGTTGCCGAAGCCGTCAACCAGGAAATGGGTACTGGCGAGGACGAGCACCGCCGGATGCAGGCCGAGCAGGCGCGGGCCTTGAGCTCCGCCGAGAGGCGTGCCGCGAGCGCCGTCGAGGGACTCGGCCCGGGTGTCGTCGAGGGGCGTGCCGCTCATCGCGAGCGGCGGAACCGTCCGGTCACGAGGCTGAGTGCGTCGTCGAACTCACGGATGCGCAGCAGCCATGCGGTCCCGGCCAGTACGAGCAACGCGACACCGATCGTGCCGCCGAGGCGGACGATCTGCGCCGCAAGCGCATCGCCGCGAACCCACGATTCAAGCATCTGCATCATCCAGTGTGCCGCGACTCCCATGACGATTGCAGCGGTGACAATGCGGACGAACGAACCGGCGAGTCTGGTGCCGTCGAGACCGGCGAGGCGGTGACGCAGCAGGGCCATCAGCACGATGCCGTTGAAGAGCGCTGCCAGCGACGTACCGAGGGCGAGTCCGCGGAAGCTGTACAGCCGCACTAACGCGAGATTGAGAACCACGTTCACGATGATCGTGACGATGCCGACCGCCACCGGCGTGCGGTTGCGGCCCAGCGCGTAGAACGTGGGCGACGCGATTCGCGTCACGGAATAGCCCACCAGTCCGACGGCGTACCACTGAAGCGCGGCGGCAGTGGCGATCGTCGCGTCCGGCGTGAATCGGCCACGTTCCAGCAGCAGTTGGACGATCGGATGCGCGAGCACGATGAGACCGACGGTCGCCGGGACGTTGAGCATCATCATCAACGACAAGCCGTCGGCCAGTGTCGTGCGGATCGCGCGGTCGTCCGAGCGCGCGCTGTGGCGCGAAACGGCTGGCAGCACCGCGGTGGCGATCGACACGCCGAACAGGCCGATCGGCAGATACATGATGCGGAACGCGTACTGGAGGTACGACACCGCGCCTGTTCCCTGCGAGGTCGCCAGCCACGTGTTGACGAAGACATTCACCTGCGTCGCCGCCATGCCGAGCGTGCCCGGTCCCATCAGCACGAGGATGCGGGCCAGACCCTCATCGCGCCAGTTCAGCTCAGGCCGCCAGCGGAATCCCTCGCGCCGCAGGAGCGGCCACTGCAGTCCGAGTTGTGCGAGGCCGCCGACGATCGTCGCGATGGCGATGATGGTGATTGGCGCGACGCCGCCGATGCGGGAAAGCGGCATGACCGCCAGCGCGGCCACGATCGTCACGACGTTGAACATCGCCGGCGCGAGTGCCGGAACGAAGTAGTGATGCAGCGAATTCAGCATCCCCATCACCGCGGCGGCCAGCGCGATGAAGGTCAGCGCCGGCAGCATGATGCGGGCGAGCAGGACCGTCAGCTCGAACTTGCCGGGTACGGCGTGGTAATCGGAGGCGAACATCGACACCAGCGGCGGGGCCGCCAGCATGAGGAGGAGCGCGACGGCACCGGTGACGACGAGCAGCGCGTTGAAGACGTTGTTCCCGAGGCGGAACGCCGCAGGTTGGCCGGACGCACCGAGATGCTGCGTGAACGTCGGCACGAATGCGGCGCTCATCGCGCCCTCGGCGAACAGGTCGCGCACCATGCCGGGCAGGCGGAACGCGACGTTGTAGGCGTCCATCGCGTCGCGGGCGCCGAACTGGTGCGCGAGGACGAGGTCGCGGACGAGGCCGAGCACGCGACTGGTCATCGTGGCGGCGCTCGCGGAAGCGGCCGAGCGCGCCAGCGTCGGCGGAGTGGCTGCGGCGCCGGGTGATTGAACGTCAGGCGCCAAGTGTGCGCCGGACGGCCTCGTTGACCACGCGGCCGTCCGCGTTCTTGCCGGCGAGCTTCGGCATGACCGCCTTCATCACCTTGCCCATGTCCTTCGCGGACGTCGCGCCCGTTTCGGCGATCGCCGCCGCGACGGCCGCGTCGATATCGTCGGCGGAGGCGGCCGGCGGCAGGTACGACTCGAGGATCGTCAGCTCGCCGGTTTCCTTGTCGACGAGATCGGTGCGGCCAGCGGCCTTGAACTGTTCGATCGAGTCGCGCCGCTGCTTCGCCAGCGCCGCGATCACCTGCAGCACTTCGGCGTCTTCCAGCCCGCGCTTCTTCTCGACTTCCTTGTTCATGACTGCCGCCTTGAGCATCCGCAGCGCGGAGAGCCGGGCCTGGTCCCTGTTCTTCATGGCCGCGGTGATATCCGCGGCGATCGAGTCGTTCAATGACATAAGGTCGATTTGCGAATCACGGATTGACGAATTGACGGATTTACGCACTAACGAATTGTACGAGCGAGGCGACGCCGTGATTCGTCACGTCGTCGGTTCGTCCATTCGTCAATGGTCCTGATCGGAATCCCCGTACGTGATGTGCCAGCCGTCGGTCTCATCATAGAACCCGCGCGGCACCTGCACCGCGTTCACCTTGACGGCCACTTCGAGCGACGACTTCACGTTGAAATAGCCGTTGCGCTTGAGCACGCGGCGGAAGGCGCCGTGCATGACGTAGGCGCGAACCTTATCGGAGTCTTCAGCGCGCGCCGCGCGATCGACCCATCGCAGCAACGTTTTCAGACCCGACACGTCGTCGGGATCGACGAGGAAGTCGACGAGCATGGTGACGCGCCCGAGCGGCTCGTAGCGGTGGCGATAGACGGCGTAGCCGTGCGTGTCGTCCTGCCGCTTCAGCGCCACGACGGAGTAGCGGACGTGCGGCGGCTCGATGTAGCGCCAGTTGAGGTACGGCGCGTCGCGGCGAACCGCGAGGTCGAACTTCGGCGCCAGTCGTTCCCACAGCGCGGTGAACGACGCGTCGAAGCGGCGAATCGGTTCGCATTCCGCGCGCAGCGGGCGCGATCGCGCGGCGATCTGCACGAACGGGTAGGTCACGGCGGACATCAGTCGGTTGATCGGGGTCGGCAGGTGGGGCAGCCGCACGGCCCGGCGCGTCAACGGCTTCACGACGCACGGGAGCACGCGCGATTCGGGCACGTGCAGCCGGTCGAGTACCGCGCGCGATTCGGCGGAGGCGCCGAGTGCGAGTACCGCACCACTGTCGCGATCCCACGCGCGCACCAGCGCTTCGCCAAGTCCCTGTCGATCCCGTTCCGGCGCGACGAGCGCGTCGGTGCCCCACGCGCCCTCGACTTCGAGGCCTTTGAGCGAGACGCGGACCGGCAACGTCGGATAGTGTCCGACGATGGTCGGCCCTTCGCGCGCGACCCAGATGCCGGGTTGTCCCGTCGGGTTGTACGGATTACGGCGATGCTGCCAGTCCCAGCGAAGACGCTGCGCCTCGGCGGCGTCGGCGCCGTGCGTGCGCCGGTACAGCGTGTCTACGCCGCGGCGGTCTTCGGGCCTGAAGCGATCGATCTCAGACATTGACGCATGACAATTGACGAGTGTCGGATTGAATGTTCGATTGTCCACTCCAATCCGTCAATTCGTAAATCGTCCGTCGTCAATCTCAGGGTTCGTTATCCGGTTGCGACCGCGGACGCTGTGGCGCCGGCGGTACGGGCGAGATCGTACCCGGCACCGCCGATCCCGTCGGGTTGCCGAATGGGTTTGCCGGCGTCGCGGGCGCCGGCTGTGCCGCGGGGTCGTCATCCGGCGGCGGCGGCTGGTTCGGGCGCGTCCGCGTCCCGGGCGGTGGCGGCCGGCGGTCGTCGTCAGGCGGCACATCGCTCGCCGGGTCGTCGTCGGGGTCCGGCTGCGGCGGCTGGAACACCGGCGGCGGCGAATACGGAGCCGCGACTGGCCGGGCCGATGTCGCCAGCGCCGCGGTCCCCGCCGTCGGCACCAGCATGATCGTGTTGAAGGTGGACTGCGCGGCGGCCACGGTCGGCCGCTGACCGGCGACGTACCCCGCCACGCCGCGCAGGATGGTGTCGAGCGCCTGCGTCTCGGAGACGTCGGTCAACTGCAGCGTCACTGGGGCGCCGTTGATCTTCTCGAGATTCACCAGTTGCGTGCCGCCCTGGCGCGCCCACTCCGTCAGGACCGTCCGCAGCGGCGCGTTCTGCGCCGTCAGGTTGACCTTGCCGTCGTGGAATTCGAGTTTCACGGTCTGCGCCCAGACAGGCGCGGCACAGCAGAAGAGCAACGCGACAAACGTGACGAGTCGGCGTGTATGCATGGCCATGTCGTGATTCGTGATTGGTGATTCCCGAGTCCTGCTTTCCCGAACCGCGTTCAACTGGCCCGGATGTGCTCGATGACGGTGGTGATGATCTGTTCGAGACTCATTTTAGGCTCATAGCCAATGAGCGCGCGGATTTTTGAAATGTCGGGGACGCGCCGCGGCATGTCCTCGAACCCCGCTTCGTACGCCTCGTCATACGGGACCATCTGAATCGGTGATGAGCTGCCGCTCATGACCTTCACCTTCTCCGCCAGTTCGCTGATCGAGATCTCGCCGACGTTGCCGATATTGAAGACCTCGCCAACCGCACCGGGCTCCTGCGCGAGCCTGATCAGGGCATCGACCACGTCGCCAACGTACGTGAAGCTCCGCGACTGGGTACCGTCGCCGAACACGGTGATCGGATGACCTGCGAGCGCCTGGCGCACGAATGTCGGCAGCACCATCCCGTACTGGCCGGTCTGGCGCGGACCCACCGTATTGAATAGACGCACGATGACCACCGGCAGCTTGCGCTCTTTCCAGTACGCCAGCGCCAGGAACTCGTCGATCATCTTGCTGCACGCATACGCCCAGCGATGCTTGGCCGTCGGTCCGAGCACCAGGTCCTGCGTCTCGCGGAAAGGCACGTCGGTGCTCTTCCCGTAGACCTCGGACGTGGACAGGATGAAGACCAGCTTCTTCTTCTTGTTTGCGTGCTTCAGCACGACCTCCGTGCCGTGCACGTTGGTCTCGATCGTGTGGACCGGCTGCTCGACAATCAGCTTCACGCCGACCGCAGCAGCGAGATGGAAGACGACGTCGCTGTGGTCGATCATCTCGGCGAGCACCGGCTCGTTGGTGACCGTGTCGATGGTGTAGGTGAAGCCGGGATGGCCCTTCAGGTGGGCGATGTTGTCGATCGACCCGGTGGAGAGGTTGTCGAGCACGCGCACTTCGTGGCCCTGCTGCAGCAGGCGTTCGGCCAGGTGCGAACCGACGAAGCCCGCCCCCCCCGTAATGAACGCTTTCACGCGAAGAACATCCTTTCAGGACGCCTGCGCGTCCGTCCATGCGTTGACGCAGTCGGCGACGCGTTCGACATCCGCTGGCGACAGGCGGGAATGCAGCGGCAGCGACAGCAGCTCGCGCGCCGCCCGCGCCGCGACCGGACACTCCGGCGAGGCCCAGGCGGCGAACGCCGGCTGCGCGTTGAGCGGTACCGGGTAGTGAATCAGCGTCTCGATGCCGTGCGCCTTCAGGTGCGCCTGCAGGGCGTCCCGATTCGCCGTGCGCACCGGAAACAGATGGTACACGTGGCCCGGGTCGCGCTGCGCGATCGTCGTGACGCTGTGCGTCAGGCGCGCACGATACACGGCGGCGAGCTCGCGCCGCCGTGCCGTCCACAACGGCAGCAGCGGGAGGCGCGCCCGCAGCACGGCCGCCTGGACTTCATCCAGCCGGCTGTTCACGCCGACGACCTGGTGGTGATAGCGATCGGTCTGTCCGCCGTTTCGCAGTTGCCGGATGCGGCGCGCCAGCGCCGCGTCATTCATGATCGCGGCACCGCCGTCTCCGATCGCGCCAAGGTTCTTCGTCGGATAGAAACTGAAGGCGCCGCCCTGCGTCGTCGTGCCGACCGGAATGCCGTCGGCGGTGGCGAGGTGTGCCTGGCAGCAGTCCTCGACGATCGCGAGCGCGTGGCGCGACGCCAGCTCCTTCAGGTCGGCGAGCGGTGCCGCCTGGCCGTAGAGGTGCACCGGGACGATCGCTTTCGTTCGAGACGTGATCGCGGCACGGCACGCCGCCGGATCCAGCGTCAGCGTCCGGTCGTCCACATCGGCGATCACGGGCACGGCGCCGGCCGCGACCACGGCGAGGGCGGTATAGGCGGCGGTGATGGCCGGGACGATGACCTCGTCGCCGGTGCCGATGCCGAGTCCGCGCAACAGCAGTGCGATCGCGTCGGTGCCGTTGCCGACGCCGGCGGCATGCGCCGTGCCGCACGCGTGCGCGAATTCGCTCTCGAACGCATCCACTTCGGGCCCGAGAATGAACCAGCCGCGCGTGACCACGCGCTGCATGGCGTCGCGCACCGCCGTTGCGTCTTCACCGGGATGCAGGTCGACGAATGGGATTGTGTTCGCGATCACGCGCCGTGCGGGGTCAGGTCCGTGGCACTCGCCGGCACGTACTGGTCGAAGTGCTTGCGGTAATAGGCGATGGTCTCGCGCAGGCCATCGGCGAGGGTGACCGACGGGCGCCAGCCGAGGGTCCTCGCGATCAACGACGAATCGGCGTAGAAGTCGCCGATGTCGATCGCCTTTTTCTCAGCCGGCCACTCGATGAGGCGGTAACTGCCGCTTCCCGCCGTCGCGATCAGCAGGTGTACGAGATCCCGGTGGGCAATCGGTTCGAAGCCGCCGACGTTGAAGACCTGTCCGTTGGCCGCCTCGCTGGCGCCGGTCCGCAGAAACGCGTCGACGACATCGTCGACGTAGATGAAATCGCGGATCTGCCGTCCGTCTCCGTAGATCTGAATCTCGCGCCCTTCAATCGCCAGCCGGATGAACCAGCCGATGAACCCCTGGCGATTGTGCTTCAGGAGCTGCCGTGGTCCGTACACGTTCGTCAGCCGCAGCGAGCAGGCGCGAATCCCGAACACGTTGTTGTAGACCAGGTGGTAGTACTCGCCGGCAGCCTTGTTGATGCCGTTGACGTCGGTCGGGCGTACGAGATGGGATTCGGTGACCGGCAGCGAGTCGGCCCGTCCGTACACCTGCCGCGTGCCGGCGAACACGATCTTCACCCCGGGATTGTGGCGGCGGCAGGCCTCGAGAATCGTCAACTGCGCGCGGCAGTTGATCTCGAGATCCGTGTGCGGGTCCTGCATGCTGTCGATGTGACTGACTTGCCCGGCGAGGTTGAAGATGACGTCGCGCTCCTGCACGAGGTAATCCATCGTCGTCTGCTGCCGGATGTCGGCGATGTTGACGCGGACGCGATCCTCGAACCCGTGAATGTTGAACAGATTGCCGCCGTACGCCTCGATCAGCGAATCGACGATGAGCACGCGGGCGCCGAGTGCGGCCAGCGCGCGGGCGAGATTGCTGCCGATGAAACCGAGACCACCCGTGATCAGGACGGAGCGGTCGCGATAGAAGTCACGATGATTCACGGCTTCAGCGGCCGTGACGACCCGGCGTGCCCCGCGGCGGGATCCTTCAACAGTACCTGCGACTGCTGACCGCCCAGCACGACGAGCTCCAGCCACAGCTTCATCACGTCGACGCCGGTCCAGAACACGCGCGTGAAGTTGAAGAACTGCGACTTGCCATGGGCGCGGTGATAGTGATGGACGGGCACTTCGCGGACGTGGAAGCCGGCGTCCTGGATCTTGCGCATCATCTCGAGGCAGATCACGCCGGTGTCCTTCTCCAGCCTGACCCGATCGAAGATCTCGCGGCGCATCAGGCGGAAGTCGCAGTCGACGTCGCGCACCCGCAGGCGGAAGAGCAGCCTGACCACGTGGTGATAGAACCTGCCGATGACGATCCGGTGCAGCGGGTCCGAGCGGCTGATCTTCCAGCTGGTGACCATGTCCGCGTCCTCGGTCAACTGGTTCCAGAGCGCTTCGAATTCGCTGGGATCGTATTGACCGTCGCCGTCCGTGTAAGCGATCAGATCTTTCGACGCCGACGCGAAGCCGGTGCGCAACGCCGCACCATATCCGCGATTGATCGGATGGTGGACCACGCGCACGTTCGGATAGGTGCGCGCGAGCTCGTCCGCGATTTCCGCCGTCGCGTCCTTGCTGCCGTCGTTGACGACGATGACTTCGAAATCCGGCGTCAGACGGCCGGCCACCTGCACGGCTTGAATGACCAGACTCGCAATCGTTCCGGCGTCGTTGTACGCGGGAAAGAACACGCTGAGACTCGGCGTCGGGCGCTGGGCAACCGGCATGGCTGGAGAACTATAAACTCTACTACGTCCGATTGTGTCTATGTCTTAGGGATAGCTGCCACGGCAACAGGGCGGATTCGGCGATCACGCGGCCCGACAGTTTCGAGGCGCCCTGGCGTCGCTCGACGAACGTAATCGGCACTTCCTGGATGCGGGCGCCGAGCGCGCGCGCGTGCCAGGTGGTTTCCACCTGAAACGCGTAGCCATCCGACGCAATCCGATCGAGCGGCAGGCGGGCGAGGAGATCCCGGCGCCAGCAGCGGAATCCGCTGGTGGCGTCGTACACCGGCAGGCGGGTGATCGCCCGGACGTAGCGGTTCGCGAAGGCACTCAGGACGCGTCGATGCCAGGGCCAGTTGCGCAGTTGCCCACCCGCCACGTAGCGTGAGCCGATCACGAGGTCCGCGTCCGCCGCGGCGGCGGCGAGCCGCGGCACGTCCCCGGGGTCGTGAGAAAAGTCGGCGTCCATCTGGCAGATCGAGGCGGCGCCGCTTGCGAGAGCCGTGCGCATCCCGTCGATGTACGAGCGACCGAGTCCGCGCGGGCCCCGGCGATGCATCACCTGCAGCCGTCCCCCGGACTGCGACGAGAGGCGATCGGCTTCCTTCCCCGTCCCGTCCGGCGACCCATCGTCCACGACCAGCACCTGTACGCCGTGGTGACGCAGCAGCGCCTCGATCAGCGCCGGCAGGTTGTCCCGTTCGTTGTAGGTCGGGACGATGACGAGCGTCACGCGCGCGGACCTTCGAAGCGCAGCGCGGCGATCTGTTCGGAAATCAACCCGAAGAGGAACACGATCACGGCAAACAGGACCAGGACCACCGACCCGTTGGGGATCCGGCCGTGGGCGACGACGTTCCAGATGCCGTAGAAGGCGCCGACCGTGAAGCTGGCCCCGCTGATCGGCAGAAAAATACGCAACGGGCTGAACAGCGTGATGATCTTGAACAGGATCAGCGTGAATCGCGCGCCGTCGCGTGCGAAGCGAATCTTCGACTGGCCCAGCCGGGAGCGCGCGGCGATTGCGACGAACGTGACGTTGTATCCCGCCTTGATGAACGCCAGCGTCGTCGTGGTCGGGGTCGAGAATCCGTTCGGCAGCAGGTGAATGAACTCGCGCAGGCACGCCGTACGTGCCCCACGAAAACCGGATGTCAGATCGGGGATGGTCCGGCCGGTGAGATACGACGCGAGCCCGTTCAACATGGCGTTGCCGCGTCGCCGTGCCGCGGTGGCTTGCGTCTGTGCCGTGCGCGCACCCACGACCAGATCGTACACGCCGAGCTGCGCCGCCAGCCGCAGCGCATCGGCCGGCGGATGCTGTCCGTCGGCGTCGATGATCAGGATGAATTCGCCGGCCGCCGCGCGAATGCCGGTCTTGACCGCGGCGCCATTCCCCTTGTTGTAGGGATGACGGATCACGCGCGCGCCCGCCGTTTCTGCGCGCATCGCCGTCGCGTCGCTCGATCCGTCGTCAACGACCAGGACTTCACGCCACGGCGCCGCGGCGCGCAACTCGGTGACGAGGTCTCCGATCGAGTGCTCCTCGTTCATCGCGGGGACGACGATTGAGACGGTCGCGGCGTCAGCCAAGCAGCTTCTCCACGACGCCGTCCCAGGTGACGGCAGTCGCGCGCGTGTGACCGGCGATGCCCAGCGTGCGCGCCAGCGCTTCGTCGCGAGCGAGCGAGGCCGCGGCGCCCCCGATCGTGGCCGCGTCCGGCGCGCACACGAAACCGTTGATGCGATCGCTGACGAACTCGAGCGGCCCGCCCGAATCGGTGGCCGTAATCACCGGCTTGCTGCTGAGAAACGCTTCCAGCGTGACGTAGCCGAAGTCCTCATCGAACGGCGTGTAGATCACCGCTCGTGCCTCCGCATAGAGCGACACGAGTTGGTCATCGGTGATCGCGCCGGCGAAACGGACCCGCGACGTGAGGCCAGCGTCGGCGGCGAGCCGCTCGAGTGCGGATCGCTGCGAGCCGTCCCCGACGACGACCAGTCGCATCGGTTCGGGCACGAACGTCATCGCGTGAATCGCCAGGTCGATGCGTTTGACGGCTTCGAGACGGCCCACGACCAGCAGAGAGTCGCCGTACCGCCCGGCGCGCAGCCGTCCGGCCAGCGCTGGCGGATGATACAGCGCTTCGGCAGCGATGCCGTTGAAGGTGCGCATCCGGTTGGCAGTGTTCTGCGAATTCGCCAACACGCGCCGGCATTCGCCGAGCATCTGTGTGTCGAGATCGATCAGGCGCTTGCGCAGTCCGACGTCGGCTTCGGTGTGATCGAAGTCGCTGTAAGGCGTGCCCGCCAGCTCGTAGGCCGCCCGGTGCTGATGGATCACCCAGGCGATCTTGCGCGGATGGCGCACGACGTAGGAGGGAAACCGCATCGCGATGACCAGGTCGATCGGTCGGTCGTGGCTCGCCGTGAGATCGAGGAGCCGCCACGCGGCCGCCTGTGCCAGCAGCTCGCGCTTGTTCTGGCCGCGGAACGGCAGCGACACCTTCTCGACGTCGTAGCCCCGCGTCCGCAG
Organism: Vicinamibacterales bacterium; assembly: GCA_035496255.1. Lineage (GTDB taxonomy): Bacteria > Acidobacteriota > Vicinamibacteria > Vicinamibacterales > UBA2999 > Gp6-AA40. The sequence goes on from DATJEU010000070.1 coordinate 73,575, forward strand.
TTGCGCGACGAGCGCGTCCACGTGCAGTTCGGCGCCGCCGTGGACGAACGGCACCTGCGCGTCCGCGACGACGATGCGGCGAATCTCAGTGTTCACGCTTCTTCGTTCTGAGTGCTGTGTTCGTGTTCAGGTTCGGATCGTACACAGCCGCTGCCGGAACAAATACCCGAACAACGAACGCGAACACGAACCAGGAACCGAGAACACGGAAGCGTGAACTGTACAGCGTCTACGTCGCGTGCCGGAAATTGATGATGTCGCCGTCCTGCACGACGTATTCCTTGCCTTCGAGGCGAACTTCGCCATGTTCTTTGCAGGCCGGCATCGACCCGCGCGTGGTCAAGGCGTGATAGGACACCACTTCGGCGCGGATGAAGCCGCGCTGAATGTCGCTGTGGATTTCGCCGGCGGCGAGTTGCGCCGCGGTGCCGCGATGGATCGACCAGGCGCGGCATTCGTCCTCGCCGACGGTGAAGAACGACATGTAGCCGAGGAGGTCGTAGGTGGTGCGGATGACGCGATCGAGACCGGATTCGGTCAATCCGAGCTCCGCCAGGAAGACGTTCGCATCCGCCGGTTCGAGCTGCGCGATCTCGAGCTCGATCTTCGCGCAGACGGCCACCGCCTTCGTCTCGGCATGCGCCAGAAAATCGGTGAGGCCGGTCGCCGCGGCTGCCTGGTGCACGTCGGCGCCGATGTCGGGGATGTCGTTCTCGTCGAGATTGATGACCAGCAGCAGCGGCTTCGCGGAGAGGAACTGAAAGCCGCTGAGACGCTTGCGATCGTCGCCGGTGAGGCCGAGCGCGCGCAGCGGCGTGCCCTCCTCGAGCGCGGTCTTGCAGCGGGACACGAGATCGCGTTCCTTCTCGAGTTCGGCCGATTTGCCCTTCTTCTGATCCTTCTCGATGCGTTCGAGGCGGCGCTCGGCGATGCCGAGGTCCGCGAGGATCAGTTCGTCTTCCATCGCCTGCGCGTCGCGCGCCGGGTTCACCGATCCCGATGGATGCGCCACCGCCGGATCGCGAAAGGCGCGAACCACGTGGACGAGCGCGTCGGCATTCTTGTAGGCGGCGACGTCGACGAGCCCCTGCGCGCCGGCACGCGACGGCGCGATCAGATCCGTGAACTCCACGGTGGCCGCCACGCGCTTCTTCGGGTTGTACATCCCGGTCAGCACGTCGAGCCGCGCGTCCGGCACCTTCGAAATGCCGACGGCGACGTCCCCTTTTCCTTTGGGGGCGTCCCTGACGCTCGTCATGAGCTGGAAGAGAGTGGTCTTACCGCTGGAGGGGAATCCGATCAACGCCGCGCGCAGCATGCAGCCAGCCACGATAACACCTGAGCGGCGCAGATGCGGAGGCGCCCATCAGGCGAAAGTTAGACGTAACTTCAGATAGCAGAAAGGCTTGCGTTGACAAGGCAGGGGACGAGTCTTACTATCTCGGTGGAGTTTTGTGGCCTTAAGTGGACCAACTAGGCATGCGAGGGAGCGCGCCGGCCCGGATCGACGACAAAGGCCGGTTGAAGATTCCCACGATTTTTCGGGCCGCCATCCAGGACAAGAAGGGGCCGGACGTCTTCGTGACGAGCCTCACGGGGGACTCTGTGCGCATTTACCCGATGCCGGCCTGGTTGGACATTGAAAAGAAGTTGTCGGCGATGCCAGCAAACCATCCCTCGCGCCTCAAGTTCCTCGACCGCGTGAACTACTACGGCCAGGCCAGCGAGCTCGACGCGCAGGGTCGCATCGTCATCCCGCAGTTGCTTCGCGACAGCGCTTCCATTGTCGGCGATGTGCGGGTGTTCGGACGAATCGATTACGTGGACGTGTGGAACGAGGAACGCTTCGCGCAGAAGCTGCAGCGCGAGGCCTGGACCGACGACGACGGTCTGAAGCTCTCGGAGTTCGGGATCTAGGAATGCCGGGACCGCTGCGCGGATCCCGGCCTGCGGGTGGATGTAGGGCGGGTCGGCGCAGGGCGGGTTCCGCGGGGCGATCCCGCCACCGTCGATGAACGCGAACCACGAGCCGGTGATGGTGGCCGAGGTGCTCGAGCATCTGGCACCGCGGCGCGGCGGGTTGTTCGTTGATTGCACGGTCGGGCTCGGAGGACACGCGGTGCGAATCCTCGATGCGGGCGCGACCAGGTTGATCGGGCTCGATCGCGATCCGGCGGCGCTGGTCATCGCGAAAGAGCGGCTGGCACCCTTCGGCGATCGCGTCGAACTGGTGCACACCGACTACCGGGAGTTTGCGCGCGTGCTCGAGACGCGCGGGATCGATCGCGTGGCCGGCGTGCTTGCGGACCTGGGCGTCTCGTCGTTGCAGCTCGAAGCGCCGGGACGGGGATTCAGTTTTCGTCGGGACGATCCGCTCGACATGCGGATGGATACGTCGGCCGGTCCCACGGCCGCCGATCTCATCGCCGAAGCTGACGAGCGGACGCTGGCCGACGTGATTTACCAGTTCGGCGAGGAACGACACGCGCGCCGCGTGGCCCGCTTCCTCGTCGAGGCGCGCCAGGCCGGGCGTATCGAGACGACGGGGCAACTGGCCGACGTCGTCCGGCGCGCGGTTCCACGCAAGGGGTTCGTCAGGATCGATCCGGCGACGCGAACGTTTCAGGCGATTCGCATCTGGGTCAACCGGGAGCTCGACGCACTCGACGTCTTCATCCGCGACGTCGCGGCGCGGCTGCAGCCCGGTGGCCGGATGGCCGTCATCACGTTCCACTCGCTCGAGGATCGCGTAGTGAAGCACACGCTGCGGCAATTGCAGGCGGCCGGTGAGCTCGGACTGAAGGTGCTCACGAAGCGGCCGATTGCCCCCGCAGAAGCGGAAGTCGAGCGCAACCCGCGCGCGCGCAGCGCGAAGTTGCGGGTGGCGGAGATGGCGGCATGACAGGTGAAGCCTTCGAATACGCAATCAAGAAGGACATCCGCAACAACCCGATCGTCCGCGAAGTGGACGAGGAGCGGCATCGCGAGATGTGGCGATCGCTCGCGGTCGGGGTGTTCCTGGTGGTCGTGCTGCTGTTTTCGGCGTGGCAGCACTTCGAGCTGCTGCGCCACGGCTACCGGCTGGAAGAAATGCAGAGGGAGCGCGCGGTCGAGGCTGAAGTGAACCGGCATCTTCGCCTCGAGATCGAGACGTTGAAGGCGCCGGCACGGATCGAGCGGCTGGCTCTGGGCCGGCTGCACATGGTGGCGCCGGGTCCGGACGATGCGACGGTGATCGAGCGTGTGATTCCGACATCGCCGCCGCCGCAATCGGTCGTCGCGCAGCGGTAAGCAGGACCAGTTCGTTTCGGAGAAACGGAGCACGGTGGCCGATCAGCCAACCCCCGACTGGCGTACCACGCTGAAGCGGCGCCTCGCGATGACCGCGGCCGTCGTGTTCGTCTGGTCGTGCGCGATCGAAGCGCGGCTCGTCTACCTGCAGGTGTTCGAACGCGCGGATCTCGCCTCCCGGGCGGAGCGTCAGCAGTCGAGCGAGCTGGAGTCGCCGGCCAAGCGCGGCGAGATTCTCGATCGCAACGGTCACATCCTCGCCTACAGCGTCGACGCTGATTCGGTCTACGGCGTGCCGGCCGAACTCCTCGACGCCGGCCGCGATCCAGGTGACGTGGTCGCCGCGCTGTGTGGGGCACTCGAGGACTGCACGGCCGACGATCGCAGGAAACTGATCGAGCGGTTCAGCAAGCGGCGCGCGTACGCCGTCATCCGCCACTTCATCTCACCCGAGCAGGTCAAGCGGATCGCGGCGCTCGAGCTCGAAGGCGTCGGATTCTTCAAGGAGAATCATCGGTACTACCCGAACAAGCAGCTCGCGGCGAGCGTGCTCGGCTACACCGGCAGCGACAACACCGGCCTGGCCGGTATCGAGTCGACGTACGACAGCTTGATCAAGGGTGAAAAGGGCAAGGTCCTCGTGCAGGTCGACGCGCACAAGCGGGCGTTCGGCCGCGTCGAGAAGCCGGCCACGGCCGGCGCGACACTCGAGCTGACGATCGACGAGTACCTGCAGCACGTGGCCGAGAAGGAATTGCAGGCGGGCGTGGAATGGGCCGGAGCTGAAAGCGGATCGGCGATCGTGATGGATCCTGCCTCGGGCGAGATCCTCGCCATGGCGAACTACCCGACGTTCAATCCGAATTCGTACAACGTCGCGAAGGAGAACGACCGGCGAAACCGCGCCATCCAGGATCTCTACGAACCGGGTTCGACCTTCAAGATCGTCACGGCGGGCGCGGCGCTGCAGGAGAAGCTGCTGACGCCGGATTCGATCATCGACACCAGCCCGGGCGTCATCCGTTTCGGGACACGCGTCATCGACGAGGACAAACATCACAACTACGGCGTCCAGACGCTCAAGGGCGTGATCGTGCATTCGAGCAACGTCGGCGCCGTGAAGATCGGGCTGAAGGTAGGCGCGGACCGGATGAGCCGCTACGTCAGGCGGTTCGGGTTCGGCCGTCAGGAGTCGCCCGATTTTCGCGGAGAGAGCCCGGGCATCGTGACGCCGGCGTCGCGCCTGACCGACAGCGCGCTGGCGTCGGTGGCGATGGGGTATCAGGTCGCCGTGACGCCTCTGCAGATGGTGACCGCCGCGAGCGTCGTCGCCAACGGCGGCGAGCTGCTCGTTCCGCGCATTGTCCGCGCCGTGATTCGCGGTCAGCGGCGGCTGCCGGTGCCGCGCCAGGTCGCCGGCCGCGTGATCGGGCCGAGCGTCGCCGCGGAGCTGACCGACATCATGGAAGCGGTCGTCACCGACGGCACCGGCACGAAGTCGCAGGTGGACGGGTACACCGTCGCCGGCAAGACCGGCACGGCGCACAAGGTGGAGAACCGCCGCTACTCCGACGTCGACTACAACGTGTCGTTCGTCGGGTTCCTGCCGTCGCGCCAGCCAGAGTTCGCGATCATCGTCATGGTCGATTCGCCGCACAAGGTGGCGCCGTACGGCGGGTCGGTCGCCGCCCCGATCTGGCAGAAAATCGCGTCCGCGGCGTTGCGCTATCGCGCCGTGCCGCCGACCATCAACCCCCAGCCGCCGATTCTGCTCGCCCGTCATGACGACAGCAGCGAGACTCCGGTGGCGATGGCTGACGACCGTCCTGCTGTCGTCACGCTGGCGTCAGCGGCCACCAGTGGCACTTCGGTATTTCCGGATCTCGCCGGCCTGAGTGCGCGTGACGCGCTGCGCGCGCTCGGCAAGCTTGGCGTCACCGGCCGCCTCCGCGGCAGCGGCCTGGTCGTTCAGCAGGAACCGGCCGCAGGCTCGCCACTGGATTCCGGCGACGCCGTCACGCTGTGGCTGCAGCGGCAACCGATTCGACCCTCCACCTCGTCGGCGGCGGACAAGACCGCGCCATGACCGTCGGCGAACTGCTGCAGGCACTGGCACGCGCACTGCCGCCGAGCGAGCGGCCGGAGATGCATGCCGATGCCACGCGGCGGCCTGTCTCGGGCGGACCCGCGGCGTTTGGTGCCGCCTGCACCGGCGTCACGCACGACTCGCGGCGCGTCACCCCCGGCATGGTGTTCGTGGCGCTGCGCGGTCTCAAGGCCGATGGGATCGGCTTCGTGCCGCAGGCAATCGCCGCGGGGGCCGCGGCGATCGTCGCCGAGCAGGCCGCGCCCGCCGGCGTGCGCGTGCCGTGGATGGCGGTGAGGAATGCACGGCTCGCGTTGGCGCTCCTTGCCGCCGAATTCTTCGAGCATCCGAGCCGCCGGTTGCAGGTGATCGGCATCACCGGCACCAACGGCAAGACCACCACCAGCTATCTGGTGAACGCGATCTTCGAGGCCGCTGGTGTCCGCTGTGGCCTGATGGGAACGGTTGTCTATCGCCTTGGCGATCGGGTCTTCGACGCGACGCGGACCACGCCGGAAGCGCCGGAAGTTCAGGGCTTTCTGCGTCAGATGGTCAACGCCGGCTGCGGCGCCTGTGTGATGGAAGTCTCCTCGCACGCCCTGGCGTTGAACCGGGTCGACGGGATCGGCTTCGCCGCGGCGATCTTCACGAATCTGACGCGCGATCATCTCGACTTCCATGGAGACATGGAGAGCTACTTCGCCGCGAAGCGGCGTCTGTTCGAGCTGCTGCCGGCCGGTGCCCCGGCGGTCACCAATGCCGACGATCCACGTGCCGCCGCGTTGATCGAGACCGTCTCGAATCCGGTGACGTACGGGATCAACAAGGCGGCCGACATCTCGCCGGGCCCGCTCTCATATGCGCTCTCCGGTCTGCAGTTCGAAGCCCGCACGCCGGCCGGCCCCGTTCACGTCAGGTCGCGTCTGGTCGGAAGGCCGAATGTCTACAACATCCTCGCGGCGATCGGCGTGACGTCGGCACTTGGCGTCCCCGTCGACGCGATCGAGCGTGGACTGGCGGCCCTGCCCGGTGTCCCGGGCCGCTTCGAGGTAGCGTCGTTGCCGACCGACGACATCACGGTCGTTGTCGACTACGCGCACACGGACGATGCGCTGCGGAATCTGCTCGAGACGACGCGATCGATGGCCACGCACCGCATGATCACCGTGTTCGGCGCCGGCGGCGATCGCGACAGGACGAAGCGGCCGCTGATGGGCATGGTGGCGGCGCGACTGAGCGACGTGGTGATCATCACCTCCGACAACCCGCGCAGCGAAGATCCGCTGCGGATCATCGACGAAGTCACGCGCGGCGCGGGTGCAGAGACGCGCCAGAGCAACGCGCAGTTGCTGACAATCGCGGATCGGCACGACGCGATCACGCGGGCGATCCAGTTGGCGATGCCGGGTGATGTCGTGCTGGTGGCCGGCAAGGGGCACGAGAAGTATCAGGAGATCGGCGGCCGGACGCTGCCGTTTGACGATGTGGAAGTGGCTCGCGAGGCGTTGGCGAGCCGTCGCGTGAAATCGCGGGCGGGGTAGCCCTGGAACTGACCCTGGGGTGGGTAGCTGCCGCAGTCGGCGGGATGCTGACGGCCGGCGACGCGGATGCGAGCGTCGCCGAGATCGTGACCGACAGCCGTGTGGTGCAGCCGGGCGATCTGTTCGTCGCGCTCGAGGGTCCACGATTCGACGCGCACGAGTTCGTCGGTGAGGTGCTGGCGAAGGGCGCGGCGGCGATTGTTCACCGCGGCTTTGCCGCGGAGGCGGGGGCGGGTCTGCCGGGCCACCCCGACGAAGTGGGAACCGGCGCCGCCGAGTCCGTCGGGGCGGGTCTTCAGACCCGCGCCCGGGCCGAAGGGCCGGTGAACGCACTGATCGAAGTCTCGGACACGCTGCAGGCGCTGCAGGACCTGGCGCACGCGATTCGCCAGGCGACGAAAACACGACTGGTGGCGATCACCGGCAGCGCGGGCAAGACGACGACGAAGGAAACGATCGCGGCGTTTCTCGGTACGAGACTCCGGGTCGTGAAGAACAAGGGAAACCTGAACAACCATGTCGGCCTGCCGCTGTCGCTGATGCAACTGCGGACCGAGCCGGATGTGGCGGTGATGGAACTGGGGATGAATCACGCAGGGGAGATCAGCACGCTGGTCGCTATTGCCGAGCCTGACGTTCGGGTCTGGACGAACGTCGGCGATGCGCATATCGGCTTCTTTGCGTCTCCCGACGCCATCGCCGACGCGAAGGCGGAGATTCTCGAAGGCGCCGGCGCCGGCGACGTGCTCGTCTGCAACGCCGACGATGCGCGCGTGATGGCTCGCGCCTCTCGCTTCGCCGGCCGCGTCGTCACGTTTGGTTCGGCACCGGCGGCAACGGTCCGCGCCCGCGAGATCGAGGATCTCGGTGTCGGCGGCATGCGGGCGAGGATCGCGACGCCCGCCGGTGAGCGCCTCATCACGACGCCACTGCTCGGGCGCGGCAACCTGTCGAATGTGCTCGCCGCCACTGCTGTCGCGCTCGAGTTCGGCGTCGGACTCGATCACATTGCGGACGCCGCCGCGCGGCTTCAGCCCGCGGATCGGCGGGGCACCGTGCGGCGGCTGCGCGGCGGGGTGACGTTGATTGACGACTCGTACAACTCGAGTCCGTCGGCCCTGAAGCGATCGCTCGAAGTGCTGGGCCACCAGCGTGCCGGAGGCCGGCATGTCGCCGTGCTCGGCGAGATGCTGGAGCTTGGCGGGCACGCACGGGCGCTGCACGAGGAGTGTGGACGCGCCGCCGTCGCGGCCGGAGTGGATTTGTTGTTTGTCGTCGGTGGTGACGCCGCCCGGGCGCTCGCGAATGCGGCGGATGCCGCCGGGATGCCGCGGACGGCGGTGCGCTACTTCGAGACGAGCGCCGCGGCGGCGGCCGCGGTCGGCGACGCCCTCACCGACGGCGACGTCGTGCTGGTCAAGGGATCGCGCGGCATCCGCATGGACGTCGTGGCCGATCGCATCGTGGCGGAGCGCGGCTGATGCTGTATCTGCTCCTGCCGCAGTTCTCCAACTACGTCAGCGTGCTCAACGTGACCCGCTACATCACCTTCCGCACGGCCGCCGCCAGCGTGACGGCGATGGCGATCAGTCTGCTGTTCGGGCCGTGGGTCATCGATCGCCTCCGCGCATTCAAGGTCGGGCAGATCATCCGTCAGGAAGGGCCGCAGTCACATCACGCGAAGGCGGGAACGCCGACGATGGGCGGCGTGCTGATTCTGGCCGCCGTGCTCATTCCCACCCTGCTCTGGGCGGACCTGAAGAACCTGTACATCTGGGTCGTCATGATCGCGACCGCCGGCTGCGGCGTGGTCGGCTTCATCGACGATTACCTCAAGATCACGCGGCGGTCCCATCACGGCCTTCTGCCGCGCTACAAGATGTTGGGCCTGCTGGTGGTCGGCATCTTCGTCGGGCTGTCGGCCTTGTACCTCGCATCGAAGGGCGAGTACAACACCCGGCTGATCTTTCCGTTCTTCAAGGCGCTCATCCCGGATCTCGGCTGGACCTACGCGCTGTTCGCGATTGTCGTCCTGCTCTGTTCGACCAATGCAGTGAACTTCACCGATGGTCTCGACGGCCTCGCGATCAGCACGGTCGCGGTCGCCGCAGCGACCTTCACCGGACTCGCCTACGTCACCGGCCATCGCGTCTTCGCGGAGTACCTGCTGCTGGTGCGCTTTCCGCTCGCCGGCGAGTTGTCCGTGTTCTGCGGTGCGGTGGTCGGCGCCAGCCTCGGCTTTCTCTGGTTCAACTCGTACCCGGCCGAAGTGTTCATGGGAGACGTCGGGTCGCTGGGGCTCGGCGGGGCACTCGGGTCCGTGGCGCTGTTGATCAAGCAGGAGCTGCTGCTGCCGATCATCGGCGGCGTCTGGGTCCTCGAAGGTCTCTCGGTCGTGCTGCAGGTCAGCTACTTCAAGGCGACCGGCGGCAAGCGGCTGTTCAAGATGGCGCCGCTGCACCACCACTTCGAACAGCTTGGCTGGAAGGAGCCGAAGATTTTCACGCGCTTCGTGATCCTCGCCATCATCTTCGCGTTGCTCAGTCTGACAACGCTCAAGCTGCGGTGATGGCATGGCAAACGAATTCTCCGTCGCCGGCAAGCGTGTCGTGGTCGTGGGCGCGGCACGCAGCGGGATCGCTGCCGCGGAACTGCTGGTCCGCCGGGAGGCGCGCGTGACGCTGACCGAATCGCGTCCGACGTTCGACGCGGCCGGCCGCCTGCGTGATCGGGGTGTCGCGCTCGAACTGGGTGGGCATGACGAGCTGACGCTGGCCGGCGCCGATCTGATCGTCGTCAGTCCAGGCGTGCCGACGGAACAGTCGCTGTTCGACAAGGCGCGAGCCCGCGGTGTCGAGATCATCGGTGAGCTCGAGCTCGCGTCGCGCTGGCTGCGGGGGCGCGTGATCGCGATTACCGGCACCAAGGGGAAATCGACAACGACCACGCTCGTCGGCCGGATGCTGACTGCCGGAGGCCGCAGGGTTCTGGTCGGCGGAAACATCGGCGTGCCTGTGAGCTCCCAGGTTGATGCATCGACGCCGGACACCGTGCACGTTGTCGAAGTGAGCAGCTTCCAGCTCGAGACGACGACAACGTTCAAACCGTGGATCGCGTTGTGGGTGAATTTCGCGGACGACCATCTCGATCGGCATCCGGACGTCGCGACGTACGCGGCGGCCAAGGCGCGCGTGTTCGCCAACCAGTCCGCTGACGACTGGGCGGTGGTGAATGCGGACGATCCCATCGTGATGGCGAAGAGCCGCGAGACGCGGGCACGGGTCGTCACGTTCGCGCCGTCCGGTCACGTCGACGAGGGATTCGTCGCCGCCGGCGACTGGATCGTGAGGCGGACGACGACCGGCGAGCAGCGGATGGTGCCCGTATCCGCAGTGGAGCTGACCGGCGCGCACATGCTGCACAACGTCATTGCCGCGGTTGCGGTCAGCGCGGTCGCGGGCGTTGAGCCCGCGGCGATGACCGAGGCGCTCAGCGGATTTCACGGCCTGCCACATGTGATGGAGCCGGTGGGCGCAATCGGCGGCGTCCGCTTCGTCAACGATTCGAAGGCCACCAACGTCGAGGCGGCGCGGCGATCGATCGAGAGCTTTTCGCGCGGCGTCGTCGCGATCGTCGGCGGCCGCTACAAGGGCGGCGATTTCGGCGAGCTGCACGAGCCGCTGCGACGGCACGGCCGTGCGGTAATCGCGATCGGTGAGGCGGCGCCGCGGGTACGCGAGGCGCTTGAAGGAACGCTGCCGGTGATCGACGCGGCATCGATGGAGGAAGCGGTGGCACGCGGCTTCGAAGCCGCGAAGCCGGACGGCGTCGTCGTACTGGCGCCGGCCTGTTCCAGCTTTGATTGGTTCACGGACTACGCGGCGAGAGGCGAAGCCTTCAAAGCCGCAGTCAAGGAGTTGAGGGCCAGGGTGTGAAGCCTTGCCCGCCGAAGCCTCGCCGAACCGGACAGCGGTTCAGCGAGTCAAGGCGGGAGCCATCAGTCGGCGCGGCGCGGTTGGGAGCCTGCCGCTGGGAACGCAGACTACCCCGGTCTGCGAGGTCGGTGTCCCATCCCACGCGCCGACTGATGGCTGCCGCACATTCTTGATCCCGCCTGCGCTGAAAAGCTACGGCGGGCAGGCAGCCGGGAGCGCCATGCGGATCCCGGGCTGCGAGTGTCGGGCGGGTTCCGCGGAGCGGGCCCGCCGGGTCGTCCGGGTCGCGTACCCGGCATACGCGGGCTTCGCGAAGCGGACCCGCTGGTATTTCGGGCTGAACGAGATTGGCCTGTAGAGCCTGCTTCGCCGGAGCCGACTGGCAAGGCGGGCCGGAGACGGGAACGAGTGGCGAGAAAGCTCAAGTCCGACAAAGTGCTGTTCATCGCGACCCTGCTGCTGGTCTGCGCCAGCGTGGTGGTGGTGTACAGCGCGTCGGCGGTGATGGCGGACCAGCGCTACCACAACGCCTACCTGTTCCTGACCAAGCAGGCCCTCTGGACGGGACTTGGGCTCGCGATGCTCGCGGTCGTGATGCGCATCGATTACCGCACCTACCGCAACGATCGGTTCGTGTGGGCGCTGCTCGGCGCCGTCGGCCTGATGCTGCTGGTGGTGCTGTTCCGGAGTCCGGTCAACAACGCCCGCCGCTGGTTCGGCGTCGGCGGCCTCGGCATGCAGCCGTCGGAGCTCGCCAAGCTCGCGTGCATCTTCTTCACCGCGATGGTGCTCGAGCGCCGGATGCATCGCATCAACGACTGGAAGTATGCGTTGCTGCCGATCGCGATCGTCGCCGGCGTCCTGGTCGGATTGATCATGCTGCAGCCGGATTTCGGGACGTCGATGGCATTGCTGCTGATCATCGGCGTCATGGTGTTTGCCGCCGGTCTCGATCTTCGCGTGCTGATCGGCACGGCACTCATCGCGCTGCCGGCCGCCTACATCCTGATCATGAGCGCCGACTACCGCCGCCGGCGCGTGCTGACCTTCCTCGATCCCTGGTCCGATCCGCTCGGTGATGGCTTCCAGATCATTCAGTCGATGATTGCCGTCGGCACCGGCGGCGTCTTCGGCAAGGGATTGATGAACGGCGTGCAGAAGCTGTTCTACCTGCCGGAACCACACACCGACTTCATCTTCGCGGTCATCGGCGAGGAGCTCGGGCTGATCGGCGCGAGCGCCGTCCTGATCTGCTTCGGTGTGATCGCGTGGCGCGGCCTGCGGATCGCCATGCGGGCCGAGGACTCGTTCGGTTCGTTCGTCGCGCTCGGGCTGACGGTGATGATCGCCGTCCAGGCGTTGATCAACATGAGCGTGGTGCTCGGCCTGCTGCCGAACAAGGGATTTCCGCTCCCGCTCGTGAGCTTCGGCGGATCGTCGCTCCTGATCAATCTGCTCGGTATGGGCGTACTGCTGAACATCTCGCAGCACGAGAGCGCTGATGCGTGAGGAACTGGGAATTCAGCATGCGGAATTCAGACGCGGCGTGCTTTCTCGACACGAATCCGGAGAGCGCCGCGCTGTGCACTCGACTGTCCGCGCGCCCGCCTGGCTGCCTTCTGCGTTCTGCATTCTGCATCCCGGGTTCTGCACGCTGCATGCTGGACGACTGTGCGCGTGCTGATCGCGGGCGGCGGAACGGGTGGTCACCTGTATCCGGGCGTTGCGGTTGCGCGCGAGCTGTTGACGCGAGTGCCCGGATCGGCGGTGACGTTCGTCGGCACGGCCGCCGGGATCGAATCGCGGGTCGTGCCGCGGGAAGGCTTCGAACTCGATGTCATTCGCAGCGCCGGCCTGAAAGGCAAGTCGCTGCAGGCGACCGCCCGCGGCGCGGCGTTGCTCCCGCTCAGCGCGATCGACGCGTGGCACGTGCTCTCGAGGCGTCGTCCTTCAGTCGTGATTGGGGTTGGTGGCTACAGCTCGGGACCGGTGGTCGCGCTCGCGGCGCTGCGTGGTATCCCGACCCTCCTGATGGAACAGAACGCGATGCCCGGGCTGACCAATCGATGGCTCGCGCGTCTGGTGACCGCGGCGGCGGTGACGTACGAGGAGAGCGTGTCGTTTTTCGGCGGCAAGGCATTCGTCGCCGGCAATCCGGTTCGGCCGGAGTTTTTCACCGCGCCCGCTGCTGCCGAGGCTGCGGGCCTTCGGGAGGGATATGACGAACACGGTCGGCCGCCTGGGGCGGCTCGGGTCCTAGTCTTTGGCGGCTCTCAGGGCGCGCACGCGATCAACGTGGCCATGGTGGCGGCAGCACCGCGGCTGGCAGCCGCCACCCCACGACTGGCGATCACGCACCAGACAGGGGAGCGGGATTTGGAGATGGTCCGCGACGGGTACCGGCACGCAGGGCTTCAAGCCCGGGTCGAGCCGTTCCTCTTCGCGATGGACCGGGAGATGAACACTGCCGACGTTGTCGTCTGCCGTGCCGGGGCGACGACGCTGGCGGAGTTGATGGCAGCGGGACGGCCGTCATTGCTGGTGCCGTTGCCGACGGCGACGGACGACCACCAGCGGAAAAACGCGGCGGCGCTCGTGCGGCACGGGGCGGCGCGGATGGTGGAACAGAAGGAGTTGACGGGCGACCGGCTGGCGGGCGAGCTCGTTGCCCTGGCGAATGACACTGCGAGGCGTGACGCGATGAGCGCGCGGGCGCGATCGCTGGCGCGGCCAGATGCCGCGGGGTTGATCGTCGACAAGGTGCTGGAGCTGGCGCAGTGAGAACGCGGGCTGATCGTGATGCTCGGTAGCACACGACGCATTCACTTCGTCGGGATCGGCGGCATCGGCATGAGCGGGATCGCGGAGCTGCTGGCGAATCTCGGATACGGCGTCAGTGGATCCGATGCGAGGTGCTCCGAAGCAACGGCACGGCTCGCGTCACGGTTCGGCGTCACCGTGTTCGAAGGTCACGCGGCGGCAAATGTCGGTGACGCCGACGTCGTCGTGGTGTCGTCGGCGGTGAAACCGGCGAACCCGGAGATCGTCGAAGCCAGGCGCCGGGGCATTCCGGTGATCCCGCGGGCGGAAATGCTCGGCGAGCTGATGCGCCTGCGGTTCGCGATCGCGGTCGCCGGCTCGCACGGCAAGACGACGACGACGTCGATGATTGCGCTGGTGCTGGAACGCGCCGGGCTCGATCCGACGGCGGTGATCGGCGGCCGGCTCAGCGCCTTCGGCAGCAACGCCAGGCTTGGCGGCGGTGAATACATGGTGGCGGAAGCGGATGAAAGCGATCGGTCGTTCCTGATGTTGTGGCCGTCGATCGCGGTGATGACGAACATCGACCACGAGCACATGGAGAACTACGGCAGCTTCGCCGATCTGCAGCAGGCGTTCGCGGACTTCGCCAACAAGGTGCCGTTCTACGGCGGCGTCGTCGCGTGCGCCGACGATCCGAGCCTGTCGACGATCCTGCCGCGGCTCAAGCGCAGCGTCGTGACCTACGGGTTACAGAGTCGCGACGCTACGTACATCGGCAGCGGCGTTGAGCTCGGATCGTTCGGCGGGCGGTGCGTCGTCGAGAAACGGCCGCACCCGCAGTCCGGCCTCGAGCGGCTCGGTATGCTCGAACTCGTCGTCCCGGGACGGCACAACCTGCAGAACGCGCTGGCGGCGGTCGCGGTTGCAGAACTGATCGGCCTCGACTTCGCGCGGATTGCTGACGCGTTGCGCGGCTTTCATGGCGCGGAGCGCCGGTTCGAGCGGCACGGGGAAGCGGACGGAGTCCTTGTGATCGACGACTACGGCCATCACCCGACGGAAATTGCCGCGGTGCTGGCGGCGGCACGGGCCACGGTTGGACGCCGGCTCGTCGTCGCGTTCCAGCCGCATCGCTACACCCGGACGCAGCAGCTGATGGAGCAGTTCGGACCGTCGTTGCGCGACGCGGATGAAGTCGTGCTCGCGGATATCTACGCGGCGAGTGAGGAGCCGATCCCGGGCGTCACCGTTGACGCGCTCGCCGAGTCGATCGCGCGCGCAACCGGGAAGCAGCCGCACGTGGCGCGGTCGCTGGACGCGGCGCTCGCCACGGTGCTCGAGATCGCCAGGCCCGGAGACGCCGTGATCACGCTTGGCGCCGGATCGATCGGCACGCTGCCGACGCGTCTGGTTGCCGCATTGAAGGAGCGAGGCACGCACTGATGCCGGTTGCGGCCCCGGCGGACAAGCGCTTCCGGCGCGCGCACGTCAGCCCGACAAAGCGGGTGACGCTGCGTGACGCCTGGCCGAAGCTCGCGAGGCTGGCGGCGGTATGCGTCGTGCTGGCGGGTGTCCTCTATTACGTTGGCGGCGAGGTACTCACCGCGGAGGCGCTGACGATCAACAGGATTACGGTGACAGGGAACTCACGCATCTCGCGCGGAGAGGTGATTGCGCTGATCGAAGGATTGCGCGGCGAGAACATGCTGACCGCCGACCTCGAACCGTGGCGGCAGAAACTGCTGGCCTCGCCGTGGGTCGCCGAAGCGGCGATGCGGCGGATGTTCCCGGGCACGCTGGCGGTCGCAATCACCGAGCGCCGGCCGCTTGGCATCGGCCGCATCAACGACGCGCTGTATCTGGTCGACGAGCACGGCACCGTGATCGACGAGTACGGCCCGAACTACGCCGGCCTCGACCTGCCGATCATCGACGGACTCGCGGCCCACGGTGCCGCCGACGGATTGCTCGTGGACGAAGCGCGGGCGGCGCTCGCCGGCCGTCTTCTGAGTGAATTGTCGCGCGTCCCCGACCTGGCCCGGCGCGTGTCGCAAATCGACGTCACCGACAAACGCGACGCGGTGGTGCTCCTGAAGAACGACACGGTGCTGGTTCGCGTCGGTGACGGCAATTTCGCGCAGCGGATCCGGTCGTACCTCGATCTGGCGCCAGCGCTGCGCGATCGCATCCCGCAGATCGATTACGTCGATCTGCGCTTCGACGAGCGGGTCTACGTGCGGCCGATGGGTTCCACGACGAAGGCCCCACAGGGAAAAGGTTCAGTGGCGGGAAGGACACAGCCGTAAATGGCCCGAAGAGAGCGATACATCGTTGGTCTCGACGTCGGCACCTCCAACGTCTGTTGCGTGGTCGGGGAAAGCCTTGATGACGGCAGCTTCGACGTCGTCGGCATCGGGATGGCGGAGTCGCGCGGCATCAAGCGCGGCGTGGTGGTCAACCTCGAGGCGGCGGTCGAATCGATCAAGAAGGCGATCGAAGAGGCCGAGCTGATGGCGGGAATCGAGATCGACACCGTCCATCTGGCGCTGTCTGGCCCGCACGTCAAGGGGTTCAACAGCCGCGGTGTGATCGCGGTGGCCGGCAAGAATCGCGAGATCACGAGAGACGACGTGAGGAGGTCGATCGAGGCGGCAAAGGCCGTGGCACTGCCGACCGGACGCGAGATTCTGCACGTGCTGCCGCAGGACTTCGTCGTCGACGAGCAGGACGGCATCGGCGCGCCCGTCGGCATGACCGGCGCCCGCCTCGAGGTCAACGTGCACATCGTCACCGGCGCAGTGTCGTCGACGCAGAACATCATCGCGTGCGTCAACCGCGCCGGCGTCGCCGTGGCCGATACCGTCATCGAGCAACTGGCGGCCGCCGAGTCCGTGTTGACGCAGGACGAGAAGGAACTCGGCGTCGCCCTCGTCGACATCGGCGGCGGAACGGCCGACCTCGCGATCTTCGAACGCGGCAGCCTCTGGCATACTGGCGTCATCGCGGTCGGCGGCGATCACTTCACCAACGACATCGCCGTCGGCTTACGGACGCCGATTCCCGATGCGGAAAAAGTGAAGCGCAAGAATGGCTGCGCGCTGTCGTCGATGGTTGACGAGGATGAAACCATCGAAGTCGCCAGCGTCGGCGGCCGGAAGCCGCGGCTGATGGCGCGGCGCATCCTGTCGGAGATCCTGCAACCGCGCGCGGAGGAGATTTTTCATCTCGTGTGGGACGAGATCCGGCGAGCGGGGTACGAGAAGGCGCTCAACTCGGGAATCGTGCTGACCGGTGGCGGCGCGATTCTCGAGGGCATGCCCGAAATCGCTGAACAGATTTTCGACCTGCCGATCCGGCGCGGCGTGCCGGTCGGCGTCGGCGGCCTGGCCGATCACGTGAGCAGTCCCGTGTTCGCCACGCCCGTCGGCCTGGTGCTCTACGCCCATCGCAACCGGATCGCGGAACCCGGTCGCTCCAGCGGCGGTGCGTTCGATCGGATGCGGGTTCGCCTGCGAGGAATTTTCAGGGAGTTCTTCTGAGTAGCGCCCGGCTCGGCCGGCACGGTGCAGGACCCGGCTTTAGCCGGGCGGAGTAATGGAGCCCGGTCTCGGCCGGGCAGAGTTTGCCCGGTTTCGACCGGGCCGGAGCAAATGCCCGGCGTCAGCCGGGCTGGAGGGGTGCATGAGGGATTTCGACGGTCCCAACGGGCGCGATGAGAAGCTGCGATTGACGCTCGATCCGGAGGCGCGGCGCGGCGCGAAGATCAAGGTGGTCGGCGTCGGCGGTGGCGGCAGCAACGCCGTGAACCGCATGGTGGAAGTCGGCCTCAGCGGCGTCGAGTTCATCGTCGCCAACACCGACGTCCAGGCGCTCGATTACAACAAGGCGGGCGTCAAGCTCCAGATCGGCCACAAGCTGACGAAGGGGCTGGGTGCCGGCGCGGACCCGAACATCGGCCGCCAGGCGGCGCTCGAAGACACCGACAACATCATCCAGGCGCTGTCGGGTGCCGACATGATCTTCGTGACCACCGGCCTTGGCGGCGGCACCGGCACCGGCGCGGCCCCGGTAATTGCCTCGCTTGCCAGTGAGCTCGGTGCGCTGACCATCGCCGTCGTCACCAAGCCGTTCAAGTTCGAGGGCAAGAAGCGGGCGATGCACGCGGAGGCCGGTCTCGAGGCGCTGCGCGAATGCGTCGATTCGATCATCACGATTCCGAACGAGCGCCTGCTCTCGATCATCGATCGCAAGACAACGATGACCGAAGCGTTCGCGATGGCGGATGACGTGCTGCGCCAGGCGATCCAGGGCATTTCGGATCTGATCCTGGTGCCCGGCCTGATCAATCTCGACTTCGCCGACGTGAAGACGATCATGTCGGGCATGGGTGTGGCGATGATGGGCACCGGCGTTGCGGAAGGCGACGGGCGCGCGCTGCAGGCGGCGCAACGAGCCGTCTCGAGCCCGCTGCTCGAGGACAGCTCGGTGAGCGGCGCCCGCGGCGTGATCATCAACGTCACCGGCGGTCCCGACATGTCGCTGATGGAAGTGAACGAGGCGTCGTCCGTGATCCAGGAGGCGGCGCACGAGGACGCGAACATCATCTTCGGCGCGGTCGTCGACCCGACGCTCAACGGCAAGCTGAAGATCACGGTGATTGCTACCGGCTTCGAGCGCAAGGCGGCGGGTCGCGGCGTGCCCGAGGCGGCGCGTCAGACGCCGGTCGATCTGTCGGCCTATGCGGCGCACATCGCGAGGAGTGCGGAGCCGCAGCCGGTCGGGGCGCCGCTGGCATCGAGCGAGCGGGCCGAGGCGATGATGCTCGATCGGTCAGCCGAGACCGCGCCCTTGACCGTGACTACGGTGCCGTTCCACGCCGCCGCACCGTCGGTTCATGCCAGCGCACAGCCGTCGAACGCGCCGGTCGCGGTCACGAGGCGCGCGCCGGTCGAGCTGACGCTGCCCCTGGCCGCGTCGGGCGGCGGTGCGCCAGTGGGTGGCCCCGCTGAAGATCCAGCGATCGACTTCACCTCGCCGCTGGACGTGCCGGCGTTTCTGCGGCGGCAGAATTAGAGACCATTTTTCGCGTCGCCCCTGGGGCGGGTCTAAAGACCCGCCCCTGCCTGCCCGCGGCCCGTAGTTCGAAGCCCGTACCCCCGAGCATTGATCCTCGCCGCGAGTCGAATCACCCCGTAGACTAAGTAGACTCCTGCTCGTCGAGACCGGCGCCGCCGCAGGTGCAGCTCCCGAACGATTTCAGGCTGACTGTCGATCATGAAACCGGTCTCCCAGCGTGAACGTGCGCGTGAGCTCCTGTCGAAGGAGGTCGGCTACGTGCGCAAGCCGCACGGCGGCAAGCTGCGCGTGGCGCTGGCGTTCCCGAACACCTACTTCGTCGGGATGTCGAACCTCGGGCTCCAGACGGTGTACCGCCTGTTCAACGCCGAGTCCGACATCGTCTGCGAGCGCGTGTTCCTGCCGCCGAAATCGGAACTCCAGGCGCAGCTCGCGTCGGGTGAGCCTCTCGTCACGATCGAGTCGCAGACACTGGTGCGCGACTTCGACATCTTCGCGTTCTCGGTGTCGTTCGAGTGGGACTACACCAACGTCCTCACGATGATGCGGCTGGCCGGGATCAAGCCACGGGCCGACCAGCGGACCCATCACGACCCGCTGATCATGGTGGGCGGCGCCGTGACGTTCGTGAATCCCGAGCCGCTCGCACTCTTCGCCGACGTCATTGCCGCAGGCGAAGGCGAGGCGCTCATCCCGCCGCTGCTGCATGCGTTCCAGACGGCAAACGACCGGGACGACCTGCTGCTGCGGCTGGCCCAGGAGCGCGGCTTCTACATTCCGTCGTTCTACGACGTGCGGTACTCAGCCGGCGGGCCAATCGAAGCGTTCGTCCCGCGCGCAGGAACCGGCGCACCAGTCGTCGTCAAGAAAGCCGCGCTGAAGACAACCGAAGCCGTTGATCCGCCGGCGACGACGATCTTCACGCCGGAGACCGAATTCGGTTCGCGATTCCTGATTGAAGTGGTTCGCGGTTGCGCCAACCTGTGCCGCTTCTGTTGGGCCGGTTACAACTACCTGCCGGTCCGCGCGTTTCCGAAGGACCGCATCCTCGAGCTCGCCGGCCGCGCCAAGCCGTACTCCAACCGCGCCGGTCTCGTGTCGATCGCACTGTGCGACCACCCGCAGATCGAGGAGATCCTGACGACACTCGTCGAAATGGGTTACGGCATCAGCCCGGCGTCGCTGCGGCTGGACGACCTGACGCCGACCATCCTCGGCCTGCTGCGGAGGAGCGGGGAGAAGACCATCACCATCGCGCCTGAAACCGGATCGGATCGGCTGCGCCGTGTCATCAACAAGACGGTGACCAACGACGAGATTCTCGCCGCCGCCGACATGATCTTCGCGAGCGGCATGGAGAACCTGAAGCTGTACTTCATGATCGGCCTTCCCACCGAGGAGGATGCCGACCTCGTGGCGATCCGGGACATCACGCTGCAACTGCGCGACGTGATGATGAAGCACGCCCGCTCCCGGGGGCACGTTGGCCGCATCGTCGGCAGCGTCAATCCGCTGGTGCCGAAGCCCGGCACCGCGTACCAATGGCTGCCGATGGAAGGCGACGTGTCGATCGAGCGCAAGATCAAGCGGATGCGCAGCCTGATGGCCGGGATCGACAACGTCTATTTCAACATCAAGTCGGAGCGTCATTCCTTTTACCAGGCCTTGCTCTCGCTCGGCGATCGGCGCGTGGCTCCGGCGATCGAAGCGGCGGAGCGCAATGGCGGCAACTGGCGCGCGGCGGTCGTCGAAGCGGGCGTCGACGCGGACTTCTTCGTGTTCCGGGACCGCTCCACCGACGAGGTGTTGCCCTGGGACATCATCGACGGCGGCATGAAGAAGGCCTTCTTCCGCGCCGAGTTCGACAAGTCACTCAAGGCCGAGTGGACACTGCCCCCGAAGCGCCAGAAAGAGAACGCGAAGCTGTTGCCGGTGTTGCCGTAATCACGGAATGCAGAATTCAGAAGGCAGGATACAGAACGAGGCGTGACAGCGGCGACAGGCTATCTCGCAGCGTCTGTATTCTGCCTTCTGCCTTCTGCCTTCACGAAGTCACCGCCGCCTGTTCCTCGTACTCGGCGTACGCCTGAAGGATCAGTTCCCGAAGCTTCTCCTGTGCCGTCGCGTCGCCGTTCGCCGGACGCAGCAACGCGAACGAGCGCCGCTCGCCGTTGACCGCGTACTGACGCGCGGGAAAGGTGACGTTGCGTCCGCCGCTCTTCGCTCGGCTCTCCCAGATCCCGAAGCCGATCAGCTTGAGGCCGTCGAGCGCGCCTTCGGTGAAGTGCAGTTCGGCGTCGGCCAGCTTGCCGGGCGGGTTGTTCTTGTCGTTCGGCGTGATCTTGACCACCATCGCGTCCTCCGTCGGCTGTGACGGAGAGCAAACGAGCGACCCTGGGCGGCGCGCCGTCGGCGACGCCGCAAGTGTGTGCAGTGCCGCGAGTTGTGGTAGCGCAAGCGAACGTTGCACGGAACGCGCGGCGGAATGTGTCAACCGCAGTGAGCGAAGCCTGGGGTAGAGTTGAGTTCTCCCCGCAGAAGGATAGACACGATGCGTTTTGGCCTGGTTCGTCCCGGCATGGTTGCCGTAGTGCTGATGTTGCTTTTACCCTGCGCCGCGCTGGCGCAGTCGCCCGTTCAGCAGAAGACGTGGTTCGTCACCGGATCCGCCGGCGTCGCGGTCGATTCCGATTCGAACGCTTCGCTCGTCGTCTCGGGTGCCGCCGCCTACCCGGTCACAAAGGAATTGGTGGTCGAAGGGGAACTCGGGCACGTGCTCGACCTCGCGCCGGACGATCCTGATGTCGATACGTCGGTGACGACCGCGCATGGCAGCCTGCTGTACCTGTTCAACACGGACTTCAAGCTGACGCCGTACGTGGCCGCGGGCATGGGCGTCGCGAAGCTCTCAATCGACACTCCGGCCGGAGATGGCAGCAGGAATGAGTTCGGCGTCAACGTCGGCGCAGGCGTGATGTATCCGTTGAGCCGCGGCCTGTCGGTTCGCGGCGACTTCCGCGTCTTCAAGCACATCGACGAGTTCCCGACGATCTGGCGGTTCACCGGCGGCCTCGCGGTTCGGATCGGCGGTTAAGCAGATCGGTTCCCGGTTCCTGCGTGCTCGGGTGCGTGGGTTCGGTTCATGGGCGCACCCGTGCACCTTTGAATGACTGTTGTCAGCGCAGCAACAACACGTGGGCGATCGCCAGTTCACGCGAGTGCGTGAGCGTCAGCAGCGACCCGGTGGCGCCCATCGACGCGGCGCGCGTGGCGGCGCCGCCGTGGAACTGAAGCTGCGGCGGACCGCCGGGCCGCCGCACCACCTCGATGCCGGTCCAGTACACGCCGCGCGAATGGCCGGTGCCGAGCGCCTTCATCGCGGCTTCCTTCGCCGCGAAGCGCGCGGCAAATGACGATGCGGCGTCGCGCTTGCGCCGGCAGTAGGCGATTTCGCCAGCAGTGAAGATGCGCTGCACGAAGCGGTCGCCGTAGCGCTCGATGGTGTCCGCGATCCGCTCGATCTCGGTCGCGTCCATCCCCGTGCCGATGATGTCCATGCGATCCTGATCCTATGGCGCTTCCGCCGGTTCCCGATACATTCCGCTGGACGCAGGAAGCCTGGGGTCCTGCGCTCCGCTGCACGCCGCTCGAGGCGGTGGCGCCGCACCTCTTCACCACGCGCGAACTGGCGCTCACGGATCCTCGCGATCTCGATCGACTTGCGGTCTCGGTCGGCGCGCATCGGGTGGCGATGGCGACGCAGGTGCACAGGGCCGATGTGGTCGTCATCCGTCGCGACCGGGCGAGTGAGCCGTCGCATCGCGGGGAGGATCGGCCTGACGCCGACGTGCTCGTCTCCGACGATCCAGACGTCGCCGTTGCGGTCCGTGCGGCGGACTGTGTGCCGATTCTGATCGCCGACCCTGCGACCGGAGCGGTAGCGGCGGTCCATGCCGGGTGGCGCGGTACGGCGGCGCACGCGGCGAAGAGCGCGCTCGACGCGCTGGCCCGCGAGTTCGGCTCGCAGCCGTGCGATCTCGTCGCGGCGATCGGGCCGAGCATTGGCGCCTGCTGTTATGAAGTTGGAGCCGAGCTGGTCGACGCCTTTGCCGCGGCCGGGCATCAGCGTTACCTGATCGATCGATGGTTCATCGCGCCGCCGCCGCGAAAGGGATCCTTCGTTGGTCAGAAGATGGCGCGCGGCGCTTCATCCTTGCACCTGGACGTGGCCGGCGCGAACCGGGATCAACTGGTGCTGGCCGGAATGGCCGAGGCGAACGTCCATGTGTCCGGGCTGTGCACCGCGGAACACCTCGACATTTTTCCTTCGTTTCGGGCGGAGCGATCGCAGGCAGGGCGGATGGCCGGTGTAATTGTTACCTCCCGTTACCCTTCCTTGTAACATCCGTTTCCCGTTGCCGCCCATGCCCGGGCTCGTCATCGGTGCGGGGCTGGCGGCGGCGATCAGGCCATACGTGAGGCCGTCGCAGGGCGCGTTCGGCGCGGGCACGCAAATACTCGGATTCGCGGCACACTTCGTCGACGCGGTCGATCAATCCCTGGATGTCGTTCCAGGTTGGCGCTTTCGAATCTGCCATACCTGTCCGATCAACAGGCAAAATCCGCGCCTCTTTGGGTACTCCTCAATTCCGTCGCTGGGTCACGTCCGCGCGGCTTCGTCCATCGCCTCGTTACACAGCCGATCGGCTTCCTTGTTGAACTCGCGCCGAACGTGCTCGAAGGTCACGGCCCCGACTTGTCTGGCCAGGCGGCGCGCTTCCTCGTAAAGGGGCAGCAGCCCGGGGTGCTTGACGCGGTACACACCCTTCATCTGTTTCACCAGCAGCTCCGAATCCGCGCGAATGTGGAGCTTGGCGACGCGGTGCTGGGCCGCCCAGCGCAGCGCCGCCAGCAGGCCGTTGTACTCGGCGACGTTGTTGGTCGAGTGCGGAATGAACCCCTTGAGCTCGGTGACGGCTCCGTCCGCCGCTTCGATGTAGGCGCCGAACGCCGCCGGTCCGGGGTTGCCGCGCGAGCCGCCGTCGATGTTGGCGATCGCGCTGGTGACGGGACGCGGCGCGGCGTCCTCGAACAGGGAGCCTTGTGAGTCGTGACCCATGACGCGCGACGTCAGGCCGGACCGCTGTGGACGCGGGCCTGCTCGATGGGCGGCGGGGGAGGCACGTAGTAGAGAATCCGCTGGCAACTGTCGCACTGGATGATCTGATCGTTCGCGCGCACCTGCTGGAACACCTGCGGGCGAAGGCGCACGTGACACGCGGCGCACAGACCCTCTCGCGTCGCGGTCGAGAGCGCCACTCCCTTGCGTGCTTTCGCGACCTGCTCGAACAGCGCGAGGTACCGCGGGTCGATCTCTTTCACCAGCGCCGCTCGCGCCTCGGTCGCCTGCTGCAGGCGCGTTTCGGTCGCGGCAATGTCCTGGGCGATCTCCTTGCGCTCGGCGTCAACCTGCTTCTGTTGCCCGGCGAAGAGACCCTCGGCCTGTTTCACATCGGCGGCGATCGCGTCGGCCTCGACCATCCGCTCGATCATCTTTTCTTCAACGACGCCGAGGTCGTGCTGCGCGGTCTCGATCTCGTGCCCGAGCGCCTGGTATTCCTTGTTGGTCTTGACGGCCGCCTGCTGGTCGC
This sequence comes from Vicinamibacterales bacterium, assembly GCA_035496255.1. Classification (GTDB taxonomy): domain Bacteria; phylum Acidobacteriota; class Vicinamibacteria; order Vicinamibacterales; family UBA2999; genus Gp6-AA40. Next base: position 97,918 of record DATJEU010000070.1, read on the forward strand.
GGAACTTCGAGAGGCGGCCCTGATAGGTCGCCGTCTCCTTTTCGAGCGTCCGCCTGGCGTCCTGGTTGTCGGTGAGGTGCTGCTTCGCGGCGTCGAGTGCCTGCCGTGCCGCCGCGAGCCGTGCGTCGGCCTCGGCCAGCCGCCGCGGATGCGCGGCAATCGCCACCTTCGCCTCGGCGATCTGGGTTTCGAGGTGCTGAAGTGTGATGAGGTGATCTAGCGCAGGTGACATCAATGCAGAATGCAGAATTCAGGATGCAGACATGGTGTGGCTGCGACGAACGTGGTGAATGCCGCTGCGCCACTCACCCGTGAGCTTCGCGTCAGGGACGGTTTGCATTCTGCATTTTGCATTCGGCCTTTCGCGAAGCTGAATGGGCCCGCCTGGATTCGAACCAGGGACCAACCGATTATGAGCCGGCCGCTCTAACCGCTGAGCTACGAGCCCGCATAGTGACGTGCGAAGGTGGAGGTCCGCCGTTTCAGTCCGACGTGAGCGCTGACTTCGCCCTGCGAACTCCTACGTCCGTCCCTCCAGGAACGCCTTGAGTTTACGCGACCTCGACGGGTGCCGCAGCTTGCGCAGCGCCTTTGCCTCGATCTGCCGGATGCGCTCGCGGGTGACGGCGAAGTTCTGGCCGACTTCCTCGAGCGTGTGCTCGCTGCCGTCGCCGACGCCGAACCGCATCTTGATCACCTTCTCCTCGCGCGGCGTCAGCGTCTTGAGCACCGCTTCGGTCTGCTCCTTGAGGTTCAGGTTAATCACCGCTTCCGCCGGCGACACGATGTTGCGGTCCTCGATGAAGTCGCCGAGGTGCGAATCTTCCTCTTCACCGATCGGCGTTTCCAGCGAGATCGGCTCCTGCGCGATCTTCAGGACCTTGCGGACCTTCTGCACGGGAATGTCCATGCGCTTCGCGATCTCTTCCGAGGTCGGCTCGCGGCCAAGCTCCTGCACCAGCGCGCGGCTGGTGCGAATCAGCTTGTTGATCGTCTCGATCATGTGGACCGGGATGCGGATGGTGCGGGCCTGATCGGCAATTGCGCGCGTGATCGCCTGGCGAATCCACCACGTCGCGTAGGTGGAGAACTTGTAGCCGCGGCGGTACTCGAACTTGTCTACCGCCTTCATCAGGCCGATGTTGCCCTCCTGGATCAGGTCGAGGAACTGCAGGCCGCGGTTCGTGTACTTCTTGGCGATCGAGACGACGAGGCGGAGGTTGGCCTCGACCAGTTCCTTCTTCGCCTGCTCGGCCTGGGCCTCGCCGCGCTGGATGACTTCGATCGTCCGGCGGAGGCGCTCGGGCGTCTCCTCCAGATCGTCGGTCAGTTGCTTCACCTGCAGCTTCAGATCCTTGTGCTTCTTGAGAAGGTTCTTCTTCTCCTCTTCCTTCAGCTTCGGACCCTTGACCTTGATCTTCGGGTTCAGCACGCGATCGAGGCCGTCGGCTTCGCGCTGCACCTTCTGCACCGCGTCGACGGCATCCTTCACTTCCTCGATCAGCCGGCGCTTGATCGTCTCGGTGAACTCGATACGGCGGATCGCGCGCGACACGTCGATGCGCCCACGCAGCGCCTTCCAGCGCGCGCGGCGGTACTTCGGCTTTTCCTTCCGGGGAACGGTCTCCAGCTTCTCGGCGAGCTTGACGTAGTTGACGCGCGCCTTCCGCACGTCCTCGATCTGCTCGAGGACATCCTCGCGCCGCGCCTCGATTACTTCCTCGGTGATTTCCTCGTCGCTGAAGATCACCAGCTCGCGCACGGTGCGCTCGCCCGCCCGCAACTGATCGCCCATCGTCAACATCCGCTTGGCGATGGTCGGCGTGCGCGAGATCGACTTGATGACGGCGAGCTTGCCGCGCTCGATGCGCTTGGCGATCGCCACTTCACCCTCGCGGGTGAGCAGCGGTACCGTGCCCATCTCGCGCAGATACATGCGGACCGGGTCGTTGGTCTTGTCGAGCGCGCCCGGCGTCAGATCGAGTTCCGGCCCTTCGCCGTCCGCATCGCGATCGAAATCCTTCTCACCGCGATAGGCCTTGTCGGAGTCGACGATTTCGATGCCGGCACTGCCGAAGGCGTTGAACAGCTCGTCGAGATCCTCGGCGGAGGTGATCTCCGACGGCAGCAGCTCGTTGATCTCGTCGTAGAGGAGATACCCCTTCTCCTTGCCGACGGTGATCATCTGGCGGACTTCGTCGTAGCGTTCTTCGATGGACAAGGCCAAGCTGCGTTCCCCCTTCACTGCTGATTACCGACTCCCGCTACCGGCGGCCGACTACCGGTACCGCCTGACGCCGACCGACTAGATAAGTTCGTCGAGCCGCCGTGCCAGCGCGATTTTGCGCGTCAGCAGGACGTCGAGTTCGGCGCCGTTGTTCCCCTGTTCCTGCAGGCGATCGATCTCCCGCTGGATCGCCAGGCGCTCTCGCTCGTACCGCCGCCGCTTCAGAATGAGCACACAGCTATCCGCGTCGTGCACCGGCGGCGCCTCTTCGGCGGCGGTGGCGGTGATGAGCGCGGCTTCCGGCGGATTCATGCGCTCCAGGAGCGCTGAGAGAGAGAATCCATTATCTTCGTCCAGTTTTTGCGCAAGATCCAGCACTGAGCCCGTCGAAAGTCCATTTAAATCTGCAGCTTCGAGTGTCCGCAGCGCCGCCAAAGTTCGTGCCGGATCGCCGTGTACGAGCAGCCAGATCAACCCTTTTTCTGCGCTGGTAACGTAACCGAGGCTTGGCAACGCGCGTGCCGGAAGCGTGACCTGCCGCTGGACCGCCGCCTTCCGAATTTCTGCCCGCACCACGTCGTCGGTCACGCGTGCCTTGAAGGCGAGCCGATCCGCGAACCGATCGCGCATGGCCGCGTCCGGAATACGACTGGCAACCGGCAGCATTTCACCCAGAAATTTGACGCGCCCGTCGTCAGTGTTGAGGTTGTGCCCGGCGGCCGCGCGGTCCAGCAGAAATTCGAGGTACGGTTGCGAGTTCTTGAGCCGGTCGGCGTAACCCTGGCGACCGTGGCGTTGAACGAAGGTGTCGGGATCCTGGCCGGCCGGCAGGATGGCGACGTTCACCTCAAATCCTTCCTCAACCAGCATTTCGCATGATTTCGCCGTCGCACCCTGGCCCGCGGCATCCGGGTCGAAGCTCAGGACCACCCGCGTCGTGAACCGCCGGAGCTGCTGTGCCTGCTGCGGCGTCAGGGCGGTGCCACAACTGGCCACGACGCACTGATACCCGGATTGATACACCTGCGCGAAGTCGAAGTAGCCCTCGACCAGGACCGCGAATCCACCCTGACGGATTCCACTCTTCGACAGGTTCAGCCCGTACAGCGTCCGGCTCTTCGTGTAGATGGGCGTTTCCGGCGAGTTCAGGTACTTCGGCTGCTGGTCGGCGTCGAGCGCGCGTCCGCCAAAGGCGATCACCGAGCCGGTGTCGCGGGCGATCGGAATCATCAGACGATTCCTGAACCGGTCGACCAGGCTGTTGTCGTCACGCTGAAACGTCAGGCCGGCGCGGACGAGGAGTGCCGGGGAGTAGCCCTGTTGGCGCAACGCCTGCGTCAGCCCGTCGCGCCCGGGCGGCGCGAACCCGAGTCCCAGGGTCTGACTCGTCTCCGATGTCAGGCCGCGATCCGCAATCAGCCTGCGAATGCGCGACCCCGCCGGGGCGGCGAGCTGCTCCTGAAACCAGGCCGCCGCGGATTCATGGATCTTGAGCAGCGTCTCGCGTTCAGCGGAGCCGGCGCGCTGCTCGTCGCTCTGTTCGAGCTCCGGCAGCGGCATTCCCAAACGCTGCGCGAGCTGCTTCACGGCGTCGGTGAAGCCAACCTTGTCGTGGAGCTCGATGAACTTGATCACATCGCCGCCAACCTGACAGCCGAAGCAGTGAAAGAAGCCCTTGTCGCGGTCGACGGTGAACGACGGCGTCTTCTCGCCGTGAAACGGACAGAGTCCCTTGTATTTCGTCCCGGACTTCTTCAGCGACACGTAGTCCTGAATCACCGTGACGATGTCCGCCTGGCTTTTCAGGTCGTCGATGAAGCGTTGGGGAAATAAAGCCAATTCAGAATGCAGAACGCAGAACGCAGAACGCAGAACCCAGAACGCAGAATGCAGCTGCCAGCGGCTCTTGGCGGTACATCGAACACGGTTTGAATTCTGAATTCTGCATGCTGAATTAGTCCTTCAACTCCACGATCGTGGCCCCACCGCCGCCCTGGTTCTGTGGCGCGGCCGCGATGTTGGCGACGAGCGGATGCTCCTTGAGGAAGCTGCCGATCGCGCGCCGAAGCTGGCCGGTGCCGTGGCCGTGGACGATGCGCAGTTCGTGCTGGTCGGTAGCGATCGAGTCGTCCAGGAACTTGTCAAGACGCGTCAGCGCTTCGTCGACGGTGCAGCCGATCACGTTGAGTTCGCTGATCGAGCCTTCGCGCGGGCGCAGGTCGACGTTGACGTGGGTGGTGGCTCGTGGCTGGTGGCTGGTGGGACCAGACAGGACGCGAAGATTCTGGAGGGGCGCGCGCATCTTCCTGCCGCGCACATCGATCGCCGCCTGCTTGCCGTGGATCTCGACCACGGTTCCTTCCACGCCGAGACCGCCGATACTGACGCGTGCGCCAACTTCGACCGGCGCCGGCGGCGCGGCAGGGACGTCGGGTGCTGCGGGCGCGCCGCCTTTCAGCCGCGCGACGATGTTGTCGAGTGCGGCTCGTGCCTCGCCGCGGACTTCGCCGGTTTCGCCGGTGCTGATGCCGGCCGCACGCACCGTTTCACCGGTTCGCAGGCGCACGGCCGCCTGCTGCGACAGTTGGGCCGCCCGCGCCTTCAGTCCTTCGATAACGGCGTCGATCTCGCGTCGCGCTTCGCGGACCTGATCGTCAATCCGGGCATCGAGCCGCTTGCGCAGGGTCGCTTCCTTGTCCTTGATCGACTCCTCCCGCGCCCGCAACTGCCGCCCCGCCTCGGCGACCGCGGCACGCTCCTGCATCACCGTGCGGCGCTCCTCCTGAAGCCGGTGCAGGTCCTGATCGACGCGGGCGAGATGGTCGGCCAGCTGCTTTTCACGCTCGGTGAGGTTCTCGCGCGCGGCGGCAATCACCGACGGGGGCAGGCCGTGCCGCGCGGCGATCTCGATCGCCAGGCTCCGACCAGGCGATCCGTAGAGCAGCCTGTAGGTGGGCGCGAACGTTCCCGGATTGAATCCGAATGCGGCGCTGACCACGCCGTCGGTGGCGGACGCGTACGACTTCAGCGAGTCGTAGTGCGTCGTCGCCACGACGTGCGCGCCGCGCCGGCGGAAATGATCGATCACCGCCGTGCCGAGCGCGCCCCCTTCGGCCGGATCGGTGCCGGCGCCCACCTCGTCGAGCAGCACCAGCGCGGGCAGGCGCAGGTTCCGGTCCATCGCCACGACGTTGGTGATGTGGGCGGAGAAGGTCGACAGGCTGTTGGCGATCGACTGCTCGTCGCCGATGTCGGCGAACATCGACTTGAACACCGGCAGCCGCGAGCCTGGATCGACCGGCAGGTGCAAGCCGGCTTGTGCCATCGCAACGAACAGCCCCGCCGTCTTGAGCGCCACCGTTTTGCCGCCTGTGTTCGGCCCGGTGATCACGAGCACGTGATTCGGGGAGGAAAGCAGGAGGTCCACAGGAACGGGATCTGTTGTGGCGCGAGACGTGTCAGCCTCGCGTGGCGAACCTGACACGGGTTGCCCGACGGCCTCCTCGTCCTCCTGCAGGCGGCGGCGGACGGCGTGCATCAGCAGCGGGTGGCGCGCGCCCCTCAGCTCGAGGCTGCCGTCCTGCGTGATGTACGGCTCGATGCCGTCGACCATTTGCGAGAAGCGCGCGCGCGCCTGGATGACGTCGAGCTCGGTTGCGACGTCGACCGTCCTCTGCAGGTCGTGCGGCCGCCCGCGGAAGTTGTCGGTCAGCGCCAGCAGGATGCGCCGCACTTCTTCCGCTTCCTGCTCCTCGAGCGCGACGATGTCGTTGTTGATCTCGATCGTTGCGAGTGGTTCGACGTAGAGGCTGGCGCCGCTGGCGGAGCCGCCGTGCACGATGCCGGGAATCGACTGCCGATGCTCGGCGCGGACCATCAGCACGAACCGGCCGTTGCGATCGGTGACCACCTGGTCCTGCAGGTACTTCGCGGTGTCGCGGCCGCGGACGAACGAATCGAGCGTGCTGCGCAGCTTCGTCTTCTGCCGCCGCAGCCGATCGCGAATGCTGGCGAGTGCGGGCGAGGCGTTGTCCGCCACTTCGCCGGACGGATCGATCTTTCGACGGACCTCCGCGATCTCACCTTTGAACGACGCGACCCCGTCTACGAGGCCGTTCAGGATCGGAAAGCCGACCAGCTTCTTGACGGCGTGACGCGATTGCTCGATCGACTCGAGATATTCGGAGAGGCCGAACAGCCGCGACGGCTCGAGCGCGCGGCCGTCGACGTTCAGCGCTTCGAGAATCTGTTCGAGGTCCGACGGCGCCCGCAGCGGAAAGCCCGGATAGTCGGCGAGGAATTTTGCGCCCTCGGTCGTCGCCCGCAGCGCCGCGACCATCGGCGGCGCGTCGGTCATCGGGTGCAACTGGATGAGCCGATCATGCCCCGTCGGCGTGGCCGCGAGACCTGCGACGACCGACACGATGCGATCGAACTCCAACGATTTCAGAGTCGGTCCGTGCATGGGAGAGAACTACTCAGTCTACAGGTTCAGGGTTCGGGGTTCACAGGTGCTTGGGTTCCGGTTCGTCGGTGCTCGCGTTCATGGGTGCACAGGTGGTGCGGGGTGTGAACGTCGGAACCCGGCGAACGACCCGTGACCCCGAGCATCTGTGAACCGGGAACCAGAACCGGCGCACCTGTGACCCCCGAACCCTGGAACCTATAAGTGGTTGATCGAGCTCGCCACACATGCCGCGCCAAAACCGTTATCGATGTTCACCACCGAGACGCCGTTTGCGCAGCTATTCAACATCCCGAGCAGCGCCGCGAGGCCGCCGAAGCTGGCGCCATAGCCGACGCTTGTGGGAACGGCGATCACGGGAACGTTGACCAGCCCGGCCACCACGCTGGGCAGCGCGCCCTCCATGCCGGCGACGACGATGATGGCGCGGGCGGTGTGGAGACGGTCGCGTTCGCTGAGCAGCCGGTGAAGACCGGCGACGCCGACGTCGTACAGCCGATCGATGGTATTTCCCATGAGTTCGGCGGTCACGGCGGCTTCTTCGGCTACGGCTAAGTCGGACGTGCCGGCGCAGGCGATGAGGATCGTGCCCTTCCCGGCAGGAACATCCCCCGCCGGCCTGATGATTGCTCGTGCGTCGGCGTGATACACCGCGTCTGGAATTGATTCGCGGACGGCATCGAACGCCTCGGGCGTGGCCCGGGTGACCAGCAGCGAGTGGCCGCGCTGGACGATTCGCTGTGCGATCGCCGCAATGTGGGCCGGACTTTTGCCTACGCCGAAGATCACCTCCGGAAAGCCTTGCCGCAGATGGCGATGCGTATCGACACGCGCAAAGCCGAGATCGTCGAGCGGCGCGGCGCGCAGCGCCTGGAGAATGGCGCCCGAGGCGGTCGACAGGTCGGTGGTGCCGGCCTGCACGGCGTTCAGCAACTGCTGCAGTTCGTTCAGAGTCATCGCATATAATCGGAGCTTGTGTTGATAGCGGGAATCCACACTCTATGACCCCCGCCGAAACAGCGATCCTCGGGACCTACTTCTTCGTTCTCGTCATTCTCGCGGTGTACGGCTGGCACCGGTACTACCTGGTCTACCTGTACATGAAAAACAAGGATCGCGTGCCGGTTCCGAACGGAACGCTCGCGGCCCTGCCCACGGTCACGATCCAACTGCCGATCTACAACGAGATGTACGTGGCCGATCGGCTGATCGACGCCGTCTGCCAGCTCGAGTACCCGCGCGAGCTGCTCGAGATCCAGGTGCTCGACGACTCGACCGACGAAACGCGGAGTGTCGCCGAGCGCGCCGTGCGTCGCAACGCCGGCCAGGGGATCGATATCACGTATCTCCATCGTACCGATCGCACCGGCTACAAGGCCGGCGCGCTCGAAGCGGGCATGCAGGTGGCGAAGGGCGAGTTCATCGCCATCTTCGACGCCGACTTCATGCCGACCGCGGACTTCCTGCAGCGCACGGTGCCGTTCTTCGCCGATCGCAAGATCGCGATGGTGCAGGCGCGCTGGGGTCACATCAATCAGGATTACTCGCTGTTGACCAAGGTGCAGTCGATTCTGCTCGACGCGCACTTCGTCATCGAACACGGCGGCCGCAACCGCTCGGGACATTTCTTCAACTTCAATGGCACCGCCGGGATCTGGCGGCGTGAGGCGATTGTCGACGCCGGCGGCTGGCAGCACGACACGCTGACCGAAGATCTCGATTTGAGCTACCGGGCGCAGTTGCGCGGCTGGCAGTTCGTCTTCCTGCCCGATCTGATCGCGCCGGCGGAAGTGCCGGTGGAAATGAACGCGTTCAAGTCGCAGCAGCATCGCTGGGCCAAGGGGTCGATCCAGACCTGCCGCAAGCTGCTGCCCCGGATTCTCCGGTCGAACCTGCCGTTCACCGTCAAGGCCGAGGCCTTTTTCCACCTCTCGGCGAATTTCAACTACCCGCTCATGTGCGTCCTCTCGGTGCTGATGGCGCCGGCGATGGTGATCCGCTACAACATGGGCTGGTACGAAATGCTGCTGATCGACGTGCCGCTGTTCTTTGCGGCCACGGCGTCCGTGGCCAATTTCTACATGGTGTGTCAGCGGGAACTGCACGAGGACTGGCTCACGCGCACCAAGTACCTGCCGTTCCTGATGTCGATCGGGATCGGGCTCGCCGTCAACAACACGAAGGCTGTATTCGAGGCGTTGTTCAACAAGCAGAGCGAGTTCGCCAGGACGCCGAAATACCGCATCGAGGCGAACGCGGACGAGTGGATCGGCAAGAAATACCGTCAGAGCTTCGTCATCCAGCCGCTGATCGAGCTCGCCTTGGGCCTGTACTTCACCGCGACGGTGTTCTACGCCCTGGCCAACGGGATTTACGGCACCCTGCCGTTCCTGGTGCTGTTCCAGATCGGCTTCCTCTACACGGGCCTGCTGTCGGTAATCCAGCAATACGCGGGCGAAAACGTCGTTCTCAAGCCCGCTACTGAAGAAGAGCTGTAGGCCGACCGGACGGTCGACCTCTACGCCATACTGAGGGCAGGCCTCGACGGAGAATGCTCTGGTCCGGCTCCCGTAAATAGGTGAGCCGGTTCGGCCGTATATTTCCTCCAGTTACTCGGATAACTACCCCGGTGGTGTGTGTGGATGCCTTTTTCTCTTCGTTCCCGGTATGTGTGGATTCTTGCGGTCGTTCTTTCCGTTGCCGCGGCGGCGTGTGCCCGGACTGATGCCAGCGCGGTAAACGGCGGCGGCGGTGGTCGCGGCGGTGGCCGTGGGGGTCGTGGCCGCGGCAGCGGACCCCAGCCGGTCATTGTCGCCAAGGTGTCGCAGCGCGACGTCCCGGTCCAGATCGACGCCGTCGGTAATGTCGAGGCGTCGAACACGATCGCCGTGCGTTCGCAGGTGACCGGTGTGCTCGAGCAGGTCGGGTTTCACGAGGGTGATTTCGTGAAGGCCGGCCAGGTGCTGTTCACGATCGATCGCCGTCCGCTGCAGTCGACGCTGGAACAGGCCGAGGCCAACCTCGTACGCGATCAGGCGCTGGTCAACCAGGCCGAGGCGCAGCTGGCTCGCGACAAGTCGAACGCCGAGTACCAGAACGTCGCCGCCGACCGGCAGCAGCAACTGGTGACCCGCGGCATCGTCGCGAAGGACGCCGGCGACCAGTCGCGTGCGCAGGCGGATGCGACGGCATTGGCGGTCAAGGCCGATCAGGCCGCGGTCGACAGCGCGAAGGCGCAGCTCCTGGTGCAGGAGGCAGCGGTCAATGCGGCGAAAGTGCAGCTTGGCTTCACCACCATCCCGTCGCCGATTGACGGACGCACCGGCGACCTGACGGTCAAGCCCGGGAACCTGGTCAGCGCCAACAGCACGCAGTTGATGACGATCACGAAGGTCGAACCGGTATTCGTGACTTTCTCGGTGCCGTCGGTCCATCTGGCGGCAATCAAGAAGGCCGCCGCTGTCGGCATGCCGCTGGCCGTCATCGCGTCGCCGCAGGATGGCGACACGCAGACCGTGACGGGCCGGCTCACCTTCTGGGACAACGTCGTCGACCCTACGACCGACAGCATCAAGCTGAAAGCGACCTTCGAGAACAAGGACCACCGGATGTGGCCGGGGCAGTTCGCTCGCGTGTCGCTGCAGTTGTCGACGATTACGGGCGCGACCGTGGCGCCGCAGCAGGCGATCCAGACCGGCCAGGACGGTCTCTTCGTCTTCGTCGTCGACGACGGCATGCGCGTCGAGCAGCGTCCGGTCGTGACCGGTCAGCATGTCGGCGACGACGTGGTCATCAGTCAGGGCCTGATGGTGGGTGAAACGGTCGTGACCGAAGGGCAGCTGCGGCTGGAACAGGGAACGCAGGTGCAACTCGCCGATGCCAACGGCAACCCCGTGGGCGGCGCCGCTAATGGCCGCGCCGGTCGTGGAGGCCGTAATGGCGGCACCGGCGGGCGTGGCGGACGCGGCCGGCGCAACGGCGGCAGTAATGGTGGGAATACCGGCGGCAACGCCGGGGCGCAGTAGCGGCGGAGGCACGCCGTGAACATCTCCGCCATCTTCATCCGGCGTCCGATCGCCACCAGCCTGATCATGGCGGCGATCGCGCTCTTCGGCGTGATCGCCTATCGCGGCCTCGCCGTCAGCGATCTGCCGGCAGTCGACTATCCCACCGTCAACGTGCAGGCCGGCCTGCCGGGTGCCGATCCCAACACGATGGCGTCGACGGTGGCCAGCCCGCTCGAGCGCCAGTTCACGACGATCGCCGGCGTCGACGAGATGACCTCGTCGAGCGGTGCCGGCAGCAGCCAGGTCACGCTGTCGTTCGATCTCGGGCGCAACATCTACAGCGCCGTCGTCGACGTGCAGACCGCCATCGCCGCGGCGATGCCGCTGTTGCCGTCGACGCTCACCGCGCCGCCGTCCTTCCGCAAGCAGAATCCGGCCGACCAGCCGATCCTGATGTTGAACCTGACTTCCGACACGATGGCGATGTCGGCGGTGGACGAGTTCGCGGAGAACATCATCGCGCCCCGTATCTCGCAGGTGGAGGGCGTGGCCCAGGTGCAGGTGCAGGGGGCGCAGAAGTACGCCGTGCGGGTACAGCTGGATCCCGACAAGCTGCAGACCGAGCACGTCGGCATCAACGAGGTCGACGCCGCGCTGACCAACTGGAACGCCAACCAGCCGACCGGCCAGCTGTACGGCGATATGGGCACGTACACGATTACGGCGAACGGCCTGCTGCAGCAACCGGACGGCAAGCTGCTGAACACCGCCGAACTGTTCCGGCCGATCGTCATCGGCTACAAGGCCGGCCGGCCGGTGCGCCTCGATCAGGTCGCGAACGTCATCGACTCGGTCGAAACGGTGACGCAGTCCGCGTGGGTGTACCAGAAAGGGCAGCCGCGTCAGCGCTCCATCACGCTGCAGGTCCAGAAGCAGCCCGGCACCAACGTCATCGCCGTGACCGATGCCGTCCGCGCGGTGCTGCCGTCGCTCGAAGCGCAGCTTCCGCCGTCAGTGCATCTGAGCATTCGTCAGGATCGCTCGAAGACGATCCGTCAGGCGTTCAGCGACATCCAGGTGACGATGCTCGTCACCCTGGTGCTGGTCATCGGCGTGATTTACCTGTTCGTGCACAACGGGTCGGCGACTCTCATCCCGGCGCTGGCGCTGCCGTTCTCGATCCTCGGCACGTTCGCGGTGATGCGGATCCTCAATTACAGCCTCGACAACCTGTCGATGATGGCGCTGATTCTCTCGATCGGGTTCATCGTCGACGATGCCATCGTCATGCTGGAGAACATCGTCCGGCACATGGAGGCTGGCGAGGCGCCGCTGGATGCGTCGTTGCGTGGTTCGAAGGAGATCACCTTCACCATCCTGACGATGACGACGTCGCTGGCGGCGGTCTTCATTCCGATTCTGTTCATGGCTGGCGTGCTGGGACGGCTGTTCCGCGAGTTCGCGGTGACGATCACCACCGCCGTGGTGATCTCCGGCATCGTCTCGGTGACGCTGACGCCGATGCTGTGCAGCCGCTTCCTGCAGATCAAGCACACGAAAAAGGGGCTGGCCGGCCTGATGGACCGCGGGTTCGACGCGCTGCACGCCGCGTACGCGCGGAGCCTGCGCGCGGCGCTCCGGCATCGTGTCGCGATGCTGGTGGTGTTCGGCCTCGTGATCGCCGCGACGGTGCACATGTTCGGCGTCGTGCCGAAGGGTTTCATTCCCGACTCGGACAACGACTCGCTGTTCGTGAACATGCGCGCCGCGCAGGGCACGTCGTATTACGCGATGGTGGACGTCACGGAGAAGGTCGCTGACCTGATCCGCAGCAACCCGTACGTGGATACGATGATGCTGCAGCTCGGCGGCGGCAGCGCCAACGGCCAGAACCAGAGCCGCATCAACATCCAGTTGACGCCGCGGGCCACGCGGCCGGTCAGCTCCGCACAGATCGCGCAGCAGCTGCGCCAGATCATCAACCGGTTCCCGCAGTTCCGGGGCAGCGTGAACGTGCCGCAGTCGCTGCAGATCGGCGGCTTCCGCGGCGACAGCAACTACAACCTGATGGTGGAGAGCCTGAGCAGCGAGCAACTCTACACCTGGGTCCCTCGGGTGATGGATGCGGTCATGCAGCTGCCCGAGGTGAACGACGTCTCGACGAACCTCGAATCCCGCAGCCCGCGCATCGACCTGCTGATCGATCGGGACAAGTCCGCGTCGGTCGGTCTGAGCGCATCGACAATCGCCAACTCCCTCGGCACCGGCCTCGGTCCGCGCTGGGCGACGACCATCTACGGTCCGCGTTCTCAATATCGCGTCCTGCTGGAGCTCGATCCGAAGTACCAGGAACAGTCCGACACGTTGAAGAAGATCTCGTTCAAGGCGCCCGCCGGCGGGATGGTGCCGCTGGAGTCGGTCGTCAAGTTCAAGGAGACCGTCGGTCCGCAGTCGGTGAACCACATCGGCCAGTTGCCGGCCGTTTCCGTGTCGTTCAACCTGAAACCGGGGGTGTCGCTGGGTGACGCCGTCGATCACGTGCAGCAGACGGCGAGGGCGATCCTGCCGCCGGATGTGACGACGAGCTTCCAGGGCTCCGCAAAGGTCTTCCAGCAGTCGCTGGCGAATTTGTCACTGTTGCTGGTGATCGCGATCGGCGTCGTCTACATCGTGCTCGGGATGTTGTACGAGAGCTACGTTCACCCGATCACGATTCTCTCCGGGCTGCCGTCGGCCGGCCTGGGGGCGCTGGTGACGCTGTGGCTGTTCGGCAACGAGCTGAACATCTATTCGTTCGTCGGCCTGATCATGCTGATCGGCATCGTCAAGAAGAACGCGATCATGCAGATCGACTTCGCGCT
>DATJEU010000071.1:0-93337 GCA_035496255.1 Vicinamibacterales bacterium
TCGAGCAGGAGCGTCGGCTCCGCCGCATGGGCGCCGACGGCAATGACCAGCACCAACGCCGCGGACCTGACAAGGTCCGCGCCACGAAGCTCACGAACGTGCCTCACCTGCATCGCACCATCAGCGAAGCCACCATGCACCTTCGTCTCGCACCCTCGTCTCGCACCCTCTACACCTCAGCGAGCTGCCCGCCGCTGTCGCCGATCTTCTCGACCGGGATGTTGTTGCGGTCGAAGATGGTCACGAGCAGATCCGAGAAGCGCGAGTCCTGCGGGTACTTCAGGTGCTGGCCGCCCTTGATGCGGCCGTGCGCGTGACCGAGGATCGCCGCCGGCAGCGGGTCGTTGTTGTGCCGGTCGCTGTTGCTCATGTTGCTGCCGAACAGGATCGTCGCGTGTTCCAGCACGCTGCCGTCGGCTTCCTGCGCCTTCGACAGGCGATCGACGAACTTGGCGAACACCTGGGCGTGATACGTCTGGATCTGCACCAGCTTGTTCATCTTCTCCGGGTTGTTGCCGTGGTGCGACAGCGGATGGAACCCTTCGGCGATACCGAGGTTCGTGTAGGTCCGCATGCTCGCCTCGTGATCCATCGACATCGTGATGATGCGGGTGATGTCGGCCTGGAACGCCAGCGCCATCAGGTCGAACATCAGCTTGAAGTGCTCGGTGATGTCGTTCGGCGTGCCGACCGGCGCGTCGGGAATGTCGAGCGACGACATGTCCTGCTTCTCCGCCATCTGGACGCGTCGCTCGATCTCGCGCACCGAATCGAGGTAGTCGCCGACCACCACGCGATCCTTGACGCCGAGGCTCGCCTGCAGGCGGTTTGCCTGCTCCTTGACGCGATCGAGGATGCTGCCGGTCTCGCGAAGGATCGCCGCACGTTCGGCGTCGGTGTCTCCCTGGCCGAACAGCTTCTGGAATACCGCGCGCGGATTGCCTTCCTGCGGCAGCGGCTGCGTCGGTGTCCGCCACGCCAGCCGCGCCCCCTGCTGCGACGTCGTCAACTCCAGCGACGGCAGGCGCGTGTCCTGGCCGATGTACGGCACCGCCCGCTGATCGGCGGTGACGCCGGCGTCGGGACCGGCGACGCCGTGGTCCCACGGCTTCACGCAACTGAGCCAGGTGGACTCGATGTAGGCGTGCGGCTCCGGCGTCTCACCCATCTTGTTGCGCAGGCCCGAGACGATGGTCATGTGCTGCCGGTACGGTGCGAGCGGCTCGAGGATCGGCGACATGGCGTACGTCGCGCCCGTCTCCTTCGGCGACCAGCGATCCATGATCGCGCCGTGCGGGAAACCGACGAAGGCCAGCCGCTTCGGCGGCGCGCCGGCGGGTGTCGCCGCCCACGCCGTGGCCGCCGGGTTCATCGCGTCGATCAGCGGCAGCGCGATCGTCGCGCCCACGCCCTTGAGCACCATGCGCCGTGAGATGGATTTCTGCGACAGAAACATGTGAGCCTCTCTGGAATTCAGAATTCTGTATTTCTATTTCGCCGCCGTCGACGTCTCCGGCGTTCTCGTCGGCACCCGTCTCTTCCTGAACTGATCGCTCTTCACGATCGCCTGCACGATCGCCGACAACCGGTAGTCGCTGCTCGCGGCGCCGCGGACGATCTTTCGCACCGTCGGCATGTCGTAATACTGCGTCGTGCGGCCGGTGGCGTACGTCAACAGGCCTTCCGTGAACGTCTGCACGAACATGTCCGGGTGCCGCAGCAGTGCATTCCGCAGGTCGTCCGGTCCCTCGAGCGGCGTGCCGTCCGGCAGGAAGCCCGACGCATCGATCGCCGCGTTGGCGTAACGATCGCGGTCGCGCCAGCGGCCGGTGGCGTCGAAGTTCTCGAGCGCCAGGCCGAGTGGATCCATCACCGCGTGGCACGACGCGCATGTCGGACTCGCGCGGTGCTTCGCCATCATCTCGCGCACGGTCAGCGCCTTCGTCGTCCCGATGTCCTTCTCGTCGAGCGTCGGCACGTTGGGCGGCGGATTGGCCGGCGGCACGCCTTCGATGTGCCGCAGGATGAACGAGCCGCGCAGCACGGGCGACGTGCGATTCGGATACGCCGCTGCCATCAACACGGCGCCCTTGCCGAGCAATCCCCAGCGGACGGAATCCTTCAGCTCGACACGCTGGAAGCGATCGCCCTTGATGTCGGTGATGCCGTACTGCAGCGCGACGCGCTCGTTGAGGAACGTATGCTTGGCGCGCAGCAGATCGACGACGCTGCGGTCTTCGCGGAAGATGCTGTCGGCGAACAGCGTCAGCTCGGTGCGGAAGTCGTCACGCGGGTCGGATCGGCCCGACGCGTACGGGAACACCGCCGAGTCCGGCACGATCTCGTCGAGCCGCTTCATGTCGAGCCACTGCGACAGGAAGTTGCTCGCGAGCGTGATCGAGCGCGGATCCGCGAGCATCCGCCGCACTTCCCTGTCGATCACGGCCGGCTCCTTCAGCTTGCCGTCGATCGCCGTCTGCAGCAGCTCGTCGTCGGGGATCGTGTTCCACAGGAAGAACGACAGGTTCGAGGCGAGCTCGAGATCGCTGATCGTGTAGGTCTCGCCCGGCCGCAGTCCCGCCGGGACATGTTCGGCGCGATACAGGAAGAACGGACTCGCCAGCATGCCGGTGATCGCGCTGCGGACGCCGGCCTCGAAGCCGTCCCTCGACTCCGCTCGGGATGGCCCTGAGCCTGTCGAAGGGCCTCCGTCTTTCACGCCGTCACGGTAGTACGCCAGCAGTTCGTTGACGTCCTCGACCGACACGGGACGACGGTACGCACGACGTGCGAGCGTTGAGATGATTTGCTGAGCGCATCTGGTTTGCGCTTCTACCGTCGCCGTCTTCGCCGGCGTGCAGACGAAGACGCGGGCACGGCTCGGCGTCGAGCTCAGGCCCGTCACGTCGAACGGGCCGCGCACCTGGAACGAGTTGACCCGGTACAATCGATCCTGTCCGCCGCCCGGCGAGAACATCTGCAGCTCGTCATCCGATTCCGCGAACGTCCGGCGCCTGAAGGTGACGCCAAGCTTGTGCGGCCCGGCAGTGGCGAAGAACTTGATGTTCTTCAGCCGCGCGTTCACGCGATCGAGGGCGCCGTTCTGCACCTGGTCGTACAGCTTCATGTCCTCTTCGCCGCCGATCACCGTCTCGTAGACCACCTTGTCGTCCAGGACCACCACCAGCGGGTTGGCGAACTCCATCCCGTTGCCCCAGATGTGCGTGGCCATGTCGGCGATGTCGACGATGTAGTCGCCGTCGGACGGCAGATCGACGTTGGCGAGGATGCCGCCGCGGGTGCCCAGCGGCAGGCCGGGGACGTGCGTCAGTTGCTGGCCAGGACCGGCGCGGAAGGTCCAGCCACCAGGGCGCGCGTCGGCGCGGCCAAGCGCCCTGACGGCCACCTGGCGCGCGGCGGTCACGTACTGCTCGATGAACGACGGCGATACCTGCAGCGCCGACGCGATGTTGTCGAACCCATCCGCGACATCGTCCGTCGGCAGAATCGCCGCGGCGTCGAAGTCGACGGCCAGCAGATCGCGCACCGCGTTCGAGTACTCCTTGCGGTTGAGCCGATGGAGGACAACTTGATCTGGAATGTGCTGCGAGCCGTCCGCGCGATCGAGCGACGTTTCGAGCCAGCCGACGAGCGCGTCACTGGTCGCCGCATCAGGCTGCTTCGCGCCGGGCGGCGGCATCACGTGCCCTTTCAGCTTCCGCACCGCCTTCTCGAAGGTCTCACCCATCTGCGCGACGCGATCCGGTGTCAGACCTTCGAAGCTGACGCCGCCCGTCTTCGCGCGATCGTTGTGGCAACCAACGCAGTAGGTATTGATCGTTGCCAGTTGCTTCTGCGCATCGGCGGGGGCAGGAGCGGGCGTCTGGGGCGCGCGGGCGGAGACGACAATGCAGAATGCAAAATGCAGAATGCAGACCGCGATCAGCAGTCGCCGACGGCGGCGGCTAATCTTCGTTCTCTCTGCACTCTGCAGTCTGCATTCTGAATTCTGCATTTCCGTCCTATGCGTCCGGCGACAGATACGCCCACAGGCTTTCGAACGCGCGGCGGACGAACTCATCGCCGTTGCCCATCTGCGCGTCGAATTCTTTCGTCGGCTTCGCCTCGACCGCCTCGCTGGGGCTGTGACCCTTGTTCAACAGCTGCGTCAGGCGATCGTGGATGGTGCCGTACATCTCGTACTGCGCTTTGAGATCGGTGAACGCGAGGACGGGACCACGCCCGGGAACGATCTTCGTCTCGGCGTTCGCGATCGTCTGGAGCCGCTGCAGGCCGCCGACGATGCCGCCGATCCAGCCACCGCTCGTCCAGTCCACGACCGGCCAGCCCTGACCCGAGACCGTATCGCCGACGGCGAGCACGTTCGGCTTCGCGAAGTGGACGTAGAGATCGCCGTCGGTGTGCGCGGCGTCGGGAATGTAGCCGTAGCGAACGTCAGCGTCGATCTGTCCCGTCGTATAGAACGTCTTGTTCGGCTGCGCGACCTTCGGCAACCGCGTGAACGTGCGGCCGTTCCAGGGCCACGTGACGTCGGTCGTGAGCCAGAGGCGCGTGTTCTCCTGCGCGATGATCGTCTTGCCCGCCTGGCCCACCGTCTCGTTCGACCCGGTCTGTTCGGGATGCCAGTGCGTGTTGACCAGCGTGGTCACCGGGCCGCCGCCGGGGAGTGCGGCAACGGTCTTCATCAGCGCGGCGGATGCGGCCGCCGAGCAACCGTCCACGAGCAGCACACTGCCGTCGCCGGTTTGTGCGACGACGTTCGCCTCGCCCGGCAACTGGACGAGAAAGAGATCGTCCGCAAGACGCAGCGTGTTCGGCGGCAGCGATCCCTGCGCGAACGTCAGCCGCCCGCGTGCGCCGAGCGCCACGCCGGCGGCACCGGCGAGTGCGGTTCGCAGCAGGTCGCGTCGAGTATGGCCACCCATGTGGCCCTCTATTTAACAGGAATTCCGGGATGGCAGCGTGAACCTTTTGCGCGCGGGTGACGTTATACCCGCACATGCGGAAATGGCGGATTCTGGCCGTAGTCGCGGCCGTCTCGGTCGGCCTGCCCATCCAGGCTCAGGCGCCGGCGTTCGATGCAGCGTCAGTGAAACGCGCGACCGAACCGGGCGGCTATATGGGGGCCCAGCCCGGCGGTCGCTTCACCGCCAAAGGAGTGTCACTCCAGGATCTGCTTGTCTTTGCCTACGACGTGCAGCCCTACCAGATCGTTGGCGGACCGGCGTGGCTCGACGTCGATCGCTGGGACGTGACCGCGGCCGGCGCGCCCGAACCGCGCGCGAGCACGCTGCTCGCACTGCAACAGTTACTCGGCGACCGCTTCTCGCTGGCCGTGAGACGCGAAACGCGCGAGATGCCGGTGTATGCACTGACACTCGCGCGCGGCGATGGCCGCCTCGGCCCGGGCCTGAAACGGTCCGATTTCGATTGCGAGGCGGCGCAGGCCGAGGCGAGGCGGACGCGGGTGGTCGCGCCAGAGGCGCGCACCCGGTGCTTCGCGAATGGTCGCGTCGGCAGCATCCAGATGGGCGGCACTTCGATGAGCGTACTCGCGCCGATGCTCTCGACGCGCTTGCAACGGACGGTCGTCGATCGCACCGGGCTGACCGGCCCATGGGATCTGACGCTGACCTACCGCCCGGAGATCGCCGCCGGCGCCGCCGCTCCCAACAGCGCGCCATCCACCGTCGATCCGAATGCGCCGTCACTCTTCACCGCCGTGCAGGAGCAGCTCGGGCTCAAGCTGGAAAGCACGCGCGCGCCGGTGCCGGTGCTGGTGATCGATCGCGCCGAATTCGCACGGGAGAACTGACTCATACCCGGATAACGAAGGGTGCGGCGTCAACGACAGTCACCACGAAGACACGAAGCACACGAAGACGCACGGAGGCGGCCGCCCACCATGCGGGCCGCATCTGATCGCGTGAAGTGGTCACATGCAAACCGCTCACGAGTCACCTGCGGCTTGCACACAGCTGACCGATGACTCCTCCCGGGAGTTGCGCAACCGTCAGTCGTTGGGGACTGGGAATTGTCGATCACTCCCCAGACTCCGAGGTCCTGGGCTCACCCAACGCCGACGCAGCGAATCACTGACCGCGACTCAGCTCGGCGGCGTGACGTTCGATCTGTTCCTGCACCTGCCGCCGGAACTCCAGCGGGTTGGCGATCAGCATGAACACTTCCTTCGATCCGCCGGTGCCGACGATCACCACCGTCCCGTAACCCAGCATGCGGCCGACGACGCCCTGATCGACCGCGATCTCTTCGACCTTCGACAACAGCATCTCGATCGCGCGGCGGCGGATCGTCCCGAGCTTGACGACGACGCGCTTGTTGGTAACGGTGAATTCGGCGCTGGCGCGCGCAATCGCCCGCGCGACCAGCCAGATCAGTCCGGCGACGAACAGGATGCTGGCGAGCACGAGCATCGCGTTCCTCCGGCTGATGACCAGCGGGATGATCGCGATCACCACGAGCAGCACCGGGCCGATGAACACCACCAGGTGCTGGCGCGATCGGTAGATCACGCGCTCACCGCTCAACAGATGCTTGTCGACGTATGCCACTCGTCCCTCCTCGGAGCGAAGACGAAGGCCGACCTGAAGGTTGGCCTGTACGCATTGCCGTGAGCACGCGGGTCCACCGGCGGTCGACCTCTTCCTGCTCGGGGACGATGATAGGCCAGCCAGCGGATCGTCCACAGGGCCCGGCTTCGGCCGGCACGACTCGAGCGCAGATGCCGCTGCGCGGGCATCGCCGTTGCACCGAGTAGCTCGGGAGGGCGCGATGCAACGAGTGACGGACGTGGTAGGCAAACCGATCGTGTCGGCGGAGAACGGCGCGCGCGTCGGCAAAGTCTCGGATGTGCTCCTCGACGGGGATTCGCGCCACGTCGTCGGCCTCGTCGTCGCGGGCGGAGTGATCGCGTCCGAGCAGGTCGTGCCCTTCAGCGAAGTGCAGACGCTGGGGCGGGACGCTGTGCTGGTGCGCACGGCCGGCGGGGTGATCACGCGGAAGGCCTGGCGTCAACAGAGCGTGAGCGCGGCGCGCTCGAGCAGCCTGGAGAACCGGCCGATCTTCACCGACGCGGGACGCGCACTCGGACGTGTCCGCAGTGTGCAGGTGGACGAGACGACCGGTGACGTGCAGGGTTTCGAAGTGACGGGACGCGCATTCCAAGGGGTGCTGCCGCGTCAGTCGGCCGATGCGGCGGCGGTCGTCGGGCCCGACGCGATCATCGTCCCGGAGTCGTTCGCGCCCGAGATAAGCCGCCGCGGATGAATCCGAGCGGCGCCGCAGAAGGCGCAGAGCGCGGCTCCGCTCCTCGAGTCGCGGCCTAACGAAATTGAGCGGCAACGAACAAATCGGCCGGGCCACCCCTCCGTTCGCGGTGAGAGCGGACATCGCTCAAGTCTTTCATCATCGGTAGTTTGCTGCCTTCGATACGGTTGGGCTCCGTCCTTGCTGAAAGCCCGGCCGGAGAAGGAGCGCTATGCGACGCATGCTGCCTGTTGTTGCCCTGCTGACCGCGATCGGCTGCGGCGGCACCTCACCCGTCTCGCCCTCGGATATCGACAAGGGCACCGCGGGAACACTCAACATCCGCCTCACCGACAACCCGTTCGATTCGGCGCGCGCGGTGCTGATCACGTTCTCGGAAGTGTCCGTTCAGCGCGACGGGAATTGGTCGAAAGTCCCGTTCCCGGATTCGAGCGCGCCCACGTGGACGTGCGATTTGAAGAAACTCGAAGGCGGCGGCCAGGATCTGCTGGCGACCGCGGTGTTTCCGATCACCGATTTCACGTTGGTGCGCCTGATCATCCAGAGCGCCACCGTCTATACCGACAATCCCACGACGAGCAGCACGCCGTGCGCACGGTCGATCGCGGCGCCTGCCGGCTCCGCGTCACAGATGACAATCCTCGCGACGGAAGCGAGCACGAACGGGGCGTTTTCCGTCAGGGGCGGGGGATCTACCACCGTGCTGCTCGATCTCGACGGAGAGGCGTCGATCACGCGTCCAAATCCGTCGGATTATCGGTTGAGCCCGGTGTTGCGGCTGGTCAGCGTGCAGTGAGCGCGGGAGTCGCCCCCTGCGTGCCTTACTCGGCGATCTCGTAGCGCTTCACGTCGATGCGGGCGGTGTCCTCGACGCCGGGATCGGTGATCAGCGCACGGACGCGGTCCCGCGTCGGATGTGGCAGGCGGTACTCGTAGGTGCGGTGCCTCGGGTCCCGCGTCACGGGACCATCGACGATCAGTCCGAACGTGCCCTCAATCCGCTGCCGTGTCGCGTCCGAGACGGTCGCGGCCCATCGAATGTGAAATGGTCCCGAGACCGGAAGCACAACCCCGCGCGCCGCGCCATTCAGCCGCGCCACGCCCCAGCCGACAGGAACGCCCGCGAACGCCACCAGGATGGCCGCCACCGGAACAGCCACGAGTGACCTGCCCACCACCGGTGACGGCGGCGGCGTCTCGACCCGGCGAACCCGCGATCGAACGACGTCGAACGGACGCTCGATCAACAGATAGGTCACGGTCGCCAGGACGGATGCCCCGGCCAGCACGCATACACCCGCGGTCACCGTACCGACGGCCGCGATGTCGCGCCAGGCACCGCTCGACGCAATCAGCAGCGCCGCGATGAAGTGATTCAGGTACACGCCGTACGTCACGTTTCCAGCGAGCCGGTCGAGCGACCGCCACGGCAGCGGCGGCGACAGGAGCACCAGCCAGGTCACGACCAGCGTCAGCCAGAGATATTCGGCAAAGATCTGTGCCGATGGCAGCGGAAAGGTGCCGCCACTCAATAGCGGCACGGCGATCAGCGCCAGCCACACGGCCACCGCCGGCCACGCAATCCACGGACGGACAACCGCTCCCCACCGCCGGCGCACGTAGTAGCAGCCGCCGCCGATGAGAAACACCGGCAGGCTGGCCAGCGCGTTCTTGTAGACGTCAACCTGGAACTGATCGAAATCGACGCCGGCCACGACGAACGCCTGCACCGTCACCACCAACGCGGCGGCCACCCACACCGCCAGCCAGGCCGGCCGCCGGCGCGTCGCCAGCACCACGAGCGGCGCGAGGAGATAGAACGTCGCCTCGACGCCAATCGACCATCCCTGCGGGAGCAGCGGCGGGTCGAACGCGAGGATCGGCAGCGCGCCTCGATGATCCAGCGTCGGCGCCACGGTCATCGTGCGCTGAATCAGTTCGCGTCGCGGTTCGTCCGGAACGTGAATGCCAACCCCGGTCACCGTGGAGCGGCCCACGACGCCGAGCAGCACAGCGGTCATCAGTGCGTAAGCGACGTAGAGCGGCGCGAGCCGGATGAATCGGTTGGCAAGAAAGCGGGCGCTGCCCGTCGATTCGGGGAGATACACCCGGTCCAGCACCTGAAAGATCAGGAATCCGCTGATGCAGTAGAACGCGTACACCGCGACGCGTCCGACGATCCAGGACAGCCCGCCGAAATGAAACAGTACGACCAGTGCCGCGAGCAGAAAGCGGAACACTCCCATCAGATCTGCAGGGGCGAATAGCGCCGGTTACAGGTTGCCGCCGTGGTCGCGTCACCGGCGACAGGCGCGGCTGTGAGCGCAACTGAAGGCGCGAGTCGCATGTGGCTGAGGATACGACAACCCTCGTCTACTTGATCGCCGCGATCTCCACCTCGCCGCTGCGCCGCAGCACGGTCACGCCGACATCGTGCGGGTGGCGCGTCAAGAGCATATCGACGGAGGCCGTGCCGACCGAGAGGTTCGTAATACGCAGCCACTCGAGCGCCGCCGGCAGCCGTGCCTTCTCGAGCACGACCTGCCCCGCGTCGGCATCGACGCGCAACCCCAGACACGCGGAGAGCAGCATGAAGACCGCGCCGGCAGCCCACGCCTGCGGTGCACACGCCACCGGATACAGCGTCGGATACTCGCCCGCCCGCCGATGGAACCCGCACACCAGCTCGGGCAGACGATGGAGATCGACCACCGCGCTGAGGTCGTGGATCGCGTTGAGCACGCGCGCCGCCTGCTCGCGGAAGCCGTAACGCGCGAGTCCCGCGGCAACGATCGCGTTGTCGTGCGGCCACACCGATCCGTTGTGGTACGACATCGGGTTGTAGCGCGCTTCGCCGGCGGCGATCGTCCGGATGCCCCATCCGGTGAACGATTCCTCCGCCATCAGCGTGTCCACCACGCGACGGGCGCGCGCGGGGTTCGCGATCCCGGCGAACAGACAATGACCGGCGTTCGACGACTTGACGCGGCACGGCTGGTTGGCGCCGTCCAGAGCCAGCGCGTAGGTGCCGATCTCCTCGCACCAGAATTGCTCCTCGAACCGCGCCCGCACCCTCTCGGCGCGCCGTCGCCATTCGTCCGCGGCCGCCTGATCGCCGCGAACGATCGCCAGTTCTGCGGCGCCGCTCCAGGCGGCGTACACGTACCCCTGGATCTCGCACGCGGCGATCGGCCCTTCGGCGAGCCGGCCATCGGCGTGAAACATCGAGTCGTAGGAGTCCTTCCATCCCTGCTGCACCAGGCCGGTGTCGCTCTGGCGCGCGTACTCGATGAAGCCGTCGTGATCAGCATCGCCGGCGCCGCCGATCCAGTCGAGCGCGGCCAGGATGTGCGGCCATAGTTGATCCAGCATCTGGCGATCGGCGGTCCGGCGGAAGTAGGCGTGCGCGAGCATGACGAACAGCGGGGTGGCGTCGGCGCTGCCGTAGTAGCGGCCGAACGGGATCTCACCGAGCGCGGCCATCTCGCCACGCCGCATCTCGTGGACGATCTTGCCGGGCTGGGCGTCCTGAGCCTCGGACGTGGACACCGCCTGCGTTTCCGCCAGGAACGACAGGACCCCGCGCGCCAACGCCGGGTCGGCCCACAGCAGCTCCATCGCCGTGATCAGGCCGTCACGCCCGAACGGGGTGCTGAACCATGGAATGCCGGCGTACGGATAGGCGCCGTACGGCGTCTGCGTGATCATCATCCGCAGGTCGGCCGCCGACCGGCGGATCCAGTGATTGAACGTCTCGCTCGAGCTCGTGATCGTGCACTGCTGGTCCGACTCGGCGTGCACCGCCGAGCGCGAGCGGCTGATCAGGTCGCAGTAGCGATCGTTCGGGTGAGAGGCACCGTTGATCTCACACGAGACGCTCAGCTCCAGCGTCACGCTCGCGTGCCGCTCGAGTGTCAGCAGAAATACGAGGGATCCGCGTTCCGTGCGATCGGGCGACTCACTCCAGCGCAGGTGCGTACGCCGCTCGACGCCGTCCAGGCCGCGGTACGCGCACGTGCTCTCACGGCCGTCGGTCCCCGCCAGCGTCTCGCCACGCTTCGTCCGCCGTGTCCCGCGCACCTCGAAGACGTCCACATAGTCGGCGCCGAACCGAACCGCCAGCGGCACCTTGATCGTCTGCAGCGCATGGTTGGTGATGCGGATGCACTCGGCAAAGCCGGTCGGCGACAGGACGCGCGATCGAAAGATGTGAATCTCGCCGCGGGCGACGACGACGCGGCCGTCGCGCAGGATGTCGGGGTTCGTCAGATCGGCGGTGAACGCGACGTTGTCCTCGCTGATCGTCGAGCTCAGAAACAACGGCCGGCGCGTGCCGAGCAGCAGCTCGAGACGCGACAGGAACCGCGTGCCGTCGAAATAGAACCCCTGCTCGCCACCTTCGATCGGCACGATGTCGCCGTACTGATCGAACACGCCGAAGCTGTCGCCCTGCTTCATCACGCGAAGCGGTGCGGTCGGCCGCTCCGCGTCGGCGATGATGTAGAACTGCTCGTCCAGTCGCACGGTGTCTGCGGTCGCCATCGACGTTACGCGACGAGGTCGTTGGCGGCGGCGCCGGCCGCCAGCATCTCATAGATGCGGACGTGATCGAGCGCCATCCGTCGCACGCTGAACCGGCGCTCGAACGTCTGCCGGCAGGTCCACCGATCGATGTCGTCGATCGCCGACACCGCGTCCACCGCCTCGGTGATGCTGTTGACGATGAACCCCGTGACCCCGGGGTCGATGATCTCGGGGACCGAGCCGCCGTTAAACGCGATGACCGGTGTGCCGCAGGCCAGCGCCTCGATCTGCACGAGACCAAACGGCTCGGGCCAGTCGATCGGGAACAACAGCGCGCGGGCGCCGCCAAGGAAGTCGCTCTTGTCGGGCTCGCCGATTTCGCCGACGAACTCCACCAGCGGATGATCGAGCAGCGGTCGAATCTCGCGCTCGAAGTAGTCGGCGTCCGCCGGGTCCACCTTCGCGGCGATGCGCAGCGGCCAGCCGGCGGCCGTCGCGATCCTGATCGCGCGGTCCAGCCGTTTCTCGGGTGACACGCGTCCGAGGAACGCAAGATAGGTCCCGGGCGACGGCTGATAACGCAGGAGATCGGGCGGCAGGCCGTGGTAGATCGTCCCGATCCATCCGGCGTGCGGCAGCGCCACGCGCTGCGCGTCGGAAATCGAGACAATCGGCAGATCCGAGAACTCCTTGTACAACGCGACGAGCTCGGGCATGTCGAGCCGGCCGTGCAGCGTCGTCAGGCTCGCCGTCTGCAGCCGGCGCGCGACCGGAAAATGCATGTGTGACACGTGAAAGTGAATGAGATCGAATTCGCCGGCGCGGCGGGCCACCTGCTCGATCATCAGGATGTGCTCGGCCAGCGCGTCGCGGCGGCCCCCATCCAGCCGCTGCGCGCGCGGACAGATCGCCACCAGCCTCGCAGACGTCTTCGAATCGCCGCTCGCGAACAGCGTCACGTCGTGCCCCTGCCGCACCAGCTCCTCGGTGAGAAACGACACGACCCGCTCGGTTCCGCCATAGAGCTTCGGCGGAACCCGTTCACACAACGGTGCTACCTGTGCAATGCGCATATGCCTCCGCGCCCTCATGCCCCCGCGGGATGTGAGAGCAGTTTGTCGAGTGTGATCGGGAGATCGCGGACGCGAACGCCGGTCGCGTGGAACACGGCGTTGGCCACGGCGGCCGTCACACCCGTAGTACCGATCTCGCCGATGCCCTTGACGCCCAGCGGATTCACCTGGGCGTCGTCTTCGTCGACGACGATCACGTCGATGTCGGGAATATCGGCGTTGACCGGAACGAGATACTCCGCGAGATCGGCGTTGACATACCGGCCCGTGCGATCGTCGAGCAGCGTGTCCTCGAACAGCGCCATGGCGAGGCCGTAGACGAGGCCGCCCATCAACTGGCTGCGGGCGGTCTTCGCGTTCAGCACGCGGCCGGCGCCGTACGCCCCGGTCACCCGCCGCACGCGGATCTGACCGACGTCGGGATCCACGCCGACCTCGGCAAACACGGCGCCGAACGAATGCATGGAGTAGCGCTCGGTTTCCGGTCCGGGCTGTGCGCTCGCGTCCGCCTCGATCGGACCACCGTTCTGCGAGACGGCGGTCCGGCATGCATCGAGATCGCTTGGGCGCACGCCTCGCGACTGCAGTCGATCGCGGAGCGCACGCGCCGCGGCATCGATCGCGGGACCCGTACTCGCCGCCGTCATCGATCCGGCCGAAATCGGGTTTTCCGGCAACCGGCTGTCGCCGAGGTCGAAGCGAACGCGATCGATCGGCACGTCGAGCGCGTCGGCGGCAATCTGACTCATGACCGTATAGGTACCGGTCCCCAGTTCGTGCGTGGCCGCCTCGATCGCGATGCTCCCGTCCGGCATCAGCCGCGCCCGCGCCGAAGCGGGCATCCGGCGGGCCGGGTACGTAGCCGTCGCCATCCCCAGTCCGATCAACTGATCGCCATCGCGCATCGAGCGCGGATGCGGTTTGCGTCGCGACCAGCCGAACCTGGCGGCTCCCTGCGTGTAACACTGGCGCAGCGACTTGCTCGACCACGGATGCCCGGTCTCGGGGTCCGCCTCCGCGTAGTTCTTGACTCGCAATTCGATCGGATCGACGTCGAGCCGGTAGGCGAGCTCGTCGAGCGCCGATTCGAGCGCGAACGTGCCGGACGATTCGCCAGGTCCGCGATTGAACGTCGGCGTCCCCACATGCAGCCGCACCAGGCTCTGCGTCGTCGCGACGCTGGGCACGCCGTAGAGCATGCGCGTCTGCAGCGATGCGCTCTCGACCCAGTCTTCGAACACCGACGTGCTCGAGGTGACGTTCTGCCGGATCGCGGTGATGGTGCCGTCGCGCCGCGCGCCGATCGCGACGTGCTGCACCGTGTAGGGGCGCGCGCCGACGAGCCCGAACATCTGGCGCCGTGTCAGCACCAGCTTCACCGGCCGGCCCACCTGCTTCGCCGCCATCGCGGCGAGCACGACGTGCGACCACGCCGAACCTTTGGAGCCGAACGCACCGCCGGTGAACTTCGCGATGACGGTCACGTTCTGCTCCGGGATGCCGAACGTCTTCGCGACGAAGCGCCTCACGCCGTAGACGTACTGCGTCGAGTCGTAGAGCGTCAGACGATCGCCGTCCCACTGCGCCATGGTCGCGTGCGGCTCCATCGCGTTGTGGGTCTCGATCGGCGTCGTGTAGGTTTCGTCGATGACCGTCGCCGCCGCGCGCAGCGCCGCGTCAACATCGCCGCGGGTATGCGACGGTTCGATCGTGCCGAGAATCTTCCGCACGTACGGCGTCGCCGTCGGCAGGGCCTCCTGCATGTTGATGCGCGGCGGCTCCTCGCGAAACGTCGGTCTCACCAGCGCCGCACCGTGCGACGCCTGCTCGAACGAATCGGCGATGACCACCCCGATCGGCTCACCGTTGTACCGCACGGTGCGATCCTGCAGCAGCGAGAGTTCACGGCCGGCCGGCGGATTGACGGCCGCCCGTCCGTTCTGCGGGAGTCGTGGTGCGTTGTCGGCGGTGATGACCAGCCGCACGCCAGGCGCCGCCGCGGCATCCCTCGTATCCACCGCCGCCAGCGTGCCGTTCGCGATGGTGCTCTGGACGAGCACCGCATAGAGAAGACCGTCGCCCGGCCACTCCGCGGCATAGCGCGCGCCGCCAGTGACCTTGAGGCGGCCGTCCAGGCGATCGATGGCGTCGCCGATCATGCGAGCGCCTCCGCACGCGCGAGCGCCCGCATCAGCGTTCGCTTCGCCAGCTCGATCTTGAATGCGTTGTGCGTGCGCGGCGCGGCGCCCTCGAGGGCCGCCGCCGCAGCCGCCTGATACGCCGCGGCGCCCGGCCGCGCACCGGCGAGCGTCCGTTCCGCCGCGTGTGCCCGCCAGGGCCTGGTCCCGACACCGCCGAGGGCAATCCGCGCGTTGCGGATCCTGCCGTCACCGAGATCGAGCGCCACCGCCGCCGATGCCAGCGCGAATGCATACGACGCGCGATCGCGCACCTTGACGTACACGGATCGCGTGACGAACGGCAGCGGCGGCAGGTCGACGGCCGTGATCAACTCACCCGGCTCGAGCGCGGTCTCCACCTCGGGACGATCGCCGGGCAGCAGGTAAAATTCGCCGATCGGAATCGTCCGCGGACCGCGTTCGCCGTTGACGTGAATCACCGCATCGAGCGCCGTCAGTGGAACGCACATGTCCGAGGCGTGCGCCGCGATGCACTGCGCGCTGGTGCCGAGGATCGCGTGAATCCGGTTGTGGCCGTCGAGCGCCGCACAGCCGGAGCCCGGTTCCCGCTTGTTGCACGGCATTGCGGTGTCGCGGAAGTAATAGCAGCGCGTCCGCTGCATCAGGTTGCCGCCGGTGGTCGCCATGTTGCGGAGTTGCGGCGACGCACCCGCGAGCAGCGCCTGCGACAGGAACGGATAGCGCGAGCGAATCGCCGGATGATTCGCCATGTCGCTGTTGCGCACCATCGCACCGACGCGCACGCCTCCGTCCGGCAGCTCCTCGATTGCGGTCAGCGGCAGGGCGTTGATGTCGACGACCACGGAGGGCCGCTCGACATTCAGCTTCATCAGATCCACCAGCGTCGTCCCGCCGGCGAGAAAGCGTGCGCCGGGTGTCGCGCGCACCGCGCGGCTCGCTGCGTCTTCGTCCGCTGCTGCCTGGAAAGTGAATGGGAACATCGCCTTGTCCGGTGCTCAAGACCGTTCGGCGTGCCGGGACCGCTTCGCGGATCTCTGCACTGATCCGATGTCCGCGGATCCCGGGTGACCCGACCGCGCTGCGGATCCCGACGGGCTGGACCGCCACACGGATCCTGTCCCCCGAACTGACTGGATGGCGTTGACGATGTTCGGATAGGCCCCGCAGCGGCAGATGTTGCCGCTCATGCACTCACGAACGTCGGCGTCGGCCGGGCCGCACGGCTCGTCGAGCAACGCCACCGCCGACATCACCTGTCCCGGCGTGCAGTAGCCGCACTGGAAGCCATCGTGATCGATGAAGGCCTGTTGAATCGGGTGAAGCTCGTCGCCACGCGCCAGGCCTTCGATCGTCGTGATCCGCTTGCCGTTGACGGCGGCGGCCAGCGTCAGGCAGGACAGCACACGTCGCCCGTCGACGTGCACCGTGCAGGCGCCGCACTGGCCGTGGTCGCATCCCTTTTTCGTACCGGTCAGGCGCAGCCGCTCTCGCAGCGCGTCGAGAAGCGTGACCCGCGGGTCGATGGTCAGCTCGGTGTGCTCATCGTTGATGGCACACCGAACCCTGAGTTGGGACTCAGCGGCAGGGCTGTCAGGATCCGCGACGGTACCGGTTGCCGGCGTCGCCGCGTTTTGTGACTCCGGCAACGCGGCCATCGCCAGCGATCCGCCGACCGTCCTTGTCATGAACTCGCGCCGGCTCAGATCGGACTGACCGCTGACCATTTCTCGCAGGACCTTTCGATAGGCGTCTTGTATCGCTGAGATCGCGCGAGACGCTGTGGTCCCGTTGGTTGCAACCGAAGTACCGATCTCGGCGGCTGGGCCGGGCGACTACTTGTTCGAGCCCTCGCTGATTTCGAGCCGGCGTCCGCGCGTCGAGGCTGGCGGCGAGGGCATCGAGATTTCGAGCACGCCGTCGCGGAACGTCGCCCTGGCCTGATCGGCCATGGCACCGCCCGGCAGCGGGATGACGCGCGAGAAGCTGCCGTATCGACGCTCGCCCTGGTAATAGCCTTCGCGCTTCTCCTCGTGCTCGGATTTCCGCTCGCCCTGAATCGTGACGGCCTCGTCCGTGATGTCCACGGTAATGTCGTTCTTGTTGAGACCTGGCAGATCCGCCTTGATGAACAACTGATCGCCCTTCTGCATCACGTCGACTTCAGGCGCCCACATCTCCGCAGCCCAACTGGTCAGGCCGGGCGCGTCGCGCCAGCGGCGGCCGAGGCCGAAGTCGTCGAACATGCGATCCATCTCGTCGGCAAAACGTTGCAGCGCGCGAAATGGATAGCTCTCCCACTGTAACGATCGGCCGCGACCGATGCCGTGCTCGTCGCGGACGGGCGTCATCGACGTCTGTCTTTCTGCCATACAGGTTCTCCATCGTGATGTGATGAAAAGCGAGGTGTCCGCCTCGCCGACAGGCGAAAGTGCAAACGCGACGCCGGGACCTGACGGGGAATCGCCATTGCAGCGCGAAGGTGAGCGCGCACGCTGCGCGGCGACGAGGAGGAATCATGGCCAACTTGCGGCAGGAGCTCACGGCGGCCCTCCACGGCATCGACTATCCGGCCACACGCAACAAGCTGATCACCGTGGCGCTGGAGAACGGCGCCTCCCGGGAAGTGATCGATCGGATCAGTGCGTTTCCGGAGACGGCCGACTTCCTCAACGAGGCCGCGGTCGAGCGCGCGTTCGGCGTGCATGTGCCCGGTGAGCATCCGCACGGGTGGGAGTAAGGAAGCAGCTGTTCACGCTTCCCGGTGCTTGGTTCTCCGTTCGTGTTCGATGTTCGGTTCTTGGTTCGTGTTCACGTTCGGTTCTCGGTTCATGTTCATGTTCACGTTCGGATCGTTAGTCCGTCGTTCCAATGGATGCCGCGACCGAGCCGGGATCGAACCTGAACACGAACAAGGAACAGAGCACACGGAAGCCCGAACACCAGTTCACCGCTCACTCGTCTCCTGCAGCCTGACGGGCGGCATGTACAAACCGGCGAGCGTGCGCCGCCACCATCGTCCGGTCGCGCGATGTTCTTCGGGCGTCGTGAAGCGGTAGTCGTAGTACGACGCGCGAATCCAGCGTGGCGGCGCCTCGGGAAACGGGTTCCATCGCAGCAGCGCGATCGTGTCGCGATCGCCCTGCAACAACTTGACGAGCAGCGACGAGAACCAGGGATACTGCTGCGGCGATCCCATCGCCGCAAACCACATCAACCAGTCGAGCCGCAGGTGATACGGCGCGATCTGCGATCCGCGTCTCATCGGATCGCCAGGCTTACCCTTGAACTCGTACGCCGCCCACTTCGTGGCATCGGTAATCACGGCGTCGGATGTCCCCTCGATCACAATCTCCGGTCGATCGCGGCCGATGCTGCCGAACGCGCCGTAGGTGTTCACCACATGGATCGGGTTGAACGAATAGTTCATCAACTGCCGCGGCGAGATCATGTTCAGGGCCGGCCGGATGCTCAGCACGATGACGACCGCGGCGAGCGTGAGCAGTATTCCCCGGCGCAGCGCGCTGTCAGCGATCAAGTGCGGCTGAAACACTGGCAGCCACGTCCACCAGCGATCGTCGAGTGTCGGGATGCACAACACGATCGTGATCCAGTTCAACCAGGACAAATTGCCGCTCGCGATCAGCACGAGCTGAAACGCAATCGTCAATACGCCGCCGATGGCGGCGATCGGCTGCGGTGCGAAGTACAAGAACGGAACGCCAAGCTCGACGATGTGGTTGAAGACGACGCCGGTGCGGTGCACCCAGTGCGGCAGCCAGTGAAAGTACCAGCTCAACGCGTTCGGGATAGGCTGTGTCTCGAAGTAGTAGTCGAGACACGTGAGATCGCGCCAGCACGCATCGCCGCGAATCTTGATCAGTCCCGCGCCGAACATGACGCGAAACAGCATCCATCGCCAGACCCAATTGAGCACCGTACTCGGCGTCGTCATCCACCCGCCGATGAACATCGCGAAGAACCCGGCTTCCAGCAGCAGCGACTCCCAGCCGAAGGCATAAAAGGTCTGGCCGACGTTGACGAACGAGAGATACAACACCCACAGCACGCCCCACGCGAGGGCGGAGGTGATTGCACCCGTGCGCTGTGGGAGTCCGCCGATCACGAGCACCGAGACGACGACCCCGAGCCATGCGGCGGCACGAAGGTCGGAGTCGTGCTTCACGAAGTAGAAGAGACTGGGAGACGAGCGGAACGGGACGATCTGAATGAACCGCGTGAACGGCAGCAGGCCTCGCTCGCCAAGGAGCGGCACGAACTGGTTGGCCGCGCAGAGAAACGCGACGAGGTAAATCAGACCGAGTGCGCGTTCGAAGACGAACCGCGAGTACCAGTAGCCGGCAGTGTCAGGCATAAACGGAGCGCAGGATGAGGCAGCCATTCCAGGCCGGGTCTGAAGACCGGCCCCCGCGACACGTCGCCGCAACGGAAGCAATACCGATGCTCGAATGATGCGTGATCCCGATGCCGTCGTGATCGGATCCGGACCGAACGGCCTGGCTGCGGCGATCGTGCTCGCGCAGGCCGGCTGTCGCGTGACCGTCTTCGAGGCGGCCGACGCGATCGGCGGCGGCTGCCGGTCTGCCGAGCTGACGTTGCCGGGGTTCGTCCACGACGTCTGCTCCGCGATTCACCCCTTTGCGATCGCGTCGCCGTTTCTGAAGACGCTTCCGCTGGCGCGCTTCGGGCTCGAGTGGATCGAACCGCCAATCATGGTGGCGCATCCGCTCGACTCGGACGACAGTGCCTGCATTTACCGGTCGCTCGATCGCACCGCCTCGGCGCTCGGCCGGGACGGCGACGCGTACCGGTCGCTGCTCGCACCGCTCGTCGAGGACTGGCCCCGGCTCGACACGGCCATCCTGGGTCCGCTGCGCTGGCCGCAGCATCCCGTTGCCCTCGCACGCTTCGGACTGCAGGCGCTCTGGCCGGCGCGGCGGATCGCGGAGCGCGCGTTCGGCGATGCGCCCGCACGGGCGCTCTTCGCCGGCATATCCGCGCACGGCATGCTGCCGCTGGATCGATTGCCGACCGGCGCGATCGGTCTCGTGCTCACGGTGATGGCGCATGTCGCCGGCTGGCCGCTGCCGAAGGGTGGCGCGCAGCAACTGACGAACGCCATGGCCGCCTACCTCCGCGAACTGGGCGGCGACATCGTCACGGGAACACCGATCGCTTCGATCGACGAACTGCCGAAGACACGCGCGATCCTGTGCGATCTCTCGCCGCGGCCGCTGCTGCGGATCGCCGGGCATCGCTTTCCAGCGTGGTACCGGCACGCGCTCGAGCGCTATCGATATGGCATGGGCGTCTACAAAGTGGACTGGGCGCTGGACGCGCCCGTACCGTGGCGGGATCCCGGCTGCGCGCAGGCTGGCACCGTGCACCTTGGCGGCACGATCGAAGAGATCGCCGCGAGCGAACAGGCGATCTGGAATGGCGAGCATGCCGAACGACCGTTCGTGCTGCTCGCGCAACCGACGCTGTTCGACCCGTCGCGCGCCCCGGCGGGCAGGCATGTCGTGTGGACGTACTGTCATGTCCCGCACGGATCCAACATCGACACGATCGCCGCGATCGAACGGCAGATCGAACGCTTCGCGCCGGGTTTCCGCGACCGGGTGCTCGCCCGCGGCATCATGAGGCCCGCGGATCTCGAGCGGCGCAACGCGAACTACGTCGGCGGCGACATCGGCGCGGGAGTCACGGACCTGCGACAACTGTTTACGAGACCGACGCGCCACACCTACTCAACGCCCGTGCCCGGCCTCTACATCTGCTCCGCGTCCACGCCACCAGGCGTCGGCGTCCACGGCATGTGCGGGTACTTCGCGGCCCGGCGGGCGCTGCGCGACGTCTTCCGTTGACGCCGGCAGATATTCCCGCTCGCGCGTGCGAAGCTGGCGGTACCGATCGAACGCGGCGCGGGACGGCTCGAGACCACACCAGGTGCGCCACGTCGTCCCCCGAAAGGTGTGCGCCAGCATCGCGCGACTGCGGGTGAGCACGAACCATGGGTCGTGACGCCAGGCGGTCTTCATGTGACGCACCTTCATCCAGCGCTCGGCCCGCCAGCGCAGGAACTCGATGTCCTCCGCCGGCAGGTGCCGGTTGCGCAGGATCGCCGTCGTGCCGTCGTACTCCTCGACGCGATCGTTGTCGATCAGCCCGCGCCGTTCCGCGTCGAGCGCCATCGGGGTGCCGGGATACGGCGTCGGATGCTGGATGTACGGCCAGTCGACATGGCGCCGCGCAAACGCCAGGTTCGCCTCGATCGACGCCTGGTCGTCGTCGGGATTGCCGACAATCAGGCCGCCGACGACGAGCATGCCGTGGCGCTGCAGCACGTCGATCGCGGCACGCGTGGTGTTCGTACGTTGTCCATCGCGCTGCCGGCTGTTCTTGGCGCGCGCCTTCAGGAACTGCAGGTCATCGTCGATGACGTTCTCGATGCCGAGGAAGACATAGCGGAACCCGGCGCGGCGCATCAACGGCGCCAGGCGCTCGCCATGCGTCGCGATCGACGAGGTCATACCCTGGACGAGATAGTCGATCCGGTTCAGGCCGGCCTCGATGATGGCGTGGCACAGCGCCTCGAAGCGCGGCACGTCGAGCGTGATGTTGTCGTCGACGAAGAAGACGGCCCGCGCGCCCCGCGCCTGGGCATCGGCGATGTCGCAGATGACGCGCTCGATCGGGAAGCGGTGAAAGTTGCGTCCCCGCATCTCGATGATCGAACAGAAGCTGCAATCGAACGTGCAGCCGCGCGACGATTCGACCACGTCGATCTGGCGGCCGAGCATCGTGTAGCCATGGAGCACACGTGCGTCACGCCGCGGCAGACGCACCTCGTTCCCGTCGAGCGAAGCGATCGGCCGCGGTGCGTTGCGACGGAAGGTTCCGTCCTCACGGAACCACAGCCCGCGCACCGACGAGAGGGGTGTTCCGATCTCGAGGGCACGTATCAACTCTCGAAACGTGACTTCGCCTTCACCACGGACGATGGCGTCAACGCCCACGGCAGGATCGGTCCAGGCCTCAGGCGCGAGGCTCGGATCGTACCCGCCGACGACGATGACGACGTGCGGGAAGCGGGACCGGATCAGACGGATGATGCGCTGCGCGGTACGGCGCTGGAAGGTCATCACCGACAGGCCGACGACCTGTGGCCGATACGTCACGATCAGGCGTTCGACCGTTGGCTTGACGGACGACTGCGCCAGCAGCAGGTCGGCAATCGCGACCTCGTGACCGGCGTCGAGATTCCCGGCGAGCGACGCGAGCGCCCCATTGGGCATGCGGATCGCGATCGCAGGCGTGTGCTCGAACGAATCCGGCATCGATAGCAGCAGAACGCGCATTCCGCCTCCCGGCAGACGGCGATCATTGATCGATTCGGCTACGAACGTACCTCTCACGTCGGCGTCGGGATGGATCTCGAGGTTGGCTCGGCGACAACTCGATTCTCAACGGCTGACGCGTGCCCAACGCCCAACAGGCCCGATCGAGCGCGTTGGGCGTTGGACGGCGAGAGATGTTGGGAGTTGCGAGTTCTACTGTGCCGGGTCTATCAACGCGAGGCCCGAATCCGGATCGAACCGCCGCCTGAGGTGGACCGGTGTTTCGGTGAGGACGATTTCGAGGGTCGGCCGGATGTGGGCTTCGACGAGATGGCCGCCATGCGCCGTCCCGTCGCGTTTGCCCACCACCATGTGGGCGTGGACCTTCGGTGTGCCGTCATCGAGCGTGATGTCGCCAGCCAGCGACAGCACTTCGACCTGCTCGTCGATCGCGATCTTCTGGTACTGCTTCGTCGCCCAGTCGAAGTAGGCGACGACCACGCGTGAGCACGCGCCGATTGCCGTGAACTGCGCCGCACGCAGCCGCTGCGACGTCGCGAATGCCGTCAACGCCGCCATCGCTTCATCACCAGTCGGCAGCACCAGCACCACGGTGCGCAGTCCGCCATGTTCGTTGAGCACGCGCCATTGCATGAGTCTGACCGATGCAAACCTTCAGCCCGGGCGCGCTGGCGTGCGTCATGCACAAGCCAGCGCGTCTTTCGGGAGAACACATGGCTCAGACGGCAGCGGACATCCTGATCGAGATTCTTCAGGAATGGGGCGTCGACACGATCTTCGGACTGCCCGGCGACGGCATCAACGGCATCATGGAAGCGCTGCGCAAGAAGCGCGACGCGATCCGCTTCGTGCAGGTGCGACACGAAGAAGCCGCGGCGTTCATGGCCTGCGGATACGCGAAGTTCACCGGCCGGCTTGGCGTCTGCCTGGCGACCTCCGGACCCGGCGGCATTCACCTGCTGAACGGCCTCTACGACGCCAAACTCGACGGTCAACCGGTGCTGGCGATCACCGGCATGCCGTACCACGATCTGATCGGCACCTTTACCCAGCAGGACGTCGAGCTCGACAAGTTGTTCATGGACGTCGCGAAATACAGCGTCCGTGTCATGGGACCGACGCACGTCGAAAATGTCGCGCATCTCGCCTGCCGCACAGCACTGCTGTATCGCGGCGTCGCGCACATTTCCTTTCCGGTTGATCTGCAGGAGCGCGAGATCAAGGGCGAGCGATCCAAGCGCAACATCGCCGGACACAACTCGGAACTGCAGGCTCACGGGGCACGTCTGCCGAACGACGCCGACCTGGCGCAGGCGGCAGACGTGCTCAACCAGGGCAAGAAGATCGTGATCCTCGCTGGACGGGGCGCACTTGGCGCCGGCGCGGAGCTCGAACGCGCCGCGGAGATGCTCGGCGCACCGATCGTGAAGCCGCTGCTCGGCAAGGGATCTGTTCCCGACGACAGTCCGTACACCACCGGATGCATCGGCCTGCTCGGCACGCGGCCGTCGCAGGAAGCGCTCGAGTCGTGCGACACGCTCCTGATGGTCGGCACGTCGTTCCCGTATCTCGAGTTCCTGCCGAAGCCGGGACAGGCGCGCGGCGTCCAGATCGAGCTCGACCCGATGCGCATCGGGCTGCGGTATCCGGTGGAGATCGGTCTGATTGGCGACAGCCGGCGCACGCTGCAGGCGCTGCTGCCAATGCTGCAGCGCCACGACGATCGATCGTTCCTCGAGACGGCGCAGAAGGGCATGACGAGCTGGTGGAAGATGATGGACGAGCACGCGGCGGTCACCGAGATGCCGATGAAGCCGCAGGCGCTCGCCGCCGCCGTCAATCGCCACCTGCACGACGATGCGATCGTGGTGTCGGACAGCGGCACGATCGCGACCTGGTGGGCCCGCTACATGCGCGTCAAACGCGGGCAGATGTACTCGCTCTCCGGGACGCTTGCCTCAATGGCCAACGGCCTGCCCTACGCCATCGCCGCCCAGATCGCTCATCCCGGTCGTCAGGTGGTTGCGTTCGTCGGCGACGGCGGCTTCTCCATGCTGATGGCCGAATTCGCCAACTGCGTCCGCGCCCGTCTCCCGATCAAAGTGGTGATCGTCAAGAACAACGCGCTCGGGATGATCAAGTGGGAGCAGATGGTGTTCCTCGGCAATCCTGAGTACGGCTGCGAACTGCAACCGATCGACTTCGCGGCGTACGCCCGCGCCTGCGGGGGGTCCGCCTTCAGCGTCGAAGATCCCAGGAAGCTCGACGACGTGATCGGTCAGGCGTTCGCGAGCGATGGCCCCGCCATCATCGAGGCCACCGTGGATCCGTTCGAGCCGCCGCTGCCGCCGAAGATCAGCGTCGATCAGGCCACGAGGTTCGCCGAGTCTCTCGCCAAGGGTCAGCCGCACCGCGGCAAGATCGCGCTGACGGTGCTGGCAGACAAGGTGCGTGAGCTGGTGTGAGGTCTCATGCCAAGGCTGCTCACTTCGCCACTTGGCGCCCGTGGCGTCGCGGCGTGCAGCTAAAACATCAAGCGACGTAGCGTTGCGCGTCGGCGCGCTTGAGCTCGAAACCGAACCCCGGGCGTGAGAGGTCCGGCCGCAGCGACCCTTCGGCCGGCTCGGGAACACCCTCGAACAGCAGCCGCTCAATCCGTTGGTGATCGTGGAAGTATTCGATGTGTCTCACGCGTGGCACGGCGCAACACACGTGGATATGCAGGGCCGGCGCGGTATGCGCTGACATCGGCATGTTGAACGCGTCGCACAACGCTGCCGCCTGCAGGAACCCGGTGATCCCGCCACAGCGGGTCGCGTCCGCCTGCACGACATCGACGGCCCCGGTCTCCAGCAACCTGCGGAAGTCATACACGGTATAGCCGTACTCGCCGGCGGCGATATCCATGCCCGCGGGCTTCCGCTGCCGCACCAGGCGCAGGCCGTTCGTATCGTCCGACGACACCGGCTCCTCGAACCACGTCACGTCGAACGCCGTGAACTGCTCTGCCTGCCGCACCGCCTGTTCGGCATCGTAGGCGCCGTTGGCATCGACGAACAGCGCCGCGGCAGGTCCGATGGCCTCACGGGCGCTGCGCACGCGCGACACATCGGCTTGCGGATCCCGTCCGATCTTCATCTTCACCATGCGGATACCGCGGTCGACCCAGCCGGCAAGCTGCCGCTGCAGTTGATCGATCGAATACGACGTGAAACCGCCGCTGCCGTAGACCGGCACGGCGTCGCGAACGGCGCCGAGCAGCGTGGCAACCGGCACCTCGAGCAGGCGCGCCTTCAAATCCCACAACGCCGAATCGACCGCGGCGATCGCCATCGCCGAGAGCCCCGACCGGCCGTTGTTGCGGACGGCACGGCACATCGCCACCCAGTTGCCGGCAATGTCCAGCGCGCTGCGTCCGTTGATCAGCGGCAGCAACACGTCGGCAATCACCGTCGCCATGGCCTTGTGACCGTAGCTGTAACCGACCCCGCTCGCCGCTCCGGCCCGAACCTCGACGATGACGATCGTGGTGGAATGCCACTCGAGCGTGCCGTCGGATTCCGGGTCCTGCGTCGGGATCGTGTAGGTCGACACCCGCGATTCAGTGATCGGTATCACCGGCTCTCCCCTTTTTTGACGCCCGCGGGAATCGCAAGCCGCACGCCAGCGTGAGTCCGCGCCTTGCATTCGACCCTCTACGTGCTGCCGCTGAGAGTGATTCCTGCCAACCCCGACCGCGTCGATGCAGAGCTCGAAACCGACCTTCGGAGACATATCCGCGGCGAAGTGAGGTTTGCGCCTGGCGACCGGGCGCTGTACGCCACGGATGCCTCCAACTACCGTCAGGTACCGATTGGCGTGGTCATTCCGCGGACGGTTGAGGATGTCATCGGCACGCTCGAGGCCTGCCGCACCCACAGGGCGCCCGTGCTCGCACGGGGCGGCGGCACCAGTATCGCCGGACAGTGCTGCAACACCGCGGTGGTGATCGATACCTCGAAGCACCTCGATCGCATTCTGGAGATCGACGGGGCGACGCGCACCGCGCGCGTCCAGCCTGGCGTCACCCTCGATCATCTGCGGACCGCCGCATCGCGGCAGGGGCTCACCTTCGGACCGGATCCGGGCACGCATCGCTCGTGCACACTCGGCGGCATGATTGGCAACAACTCGTGCGGCGTGCATTCGATTCAATCAGCGTTCGAAGGCACTGGTCCGGCGACCGCCGACAACATCGCCAGCCTCGACATCGTCACGTATCGCGGGCTCCGGTTGCGCCTTGGCCCGACAAGCGACGATGAGTATCGGCGGATCAGCGCGGGTGCAGGTCCGGTCGCAGATCTGTACCGGCGTTTGAAAGCCTTCCAGGAGCGATACGCAGCGGCGATTCGCCGCGAATTCCCGGATATCCCGCGTCGCGTGTCGGGCTACAACCTGCCCGCGCTGCTGCCCGAGAACGGCTTCGACCTGGCGCGGGCGGTCGTCGGCAGCGAGTCCACGCTCGTCTTCGTCCTCGAGGCGACGACGCACCTGGTGCGCCACTATTCGCATCGCGTCCTGGTGATTCTTGGATTCCCAGACATTTTCGCGGCGGCCGACGCGGTGCCGCCGCTGCTCGAGTTCCGTCCGATTGGCCTCGAGGCGATCGACGAGATGCTCGTGCGCGAGGATCTCCGCAGCGGCGTTCCCTCGTCTCGCCTGCGCCTGCTGCCGGAAGGGCGCGGCTGGCTGCTGCTGGAATTCGGCGGCGACACGCCGGCGGAAGCACGTGAGCGCGCCGACGCGATGGTCGCGTTCGTCAGGCGCGGCGCGTCGGCCCCGCAGATTCGCCTGCTCGACGACCCCGCGGATCAGGAGGCGATCTGGCAATTGCGCGAGGGTGGCGCACCGGCGGTACCCGAAGAGCGCGATGCCCCCGCGATGTGGCCCGGGTGGGACGACTCCGCGGTGGCACCAGACAAGCTGGGTGCGTACCTCCGCGAGCTACATGCGCTGTACGACCGGTATCACTACGCGGCGGATCTCTTCGGACACTTCGGCCAGGGGTGCGTGCACTGCCGCGTCGCCTTCGACCTGGTCACGCCGGATGGCATCGCGCAGTTCCGCTCGTTCATGCAGGAGGCCGCGGACCTCGTGCACCGCTATGGCGGATCGCTCTCGGGCGAGCACGGCGACGGTCAGGCACGCGGGGAACTGCTCACGCGCATGTTCAGCGGGGAGATGGTACAGGCGTTCCGTGAGTTCAAATCGATCTGGGATCCCGACTGGCTGATGAATCCCGGCAAGATCGTCGACGCCAACCGGATGGACGCGAACCTGCGCCTGAGCGGCAACGGTGTTCCCGCCCCGCCGTCCACCTACTTCCAGTTCCCGCAGGAGCCCCACGGCTTTGCATCCGCCTCGCTGCGATGCGTCGGCACCGGCTACTGTCGCAAGGACGAAGCCGGAACGATGTGTCCCAGTTACATGGTGACGCGGGAGGAGCGGCACGCGACGCGGGGACGCGCGCGGCTGCTGTATGAAATGCTGCGCGGCGACACGATCGCGGATGGCTGGGCGAGCCGCGAGGTGTTCGACGCACTCGATCTGTGCCTCTCCTGCAAAGGCTGCAAGGGTGACTGTCCCGTGCACGTGGACATGGCCACCTACAAGGCCGAATTCCTCGCGCACTACTACGAGCACCACGCCAGGCCCCGGAGCGCGTTCGCGTTCGGCCTGATCGATCGATGGGCGGCG
Organism: Vicinamibacterales bacterium; assembly: GCA_035496255.1. Classification (GTDB taxonomy): domain Bacteria; phylum Acidobacteriota; class Vicinamibacteria; order Vicinamibacterales; family UBA2999; genus Gp6-AA40. The sequence continues at coordinate 28,183 of DATJEU010000071.1, forward strand.
CTCGCCTCGTATGTGCCAGGCCTCGTCAACCTGTTCACGCAGACGCCCGGACTCAGCGCCATCGCGAAGGTGATGACGGGCATGCCGCAGGCGCGCCGCGTTCCGGCATTCGCGCCGTTCACCTTCAGGACATGGTTCGAGACGAGAGAGCGAAATCGAGCGACCGATCGCACCCTGGGCGGCACCGAATTATCTGAAGTGGTGCTCTGGCCAGACACGTTCAACAACCACTTTCATCCGCGCACCGCGATTGCCGCGGTTCATGCGCTCGAGGATGCCGGTTTCACCGTGACGCTGCCACGCGAGCGACTCTGTTGCGGGCGTCCCTTGTACGACTACGGCATGCTGGCGTCGGCGCGCAGTTACCTCAGACGCATCCTGAACGTGCTGGCCGACGACATCGATCGAGGTATTCCGCTCGTCGTCCTCGAACCAAGCTGCCTCGCGGTGTTCAGGGACGAACTGCCAAACCTGCTGCCCGATCATCCACGTGGCGCGCGATTGCGGACGCTGGCGTGCTCGCTTGGCGAGTTCCTGTCGCGTCATGCCGATCGCGTGCAACCGCTCTCGCTGCGGCGCACGGCGGTTCTCCACGGCCACTGTCATCAGAATGCACTGGGCGGCACGGAGGGTGATCAGGCCGTGCTGCGCCGGCTCGGAGTCGAGGTAACGCCGCTCGATGGCGGCTGCTGTGGCATGGCCGGTTCGTTCGGGTTCGAAGCGCGTCACTACGAGGTGTCGCAGGCGGTCGGCGAGCGCCGGCTGCTGCCGGCCGTGCGCCGCGCGCCGCTCGATGCGCTGATCGTCGCGGACGGCTTCAGTTGCCGTGAACAGATCGCCGGCGCCACGAATCGCCGCGCCCTGCACCTGGCGGATGTGATCGCGCTGGCGCGGCAGCGAACCGCGGACGTGCCGGCGTTCTTCCCGGAGCGGCCACGCGTGACCGCGCCCGCGACGCTCAACGTGGCGGCCGCGGCTGGCGTCGCAGTCGCGGTCGCCGGCGCTGCACTGCTCGGGTATCAGGCGTGGCGGAGAACACGATGAGGGAGCAGGGCTCATCGGACGCTCGCACCGTCGTGATGATTACCGGCGCGTCAGCAGGCGTCGGCCGTGCCACCGCCATCATGTTCGGCCGGCTGGGCGCGTGCGTGGGACTGCTGGCGCGAGGCCAGGCCGGACTCGAGGGCGCGCGTCGCGACGTCGAAGCAGCTGGCGGACGGGCGATGGTGTTCACAGCCGACGTCGCCGACGCCGCAGCCGTCGAGGCCGCGGCCGCGCAATTCGAACAGGAGTGCGGCGCGATCGACATCTGGATCAACAACGCGATGGCCAGCGTGTTCTCACCCGTGCGCGAGATGGAGCCCGACGATTACGCGCGGGTGACCGGCGTTACGTATCTCGGCGCTGTCCACGGGACGCTTGCGGCACTGAAGCGGATGCTGCCGCGCGATCGCGGCGTGATCGTCCAGGTCGGATCCGCACTGGCCTATCGCGGCATTCCGCTGCAGTCGGCGTACTGCGCCGCCAAGCACGCGTTGCAGGGGTTCTGTGAATCGCTGCGCTCGGAACTGCTGCACGACGGCAGTCACGTCCGCGTGACCATGGTGCAGATGCCGGCGCTCAACACGCCGCAGTTCGACTGGGTGAAGAGCCGGCTTCGCGGGCGCGGCCAGCCGGTGCCGCCGATCTTCCAACCCGAAGTGGCGGCCGAAGCCATCGTCTGGGCCGCTCATCATCCCGAGCGCGAGGTCTTCGTCGGTGCGCCGACGTGGAAGGCGATCGTGGGGAATGCGATCGCACCGGGAGTCGTCGATCGGATACTCGCGCGCACCGGCTACTCCGCGCAGCAGACGTCAGAACCGGAAGATCCGGATCGCCCGCACAACCTGTGGCAGCCGGTGGACGTGACCCGCGACTTCGGCGCGCACGGCCGCTTCGACTCACGCGCGCGGCGTGTCAGCTGGGAATTCCTGCTCGCCGAGCATCGCCGCCTCGTCGCGGCGTTTGCCGCGTTCGCGGTCGGTGGGTCGTTGCTGCTGGCCAGACAACGACGGTAACGAAGCACACGAAGTTCACAGCGAAGACACGAAGGCACGGAGACGCACGGAGGCGGTTGCCGGCAACCGCTTGTACGCCGCAGTCCACCAAATGCCTCCGTTCGTCCTCCGTTTTCACCGTTCCTCCGTGTGAAACCGTTTCCCCCGGAAACCTCCGATCACTCCAGAGCCGGACGCCGCTTGACACTGCCGGCACTCCGTCGCCTACCATGCGCGCCCATGACACCCATCGACGTACAGGAGAAAGCATCCGGCCGGACGCAGCGCTGGATGGTCATCGCCGGCTGGATCGTCGCGCTCGCGCCCGCGTTCGCAGTGCTGACCAGCGCGCGCTGGAAACTGACGCACGCCGCCTCCTATGTCGCCGAGTTCGAGCGCATCGGCTGGCCCAGCACGAGACTGGAACTGCTCGCGTTCCTGCAGCTTGGATCGCTGGCGCTCTACCTGATTCCGCGGACGGCGGTGCTCGGCGCGGTGCTGCTGACCGGCTATCTTGGCGGCGCCATCGCCTCGTACGTCCGCATCGGCGAGTACTACCCGCCACTCGTGCCGCTGACCACGTCGCTTCTCGCCTGGCTCGGGATCTGGCTCCGCGAACCGCGGCTGCGCGCGCTGCTTCCGTTCCGCCGCTCACCGCGAGGATAGGGCGCGCGACAAAAGTCTGCGGCCGCGTTCGAGACGCGCGACGGCGACATCGTGAAAGCCATACGCTTTACCGCTCACGGACCGCCTGAAGTCCTGCGGCTCGAGGAGATCCCGACGCCGGCCCCACAGGACGATCAGGTGCTCGTCCGCGTCCACGCGACGACGGTGAACGCGATGGAATGGCGGATATTCACGCTGCCGCGCTGGTTCATCCGCTTGATCGGCGGCTTGCGCAAACCGCGTGACAGTTCCGTCGGATTCGATCTCGCCGGCCGCGTGGAAGCCGTCGGTGCGGCAGTCACACAGTTCCACCCTGGTGACGAGGTTTTCGGGCTGGGAAAGGGCGCCTGGGCAGAATTCGTGTGCGCGCCGGCGACATTGCTGGTGCACAAGCCTCGCGGCGTCTCATTCGAAGCGGCCGCGACGGCTGGCGTGGCGGCGCTGACCGCGCTGCAGGGCGTTCGCGACTGCGCCCGCGTTCAGCAGGGTCAACGCGTGCTCGTGCACGGTGCGGGCGGCGGCGTCGGCACGTATGCCGTGCAGATTGCCAGGGCGCTGGGAGCGCGGGTGGACGGCGTCTGCGGACCGGACAATCTCGAGCTGGTCCAGTCGCTTGGTGCGGCTCGCGCCATCGACTACACGCGTGAGGATTTCACGCAGACTCGCGATCGCTACGACGTCGTCATCGTCGTCAACGGCTCGCGCCGCATGCGCGACTACCGGCGGGTGCTGACACCGAGCGGCACGTGCGTGGTGCTGGGGGGATCGATCCCTCGCCTGCTGCAGGCGATCGGCCTGGGCCTGCTGCTCCGGTGGCGGCGCGGACAGCAGGTGCGCGCGATGATCGCCAGACCGAACCAGGCCGACCTGCTGGTACTCAAGGGGATGCTCGACCACGGCACGGTGATTCCGGCCATCGATCGGACCTATCCGCTTGCCGAGGCCCCGGCCGCCGTGCGTTATCTGATGGCCGGCCATGCCCGCGGCAAGGTGGTGCTGCGGGTTCGGCCAGTCGACGTTTAGCTCTCACGCCACGATGCCAGGACGCCGGGTTTTTGTGGAGGAAACAGAAACGCGCTGTCTTCTCCGCTTGCCGTCGCTCCGGCTCCGGACCTACGGAACAGGCTATAGACTCTCTACGTCTTAGGTGCTAGACTATCTATACCCTGGAGGCGGCGTGCAGATAATCCTCGTCGTAAGCCTGGTAGCCCTCACGGCTGGTTCCTCGATCTCGGCCGCTCCGCAACAGGCGGGTAAGACGTTTGACGTCGTGTCACTTCACGTCAACACGTCGGGCGCCGCGCAGAGCAATGTCGACCGCACACCAACCGGCGTCACCATCACCAATCACCCGGTGCGGGTCCTCGTGCAGCTCGCGTACGGCATCTCGCAGCCGGCACGGCTGATCGGCCTGCCCGATTGGGCCGAGCGGGATCGTTTCGATCTCGCCGCCCGCGGATCGGTCGGCAGCCTCGACGACTTCCGCGCGATGATGCAGGCGATGCTCGCCGAGCGATTCGGATTCGCGGCTCACACCGAGCAGCGCAACGTGGCCAGCTACAACCTGGTGCTCGCCCGGCGCGACGGCAAGCTCGGACCCTCGCTGATGCCGTCGACAAAGAATTGTCCGAACGGCCTGCTCGGCGGGCGCGGCCGCGCCGCCGGTGCCGCTCCGGACGCACAAAGGACGATGGACTGCTCGTTCCACAGCGGACCTGGTGAAATCGAACTCCCCGGCGCACCGATCAGCTCGCTCGTCTCCTTTTTCTCGCTGACGCAAGGGCGTCCGGTCGTCGATCGTACGGGGTTGGCGGGCACGTACGACATGCACCTGGTGTTTGCCCCGGAGCCGGTTCCCGGCGCACCGCCCCAGCCAGGCTTCGAGGGGCGCGCGACGATTACAACCGCCATCCAGGAGCAGTTCGGGCTGAAGCTCGAAGCGGCGACGCAACCCGAAGACGTGCTCGTCATCGATCGCATCTCGAAGCCGACCGAGAACTAGCCGCTCGCAATGCACACTTTCTAATAGCCATGGCACTCCATTCATCCGGTTCGGACTCGCCCAAGGACCTGCTGCACGGCACGCTCGACATGCTGATCCTGCGCACGCTGCAATGGGGACCACAGCACGGCTACGCGATCGGCCAGACCATCCGCGCCCAGTCGTCCGACGTGCTGCAGGTGGAGGCGGGGTCGCTCTATCCCGCGCTCCAGCGGCTGGCGAAGAAAGGCTGGGTCACGGCGAAATGGGGCATGACCGAGGCCAACCAGCGCGCCAAGTTCTATCGGCTCACGCCCGAAGGCAAGAAGCAACTGGTGCGCGAAGAATCGCGCTGGACGCAGTTGGTCAACGCGATCGCGCGGATCATGAACCCGGCATCGGAGAAATAGGACATGGCTGGCTGGGACGACGGTGACTTCCAGGACGAAATCCGATCCCATCTCGCTATGGCCGAGCGCGATCGCATCGAGAGCGGTTCCGATCCGGAGACCGCCTTTTATGCCACTCGCAAGGAATTCGGCAACGTCACGCTGACGACCGAAGCGGCACGGCGTGTGTGGACACCCCGCTGGCTCGAGTCCGTGCTCGACACGTTGAGTGACGTTCGGCAGGCGATTCGATCGCTGGCGAAAAGCCCCAGCTTCTCGCTGATTGTCATCAGCGTGCTGACAATCGGGATCAGCCTGAACGCGACCGTGTTCGCGGTACTGAAAGGCCTCCTGGTGACGCCGCTCCCCGGCGTGGCCCATTCCGGCGACCTGCGGGTCGTCATGCGGGAAACGCCGGGCGGGCGCCTGCTTCACCTGTCCTATCCGGACTTCAAGTTCCTGCGCGATCACGACACCGCGTTCTCGAGCCTGATGGGAACGATGTTCCGGCTGGAGCAGTACCGGATTGGACGGGGCGCGGGCTCGCGCCCGCTCTCCGTGGAGTTCGTCACCGGGAACTACTTCCAGACACTTGGTGTGCGCGCCGCGCTTGGCCGTACGTTCGTCTTTCCCGACGAGACCGCGCCGGGCCGGCATCCGATCGCCGTGCTCGGTCATGGGCTCTGGCAGCACGATTTCGCGAGCGATCCAGCGATCGTCGGCCGTACGATCGAGATCAACCGGACTCCTCTGACCGTCGTCGGAGTTGCCGACGCCGCGTTCCACGGGACCGTGCCCGCGTACGACGTCGAGGTCTTCATCCCGATCCCGATGCTGACCGAAGTCGGCGCGCCGGAGATCAGCGGGGATCGCTCATGGAACGACGTCGGGGCGAATCGGCATGACGGCCTGCTGGTTGCGCACGGATTTCTGAAGCCCGGCGTGACGGCGGCCGAGGCGGCGAACGCGACCGATGCGATCTGGACCGCGCTGGCGCCAGAGCGAGGCGCGGACGAACAACGCGAGCGACTCCACATCCTGCGCTTCTGGCAATCGCCAATCGGACCCCAGACTTACCTTCTTCCGGTCCTCAGCACGCTCAGTCCGATGGGATCGCTGGTGCTGCTGATCGTCTGTGCAAACATCTCGGGGCTCGTGCTGGCTCGAGGGATCTCGCGACGTGGCGACATCGCAACGCGGCAGGCGCTCGGGGCGTCACGATCGCGAATCGTCCGCCTGCTGCTGGTGGAGACGCTCGTGCTGGTTGTCCCCGGGACACTGGTCGGATTGCTCGCCGCGCAACGGTTCCTGGCGCTGTTCTTGTTTTACGTGGACCGGCTGGCGGCGCCGCAGCGGATGTTCTTCCCCGTCGAACTCGACGCGATCACCCTCGGGTTCGCCGCACTGATCGCGATCCTGTGTGCGGTGGTGTTCGGACTGCTGCCGGCGCTGCAAACGTCGCGACTCAACGTCGCCGCGGTGATCAAACAGGACGGATCGACGCGGACCGGCCCGCGCGGGCGCCTGCGTTCCCTGCTGGTCGCGGCGCAGGTGGCGGTGTCGCTCGTGCTGCTCGTCGGCGCGGGGCTCGTCGGGCGCGGTCTCGAGGCGGCATCACGCGTCGATCCGGGCTTCGACGACCGCCGCGTCATTGTCGCCGGACTGGATCTGCAACAGCATCGCTATACCGAAGAAAGCGGACGCGCCTTCTATCGCGATCTGCTGGAGCACATGCGGAGCGGTGGCGGCTTCGACGCGGCGACGCTTGCGACCTATCCTCCGCTGGCGTTCATCGACACGCCGACGGCCCGTGTGACGATTGACGGCCATGCCGCGCAACGCGGAGAAGAACTGGTGGCGCGCTTTAATCAGATCGGCTCCGACTATTTCCGCACGCTCGGCATCCGGCTGGCGGCGGGACGTCCGTTCGACGACCGCGACAGCGAAACGGCCATGCCGTCGCTGATCGTGAACCGCACGTTCGCCGAACGGTTCTGGCGAACGCCAACCGCGGCGATCGGGAAACGCGTCCACATCGACGGCAGCGACTGGCGAATCATCGTTGGGGTCGCCGAGGACGTGAAGTACATCCGCCTCAACGAACCGCCGCAGCTCTATTACTATCTGCCGCTGCCGCAAGCCTATCGATCGGCGGTGAACCTGTACGCACGGGCGAACACGAACGTCTCGGCGGCCATTGCCAACGTGCGCGCACGCATTTCCACACTTGATCCCGATCTGGCCGTGGACATCGTTCAACCCCTGAGCGACGCCCGCGACGTGGCGCTCATCGGCTATCGAACCGCCGCGATGATGCTCTTCATCTTCGGGGCCACCGGAATGCTGCTCGCGGCGATGGGAACCTACGGGCTGGTCTCCTACACCGTGCTGCAGCAGACCCGCGAGATCGGGATCCGGATCGCGCTCGGGGCCACCAGGGTCGCCGTCGTCCGCGCGTTCGTCGGTGGCGGCGTGCGGATGGCTGCGATCGGCGCGCTCGTCGGGTTCATCGCCGCCGTCACGTTGACGCGACTGCTCGGCGACACGCTTTTCGGTGTCAGCCTGACGGATCCGCGATCCTTCGTGCAGGCCCTGGCCATCGTCATGGGCGGCGTGCTCCTCGCGACCGTCGTTCCCGCTTGGCGGGCGACGCGAACCGACCCGACGATCGCGATCCGTCACCAGTGAAGATCGGTCAGTGGTTCAGTGGCCAGGTAGTCCAGTGGTAAGCCCGCAGCTAGAGGCCGACCTTCAATAGGGCGGGTCTGAAGGCCCGCCCCTGCGACCCACAGGCGCTGAAGACCTGCCCTGCAACGCGGCCCTGCCGCGCGACGGCTCCTACCGCATGAAATCGTCGACGCGCACGACGCCCGGCACGCGGCGCGCGACGACAATCGCTCGCGCACGTTGCTCGCGCGTCGTATCGTTGCTCCCGAGGTGCACGACACCGCGCTCGGCGGTGATATCCATCAGCACGTCCATGAGCAGCGGCTCGTCGAAGAACGCCGACCGGATCTGCCTGACGATGTCGCGATCGGCAGCGGACATGATCGGCGTCTGGATCATCTGCAGTTCCAGATAGCGCCGCAGCTGATGCTTCCTGGCGTCGAACCCGCGCATCAGTTGGTACTCGGAATAGCTGTCGCGCAGTTCGTTCAGTGGTGCCGCGGCACGGTAGCGAAATGGACGCGGCGCTGGTGCTCCCGCTTTCAAGTCGCGCTCGGTCACGATCGCCAATTGCGCGAAGAGCACTGCCTGACCTGCGAACACCGCGATGCCGATCCCGGACCACACGCGCCTCATCGAGAAGTGGTGCGCAACCCACTGGAGCAGTCCCAGGATCGCGGCGCCAGCGATTCCCATGAGCAGCGTCCTTTCGACGGCGTGTGCCTGCGCCAGACGCGACACGAGATAGGCAGCAACGAGTGCCAGCAGCAATCCCGCCGCGTATCGACGCGTTCTGATCAACAACCCGATCGACACCGCCGCGACCGTGAGGGCCAGTCCCCAGCGCTGCGCGATCAACAGGTCGCGCCAGTTTCCGTATTGCGTCGCTCCGGCCAGCATCAGCGTGAACGACCAGCCGCATGCGCCGATGACCAATGGCATCCAGAGTCGCGGACGACGACGAACGACGACCGCGAGTGCGACCACGAGCGGCATCGCCGCCGGCGCCATGCCGCGCATGCCGAACGTGGCGCTGCCCAGCCACCAGATGTACCAGGCCGACTGCACCCACAGATGGATGAGCACGGCGCCAATCGTCGCCACCCACAACAGGCGGTCTCTCGCGTCCGACCACACGCACGTGACGAGCGCCGCGAACGCCACGCCGTAAAGCGGATGGTACGTGAGCAGGCCGTGCCACGGATCGATGAGCACTGCGCGCAGCTCTGGATGCAACAGGTCTACGGATCGGAATGCCGCGTCGCCGAACAGGTACGGTGGGTGCCAGAGCGACCCCGTCATCCAGCGGTTGACAACGAGGTACTCGGCCACGGCGAGGACCAGCGGCAACCCGACGGCGACGACTCGCGTCGGTTGAAGCTTCGTGCCGACGAGGACAGGTCCGACCGCATACACGATCAGGTACGGCCGCAGCAGAAACAGCAGACCGATGAGCACGCCGGCGACCACGGCGTCGAGCGCGCTCCAAAAGCGGCGGCAGTAGCCGAGCGCCCACACGGAGGCGACCAGCGACATGCCGAACACCTCGGTCGCATACGCGTGCGAGTAGACGCCTGCGTGCGTGCCCACGAACATCGCCGCGAGCATGACTATCGCAGTGCTGTCCGATTCTGACGCTTCGCCATCCGTGGCAGGCATCGCCGCGTGAACCGCCGCCCATACCGTGACAGCGGCGGCGCCCCAGAACGCGATGGCCGCGATCCAGCCGGCCAGGTACGCCGCGGCCGTGAGGGTCAGGAGGCTGCCGGTGGCGCGCTCCATCAACGCGAACAACACGCCGGGCTCGAACGACCAGAGGCTGTAGGGAACGCCGGCGGGCGAGAGGATGTCGCCGCGCAGCGCGAAGATATCGTGGTCGAGTGCGGCGACCGCCCAATCGATGTAGTGTCCGAAGTCGGGACCATCGGTCGACACCGCGAACAAGGCGGCGCCGGACGCGATCACCGCCACCTGCTGCCACGGCCTCAATACGGCCCTGCGCGTATTCCGATCCTGGAACGCTGGCGACCGATCGTGAGAGCCATCACGCGATGGCTGGAACACCCGCATCAGCCGACCGAACCAAGCCGGGACGCGCTGACGGTGTTCGACGACCGTGAATCACCAGTCACGATCCGGCGCAGATAGCCGATCTGGCCCAGGTGAAACGCGGTGTGTGTGCACAGGTGCAGCAGGAATCGTCGCGTGGACACGCGCACGCCGGCGTGCGCCTCGAATGGGGCGTCGAGCTGTTCGCCCGTCAGCCCTGGAAGGACGTCCTTGACCGCCGCGACAGCGCCGCGGAGCTGCGCAATGACCTCGTCACGAGTCCCGCTGCGTCGAGCGAACTCATCGGCGCGGTCGCGCTGATAGTCGTGCCCGCCGATCGCGTGGCCGATGAAGTACCGGATGTTGCCCGCGACGTGGAGCGCCAGGTTGCCACCGGAATTCGCGACGCCCTCGCGCACCACCCAGAGAGACGCATCGTCGGGATACATCGCGACTTCACGCTGGAAGCCTTCGAGATCGCGGAGGAGTACGACGAGGACGTCGTCGGTGATCGATGCCATGGCCCGGTCATTATGACCGGGCCACGTTGGTGTGCTCTCAGGTTTGCAGGCCGACCTGAAGGCCGGCCTCTACGATCGTCGCGATCCTGCCTCGACGAACGTCGGACCGCTCAGAAGTTCAGCGTGAAGTTGAAGCGCACGAAGCGCGGATTGTAGATCGCCGTCGGCGTCAGGAAGCCGCCGGGGCGCGTCACGTTCGACAGATCCGTGCCGTTGATGATCGTGCCGTTGTACGACGTGGCGTAGTTGGTATTGAGCGCGTTGTTCAGGTCGATACCAATGTCCGCCCGCCGGCCGGCAAAGCGCAGCACCTTGGCGAAGCGCATGTCGAGCGTCGTGCGGCGTCCGCCCAGGTACAGCTTGTGGTCGCTGTCGGTCACCGTGATGTTGGTGGTGGCACCCGCACCGAACGGCGTGTGGCCCAGCAGCGGCGTGACGACCTGCGCCGTGTTCACCTGCCACGTCACCGTCTGCTGCACCGGCGGGGCCGAGCGGATGGTCGCGCTGACGAGCACGTCCACCTTCGGCACCGTGTAGCTGGCGAGGCCGCGAACCGTCGTCAGCCAGTCCTCGGCGTTGTGGCAGTTGCGCGGATCGGGGGTGCCATACTTTTCCACCGTCGCGCACGTGTCGACGACCGCGCGACCCGTGCTGGCGCCAAGCGACATCGTCAGGCCGCCGCGCAGGCGCGCGTTGCCGTTGTATTCGAACCCATCCCAGTGGCTGTCACGCGGTTCGCCGAACGTGTCCTCGCGTACGAGGTAGTTGTTCGCCGCCACGGTGCCGGCCGCCGGCGTCGCGTCATAGATGGTGACCGGGTAGCCGCCACCATCCGGGAGGCGCGAGTCGGATGGCACGTCGATGGTGTACGTCTCGTACGCCCCCTGCACCGACCCGTCGAACGTCCCGCCGGCGTGACGCGTCAGGTCGTCGGTGATGAAGAAGCCCCGGAACACTCGATGGGTGTAGCTGAAGTCGGCCGACACACGCGGGAACACCTGCTGCTGGATCGTCCACGTGTACTGCGTGTCACCGGGACGCACACCCCAGCCGTTCAGGACCGAGTCGCCGCAGCCGTTCGGATCCACGCCGTCCTGACCGCAGACTTTCGTGGCGCCGCCAAGCTGGCCGAAGTTGCGGCTGTTGCCAACCACCGCGCCGCACTCGCCGTTCGCGTTCGGGTCCAGCAGGTTGCAGTCCACGACCATGTCGCCGTTGCCGCCCTTGTCGGCGGTCGCGTTCCACGTCCGGTTCGACACGCTGCGGACGACCGTCGCGCCAGGGTTGGTCGAGGTGTACGGTGAGTCGTTGGCCGCGTAGGAGAGGTACCTGCCGTAGTTGAACTTCAGCGCGGTCTTGCCGTTCCCGAACACGTCGAGCGCGACGCCGACGCGGGGCGTGATGTCGTTGTAGGCATCGACGCCGGCCGTCTTCTGGATCGTGATCGGCTCCGGGTTGAGGAACGACGTATCGGTCGTGCCGTTCAAGTCCACCGGCGCGAAGCTCGAGGCGCGGTCCCAGCGCAGGGCACCCTGGAGCGTCAGACGTCCGTGCGTCCAACTATCCTGCGCGAAAACGCTGTTGGTCTTCGTGATCGTGCGCCGTCCGAAGTTGGGCAGGTAATAGGTCACCGCATTCGGGACGCCCTTGTTGAACCGGTACATCAACTGCGTGTGACCGGCCTGGTCCTTGTCGAGCAGGTCGAGGCGGCGCATCTGGTAGCCGATCTTCGAGCTGTGCGCACCGGTGACGTAGGAGACGTTCGCCTGGATGTCGTCGGTGTTGCCCTTCGCGGGCCCCCACACCGGCACGCCGCGGTACCGGAAGTTGGTGACCGGCGCATACGGAGCACCCGTCGCAGGATTGATCGCGTTGGACTGTTCCGTGACCGGAATCAGATCGAGGTTCGCATCGGGCGCGGGGTGGCCGAAGATCGGCTGGTACCGGAACGGCGTGTAGCCTGCTTCCAGCAGCAGCTTGTTCGACGCCGGCATCGTCCAGGAGAACTGGCTGAGATAGTACGGCACGTCGAAGTAACCGGAGCCGGCAGTAGATGTGGCTTCCGGCGACTGGCCGTTATTACCCGGCACGCCAAGGCCGATCCAGCCTTCGCCGCGGTTGTGGCAGCCTTTCGTGCTGGTCTCCAGCGGCGTGCCCTCGCAGCGCAGCTGCGTTTCCGTGCTCGCCCGCACGCGGTTCTTCCCGAACTGGCCGGTGAAGCGGCCGATGTACATCGTGCGGTCCTTGACGTTGCGTGCTTCGATCGGCGACGCCACCCAGTCCCATCGCGACGCATCGCCGGTATTCGCGTTGGCCGAAATGCCCGGCTGCGGAATCACCGTGCTGAGATCGCGATAGCTGCCGTAGAACCACATCGAATCGCGCTTGATCGGACCACCGAACGATCCGCTCCAGTCGTAGGCGCTGATCACGCCGGCCGCGGACTTCAGGTTCGGATTGAGCGCCTGGATGTCGGAGTCGAGGTTGTCGCCGGCGGACCATTTGCCCGCGGTGTTCAGGAAGAACGTGCCGCTGAACTTGTTGCCACCGGATCGCGGGACGATGTTCATCGTCGGACCGCCGATGTCGCTCTCTCCGAGACCGCCGCCAACCGTGACGTTGACTTCGTCGACGTTGACGGTGTCGTAAACGATCGAGGCGAAACCGCCGCTGCGGGCCGCCGTCACGGGGAAGCCGTTCATCGTGTAGCGGCCTTCGCCGGAGACCGATCCCGAGTTGATCGTGCTCGAGCGCGCGTTGAATGCCGTCATCGTCGGCGACAACGCGCCGCCGGTGGATTCCGCGACGTTGATGCCGGGCGTGATGTTCAGGATCGCTCCGGCCGCGCGGGTCACGGGCAGCGACTCGATCACGTCGGACTTGATCACGATCTCGCGCTTCGCGTTCTGGACGTCGACCACCGGCGTCTCACCGGTCACGGTGATCGTTTCCTGCACTCCGCCAACCTTCAGGTCGAGCGGAATCGTCAGGGTCTGGCTACCCTGGAGCTCGATGTTCTCACGCTTGACGGTCGTGAAACCGGGCAGCGTCGCCGTCAGCGTGTAGGTCCCAGGGCGCAGGTCGATAATTCGATACTGGCCGGTCGCATCGGTGACGGCGACCTTCGTCTTTTCAATCAGCGCCGGACTCGACGCTTCCACTGTCACGCCGGGCAGTACAGCGCCCGAGGCGTCCTTCACCGTTCCCGTGAGCGCGGCCTGCGCATATGCGACCGCCGGACACGCGACGAGCGCTGCCGCGACAGCAACCCGTCTGAGCAAATTCAACATTGAGGCTCCTTCTCCTATGGTTCTGCTGTGACACTCCTGAGGCGGGCAGGTTACGGAGCCTTGCGCCAAGGGGCAATCAGGCAAGGACCTGATATTTCAGGCGGGAGGGAACGGCGAGACCTGGAAGCATCCCTGAGGAACCCGACGAGGGACGTCGGCGGCAACGGACGTCATGGCCCGGTCTTGACGACCGGGCCATGTTGCCTGTCAGAAATTGAAGGTGAAGTTCAGTCGCACGAACCTCGGCGGGTAAACCGCCGTCGGATTGTTCCACGTGCCCCCGTTCGCGTCGGTGAGCGAGTAGGTCCCGGCGTACGCCGTCGCGTAGTTGGTGTTCAGCAGGTTGCTCAGATCGACACCAACGTCTGCGCGGGTGCGGCCGAAGCGCAGCACCTTCGCGAACCGCATGTCGATCTGGCTCCGGCGGTTGTTCGCGTAGATCCGGTGATCCTCGTCGGTGATCGCAATCGTAGTGGTCCCGGTCGGGTTGGCGCCGAACGGCAGATGTCCGAGTACTGCGGCGATCGTCGAGTTCGGTACGACCATGCTCGCTGACAGGCTCAGCGGCGGTTCCGAGCGGAACGTGCCGCTGATCAGCACGTCGATCTTCGGGATCGTGTAGCTGGCCAGACCGCGGATGGTGCTCTGGAACGGCGCCACGTTGTTACACCCGCGCGGATCGGGGTTGCTGCTGGCAATGTCCTGCGCGCAGGTATTGACCACCGAGCGGCCGGTGCTGCTGCCGATCGAGGTCGTCAGACCGCCGCGCAGACGCGCATTCAGGGTGATGTCGAAGCCGCTCCAGTGGCTGTCGCGCTCGCCGGCCCCGAGGCTCTTCTCGTCGGTCAGGTAGTTCGACGCGCCCACCGCGCCGAATTCCGGCCTGATGGTGTAGACGGTGACCGGGTAGCCACCACCGCCCGGCAGCCGCGAGTCGACCGGGGTTGTCAGTTGGTAGGTCTCGAAGTACTGCGTCGAATCGCCCGTCACCACGCCGCCGGCATGGCGGCTCAGGTTTTCCGTGCGGAAGAACCCATGGAACGTGCGGTAGGTGTAACTGAAGTCACCTGAGATGCGCGGGAGGATTTCCTGCTGCAGCGTGATCGTCGACTGATAGTCGTTGGGACGCACGCCCCACCCGCTCAGCACGCCAGGATCGACGACGGTGGCCGAGCCCAGTTTGCCGAAGTTGATGTCGTTGCCCGACAGCGCGCCGCAGGTGTCGACGCTGCCAGTCGTCGTCGGCCCCTGGGCGCCGACGTTCAGCAGGTCGCAGTCGACCACGTGGTCCGTGTCGTTGTCGGTCCACGAGCGGTTGCTGATCGAGCTCGGGATGGTGACGGCCTTGTTGGTCGAGATGTACGGCGTGTCGTTCGAGGCGTACCCGAGGTAGTGGCCCCAGTTGAACTTCAGCGCCGTCTTGCCGTTGCCGAACACGTCATACGCGACGCCGATGCGCGGCGTGAGGTCGTTGAACGCGTTCACGCCTTCCGTCTTCGGGAACGTGATCGTGGCGGCGTTCAGGAACGACGTCGCGGTCGTGCCGTTGCCGTCGACGGGCGCGAAGCTGTTGACCCGATCCCACCGCAACGCACCCTGCAGGGTCAGTCGGCCACGCGTCCAGCTGTCCTGCGCGAACACGCCGTTCAGCATGGTGATCGTCCGATGCCCGAAGTCCGGCAGGCGGTAGCTGACGGCGTTGGGCACGCCTCGGTTGAAGCGATAGGCCAGGAGCGACGAATTGGTCAGCGTCTGATCGAGTTGATCCTGCCGGTCGCCCTGGTAGCCAATCTTCATCGAATGGGAGCCGGTGACGTAGGACATCGACGCGTTGTAGCCGGCAGTCTTGCCAACGGCCCAACCCCACGACGCGAGCGAGCGGTACTGGTAATTCGCTCGCGGCGCGTACTGGATTCCGGTCGCCGGGTTGATTGAGGTCGATTGCTCGGTCACCTGGATGTTGCTGGTGTCGCCGTCAGGCGCCGGGAAGCCGAACAGCGGGTTGTAGCTGAAGTTCGTGTAGCTGGCGTCGAGCAGGATCTTGCTGGTCAGGGGCAGGTTCCACGATCCCTGTGTCAGCCAATAGGGCACGTCGAAGTACCCGTTGCCGGCCGTCGACGAGGCTTCGGGCGATTGCGACGTTGTCCCGAGACCGATCCAGGTGTCACCGCGCTGGTGGCAGCCCGGGCTGCCCACCTTGAGCGGCGTGCCTTCACACCGGTGCTGATATTCCTCGTTGAACTGGAGGCGGTTCTTCCCGAACTGCGCGGTCAGCCGGCCGATCATCATCTGCCGATCTTTCAGCAGGCGAGCATCGGTCTCTGTCGGCGCCCAATCCCAATGCGAGAAATCGAGCGCGTATTTGTTGGCCTTGATACCTTCGACCGCGGTCTGGGTGTCGAGGTTGCGATAGCTGGCGTAGAACCACAGCCGGTCGCGCTTGACCGGGCCGCCGTACGACACGCTCGCGTCGTACGAGGTGATGATGCCGGGTGTCGCCTGCAGATTCGGTCCCGGCGGCGGCGCGGTCAGCTTCGCATCGAGGTTGTTGCTGCGCGACCAGTCGCCCGCCTCATTGAGGAACGCGCTGCCGGCGAACCTGTTGCCGCCCGACTTCGGCACCAGGTTCATCACCGGCCCGCCAATGTCACTTTCGCCGAGGCCGCCGCCGACACGCACGGTGACTTCTTCCGAGTTCACGGTGTCGTAGACGTAGGAGGACACGCCACCGCTGCGCGCCGCCGCCACCGCCGCGCCGTTGACCGACATCCGGCCCTCACCGCCGACCGTGGGGGAGTTATTGCCGCTCGAGTGGGCGTTGAAGAACGTCATCGTCGGCGACAGATCCAGGCCGGTGCTGCCGACCTGCAGGCCGGGCGTGACGTTGAGCAGCGCGCCGGCGGCGCGGGCGCCAGGCAATGTCTCGATCACGTCGCTCTTCATCACCAGTTCGCGCCGCGCGTTCTGGACGTCCACCACGGGCGTCTCACCGGTGACCGTGATCGTTTCCTGGAGGCCGCCGACCTTCAACTCAAACGGAATCGTCAGCGTCTGGCTGCCCTGAAGCTCGATGTTCTCGCGTCGAACGGTCGTGAACCCTGACAGCGACGCTGAGAGCGCATATGTCCCGGGGCGGAGGTCGATGATCCGATACTGGCCGGTCGCATTGGTAACGGCGGCCTTCGTCTTTTCAATCAGCGCCGGACTCGACGCTTCCACTGTCACGCCGGGCAGTACGGCGCCCGACGCGTCCTTCACCGTTCCCGTGAGCGCGGCCTGGGCATACGCGACGGCCGGACACACGATGAGTGCTGCAACGAAGGCAACCCGTCTGAGCAGTTTCAGCATTACGGCTCCTTCTTCGGATCTCTTGTGACTTTTCGCGGATCTCTTGTGACAATTCAGAGGCGCGAAGGGTACGGAGGGCTGAGCGGTTCAACAATCAGGTAAAGACCTGATATTTCAGGGGGAAGGGAACGGACAAAGACGTACTTTCACCACCCTGACGGAAACCGCTCGTCCACTGGGCTGGAAAGGTCCAGAACCGCCCCGATAGGGAAAGGACCTACCGGGGCCGGTCCTGCCCTCGCTGCGCCAGTGTCCAAGGCGCAGTGAGGGTCCGCTCAAGGAGGCGCAATCATCAAGTCGTCACGTGTTGGACACAATCAGGTCAAGACCCGATGTCATCATGAAACTGACCTGAAAGTTTTGTGTTGGACGGAGTAAGCAGGCACCGATCTCGTACGGCCGGCGCCGAATGCCGAGACAGACGCCGGTCTTCCGCTGGCGCCCGCGGTCAGCTTCGGTCCGGCGCGTATGCCCTCCTTCGCGTTCGCCGTCGCGCCTCAACCGCGTGGACCGGCCCCAGTCCCCGGGTGCGATCAGGTGGCAATACCCTGCGCACTGGACAGCGGCCGTGCTGCGGTCCGGTATATAGTTCGAGGTCGCGACGGCACCTGCTGCCATCGGAGGATCAGACATGAAACGACTTATCCCATTCGTTCTTTGCACGCTGGCGCTGGCGGCGCCGGCATTCGCACAGCGTGGCGGCGGCCGTGGTGGCCGTGGCGGCGCCCCGGCGGCGCCCATCGCGCTCGAGCCAGGCGCCTCGCAGGCGGACGTCGACAAGGCGCTGATGGCCGCGCCCGACAACGTCAAGGCACAGGCGACGGTCATCAAGTGGAATCCGTCGGACTGGACCTACACCACCCTGCGCAAGGGCACCAACAAGATGGTGTGTTTCGACAAGTCCGGCCTGCCCGGACAGCCCGCGTTCCTGGTCGAATGCACGACGCTCGGTAACCTGCCGCGCGCGGCCCAGAACATGAAGTTCGAAACCGAACCCGATCGTGCCAAGCGACAGGCGGCACTTGACGCCGCCGAGAAGGATGGCACGCGGGTGAAGCCGGAATTCGGATCTGTCTGGTATCACGCGATGAACGACCCGGCGAATCCGCGGCATCACATGACGATCGCCGTCCCGATGGCGACGAAGGCCACCCTCGGCATTCCAGAAGATGCGAGCCAGGGCGGCGTCTGGATCATGAATCCGGGCACGACGACGGCGCATCTGATGACGCCGGGCGAGTGAAAGCGGTCTACCTGACGCTTGCGGTACTCACGGGGTTATCGGCCGCGCCCGCGGCCGATGCCCCGCGTACCTTCAACGGTGTCATCACCGATGACATGTGTGCCCGTGGTGGCCACGCGACGATGCGCATGGGCCCGACCGATGCGGAGTGCACACGCGCCTGCGTCAACATTCATGGCGCCGCCTACGTGCTGTTCGACGGCAAGAACGTATACGCCCTGAGCGACCAGCAATCACCCGACCGGTTTGCCGGCCAATCCGTTCGCGTCACCGGCGTACTCGATTCAAAGACGAAGACCATCCGCGTTCAGAACATCGCAGCACGGCCGTCCGGCCGCTGACTCTGCCCATCGGGCGCGTCTAACTACCTCCGCTGAAGTACAGCTGATTCGCTGCGGCGGCCGGCGTCATGCGGCCCGCCAAACCTGCACTGCTGGTCGGGTCGCATCGCCACCCCACTGGCGCAACCGGAAGACTCGCCCCTCCGAACACGCGGGCATATGCCATGCATTTCGGCGTGCGTCACCGCGGGCCGTCCGTGTGATGACTCATCAGTCGCATGGGATCGCTCTTCTCGCCGCGCGCCAACCGCTCGTTCCGTGAAGCCTCGGTCCTCGCAGCCGCGATCCTCCTGATTGTTCCTCTCGCCCTCTGGGCGTTCGCCCGGACGCCGGCGGCAACCGGCCAGTACCGTGCGTACGCACAGCCCGTCCCGTTCGCACACACGCTGCACGCCAACGGACTGCGGATCGACTGCCGGTATTGCCACGCCGGTGCAACGACGGCGGCGATGGCCGGCCTGCCTCCCACTGACGTCTGCGTGCCCTGCCATCTCGATGGGCTGCTGCGCTCTTCTCTTTTCACGCCGGTCAGAACGAGCCTCACCACCAGCCGCCCGGTGGCGTGGCGCCGGGTGACGCGTCTCGCCGACTTCGTGTTCTTCAATCACGCCGCGCACGTGCAGCACGGTGTCGAGTGCGACACCTGTCACGGGCCGGTCGAACTGATGTCAGAGGTCTACCAGGCCGCGCCGCTGACGATGGAGTGGTGTCTGCAGTGTCACCGCGCCCCGGAGCGATACATCAACCTGCGGGACACCGGCATCAGCGGATGGAAGCGCACCGATGTCGCACGCAGCCAGGCGACGGTGCGCCACTATGACGTGGCCCGACTCACGTCCTGCACTACGTGCCACCGGTGAGGAGCGCCTGACGTGAGTGTCCCATTCGACGAGATGCGGAACCGCCTTGGCGCCGACACCACCGGGTCCACGATCGATCCGATCGCCAGGCGCGACTTCATGAAGCTGCTCGGGGCGAGCCTCGCGCTCGCCGGCGTCGACGGCTGCACGCGGATGCCGGCGTCGAACATTCATCCTTACGTACATCAACCGGAACTCACGCCTGGCATCGCGCAGCACTATGCAACCGTGATGGCGGTCGACGGCTACGCCACCGGTTTACTGGTCGAGAGCCACGAAGGACGGCCGACCAAGATCGAGGGCAACCCCGACCATCCCGCGAGCCTCGGGGCGACGGGCGTTCTCGAGCAGGCGTCGGTGCTGCAGCTCTACGACCCCGATCGCGCACGCCGCATCCGTCACGACGCCGCCTCCGCCTCGTGGGACGCACTCGCCGCGTTGCTCGGTCCTGAGTCGCTCGCCTCGCGAGCGGGTGCGCGTGGTGGCGGCCTGGCGTTACTCCTGGCGCCAACGTCCTCGCCGCTCGAAGAGGAGGTGCTCCATCGCGTGCTCGAGCGCTATCCGGATGCACACCTGTGTTTCTACGCCCCGCTGATGCCGGCGCTGCCGGCGCACGTGACACAGTGGAGTGTCGGCGACGCCGACGTCATTCTGGCCGTCGACACGGACTTTCTTGCGTCGGGTCCGTTCCACCTCCGGCACGCACGGGCATTCGCCGGCCGGCGGAGGCCCGAATCGGCTCCGGGCGGCATGAACCGGCTCTACGTCGTCGAATCATCGATCAGCGTGACCGGCATGGGCGCGGATCATCGCCATGCGGTACGGCCGCGCGACATCTCTTCACTCCTGGAACGGCTGCTTGCTGCGATCGCGGGCGAAAGCCGACCCTCGTCACCCGACGACCAATGGCTGAACGTCGTCGCCGCGGATCTGCGCGCTCACGCCGGCCGGAGTCTCGTCATCGCAGGGCCGCTCACGCCACCCGCGGTGCAGACGCTTGCGCTCGCGATCAACCAGGCGCTCGGCAACATCGACCGCACCATCTGGTTCACGCGCTCGCCGCTGGCGGGCGCGGGAGGATCGAACCCGTCGTTGTCGTCGATCGCGGACCGGATGCGCGGCGGTGACATCACGACGCTGATCTGTGCCGGAGTCAACGCCAGCTACGCAAGCGAAGGGCGGATGGAGCTGGGCGCCGCGATCCGGCGCGTTCCCGAAGCCGTGTATCTCGGTCTGTACGAAGACGAAACCGCCCGCGATTGTCACTGGATCGTGCCGGCCGCCCACTATCTCGAGAGCTGGGGCGACGCCCGCGCCTACGACGGCACGCTGTCCGTGGTGCAGCCGTTGATTGAGCCTCTCGCCGGAGGCAGGACGCTCGTCGAACTGCTCTCGCTGCTGCTTGGCGATGCCCACGTGAGTCCGTACGACCTGCTGCGCGACACCTGGCGGGCGCGCGGCGATCTCGCACGGAGGCATGCGTTCGAAGACGACTGGCGCGACGTTCTCAGGCGCGGCCTGTTGCCGGGATCCGGATTTCCGCGTGAGAGCGCCCCGCCGTCGCCGAGTCCGATCGCCGCCGCCATGCCGGCGACCGCTCCCTTCGACGTCGTCTTTCGTCCGCACCCGCGCGTGCGCGATGGCGCCTTTGCGAACAGCGGATGGCTCCAGGAACTGCCGGATCCTGTAACCACCGTGACGTGGGAGAACGTCGCACAGGTGAGTGCCGCGACCGCGCAGCGCCTGGCGCTCACGACGGGAGATCTCGTCGACATCCGGGTGGAAGGCCGCAGCGTGCAGCTCCCGGCGGTCGTCGTCGGTGGACACGCGGATGACACCGCGACCATCACGTTCGGCCACGGACGTACGGGTGCCGAATCGGTCGCACGCGGTGCGGGCGCCAATGTCTATCCACTCTGGCCCGGGGATCGCTTCAGCCGTGACGTCACCGTCTCACGCGCTTCCGGGTCGCGCCAGCTCGCGATCACGCAGCCGCATCGCAGCCTCGATGGATCGGCGGCCGTTCAATCGATCGATGCCGGTGCGCACGCAGTCGCCCGACCCGACACGGCGCGACCCCTGCCGCTGTATCGAGCGCCGTCCACCGGCGACACGCCATCGCGCCTGCAATGGGCGATGACGATCGATCTCTCCGCCTGCACCGGTTGTGGCGCGTGCATGGTCGCGTGTCAGGCCGAAAACAACGTCCCGGTGGTCGGCCGCGACCAGGTATTACTCGGCCGCGAAATGCACTGGCTGCGGATCGACTGGTACGCGCAGCCCGACGCAGCCACGACGCCGCAGCCGATGTTGTGCCAGCACTGCGAGGCTGCACCCTGCGAGTACGTCTGTCCGGTTGAAGCCACCGTGCACAGCCAGGATGGCCTCAATGAGATGGTCTACAACCGCTGCGTTGGCACGCGGTTCTGCTCGAACAACTGTCCCTACAAGGTGCGCCGCTTCAACTGGTTCGATTTCAACGCCGGCGGCGGCAGCGAGCGGCTGGTGCGAAACCCGGACGTGACGGTCCGCGAGCGCGGCGTGATGGAGAAGTGCACCTTCTGCGTGCAGCGGATCCGTGAAGCGGAGATTCACGCCCGCGCCGAGGGTCAGGCGCTGCGCGGGAGCGAGGTCCAGACCGCCTGCGAACAGGCCTGTCCGACGCAGGCGATTCTGTTCGGCTCGCTGGACGAACGCGACAGCGCGATGATGCACGCACGTGTGAGCGAGCGCGCGTACGCCGTGCTCGACGAGCTCGGCACGGTGCCCCGGGTCAGGTACCTCGCTCGCGTCCGCAACCCGAACCCGGCGCTGGAGTCGCGCGCGTGAGCGCGCAGGTCCTGGTCGCGCCGCCGGATCTGCCGGTCACCACTGCGGGCGATCGCGAGATCGTCGAGGCGGTCCTTGCGCCGCTGCGAACGACGCCACCACTCTGGTGGGTGCTCTTCGCGATCTGCGCCGCCGGCACGGTGCTCTGGCTGGGTGCGGTCGTCTACACCGTGGCGGCCGGCATCGGCGTGTGGGGCAACAACATTCCGGTCGCGTGGGCGTTCGCCATCGTGAATTTCGTGTGGTGGATCGGTATCGGGCACGCGGGCACCTTCATTTCCGCGTTCCTGATGCTGCTCAATCAACCCTGGCGCGCGGCCGTCAGCCGCATCGCCGAGTCGATGACGCTCATCGCCGTCGCGATCGCCGGCACATTCCCGCTCCTGCACCTGGGCCGGCCGTGGTTCTTCTACTGGCTCACGCCCTATCCGTCGACGATGGGTGTGTGGCCGAACTTCAAGAGCGCGCTGGCATGGGACGTTGCAGCCGTCGTGTCCTACTTCATCGTCTCGACGACGTTCTTCTATCTCGGCGCCATCCCTGACCTCGCGCTGGCCCGCGACGGCCTGCAGGGACGCCGGCGCCGGCAGGTGTACGGCGTGTTCGCGCTGGGATGGAATGGCGCGGGAACACAGTGGCGGCGCCGGCGCGCGGCTCTGAAGATCATCGCCGGCATCGTTGCCGCACTCGTCGTGTCGGTCCACAGCATCGTCAGTCTCGATTTCAGCATCGCGCAACTGGCCGGCTGGCATTCAACCAATCTGCCGCCGTACTTCGTGATTGGCGCGGTCTATTCCGGGGTTGCGATGGTCCTGGTGCTGGTCGTACCGATCCGCCGCCTCTACCGGCTCGAATCGATCATCACGCTCGACCATCTCGACAAGCTCGCCAGGCTCCTGCTGACGATCGGCTTGCTGCTGACGTACTGCTACGTCGTCGAGTTCGTGATCGCGAGCCGATCGAGCGATCCATTGGAGCGGACGACGTACCTGCAGCACTGGCCGTTCGGCTACTTCGGTTGGCTCTTTTGGTTGATGCTCGTCTTCAATGTCGGCACACCGCAGCTGCTCTGGAGCGCACGCCTCCGCCGGACGCCGGCGGTACTCGCCGGCGCCGGAGTCGCGATTCTCGCCGGCATGTGGCTGGAACGATTCATCATCGTCGTGGCCTCGCTGGCACAAGGCGCGCTTCCATCGAGCTGGTTCGCGTACCGGCCAACGTGGGTGGACTGGTCGATCCTCGCTGGATCGCTGAGCCTGTTCGGCCTCGTCTTCCTGCTGTTTCTCCGATTCGTTCCCGCCGCGGCGACCGACGAGCTCCGGCGCGATCGATTCGAGCGCGCGGCGCGGGTGCAGCGATGACGGTGCTGCTGGAATTTGCCACCGCCGAAGGCGCGGTGCACGCGGTGCGAACGCTGACCGCGGTCGGATATCTCGACATCGAGACGCATGCGCCGTTTCCGTTGACGGAGGACGAGGCGCGCGGACGCGGCGGATCGTTCCCAATCGCACCGCTCGCACTCGGCGCGGGTGTCGTCGCGATGGCCGCCGCTTACTTCATCCAGTGGTACGCCAACGTGTGGTCGTACCCGATCGACACCGGTGGCCGCCCGCTGCACGCCGGCCCTGCGTTCGTTCCGACGGTGTTCGAAACGATCGGCCTGATCGCCACCCTGGCCGCGTTCTTTGGCTTCCTGCTGCTTGAACGGCTGCCACGCCTCTGGCAACCGCTCTTCGACGTCGATGGCTTCGAGCGATCGGCCGTCGATCGTTTCTGGCTGGAACTCGAGACGGACGACACGGTTGAAGCGGTCGATCGTGTCACGCGGGATGCGATGCCTCTGGAGCCGCTGCGGATCGTCATCGGCAGCGACACATGACAACGCGGATATGGCAGTTCGTCGTGTCGGTCGCGGTTGCGTGTTCCGGAGTCGCATGCTCCCCGCAACTCGACTTCGAGCGGATGCGGCAGCAGTCCCGCGCAGACGCCTATTCCGCCGGCGACGTCCCAACGATGCGAGTGCCTCCGGCCGGCACGGTGCCGATCGCCACAACCGACTCGTCGCTCTCGAGCGGCGAGCACGGGCGACTGCAATACGACGTCTTCTGTGCGGTCTGTCACGGACCGGATGGATCAGGACAATCGGTGATGGCCGGCAACATGCCGGACATGGCGCCGCCGTCGCTGACCGCGCCTGACGCACGCGGACGCTCGGACGATGAACTGCTGGACATCGTCAGCCATGGCAAGCGGCGGATGCCCGGGTATGACTGGGCACTGACCGATGTCGAACGAGGGGCCGTTGTCGCGTACGTTCGACGCCTGCAGCAGACGACTCCCGCACAACAGGAGGCGCAGACGCGATGAAGATCAGTATCGGCGGCGCCGCGATCGGCGGTGTCGTTCTCCTGCTCGGGCTGATGCTGCGTGGCGATCGTATTGCGGCTTCGTACCTCGCGATGTACACCGCAACGGTCAGCACCGCGATCGGCGTGCTGCTCATGATCATGATTGCGCACCTGAGCGGGGCCATCTGGTTCGTTCCGTTCCGGCCGGCAGCGGAAACGATCACGGCCGCTCTCCCATGGCTCGCCGCCCTCGCCATCCCGCTGGTGATCCTCTCACCCGCCGTCAGTACGTACTTCACGCTGCGTGCGGTGATGTATTGGGCGGTGTGGCTGGGCATCGGCGAACTGCTGCTGCGCAACTCGCGCGAGGTGGCATCGCAGTCGACGGATCAACGCAGCGCCCGCATGACAGTACTCGGTGCTGCCGGTATTCCAGCCGCGGCGCTCGCGCTGACCTTCGCGGCGTTCGACTGGATGATGTCCCTGTCGCCGGGATGGTCGTCCACGGTTTATGGTCCGTACGTGTGCACCGGTGGAGTGGTGGCGGCGCTGGCAGTCCTCGCCGTCGCCGGCACCGCCGCGAGGGACGACGCGATCGCCGCCGGCCGCGAGCACTACCAGAGCCTTGGGCAACTGCTGCTCGCGTGCGTCCTGCTGTGGGCCTACTTGTGGTACTCGCAGTTCTTCGTCATCTGGATCGCAAGCCTGCCGCGAGAGGTCTCCTGGTACGTCGTACGGTTCGCGTCACCGTGGAGAGGGCTCACCACCACGCTCGTCGTCACGGCGTTCCTGCTCCCATTTCTCGTCCTGCTGTTCCGCACCGCGCGTGGTTCACGCGCCCTCATGATCGGTCTGGCCGCGTGGCTGCTCATCGCCCACTACGCCGACGTGTACTGGCTCGTAGTTCCGTCGATGCGTTCGCGCTGGGTTCCGAGTGATCTGCTCTGGGATCTCGCCGCCGCTTCGTTCGTCATCGGGAGCACCGCGGCCGTGGCCATCTGGCGGCACAGGACGTCATCGCTCGAGTTCGTGGACGACGCTGCGTTCGAAGCCGTATTGCGGTACGAGGCGCCCTGATGCGGACCGGCAGGATCGTCGGCGGCGGCGTGCTTGCCGGCGTGATCTCCGCAGTTGCAGTGGCGCTGATCGGCGGGCGGCTTGGTTTCCGCGTGTCGCCGTGGGACTGGTCGTCGCCGGCCGGCGGATCACTGGGGCGCTGGTTGGAATTGTCGTGGGTGGCGATCGCGCTCGTGCCGGTGATGGTCGTTGCCGGAGTCATCACTGCGGCTGTCTGCGCGGCGGTATTCGAGTGCGTCACCGGCCGCGGCGGATGGGGATTGGGCGGCGTGGTCGGTCTGTTCACAGGAACCATCGCCTTCTCGGTCGTGGGACTGCTGCCATGGGCAGCATCGTGGTACGGCTACGCCTACTTCCCCATCGTCGCGCCGTTCGGCCGTTCCGATCCCGTCTGGCCGTTCGTGTTGATCATTGCCGTCGGAGTGGCAATGGGATCGATTACGGGTGCGATGTACGGCGCACCAGTGCACGCCGGACATTCGCCACCACGGCTCCGCTGGCGGCAGATCTATCCACCTTGATGCATGGGGCGAGCCTTGTCAGGCGGCCCGCGGACCTGACAAGGCCCGCGCCATGTTGGCCAGTCGGGCGAGCGCCACGCTGGCGTCGAAGATGCACAACGAAATCGCCATGACGGCTCGACCGGACGCCGATACTTCGTTCGGAGAACTGATCGGCGACGTGCTGCGCGACGTCCGCACGCTGGTGCGCCAGGAAGTCGCGCTGGCACGCGTTGAAGTCCGCGAAGAAATACGACTGGTACTTCTGATCGCCGGGCTCATCGCGGCGGGGGCAGGCACGCTCGGGATTGGCGGCGTGTGGATCCTGGTCGGCATCACACGGGCGATCGCGCGGATGTTCGAGTGGCCGCTCGCCGGCGTCTTCGCCGGTATCGGCGCTGTGCTCGTGGTGATCGGATTGATCGTGCTGGCGATCGCGTGGCGGCAGGTGGGCACTCTGCGATTGCTGCCGCGCACGCGCGCATCACTCCAGGAAAACGCCGAATGGGCCGCACGCCACGTGAAGCCGGCAGTGTAAAGCACACCCCAAGGCGCGCACGCGCGATTATGCGATCGCTGTACGAGCGACCAGTTGCTTGACGGCCCGCGCGAGTTCGTCGGGCGCGATCGGTTTCACCAGGTGCAGATCGAAACCCGCCTGCAGGATTTCACGCCGCTCGTCCGCGCCGGCGTGCGCGGTCACTGCCGCCGCCGGCAGCGCCGCCAGCCGCGGCTCACCGCTGGCGCGAATCCGTCGAATCAGCGAACATCCATCCTCGCCCGGCATCGCGATGTCGGCCAGCAGCACGTCGTAGCGCGAGCCGCGCAGTCGCTCGTACGCCTCCGGCGCCGATGCCGCCGTCGTCACGTCGGCACCACAGTGCTTCAGCGCAAACGCCATCAGTTCCAGCGTGGCCGGTTCGTCGTCTACCGCCAGTACCCGCACGTCGTCGAGCCGCGTCCATACCACCGGCTCCTTCTGGGCAGGTGCGGCCGGCTGTTCGGCACGTGCGGCACGCGTCTCACCGGACGCAAGCGGAAGCCGCACATGAAAGGATGCCCCCTCGCCGCTACCGGCGCTCGACGCGGTGATCGAGCCGCCGTGCGCATCCACGAGTTGACGGGCAATCGCCAGGCCGAGTCCAAGACCGCCGTAGGCGCGGGTGCTCGTGCTGTCGGCCTGCCGGAAGCGATCGAAGACGTGCGGCAGGAACGCCGGATCGATGCCGATGCCGCTGTCGGTGATCGTGATGTCGGCGGCGCCGTCGATCACGCGGGTGGTGACGTCGACGCGGCCGTCCCGCGGTGTGAACTTCAGCGCGTTGCCGATGATGTTGAAGAGCACCTGCTCCAGCCGGCGCCGGTCCCCGCGGACGACGGCCGATTCAACGCAGGAGAAGTGCAGTTCGACGCCGTTCGATGCCGCAACCGGCGTGAGCGATTCGACCACGGCGCCCACGACTTCGCCCGATTGCACGTCCTGGCGATCCAGCGTGGCGATGCCCGCGGCGATCCGCGAGACGTCGAGCAGATCATCGATCAACTTGGCCTGGCGTGTGGCGTTGTCCTGGATCGATCTTGCCGCGCGCTGGCCGAGTGCCGCGTCGAGCCCGGTCTTCTGCAGCATCGCCGACCATCCGAGCACCGCATTGAGCGGCGTGCGGAGCTCGTGAGACACGATCGAGAGGAACTCATCCTTCAGCCGGCTTGCCGCCTCGGCCTCGCTGCGCGCGCGCTGCGCCGATTCATAAAGGCGCGCGCGATCCAGTGCCTGCGTGCAGTGCTGCGCCACCGACACGAGCAACGTCCGATACTCGTCGTCGAAATTGACCGGGACGCTGAAGTCGAACCGCAGGACGCCGACCACGGCGCCGTCGATCACGAGCGGCAGCGCCGCGGAGGATTCGAAGCCGCCATCAGCCGCCCGCGATGCCGACCGCCAGAAGCGCTCCTGGGCCTCGGCCCACGAACTGACGAATACCGGCGCGTGCGTCGTGACCGCTTCCACTTCGTACAAACCCGGTTCGATCTCGAGGCAATCCGCCGGGTCGGCGTCCGGCTGATGTCCGTCACCGTCAGCGCAGGTGAGCACATGAAACTGTGTCTGCGCTTCGTCGAGCATCAGCACGTCGCCAGCGCTCGCGCCGACGACCACGGTCGCATGCTCGACGATGGCGGCGGCGACCGCCTGCGTGTTGACGGCTTCCGACAGCCGCGCCGTCATCGTGTGAAGCCGGGTAGTGCGGGTGGCAAGCGCGCGGTAACGCGTCTCGCTGGCGCGCAACGCCAGCTCGGTCTGCTGCCGGCGAACCAGTTCCTGGTCGGCCCGTGCGCGGAGCGTTTCCGCTTCTACGCGCGCGCGATGATCGGCTTCCTGTCCCGATGTGCGCTCGAGCGCCCGGCCGGCGTGACCCGCCACCGCCACCAGCAGCGCGTGATCGCCTTCGGTCAGCGTTCGCCGGTGCGAAAAGTCGATCCGTACGATCGCCGCCACGTCACGCCGCGCGATGATCGGCACGAAGGCGATTGGTGCGCCCGCCGACTCGATCACGAGGGGGTGGCGACCGTTCACCGCATCGGTCGTGTGCTCTGCCGGAAACAGCTCGCCGGCGCTCTTGAGACGATCTTCGTACCCGGCCGAGCGGGTCAGGGTGGGTATGCCGTCCTGCAGGGTCCCGACCGCGCCCGCGTCGCCGCGGAGCGCGTGCAGCGCTTCGTGCAGCGCGACATCGAGCGCCTCGTCCGATCGCCGGACGCGCGCGAACGCGCCGGCCAGGTCGGCGAGCCGGTCGGCATGCCTCGCCGCTTCTTCAGCGGCATTGCGGCGCCGGCGCTCCGCCCGCAGCGTCCATCGGGTCCTCAGGACCGCGACGACCGCGACGGCCACGATCAGGACATCCAACCACCGGTGCAACATGTAACGGATCTGGGTGCGGCTCGAACCGAGCAAGCGCCACGCCGAAGTATGCCACCTCTATGTTGTTGAGCCGGCGCAGTCTGGATCGCGTGATGTAAAAATTTCTTCCCGCGGCGTCGGCGGAGCATCCACTGCCGGTTACGTTTTTGCCAGTTTCTCGGGATGCTTGCGAAGATAGGCCCGCACGAACGGACAGACGACGACCAACTGCAGTCCCTCCGCGTGTGCCCGATCGATGGCGGTTTCAGCCAGCAGATCGCCCAGCTGCCGGCCCCGCAGCGCCGGCGGCACCTCGGTATGCATCAGGACGAGCGAGCCCGGTCGCCGCTCGTATTGCAGGAATCCAACCTCGCCGTCCACGGTGACTTCGAACTGTTGTGCTTCGACGTGGTCCACGACCAGCGGCGCGCTCGAAGGGCCCGGCTTCGCGCGGGCAGTCCTGGCGGGATCGCCCTCCTGCGCGACATGAACGCCGGTTTCGACGGTATTCGCCGGCGGGTCGCTGGCCGGAAATGTCTCCTCGAGTGTCTCGTCCAACGCCTCGTCGGTCTCGTCGTGGTCGGTCACAGCACTATTGTTTCTTGTCGGTCGGCTGCGCACCAGCGGGGTTCCCCTGCCGTCCGCCGCCCGACGTCCCGATCACCCGATTCGAGTCGCTCGATTTCGTCACCACGCCGGCATCGAGTGTCTTACCCGTGTCGGAGATCGTCTGGTACGACAGGTTGTTGCCGTCGATCTCGACGAGCATGAACGCGTACCCCTGATCGAAGCCAGCGGCTTTCAGCGGTGACGGATTGATGTCGCCCTCGCGCAGCTTCGCCGAGCTTCCGGCAATGAAATAGACAACGCCCTTCTGCGGCGCGATGCGTTCGTAGAAGTGCTCGTGGCCGGTGAACACCACGTTGACGTGGTACTTGACGAACAACGGTTCCAGCTGCTCGCGAAGCACGGTCGACGAGCCGTGCGATCCGCCGGACGAGTACGGTGGGTGATGGAAGAAGCAGATCTTCCAGTCCGAACCGCTGGCCGCCAGTTCCTTCTCGAACCACTGGAGCTGGGTCTCGTCCATGTAGTTGCTGTCGAGCGCGAAGAAACGGACGTTGGCCGTCAGCGACGGCTTGAACGTGTAGTACCGCTCACCGCTCATGTTGAACGGCTTGTAGAACCGCTCGTTGGGATCGTCGTGGTTGCCGAGCGACGCATAGAACTTCACGCCGCCATCGAGCAGCGGCCGGTACGGCACTTCGAATTTCTTCTTGTAGTCCTTCGTGCTGCTGCCACCGTACAGGTTGTCGCCCACCATGATGATGAACGGGAACTGGAACGTCTTCCGATAGGCCTCGATCTGCTGCGCGACTGCCAACTGGTGCCGGTCGCCGGTGCCCGTGTCGCCGATCACGGCAAATTTGATCGAGCCGTTCTTGTTCGGCAGGCGCAGGTCCTGCGCCATCGCGAGCGTGCCGGTCGTGGCGACTACGAGTGCAATGACAAGACGGCGCATGATCCTCCCTCCTACCGGATCGCGTTCGGGATGAAGTCCACGATGAGGTTGGCGTCGACGTCGCGCAGAATCAGGTTCCTGTTGATGATGCGGTACTCGACGTCCTTCGGCAGCGTCGGCAGCGCCGCAAGCAGGTTCGCGGGCACCGTCGGCAACGGATTACCTTCCGGGTACCTGGCGTTCACCTTCAGCGGCACCGGCTTCGGCTTGCCCTCGTCGCCTTCCTCACCGAAGTCTTCCTTCAACTCCTCTTTGACCTCACCGGCGTGCCGGCCCTTCACTTCCGGATTGAGCAGACGACGGAACTCGGCGGCAATCGCCGGCGTGAAGATGTCGCCGTGCTTCGCGTCCCTGCGCGTAGTGCGAATGGTGTTCGCGAGCGCTTCCTGCTTCGCCTTGATCTCGGCCGGGTCGTTCACCGGCTTCTGCTCGGCACCGACGGCCTTTTCGAGCCCCCGCTGATACTTGATGTAGTGCTCGACCCGTTGCTGAAAGTCCTTCAGCACTACCGAATTCACCGCGACTGGCGGGTTCGCCGGCGGTTTCGGCTTCGCGGATTGCGCACCCGCGATCAGCGGACCGCCGGTCATCGTGACCGCCAGCGTCATCGCACCGACGAAACGGTTGACGTCGCGCATGGGTGATCCCTCCACAGGAGCCATGCACGTCCACAATTCGTGCCTCCAGTGAAGGAACAGCTCGTCAGCGGACGGCTAGATGGTCGACGACGCCGGCCACTCCCGCCGTCTCGCGCGCAAGCTGCACGACGCGCTGGTGCTGCGCCGTCGACGACACATGGCCGGAGAGCGTGACGGTCGAACCGTCAGTGTGCACGTCCACCGCCGTACCTTTGAGCGTGTCGTCGAGTGCGATTTTCGATTTCACCTTCGCGGTGAGCTTCGTCTCGCCGAGTGCGGCATTGGCGCGTGCGGCGCTGTCCGCGACTTCCTCACCGATCCTGGCTCCCGTCTCGCGCGCTCGTTCCGTGCGCTCGCTGCTGGCCGTGCCCGACGTGCCGACCGACGCATCCGGATGACCGACGACGGGCGATCCACCCCAGTGGTAGCCGAAGAAGAATGCGGCGACCACGATCAGGATCACGACAACGAGCACCAGGCGAATCAATCCCCTCAACATCACCGCACCTCACTGCTGCGCTCGCGCTGAGCCTCTTCGGCGAACCAATGCAGCGCACGCGCCACGGCCCTGTCGCCGTAGAGGCCGGCCTTCAGGTCGGCCCGGGCCGCTGAGCATCGGCATCACCGTTTCCGCAGAAGTCGGTGCGCGTTTACCCAACGAGGTACTCACGGTTCACAGTTGAAGGATGAAAGGCATAACAATTCGTCGCTCGATTACCTCAGCAATGCAGGCACGGCCCTTGCTGCCGTCACCAACTGTGAAGGTGCGCCTCACGAAGAAGTTCGCGGAGCAGATCGACGGTGTTCGCCTCGAGGGGCACCACATCGGCGATGTGATTGATCTGCCCGAGACTCAGGCGCGTCTGCTCCTTGCCGAAGATTGGGCCACCACGGAAGAGCGACGCCACCTTCACGTCGATCCGCCGCTTGAACGTCGTCACCACGAGACGACTTCCCGGGCCGCAGATGATTCGCGGCGCGATCGCCCGTCGAGAGAGCCCGACGATAAGGAGCCCTCGCGGGCCAGCTGAGCGAACGCAACCGAGCGGAACGGATCTGGCTATCAGTCGAGATGTGAAGCCTCGAGTGAATCTTGCCGACGTACTGACCCATCACCACATCACCCCGCGTGAAGCGGCGACGCTGACGCTGGCGGTGGCGCACGAGTGGGATCGCCAACGAGCGGTACACGGCCCTCTCGCGTTACCCGATCTCGCCGGCATCGCCTTGACCGAGCGCGGCGACGTCGTGTTCCTGGTCCAGGCACGAGCTGGCGCAGATGATGACGAGTCCTGCCTTTCGGACTTCCTGGGCGCGTTGCTCAGGGTCGGTGGCGATCCCCGGCCGCAGCTGCCGGCCGCCGCGAGCGAGAGCTTTCGAGCGACGCTCGCCCGTTTCGCCGACGATGACGCGGAAACGCTGCGGACGTTGTACTGGCGTTGCGTGACGCGCCGGGAGCATCGCTATCCGCGGCGGAAAGCCGCCGTCGCGAAGGTCATACGCCGTGAGCGGCGTGCGAGTCCGGAACAAATCGCCGAACTCCGTCGAAGCGTGCGTGCGCTCGAGCAACGGGTGTTCAGATACGAATACCGCCGGACGCAGTTGCGAACGTCGCTGGTGCGACCGGGCGACATCACGGCGGCACGGTTCGCCGTGGCCGCCGCGGTGCTCCTGTTGATTCTGGCCGGCGCGTTCACCATTCACTCTGATGCAACCGTGCCCGGCGACCTGGTGGCCTCCAGCGCCGCGCCCGCCATCATGGCGGAGGCGTCAGCGGAACCACGCGCGGTTCCGCAAAAGATTTCGACGCTGGACGTTGCGCCTTCGGCCGCTCCTCTCGACGCGGCGGTGCCGCGGACCAGCCGTGCGAAACATCACGCGCCAAAGACCGCGACGCGTACCGCTCCGGCACGGTCGCCGATGGCCACGATTGCGGGAGGCACGCGCGGGATCGCCTGGCTTCAGCGATAACGAAGAGACGAAGAGCACGACACTCACGTCCTCCGCAACCTCCATTACGATCGTTCGCAGCGGAGAGAACCCCTGAGAATCGACGCTACGAGCCTCGACTATCCGATCCTGGCGGCGCTCTACACCAATCACGCGATGTTCGCCGAGGGTGGACCGTTGGCGAAACGGTACCCGTCGGACATCGCTCCGTTCGCCGCGGTGAGCGACGATTCGATCGAAGCCGGAGCGGCGCTGCGCGCGCTGGTGCCAGCCGACGCACCGGTGATTCTGTTTGCTCCGGCTCCGGTTGCGGCACCTGAGGGTCTCGAAGCGACCGTCCTTGGATCGATGCACCAGATGGTCGCGACCAGGACACTCGAACCGTCGCCCGTTGACGTGAACGTGTTACCGCTCGGTGCCACCGACGTTCCGGATATGCAGCGCCTGACGACCCTCACCCGCCCTGGCCCCTTCGGCCCGCGCACGTACCTGCTGGGCAGATACATCGGCATTCGGGTCGCCGGTCAGCTGGTGGCGATGGCTGGAGAACGCCTTCGCCTTTCCGGTCACACCGAGATCAGCGCCGTGTGCGTTCATCCTGAGCACCGGCGCAAGGGGTACGCGCAGGTATTGATCGCCGATCTCGTACACCATCTCGGACGCCGGGGGATCACGCCGTTTCTCCACGTGATCAGCGACAACCGCTCGGCGATCGCGCTCTACGAGCAACTCCAGTTCAAGACCCGGCGCCGCCTGTACGCCACCGCCCTCACGCACTCCAGCAGCCGCTGACGCTCGCGTGCCATCGATCGGCCTTCATCAGGCACTCGAGGACCTCCCCCGGCGGCCCACCCGATTCTTGTTGCTTAAATTTCTAGCATCATGCTAGAAACTTACACCGATGCCGAAGCTGCCGACCCCGGCCTTGAGCCGCCGCGAGCGCGAAATCATGGACATCCTCCACCGCCGCGGCCGCGCCACGGTTCACGAGGTCGTGGCAGAGTTGTCCGGCAACACGGTCTATTCGACCGTCCGCGCCCAATTGCGCGTGCTCGAGGACAAAGGGCACCTCAGGCACACCGAAGAACAGTTGCGCTACGTGTACATGCCTGCCGTTTCGCGGACCAGCGTCCGCCGGTCGGCGCTGAAGCATCTGCTCAATACGTTCTTCGACGGTTCTCCCGGACAGGTCGTCGAAGCACTCATTCGCGACGATCCCGCGGCGATCTCCGATGAGGAACTCGAACAGATGGCTCGGCTCGTCCAGGACGCACGGAAGGGGCGCCGGAAATGATCGCCGCCACCGTCGTGCTGCTGGGAGCGCGCCTCATCATTCCGCGTTTGCGCTCGCGATCCGCGGCCGCACGGCATCTGTGGTGGGCCTCGGCACTGGCCTGCGCCTCGCTGATTCCCCTGTTTGCCCGGTTGATCCCTGCATCCGACGCCGCGTGGTTCAACACGCTGGTCCACGCGCTGCCGCGCCCGGTCTCGACGCTCGCCGGATCGAATCCCGACGACGTAATCGTTCGCACGGCCGGTCTCGAACCGGCGATCTGGTCGCCGCTCGACCTCGCACACAGCGCGTGGCTGCTGGGCGTCGTCATGTGTACGGCAATCCTGGCCTGGCGACTTGGCCGAATTCACGCGATCGGGCGACGGGCCACGCCGGTCACGGACGCAGACATGTGCGCATGCCTGCGGCGGTCGGCGCAGCGGGTCGGGCTGAACGACGGCGCCGTGGCCCTGCTGCGCGGCGACGACCTGGCCGTCCCCGCAACCTGGGGATGGTCGCCGCGCGTGGTCCTGCCATCGGCATCGCGGCAGTGGTCACGGGTGCGGCTCGAAACCGTCCTCACGCACGAACTGGTGCACGTGCGCCGGCGCGACTGGCTGACCCACATGCTCGCGGAACTCGCGTGCGCTGTGTTCTGGTTCAACCCGTTGTTCTGGGTCGCACGCGGCGCCCTGCGCCGCGAGAGCGAGCACGCGGCGGACGATGCGGTGCTGTGCACCGGGATCGAGCCTGCCGACTATGCGGCCGATCTGCTCGAGATCGTTCGCTCCGCGCGTATTCGCACGATACCGCCCACCAGTCTCGCAATGGCGCGCGACTCCGACCTGTCGGCACGCATCGTTCGGGTGCTGGCGGTCGCCGCAAATCGAGCGCCGATCACTCGCGCGCGCGTCGCGACGTGGACGGCAGCAGCCGCGGCGATCGCGTGTGGCGTCGCGTTCCTGACCATGCCCGCTCTTGCGGCGGAAGTGCAGCTCTTGCCCGCGCGCGTACCGTCAGCCGTGCGCTCGATGCTGGATGATCCTGTCGACCAGTCGCGTTCGCCGGTCGGCGAGGTGCGCGTGATTGGGGCGTGGCCCGCACCGATCGAGACGCCCCACGTGTCGGAATATACGACCCCGCCCCTCTACAGCGATGACGCCCGCGCCCAACGCATCGAGGGCGTGGTCACCGTGCAGATTCACCTCGACGCCGCCGGCACCGTGGTCACGGCTCGGGTGACGTCGCATCTCGGATATGGCCTCGACGAGAACGCGCTCGTCGCCGTGCGTCACTGGCGATTCACACCGGCGCGTCTCCAGGAACGCGCGATTCCGGTCGATGCGGAAGTCGACGTGGCCTTCAGCCTGCGCAATGAAGCGCTCAACGAACTGATCGCCAACGACATGGCGACTCAGGTCGGTCCTGGAGTGACGCCGCCACGCGTCATCCGCACGCAGCGACCCGTGTCCGATCGCGGCGCCGGCGGTCGCGTCCTGCTCGATGTCGTGCTCGAGGAGGACGGGACGCCACGAATCGTCCGCATCCTCCGGTCCGGGGGCAGCGACCTTGACGCTGCGGCGGTGAGCGCGTTCGAGGCATGGCGGTTCAGTCCAGCGACAAAGGATGGGAAGCCGGTCAAGGTCCGCATGACCGCGGAGATCAGCGTCCATGGATAAGATTCGCAGTTCCGAGATCACGAGTCGTGCGGTGTACGTGAACCGCCGGGCGTTCATTCAGGCGTTCGTCTCGGCAGGGATCGGATTCTCCGCGACGGCCGCCGATGCGCAGGCTCCAGCGACGCACGGCCGGAAACTGACGACCACGCACAGCGATCTCAGCACGACCGAGCGGCCCAACACCTGGGAGCAGGTCACGACCTACAACAACTTCTATGAGTTCGGCACGGGCAAAGACGATCCGGCGCGCTACGCACCGCGATGGCGGCCGCGCGAGCCGTGGACGGTGCGTGTCGACGGCGCCTGCGCAAGGCCGGGGACGTTCACGCTCGACGACATCCTGAAAGGTCAGACGCTCGAGGATCGGATCTATCGCCATCGATGCGTCGAAGGCTGGTCGATGGTGATCCCGTGGGTCGGCTTCCCGCTCGCCAGCCTGGTCAACAAGGTACAGCCGACGTCGGCGGCAAAGTTCGTCGAGTTCACCACCCTGCACGATCCGGCCGCGATGCCCGGACAACGCGATGACGTTTTGGAGTGGCCGTACGTCGAGGGCCTGCGCCTGGACGAAGCGCTGCACCCGTTGACGATTCTCGCGGTCGGCGTCTACGGCGAAACACTGCCGAACCAGAATGGCGCGCCGCTGCGCCTGGTCGTACCGTGGAAATACGGCTTCAAGGGCGCGAAGTCGATCGTGCGGATCCGCTTCGTCGACAAGGCGCCGACCACATCCTGGATGCGGAACTGGCCGCAGGCGTACGGCTTCTATTCAAACGTCAATCCGGCCGTCGATCATCCACGTCACAGCCAGGCCATGGAGGTGCGGTTGCCGGCGGCGACGCGCAGCATGCGCACGCAATTGTTCAACGGCTATGCCGATCAGGTCGCCAGTCTGTACAAGGGAATGGACCTGAAGCGGTTCTATTGATCCGAGTGTGCGGCCATGACGTCCGCGGTCTCGCGAAGGACAGGTCGGTGCGCTAGCGGATTTGAGGCTGCGGGTGTTCATGAGCGCCGGCGGCCACCAGGAGCTGCCCGAGGCGCTCGATGTCCGGCGGCTTCACGACGTGGTGGTCGAAACCGGCGGCGGCCGAGCGTTGCCGGTCGTACTCCTGTCCCCAGCCAGTGAGGGCAATGAGCAGGGGCTGCGCACCGGGTCCGCCTTCGGCGGAGCCCGGCCTGCCGGCACCGCCGGACGCGCGAATCTGGCGCGCCACCTCGTAGCCGTCCATGCCAGGCATGCCGATGTCCACGAGGACCGCATCGGGAGCGAACGGGCCGATGGCGTCCAGCGCCGCGCGGCCGCTGTGGACCACGCGGACCGTCGCGCCTAGCCGCGCCAGCAGTTCGCCGAGCGTCTCGGCGGCGTCGGTGTTGTCGTCGACCACGAGGATCCGCTGGTGCGGAAACGGCGTCAGCGGTTTCCCGGCGGAATGCGCGACTGGCGCGTCGATCGTCGGGAGCTGGAGCACGAACTCGCTGCCGCGGCCGGGTCCTTCGCTGCGCGCCTCGATGCGGCCGTCGTGCATCGCGACCAGGCTCTTCACCAGCGTCAAGCCGATCCCCAGGCCGCCCTGCGCCCGGCGATTCGATCGATCGACCTGCGTGAACATGTCGAACACGGCGGCGAGCTGGTTCGCGGGAATGCCAATGCCGTTGTCACGGATCGAGACCAGGGCCACACCACGCTCCCGCGTCAATCGCAACACGATTCGACCGCCGGCGTCGGTGTATTTCGCCGCGTTCGTCAACAGGTTGATGAACACCTGCGTCAGGCGAACGCCGTCGCCGTGCACGATGACGCGCTCGGGCGGAAGGTCGATCGACAGGGTGTGGCTGGCGGCGTCGAGCAGCGGTCGCGTGCTCTCGATGGCCGTCTGGATGACGGTCACGAGATCGAGCGGCTCACGCCGGATTTCGATCAATCCGCGGGTAATGCGGGAGACCTCGAGCAGGTCGTCGACCAGCCGGACGAGATGCCGAATCTGTCGTTCCATCACCGTGCTGACACGGGTGACGACCGGGTCGTTCAGCCCCGAGGTCTTGAGGAGCTGTGTTGCCGTCAGGAGCGGCGACAGCGGGTTG
Organism: Vicinamibacterales bacterium; assembly: GCA_035496255.1. Classification (GTDB taxonomy): domain Bacteria; phylum Acidobacteriota; class Vicinamibacteria; order Vicinamibacterales; family UBA2999; genus Gp6-AA40. Next base: position 66,371 of record DATJEU010000071.1, read on the forward strand.
CGCAGCTCGTGTCCGAGCGTCGCGAGGAATTCGTCCTTCCGCTGGTCCGCTTCCCGCAGCGCGGCTTCCGACGCCGCGCGCCGCTCGAGGTGTTCCCGAATCTGGTACTGGCGCTCGCGCGCACGAAGCGCCGTGCGGACCGTGCTGACCAGCGTGGCGACGCGCATCGGTCGCTCGAGCAACGTCACATTGCCGAGCGTGCGCACGGCCTCGGCCGATTCCTCCGAGTCCGCACCCGGCCGCGTCAGGATCAGAATCGGCACATCCGACCATGGTGGCTGCTGCGCCAGCAACCGCCGCAGCGCCGTCTTGTCACGAACCGACGCGATTTCCTCCGGCAGCAGCAGCGCGCCGACGCCCACTACCATCTCGCGCAGCAACTGGCCGAAGCTGCGGCACACGTCGACGCGGATTCCGAGCGGCGAGAGCATGGCCTGCGCCGTCGCGCCATCCTTGGTGGTGCCGGCCAGGAACAACAGACGACGATCCGGTCCGGAATCGGCTGCGGTCATGCGCCCCCGCGCTCCAGGGGAGCGCTCACGTCGTATTCGGGGACGCCTGTCAGGACGCCCCTGAAATCGCGCAGCGGTTCGCCGACGGTAATCCCGCCGTCATCGAGCCTGAATTCGCGCAGCGTGCGCTCGTGACGGCTGCCGCGCTTCTTCATCACCGAGATCGCCTGACGCACCTCGCCGCGATGCTCGAAGTAGCGCATCAACACCACGGCGTCGGCCAGATAACTGGCATCCACCGGCGTCGTCATCTGACTGCCGATCAAACCCTGCTGCGCCCCGACGAGGATCGTCGCCACGCCCATCTGCCCGAGGTACATCAACAGCTCGTGCAACTGAATCGTCAGGTACCGCTCGGCCGGCATCGCGTTCAAATAGCCGTTGAGACTGTCGATGATAACGACCTTCGCGCCGTGCGTGCTGATGGCGGCGCGGATCAGATGAATCAATTCGCCCGGCGTGAGCTCGGCGGGATCGACCTGCTGCAGCGACACGATCCCCGACTCGACATGGCGCGCGAGATCGACGTTCAAATGCTCGCACCGCAGCAGCAGCGTGGATGGACTCTCGTCGAACACGAACAGCGCCGACGGCTCGCCGCGTGCCGCCGCGGCGGCGGCGAACTGAGCCGCGAGCGTGGACTTACCGGTGCCGGCGGCGCCGAGGATGAGCGTGCTCGTGCCCTCCTCGATGCCGCCGCCCAGCAGCGCGTCCAGCTCGGTGATTTCGCTGGCGAGCTTGCGCCGGATCACCCGCTGCCGGTGCTCGGCCGCCACCAGGCGGGGAAACACGACGAGACCGCCGCGATTGATCCGGAAATCATGGAAACCGCCGCGGAAGTTCACGCCGCGGTACTTCAGCACGCGCAGGCGGCGGCGTTCGGCACCGTACTCCGGATGCAGCACCTCGAGCAGCACGACGCCGTGCGCGATACTCCGCATCTGCAGATCGTGATCGGTGGCCGTCATGTCGTCGAGCAGCATCACCGTACAGTCACGAGTCGCGAAAAACTGCTTCAGGGCAAGAATCTGGCGGCGGTAGCGCAAGGCATTGCCGGCGACGAGGCGCAACTCCGACAAGGAGTCGAACACCACGCGCGATGGCCTCAACCGCTCGACGTCGCCGAGGATCGACTTGATGGTGGCCGCCAACTCGATCTCCGACGGATGAAAAAGCGTGTTCTGTTCGTCGGCGTCGAGGGCGCCTTCGGCAGGGGCAAGCTCACGGATGTTGATGCCGTCAAGCGACCAGCCGTGCGATCCGGCCACCGCGCCGAGCTCTTCGGCGGTTTCCGACAACGTCACGTACAGGACCGGCTCACCCGCCTTCACGCCTTCCAGGAGAAACTGCATGGCCAGCGTCGTCTTGCCGGACCCCGGAACGCCCTCGACCAGATAAAGGCGGCGGCGGACGAAGCCGCCGGCGAGGATGTCATCGAGTCCGTCGATTCCGGATGAAGCGACCGAAACATCGCCGGTCTCCGCGTGCGGCACGCAACGCTCCTTGGCTCATCGCAATCCGATCCTCGAGTTTGAGGCAGCGCGACGCGCGGTGCGGTCACTATAACTCTTCGTTCGTGAGGCCTGACGGTGGCCGCGGCCGAGGTTGCCAGAACGACGCCGCTGACGGAAAGACGGAACCTGATGTGCGCGTCAGCGATTCGCGCGGCTCGCGGTAGGACGATGGCGATCGGTCCGCGCCGCGCTGGCCTGGCGCTTACGAGGGATCACACGACCGCCAACGAATACCGCGAGGTGCTGACCGGTCAGCGTCGAGTTCGCCGCCACGAGATCCGCCGGCGTGCCCTCGAACACGATCCGTCCGCCGTCGTGACCCGCGCCCGGCCCGAGGTCGATGATCCAGTCGGCATGGGCCATCACCGCCTGATGGTGTTCGATCACGATCACCGACTTGCCGGAGTCGACGAGTCGATCGAGCAGCCCGAGCAACTGCTGGAGGTCGGCCAGGTGCAGTCCCGACGTCGGCTCGTCGAGGACGTAGATGCCACCGTCGCTCCCCATGTGCGTGGCCAGCTTGAGCCGCTGGCGTTCGCCACCAGAGAGCGTGGTGAGCGGCTGACCGAGCCGGACATATCCGAGTCCCACATCGGCCATGCGCTGCAGGATGGCGTGCGCGGCCGGCGTCCTCGCCTTGCCGCTGCCCAAGAAACCGAGCGCCTCGTCCACTGGCAGGTCGAGTACCTCAGCGATGTTGAGGCCGCCGAATCGATATTCGAGCACCGACGCCTGGAATCGCCGACCTTCACAGTCCTCACACAGTGTCGACACGCCAGCCACCATCGCGAGATCCATGTAGATCACGCCGGCGCCATTGCACGTCGGACACGCACCCTCGGAATTGGCGCTGAACAAGGCAGCCTTGACGCCATTCGCCTTCGCGAACGCGGTGCGGATCGGATCGAGCAGGCCTGTGTACGTCGCGGGATTGCTGCGCCGTGAGCCGCGGATGGCGGTCTGGTCCACCGAGACGACGCCGTCGCGGCCGGTCACCGACCCATGAATCAGCGAGCTCTTGCCCGATCCCGCCACGCCGGTGAGCACCACGAGCACGCCGAGCGGAATGTCGACGTTGACGTTCTTGAGATTGTGCGTGCTCGCCCCGCGCACTTTCATCACGCCCGACGGCCTCCGCACCGACGACTTCAGCGTGGCGCGATCATTGAGGTGACGACCGGTGAGCGTGCCGCTGGCTCGCAACCCGTCGACCGTTCCGGCGAACACGACGTCGCCGCCGGACGTCCCTGCGCCCGGGCCGAGATCGACGACGTGATCGGCCAGCTCGATGGTGTCAGGCGTGTGCTCGACCACGAGCACGGTGTTGCCCTTGTCGCGAAGCCGCAGCAGCAGGTCGTTCATGCGCTGCACGTCATGCGGGTGCAGCCCGATCGTCGGCTCGTCGAACACGTAGGTGACGTCGGTCAATGACGATCCGAGATGCCGGATCATCTTGGTGCGCTGCGCTTCGCCGCCCGACAGCGTGCCCGATGGCCGATCGAGGCTCAGATATCCGAGGCCGATCTCCACGAACGACTCGAGCGTCTCCCGCAGCGTCGTCAACAGCGGCGCCACGGACGGTTCCTTCAGCCCGCGGATCCACTCGGCAAGGTCGTTGATCTGCATCGCACAGACGTCGGCGATGTTCTTTCCGGCAATTGTCGAAGAGCGCGCGGCCTCATTGAGCCTTGTGCCGCCGCACTCGGGACACACCGAGAACGTGACCGCACGCTCGACGAACGCACGGTTGTGCGGCTGCAGCGCGTCGACGTCCTTCGACAGAAACGACTTCTTGATCCGCGGGACCAGGCCTTCGTAGGTGAGATTGATGTTGTTGAACCTGACCCGGGTCGGCTCCTCGTACAGGAACTTGTGCCGCTCCGCCTTCGTGAACCTGCGGATCGGCTTGTCCGGGTCGATTCCGGCCGCCGCGAACATCCGGACGTTCCAGCCGTCGGCTGTGTAGCCCGGAATCGTCAGCGCTCCCTCGTTGAGCGACTTGCTGTCGTCGAACAGCTGCGAGAGATCGATGTCGTTGATCGATCCCATCCCTTCACATCGCGGGCACATGCCGCCCTGGTAGACGACCTCGCGGACGACGACGCGCCTGCCCTCGCCCTTCTCCACGTTCATGGCGCCGCTCGCTTTGCGCGTCGGGACGTTGAACGAGTACGCGGTCGACGGACCGATCGATGGCCTGGCCAACCGGCTGAAGAGCACGCGCAGCATCGCGTTGGCGTCGGTCACGGTGCCGACGGTCGAACGGGAATTGGCGCCCATCCGCTCCTGGTCGACGATGATCGCGGTCGTCAGCCCCTCGAGGACGTCGATTTCGGGGCGCGCCAGCGTCGGCATGAATCCCTGCACGAAGGCGCTGTAGGTCTCGTTGATCAGCCGCTGCGATTCCGCCGCGATCGTGCCGAAGACGAGCGACGACTTGCCCGACCCCGACACGCCGGTGAACACCGTCAGCCGCCGTTTCGGGATGTCGAGGCTGACGTCCTTCAGGTTGTTCTCGCGCGCTCCCCGGACACGAATGACGTCGTGCCGGTCGGCCGCGTGCCGGGTGGATGAGCCCATGCGCGCGATCATGTCATCGATCGGGAGGAATGCAGGGGCCCGGCGTTCCACCGGAGAGACCGCCGCGAAAAGGATAGCCACGACGGCACGACGGCAAGCGACGGCCACGACGGGTTCAATGTTGCCTGAACCTGTCGTCGTGACCGTCGTGAGCGTCGTGTTCGTCGGGTGTCGTTTGTGACTAGAAAACGCGGATGGGGACTTCCGCCGGGGCGGTGAGCAGTTTCTTCAGCTGATCGTCGACCTTGCACAGCGTGACCGACGCGCCGGCCATCTCGAGCGACGTGCAGTACTCGCCAACATAGCTGCGCCACACGTTCAGGCCGCGCTTCTGCACCTGCTCGTGGGCGCGCGCGTACAGCACGTACAGCTCGGAGATCGGCGTGCCGCCGAGACCGTTCACCATCAGCGCGACTTCGTCGCCATTGCCGAACGCCGGCGCCGACGTGCCGCCGTCAGCGGTCGGCTTGCGATCGGCGGCGATCGCTTCGACCATCTCGTCGACGATCTCGTTGGCGCTCACGAACTTCTTGCGGGCACGGCCGGGTTCGCCATGAATGCCGACGCCCATTTCCATCTCGTCTTCGGCGAGCGTGAAGATCGGCGTGCCCTTTGCCGGCGGCGTGCAACCGGTCAGCGCCATGCCCATCGATCGCGTCGCCGCGTTCACCCGCTGCCCAAGCGCGATCAGATCGTCGAGCGACGCGCCGGTCTCGGACGCGGCGCCGAGCGCCTTGATCACGAAGAAGTTGCCGGCCACACCGCGCCGGCCCACCGTATACGTACTGTTCTGCACCGCCACGTCATCGTCCACGAACAGCGTCTTTACCGTGATGCCTTCGGCGTCGAGCATCTCGGTGGCCATCTCGAAGGCCATCCGATCGCCGCTGTAGTTGTTGACGATGTGCAGGATGCCCTTCGGCGAGTTGAGCAGCTTCGACGCGCCGACGACGTAGTCCATCGGCGGGGCGGCAAAGACGTCGCCGGGGCAGGCGCCATCGAGCATGCCGCGGCCGACGATCATGACGTGCGCCGGCTCGTGCCCCGAGCCTGACCCCTGGATGATCGAGACCTTGTCGGCGCGCGGCGCATCCGTGCGCATGATCAGGTTGAACTCCGGGACGTACTTGATGGTGTCGGGATTGGCGAGCGCAATTCCCTTCAGCATCTCGGGCACGAACCGCTTCGGATCGTTCACGAACTTCTTCATTAGACGCCCCTCTCCGCAACGGAAATCGGCCGGGACCACGCGTCCGCGAGGGCCTCGGCCATCATGGCAACGGCCACCGAACCGGCATCATAGGTGCCGCAACTGCGCTCGCCGGTGTACGAGGCGCGTCCACGCTTGGCCACCCACGGCTTGATCTCTTCGGTCTTCTCACGGGCGGTCACGCTCGCGGCCTGCAGCGCCGCGGCCGTGCCACCGCCGGCGCGCGCCACCTGAGCGAACGCTTCCCATGCCGGTACGAAAGCGTCGAGGAGGGTCTTGTCGCCAAGATCGGACTGGCCGCGCTTCTTCATGCCTTCGGTCGCCGACGTCAGCATCGCCACGATGTCGTCGATCGTCAGCTCGGTCTTCGTCCCGGCGGCGACGCTGGCCCGCAGGAATGCGGTGCCCCAAATCGCGCCCGATACCCCGCCGACGCGGCTGGCAATCGTGGTGGCGACACCCTTGAGGAGCGAACCCGTCGTCGAGTGATCGAGCGCGTCCCACTGCTCCATCACCTTCGAGAAACCGGAGGCGAGCGAAATGCCGAAGTCACCGTCGCCGCACACGCCATCGAGATCGGCAAAATACTTTTCGTTGCCGATCGCGACGTCGGCAATCGTCCGGATGAACAGCTCGGTAGCGTCAATGCTGGACATGGGTACCTCCGGGCGGGCAGCGCAGCTTCAATGAGTCGAGACGCTGGTCAGAACAGCGTCGATATCGTCGATGGTGATCACGTCCGACGGCCGCGCCGACGAACGGTTCGCGGCCACCGTCGCGCGCTCGCCATCCGGATCGCCAAGACTCGAGACGACCAGCGCCGCTTCCGAAAAGTCTTCGTTCTGCGTCAGCGCGTTGTAGGTGACGACGCACGCCATGCCGGCGGCATCGGCGGCGCGCAGGCCGTTCCGCGAATCCTCGACGACGACGCAGTCGCCGTGGGCGAGGTGAAGGTGATCGGCCGCGTAGTTGTAAATGTCCGGCGCAGGCTTCTTCGCCTTGACGATATCGCCCGCGAAGACGCCGGCAAAGCGGCGGGCGAGGTCGCGTCCGACCACGGCGTCGAGTACCGCTTCGACCGAGGCCTGCGCCGAGGTCGAGCAGACCGCCAGCGTCCAGCCGCGCTCCAGCGCGTCGCGTGTGATGCGCTTGACGCCGGGACGGCCCGGCAGTGCGCCCGACATCACGAGCTCCTTGAAGATCTCGCTCTTGCGCTTGTGCCAGCCGGCCACGATCGCGAGCCACGCGTCTTCCGAATCGGGCACGGCGAACGCGGCGCGGAAGTCGGCGTCACGCGCCAGGCTGGCGATGCGCTCCTTGCCGCCGCCGATCTTCAACTTCTCGGCATACTGCTCGACCGTCCATTGCCAGTTGACGCCCTGCTCGCGCCACATCTGGTTGAACGCGACCAGGTGGCCGTCACGCTCGGTGTCGGCCAGCACGCCGTCGCAGTCGAAGATGAGCGCCCGGCTCATGCCTGGCCTTCGCTGCCGAACGTCTTGAGGAACTGCGTGGCCATCTCGGTCACGTTGTTCTGCACCGCGCCAATCAGCTTGAGCGGGTCGTACTGGGTCGGGTTCTTCTCCAAGTACGTGCGAAAGGCGTCGGCGTAGGTCTTCTTCAGGTGCGTCGAGATGTTGACCTTGGCGGCGCCAAGCGCGATCAGCCGTTCGTAGACCTCGGTGTTCAGACCGGTGCCACCGTGCAGGACCATGGGCATGTTCGTCTGCTTGACCAGACGCTCCATGCGGTCGTAGCGGATGCGCGGCGTCGCCTTGTAGAAGCCATGGGCGGTGCCGATTGGCGGTGCGTAGCAGTAGATGCCCGTGTCCTCGATGAACTCGAGCTCCTTCTCGATCGGAGGCAGGCCGCCTTCGTCGTCGCTGCCCATGCCATCCTCGACGCCGGCCACGGCGACGACCTCGCCTTCGACCGCCGCACCGAGTCCGTTCGCGAACTTGACGATCTCCTTGGTGAGGCGCTGGTTCTCATCGAAGCTCATGCCTGAACCGTCGAACAGCACCGAGTTCCAGCCGACGCGCAGGCACGACCTGGCGACCTCGGGATCGGGACAGTGATCCAGGTGCAGCGTGATCGGGACCGTCGCCCGGCCAGCCATGTCCGTGAACATGTCGTGGACGACTTCTGCGCCCCAGAACTTCACGGTCTTGACCGAGATCTGGATGATGAGCGGAGAACGCGACTGTTCGGCAGCGCGGATGACACCGTGCATCGTGATGTCATCGACAGTATTGAAGGCGGCCACACCGTAGCGCTTCTGGAACGCCCGGTCCATGATCTCCGGCAGTGAGACGACTGGCATAGCGGCTCTGATGCTCCCCAGGGGATCCGGCGGCGGACTCCCAAAGCCTCAGAGTTTATGCGAACGTGGGGAAAAGTGTAGCGGCCAGCCTCAGTCCTCGCGGCCGACCCTCGCTCGCAGAGGCCGACCTTCAATAGAGGCCGACCCTCGGTCGTAGAGGCCGACCTTCAGGTCGGCCTGTGATTACGTTACAGGCAGCATCCCGTCGTGCGCGTCGTGATGCCCGAGCGATTGCTTCGTGACCACGAGCCGGCTTCGGGAAGGAGGACCGCTCGGCGACCATCGGCCTCGCCGCGACGGGCAGTCGATGCACGCATCCTCGCCGATCCCCGGATGCGGGAAGCGCTACCGCACGAGCGTGACGATAGCGAATTCCTGCGGCGCAGTCAGGGTGCAATCGTCATCGCACGGCTGGAGGCAAGGACCGCGTGTCCGGCACGGAACATGAACCGACACAGCCACAGGAGTTCATCATGGCGAGACTCATCAAATGGACAGCCATCACCGCGGCGGCGATTACGGCTACGTCGTTCGCGGTTGCGGCCGTGCAGGCGGCCCGCCGGAAGCTCGATCGCGGACTGCAGCAGGCGGAACAGATGGCCGAGGACGCGCAGCACATCCTCGCAAGCACTCAGCAGACGTTGAACGAAACGCAACAGACCGTTCGCCACCTGCGAACAGCGGTCGCGCCATAGCTGATCTCGGACGACCACCCTGAACGCCGGCCTCTACGTACGCCGCAGTGCGGCGCTCCGTAGTTTCTTCGTAAAGGCCAACCTTCAGGACGGTCCGCCACCTGGCACGGGTGTGCCACGGACAGCCGGTCCAGCCCTGCGCGTCGGCACTGCGCCGTCTGCGCTGCGCCGCGTCGTGTCCGACACGACCTGCCCCCGATCAGCTCCTCAGCGCGCCGACGGTATCCACCCTCGCCGCCATCCACGCCGGAATCGCGGTGGCAACAAGCGACACCCCAAGCAGGAGGATCACCGCTCCCGCGAATGACACCGGGTCGGTCGGCGCCACACCGTACAGCAGTCCGGACAGCAACCGCGACAGGGCGAGCGCGACGGCGACTCCCGCCGCCGCGCCCGCCGTCGCCACCACCAATCCCTGGCGAAGGATCATCCGCACGATGTTCTGACGGGTCGCACCCAGTGCCACCCGCACCGCGATGTCGCGCCGGCGCTGCGACACCGAATACGTGACGACGCCGTACAAGCCGATGAGGGCCAGCGTCAGCGCGAGACCTGCAATGCCCACGAGCAGTTCCGTACGGAATCGCGGTTGCGCCGCAGCATCCGACACGACGCTGTCGAGCGTGCGCACCTGCGAGACGACGACGCCCGGATCGACATCATGGATTTCGCGACGAAGCGTCTCGACGAACGGCGTCGGATCACCAGCGGTCCGGACCACCACGTACGCCGAGTTCCATGGCTGCTGCGTGAACGGACGATACACCGCATCATCCGCCGCCGCGCCAAGGCCTGAGTACTTGACGTTGTCGATGATCCCCACGAGCGTCATCGTCTCGACGCCCTGTACCCCGTCGCGGACCACCGGCAGCCTCATCGTCTGGCCGATCGGATCACGATCGCCAAAGAACCGCCTTGCCGTATCGCGGCTCATGATCATCACCTGCGGATGCTGCAGATCGTCCGACGCCGTGAACAAGCGTCCACGGATGAAGCGAATTCCGAAGGCGCGAAAGAAGTCTGGCGTGACCGCGACTCCGGATGCCTGATAGTCCACCTCGTCACCGGCTCGCTTCAACGTGAGTCGTATGCGGCTGCTCGCCGGCGGCAGCGAGGTTCCGACCGCCGCGGCTTGCACCCCCGGCAACGCAGCAAGCCGATTGTGAATCGCGTCCACGCGTTGCAGCACCTGTGCGTCAGTTGGGTGCGCGCCGAACGCCAGGTCGAGCGACGCGGTCACCACTCGCGCGCCGTGCACGCCGATATCCGTGCCCAGCAGACGGAACAGGCTCCGGCCCAGCATCAGCGCGCCGACCAGCAGCACGAGCGAGACGCCGAGTTGCGCCCCACACAGCACGTCGTATTTGCGGCGACCCGTCCGCGTCGGGGATGCGGTCTCGGCGGGAGCGCGCAAGGCGAGCATGACATCCGCGTGCTGCAGCGGTGGCAGCACGCCGGTTGCGCACGCGGCGATCACCACGATCACGGCGGAGAAGATCAGGACGGGAACATCGACGTGTACGGCGTCGAGTCGCGGGATGCCAGGGGGGTTCCACACTTTCAGCGCTCGTACTGCGAGTACCGCCACGCCCAGTCCGGCAAGAGCTCCGCAGGTCGCGAGCGCTGCCGCCTCCGCAAGAGAGTGCCGCACGAGCTGCGCTCGGGACGCGCCGAGTGCGAGTCGAAGCGCCGCCTGCCGCGCTCGCCCGACCCGCCGCGCCGAGAGGAGTGCCATGACGTTCAGGCACGTGACAACCAGGAGCAGTCCGGCAGCCGATAACAGCATCAACAGCGCCGGACGCGACGCGCCGACAAGTGCGTCCTGCAGGCCGACGACGTGCACGAGCAATCCTGCGGGCGATCCCGATCGCGACAGCCTGGCCATCGTTACCGCTTCGTCGCGGGCAGCCGCGATGCCCGCGTCGTCCTTCAACCTCGCCACCAGGCTGAGGCCACAGCACCGAGTGTTCACGGTTTGCGCGAATCCCGCTGGCATCCAGACGTCGGTGGTCGCCGCCGGGAACCGGAAGTCGGCAGCGGTCACGCCGATCACCTGATACGCGCGTGACGACAAATCCAGAGATCCGCCGATTGCCGCCGCCGGCGATGAGAACCGGCGTCGCGCGAGGCGCTCGCTGATCACCACGACGGGGCTGGCAGCGTCAGTCGATCCGAGCGTGCGACCCGCCGCCAGCGGGCCGTCAATCGTGGCAAAGAAGGAGCCCGAGACGATTGCTGAGTCGAGGACCTCTGGGCCATCGCCGGTGGCGAGCGCGACGACGTCCGTCGAGTAGAACGCGCCGGAGGCAAACGAGTGCAGCCTCTGCCACGCCGCCATGTCGTCACCGGTGAAGAACAGCGCGGGGATCGGCTGGTGCGCGCCGGCCAACTGCTGCTCGCGCTGCACCAGGACGAGACGCGTGGCATCGCGATACGGCAGGGGCCGCCACAGCACTCCGTAGGCGACGCTGAACATCACCGTCGTTGCCGCCATGCCGATCGCGAACGCGAGGATGACGACGAGGGCGAAGCGGGGTGCCCGAATCAGGTCGCGAATGGCGTGACGAACATCATGCGAGAGCATCTTCAGCGGCAGTCCGGATCCGAGGAGGGCGCCGATCCCGCGCGTGGGAAATCGTGGAGGGGCCATGCGCTCCTCAGTCCTTGGGAACAGGCTTGTCGACGTCGGCGCCGCCGCGCATGCCCTCGGTTTCTCTGGGCATCGAGCGGAACGGCACGCAGCCCGGCTGGCTGTCGGTGCAGAACGCCGGCAGCGTGTCCAGATCGAGGGGAACACCCAGATAGACATGCTGCATGACTGCGCGGTCGTACGGGAGCGCGGGCTTACCGGCGCGAATATCCCGGCCGATCCGCAGCATCTGCGGCAGCTTGAAGTAGTCCATGACCGTCGCGGGCTGGCCCGGGGCGAAATTGTGCCGCAGGCCCAGCGCATGGCCGATTTCGTGCGCGACGATGTAGCGGAGGTGGTCGTTCTGTTCCTGCAGATCGCCCTCCATCATCGTCTCGGGCAGGACGAAGACGTGCGCGTGCAGAATCTGTCCGGTCAACGGGTCGCTCTGAATGTATGACGTGGACTCGTAGTCGCCCGACATCGCCCACTGAATGACGTTGTAGTCCGGGCTCGGCGCACGAACGTCGCGCGGCGCATCGATCACTCTGATCAGCGATCGCCCCAACGCCCGATTCCAATACGACACGCCGTCGCGCACCGCCGAGCGACGGGCCTCGGGGATCGCCGACGACAGGGCGAAGACGATCGGCTCGTGCACGCCGAACTTCATCGCATAGAGCACCCAGCGGCCGTCGCGCCATTGCGGATAGGTCTCGTAGAAGCCGAAGCGCCGCAGGTTCTCCATTTCGAACGGCCGGAAATCTGGAGAGGGGCGATACGGGGTCAGGTAATAGTGGACGACGATCCGCTGGCCATCGTCGGTCCGCGCCGCCTGGTCGAACACCAGTGTTGCCCCGTGGCGGGAAATCGACACGGCCGTGCGTTCGACGAGCCGGAGTCCGCTGTTATCGTGCCGATCGATGCGCCCGTAATAGTCTTCGCCGGTTCGATCCTCCTCGGACGCAACCGCGTCGAACCCGGCATTCAGATCAGCATCGACGGAACTGGACGTTTCCTGCCGAATCGGAACGATCGCCAGTACCGGCGCGACGCCGCCCGCGCGCATGTCCGAGACGTCGATCATCCGCAGGTGGTCGCCCTCACGCTGAAAGGAGACGATGCGGCTGCGGCTGGTCCTGAAGTCCTGATGCGCGCTCGGCTCTTCGTAGCTGACCTGCAGGAGGAACCGCTGACCGAGCTCCGCCTTTGACAGCGTCGCCGAATCGGCGACGGTCTGCGAACCCCCGCTAAGGGTGGCGGTGAGCAATACGGCAGCGAGCACGTACGGTAATCGCATGCTTCATCCTGAAGTCTGCGTTCACCGCATTCTATCGAACGGTTCCGCGCGCGGACGTGACGAGATCGCGAGGCTGCCTCGTCGCTCGATTGCAAGGGACATCCCTAATGCCCGCGCGTCTACGGTCCGTGAGGCGGTCGGCATCTATACTGATCGCCTTGCGTACTTGGCTGCGGGCGCTGCTCGTCCTGGTCGTCGCGCTCGCCAGCGCCAGACCGACAGCGGCGCAGGTCACCGAATACGACGTCAAGGCCGCCTACCTCTTCAACTTCCTGCAATTCGTCACCTGGCCGCCGACCGCGTTCGAATCACCGGTGTCACCGATGCGGCTCTGCGTCGCCGGCCGCGATTCGCTCGGGACCCTCCTGAGAAACCTGACGCGGACCGAGGTGGTCGGCGGACGCGCCATCACCGTGACCGTCGTCAAAGGCACGGACGAATTGCCACGCTGTCACGTCCTCTTTCTCTCTGACGGAACAGCAGCCGCCGACAGCCTGCGCGCGGTCGCGTCGCGGCCAGTGCTGACCGTCGGCGAGAGCGACGGTTTCCTCGCGGCCGGCGGCATGATCCGGTTCGTCGTCTCGGATAACCGCGTTCGTTTCGACGTGAGCACGCGTCCAGCCGCCCGGGCGGGCCTGACGCTCAGTTCCCGGCTTCTCCAGGTTGCCCGGCAGGTGCAACGATGATGCGACTCCCCTCACGCCATTCGTTGCTATGGCTGTTCGTACTGCTGCTGTCATCGCCCGTCACCTTTGCGCAGCAGCCGGAGGCAGACATAGCGCTCGCGCAGGATGCTCTGAAGCAGCTCTCGCTCGAAGAGCTCGGGAACGTCATCGTGACGTCCGTCTCCAAAGAGCCGGAAGCCGTCTGGAACACGGCGGCGGCGATCGCCGTGCTGACGCGCGAGGACATCGCCCGCGCGGGCGTCACGTCGGTCCCCGACGCCTTGCGGTTGATCCCCGGAGTAGAGGTCGCACGCATCGACACCTCGCGGAACTGGGTCGTCGGCATCCGTGGCTTCGGCGATCAGTATGCGAAGTCGGTGCTCGTGCTCGTGGACGGCCGCAGCATTTACACGCCGCTGTGGGGCGGCGTGCACTGGCCGCTCCTGACCGCCATGCTCGACGACATCGACCGCATCGAGATCATTCGTGGACCCGGCGCGACGATCTGGGGCGCGAACGCGGAAAACGGCGTGATCAACATCATCACGCGGTCGGCGGCCGACACGCACGGCACCTACGCGAAGGTCACGACCGGCAACGCCGATCGGGCGATCGGCACGGTCCGATATGGCGGCAGGGCCCGCGGCGTCGACTACCGCCTGTGGATGCAGGGCAGCGATCGGGCGCCGCAATTCCACAGCGACGGCCGGGACTTCGACATCTGGCGGAAGGGCGAGGGCGGCGGCCGAATCGACTGGCGTGACAGCCGCGACGAGGTGACGGGCACAACCGACTTCTACGTCGCTGACCTCGGCGAGAGCGTGCGCATCCAGACGTTCAACCCGCCGGGCTCGTTTCTCGACGACGACCCGATCGACGTGCACGGCGCGAGCGCGATGGGCCGGTGGCGGCGAACGTTGAGCGCCAGCAGCGACCTGACCGTTCAGGGTTCGTGGGACTACGCGTATCGCCTGAGCAGCGATTTCGGCGAGCGGCGACACACGTTCGACGTCGATCTGATCCACCGCTGGAGTCCGGCGGCGCGGCACGAGATCATCTGGGGCGCCGGCGCGCGCACCAGTCCCGGGACGGTCATCCAGACGGCGGCGTTCTCCGATTTCGAGCCGCACGACAAGACGTTGAACCTGCTGAGCCTCTTCGCCCAGGATTCCGTGCACTGGTTGAGCGACAGGCTCACGCTGACCGGCGGCGCAAAGGTCGAACGCAATAGCTACACGGGCGTCGAACTGCAACCGAGTGTGCGTGTCCTCTGGCGGCCGGCGGCCACCCGGACGATCTGGGGCGAGGTGACGCGCGCGGTACGAACGCCATCCCGCGTCGACGAGGACATCAGCGTGGCCCTGTTCGCGGCCCCGACCACGCCGCCACTCTACGCCGTGATCACCGGCAACCCGAATCTGGATACGGAAAGCGTGGTGGGAACGGAAGTGGGATATCGGACGCTCGTGCACGCGAACCTGTATATCGACGTTGCCGCATTCCGGAACCGTTATGCGAACCTGGTCGATCTCGGCCGCGGGCCGATCGACACACGCCAGGCCGACGGCGTGACCTATACCGCGATCGCGTTCCCCTGGGTCGATGCCATTCATGGCACCACGCGAGGCATCGAGCTCGCGCCGGACTGGCAGATCTCGAACCGGCTGCGGCTTCGCGGTTCATACTCGTTCGTCACGCTCGATCTCACTGAGGAGCCCTTCGGCTCGAAGACCACCTTTGCGGCGCTCGAAGGGTCGACGCCGCATCATCAGGTCGTCCTCCAGGCGGTGACGAATCCAGTGGGCCGCCTGCAGATCGATCCGGTGTACCGCTATGTCAGCAGCAGGCAGGGCCCGACCATCCCTGCGTATCAGACCGCGGACCTGCGAATCGCCTGGCCATTCAGCCGTGGACTGGAGATCGCGGTCGCAGGGCAGAACCTGCTGCAGGCCCATCATCTCGAGTGGGCGCGCGATCCGGGACCGGCGGTCGGCATCCGTCGCGCGGCCTCCGTAAGCGTGACCTGGCGGCACTGAACCGTGCGTTTTCGTGACCTGCCGATCGCCCGCAAGGCGCTGGCGCTCGGCGTCATTCCAACCGTCTGCGCGCTGGCCGTCGTCACTGCCACGCTCGGCATCGCGATCTATCGCAGCCTGCAGACGAACCTGAACCAGAACGCACAGACGCTGGTCACGGTCACTGCCGACAACATGCAGGCGCCACTGGGATTCAACGATCCGAAGACCGCTGGACAATTGCTCGCCGCGTTGCACTCGGTCGAAATCGTCGATGCCGCGTGCGTCTTCGACGCCAACGGCCACCTGTTCGCTCATTACGCCACGCCAGACCATCCATGCCCGACCTTCGACGATGAAGGACAACGATCGCCGGGGATTCACGCCGCCGCCGTGTCCGTCGGCACGCGGCGCGTCGGCTCGGTGCGGTTGTTCGTCAACGACACCGCTCTGCGCCGGAGCCTGGCGACGCTGGCGGTGACGGCGGGACTGACGGTCGTGGTCGTCGTCCTGCTGGCGACGGTCCTGGCCACGCGGCTGCAGCACACGATCTCGAACCCGATCGTGGCCCTCGCCCGGACCGCCGATCGCGTGACCTCCACCGGCGACTACTCGGCGCGCGCCGAGCAGATGACCAACGATGAAGTCGGCCGCCTCGTCGTCGCCTTCAACGGCATGCTCGCGCAGATCCAGCAGCAGAACCGGGTCAAGGACGAATTCCTCGCGACGGTGTCCCACGAACTGCGAACGCCGCTGAATGCCATGCTCGGATGGCTGCAGATCATCCAGCGCACCAATCCCGAAGCCTCCGCGCTGACGCGCGCCTTGACCAGCCTCGAGCGCAACGCGAAGGTGCAGCAACGCGTGGTCGAGGATCTGCTCGACATCTCGCGCGTCGTCAGCGGCAAGCTGCAGATGAATCTCACGGTCGTCGATCTTCGCCTCGTGATCGGCGCGGCGATCGACGTCATCGCCACGATCGCCGCGCAGGCGGGCGTGACCGTGCAGTGGCATCCACCGGGCAGTCCGTGTCTCGTCAGCGGCGACGCCGCCCGACTGCAGCAGGCGTTCTGGAATGTCCTCAGCAACGGCGTGAAGTTCACGCCGCGAGGGGGGACGGTCACCGCGTCGATCCAGTCGCGCGCCGACGTCTTTGCGATCGTCATCCGCGATACCGGTGTCGGGATCGATCCTGCCTTCCTGCCGCACGTCTTCGAACGGTTTCAGCAGGCCGACAGTTCGGCCACACGCGAACATGGCGGCCTTGGCCTGGGGCTGGCCATCGTGCACGAGATCGTCACGTTGCACGGCGGGAGTGTGACTGCGACGAGCGCGGGCAAGGGACGCGGCGCGACGTTTACGATTACCTTGCCGCGGCTGGTCGACGAGGGCGCCGCTTAGGTTGGACGCGCGCTGCAGCGCGAGAGAGTAAGCTGCTGACATCCATGGCGGGTACCGACGAACTTCCCGACGCGCTCGGCGTCATCAGTCGCGTTCCCCCCGGCGCCGGGGTGCGCGTACCGACGCTGCCGGCATGGCGATTCGCCGTCGCTGGCGTCGCGATCATCGCCGCGTACGTCCTGGCGGCGGTCATCGGCTTCCGCTTCGCGTTCTTCGCGCCGCAGGTCACGACCGTCTGGGCACCGTCAGGGATCGCGATTGCCGCGCTGCTGATTGGCGGACGACAGTTCTGGCCCGCCATCTGGCTGGCGGCATTCATCGTCAATGGCCGCACCGAGGCGCCGATGTGGACGGCGGCTCTGCTGGCGACGGGAAATGCGCTCGAAGCGGTGATCGCGGCCACCGTCCTCGAGCGCTACGCGTTCGACGCGTCTCTGCGGCGGCTCGGCGACGTGCTGGCGTTCGGCGCCATCGCCGTCATTCTGGCGCCGGTTGTCAGTGCGACAGTCGGCGTCACCACCTTGTGCGCCGCCTCCGTGCAGCCCTGGGATCGCTATGCCGTGCTGTGGTCCGACTGGTGGTTGGGTGACGCGCTTGGCGCGCTCGTCGTCGCGCCCGCACTCCTGACGATCATCCGCACCTCCTGGACACTGCGGGATGCGGTCATGGCAGCCGCGTTCGTGTCGGGCACGATCGGCATCACGCAGATGGCGTTCGGCCGCCTGCCGGGACTCGGCGCGAACCCGCTGGAATACGTCGTGTTCCCGGTGGTGATCGCGGCGGCGCTGACCGGCGGCACCCGCCCGACCTGTCTCGCGGTGCTCGGCGCGTCCACAGTGAGCATCTGGAATACGGCTGGAGGCGCCGGGCCGTTCGCGCGGCCGGACATGCATCACACGCTGATTCTCCTGCAGGCGTTTACCGGCGTGCTGGCGGCGTCGGGGCTGCTGCTGGGCGCGGCGATCGCCGAACGCGCCGACACACAGCATCGGGAAGAAGACGCGCTCGACGAACTGCGGCGGCGCGAAGAAATGCTGCGACTGGCGCAGCATGCCGGTGGCGTCGCCACGTTCGAGTGGGACTTCGGCCGCCAGAGCGCCCGATGTTCACCCGAGTTCTT
Organism: Vicinamibacterales bacterium; assembly: GCA_035496255.1. GTDB lineage: Bacteria > Acidobacteriota > Vicinamibacteria > Vicinamibacterales > UBA2999 > Gp6-AA40. The sequence goes on from DATJEU010000071.1 coordinate 84,335, forward strand.
CCGCATGTTCGGCCTGCCCGAGGACACGGACGTCATCGCCTCGGAGGACTGGGGCCGCTTCGTGCATCCCGACGATCGCCAGCGCATGAGCGTGCACCTGGGGCGTGTCCTGACGGAGGCGGAGCCGGCCACCGCGGACTACCGCATTGTTCTCGCCGACGGCACGGTGCGGTGGCTCAGTTACACGGGACGGCTGCAGCAGACCGCCGAAGGGCCACGCCTGCTCGGGAGCGTCGTCGAAATCACGGCGCGAAAGGAGGCGGAGCACGCGCTCGAGCGGGCAAAGAACGAGGCGGAATCGGCGAGCCGCCTGAAAGACGAGTTCCTCGCGACGTTGTCTCACGAACTGCGCACGCCACTGAATGCCGTGCTCGGGTACGCGCAGATGTTACGGACCGGCGCCGTGTTGCCCGAGCGCCAGGCGCATGCGGTCGACGTGATCGAGCGGAACGCGACGCTGCAACATCAACTGATCGAGGATCTCCTCGACATGTCGCGGCTGACCACGGGCAAGCTGCGCGTCGATCCGGCGCCGATGTCACTCGACGCCGTGTTGTGCGACGCCCTCGACGTGGTGCGGCCGGCGGCCGGCGCGCGTCGGATCAGGCTTGACGTGCAGGTGATGTCCAACGTCGGTCCGATGCTCGGCGACGCCACACGATTGCAGCAGGTCTTCTGGAACATGCTGACGAATGCGCTGAAGTTCACTCCGGTCGGCGGCGCGGTCACGGTGGCGCTGCGTTGTGACGGGGGCCATGCGGAGATCGAGGTGAGCGACACCGGGATCGGAATCGATCCCGCGTTTCTACCCTTCGTGTTCGATCCGTTTCGTCAGGCGCAGGTCGGCGTCACGCGCACCGAGTCGGGCCTCGGCCTCGGCCTCGCCATCTCACGCCAGCTTGCCGAACTGCACGGGGGCACGATCACTGCCGCCAGCCCCGGCATCGGGCGGGGCGCCACGTTCGTGGTCCGCCTGCCCCTCCGCCGCGTGTGAGCGGGGGGCGGCGCCCGACTCGAAGGCCTGCCTTCGACGCCGGGCGACACGAGCCTACGCCTCGGAGGAAATCGTGATCTGGAATCCGCTCGGCTCCGTGACGTCGAAGACCCGCGACTTCCACTCGGTGTCATGCGGCTCGGAGTCGAGCTTCACGCCCGCGGTTCTGGCCTGCGCCGCGAGCTGATCGATGTTCTGCTTCGTCGACAGGAAGAGGCGCATGCCGACACCCTTCTGCCGGTCGCGTCCCTTCTTCCAATCATCCTGCATCAAGCCGATGCGCGCGTCGCCGGCGCGCAACATCACGCCAAGCAGCTTGCCCTGTTCTTCCCAGCGGTCTTCCACGACGAATCCGAGATTCTCGAAGAACGCCAGGCTTTGCCGAACGTCGTTGACCGTGAGGCTTGGTGAGATCGTCCTGGCCTGCAAAGTGGACTCGGTCGCTGTTGCCATCGTGGCCTCCAGATAATGTGAAGAAACGTTCCACTGTCAGCGGCGGACGGTCATCGGCCGACCACGTTGAGAATGTTGCCGTCCGGATCCTTGAACCAGGCGACCTTCATGTGGTCGCCCACATGCACGTCGCCTTCACGTGTCAGCCCCGGCATGTCGTAATGCTCGAAGACGACACCCTTACTCTTGAGCGACTTCACCTCATCGTCGATGTTGTCGACAGTCCATGTGACCGCGGTCGCCTTGTTGGTCCCCGCGTAGTCCGATTGGTACACGTTGAGTGACGAATGACCGCTCTGGAAAACGACGAGCTCCCGGCCTTCCTGATGTACCGGCTTCAAACCGAGCGTGTTCCGATAGAACTCGGTCGCGACGTCGATGTCCTTCACGGCCACGTTCGCCACGGCGTCCTTGTGGCTAAGCATGGTGTGCTCCTTGGGTCCGGCTGAGACTGGAAATTGGTCAGTGCCCGAGCGGATCGGGGCTGCCAGTCGCAGACATGAAAGACGGCTGCCAACGGACCGAATTCATGACGTCCGTCTTTACCGTTCCATGCCTTTGGCGCGCAGCACCGGTGTGTTCTTCGCGGCGGTCAGGAAGGCGATGAACGCCCGGGCCGCGGCCGCCCGCGTGGATCGCGCGCTGATGCCGGCCGACATGACGATGTAGCTCTGAACCTGCGCCGGAAATGGGCCGCCGAGTTGGGCGCCGGCGACCGGGAGAATCTCGCTGATCGGCAGGACCGCGAGATCGGCCACGCCGTTCGTAATGTTCGCGTTGACCTCGTCGCCCGTCGCCGCGGGTCGTGCCTTTGCTTTCACCGCCTCGGCGATTCCCAGTTGCTCGAGCGTCGCGAGAAACGCCACGCCGCTCGCGCCGGTCGGGACGTACGTCGTGGCGCGTGCGTCGAGGAGCGTGCGCTTGAACGCCTCCACCGAGCGGACGTCCGGTTTCGGAGCGCCCGCCTTGATCATGAGACCGAGGCCGGACCGCGCCACCACCGGCCGCGGCATCGCGGCCACCAGTCCTTTTGCGGTCAGGTCATCGAGCATCGCCGGTGTCAGGATGGCGACGTCGAACGGCTCGCCGTTTTCGATGCTGGTCTTGATCGCGGCCGCGATCCCGAACACCGGCGTGATGGTGTGCTTCGTCGCGCGCGTGAAGTCGGGCGCGAGCGCATCGATAACGGACTTCAGCGCGACCGACGAGAGCACGCGAATATCATCGGCGTACGCCGGCGTCGCGATGAGCACGCACACAACCGCAACCGCGACAGACCACGACGCTCGAGTACTGCGCCTCACATGACCTCCCGCGCGCTATCGCGATTTTGCGAACAGCGCGCCGCCGTCGACCACCGTCGCCTTCGTCGGTCCGTACCCGCTGATCGCCACCCAGGTGTCCTCGTCGATCGCGCCGTCGTAGTGCGGCCCGCCTTTCGGATGCCGCATGAAGTCGCCGGGCTTCAGGGCGACGGCCTGACCGGGACGGAACACCTCACCTTCGTCGGTGTACCACGTGCCCTTGAGGACGATCACGTAGCGTTCGTCCGGGTGGTAGTGCGGACGGCTCATCACGCCCGCGGGGAAATGATTGATCGTCAGGTAGTAACCGGGCTTCGACGGATCGCCCTCAACCACCGCGCTCTCCACACCCAGCGTATTGCCCTCGGTGGGTTTCCACGTGAGCTGATCGAACTTGACGCGGACGAATGGCCGTTCTGGATATCCCGGCAGCGTCACCGTACCTGATGGCGCGCTCGCGGCGGCTGCACTCGTCTTCGCGGCCGCGCCTTCCTGCGCGGTCGCGTTCACCGTCGATGCACGGCTGCAACCAGCCGTCGTCATGGCCAGCACGCCGCCGGCGACATACCACGATCGCAGCGCCTTCATCAGTCCGCCTCGTACATGTGAGCCTGATACGGGAACCCGTTCATCGCGAGCCGGCAGGAGCGCTCGCCTTCCTTGCCGCCGTTGCTCGCGAGGTGCCACGTCTGACGGGGGACATAGACGACGTCGCCGGCTTCGGCCTCGAAGGGCTGAAGTCCTTCGATGTTGTAGCGGATGTGGCCGAGCATGATCAGCCAGAACTCGCCGCCCTCTTCGTGATAGTGGCCTTTGTTGCCCGGCTGTGGCGGCTGGTAGCGGCCCATGATGATGTTGGCAAAGCTGCGATCGTCGGTGACGAACGCGCCGCCGCGTTCTTCCCCGGTCACCACCTTGTTGAAATCGACCACGGGCCGGTTCTGCGGATCGAGCACGCCTTGTCCACCGTCGACGCGCGTCTTGACGTATTGGAATCCCGGCAGCGGCACCGGCGTCTCGTCAACCGGATACAGCTTCCGCGCCCGCGCCACGTTGACCTCGAAGCGGAGCGCCGGCTCCGTGCCGACGTTTTCGATCTGATAGAGCGTGCGATACGGGACCTGCACCATGAAGCCCTTCGTCGCGACGATCGGCTCGCGTCCTTCGACGGTGAAACGCAGCGTGCCCGACTGGACGATCCACCACTCGCGCGTGTCGCCGTTCATCCGCCGCGGCGTCTTGTGACCGGCGCCCATCGAGATCCACTGCGCGTTCAGGCTCTCGTCGTCGACGATCGTCTCGGCCCAATCGGACTGCGCCTTGTGGCGGGCGAGCACGTCGGCGAGCGTCGTGTGCGGATGATGCACGCCGGTCCATCCTGGCGGCGCCGCCTTCGGCGCCATCATGATCAGCGGCGTGGCCTGACGCGCCGGCGGCCGCTGCGCCGCACCACTCGGCGTCTGTCCATTCGACGAGGTCCCCGCAACAGCCACGAGCACGGCAATCGCCGCAATCCACAGCTTCATACGCCGCCTCTCCAGTGGGCCGGAATCATCGCACAGGTGCCGCGGCGCGATCATCGATTGCCGGCGATCGACGCTTGAGCCAATCCAGGCCGAGCACAACCGCCGCAGGCGTCAGCATCGACAGGCCGAGGACGAAGAGCGCGCGGCTGAAGTTGCCACTGCCGTGCGTCAGCCAGGCCACCACCTGCGGTCCGGCGTAGCCGGCGAGGTTGCCGAGCGAATTGATCAAGGCGAGGCCGGCAGCGGCCGCGGTACCAGCGAGAAACGTCGTCGGCAACGTCCAGAACACCGGCAGCGATCCGTACAGACCCATCAACGCCAGACACAGGCAGAAGATCTGTCCGCCCAGCGAGTCGACAGCGCTGGCGGCGGCGAAGCCCGCGAAGCCGAGGACCGAGACTGCGACGAGATGCCAGGTCCGTTCGCCACGGCGATCCGACCGTCGTCCCCACCACACCATGAACGGGGCGCCGCAGACGAAGGGCAACATGGCGATCCAGCCTGTCTCCTGCAGCTCGATGCCGTGCACGCTGATCAGCGTCGGCAGCCAGAAGTTGGATCCGTACAGCGCGAGCACGATGCCGAAGTAGGCGATTGCCAGCGCCCAGACGCGCGGCTGCACCAGCGACGAACGCAGGGTCGTCGTCCCGTGATGCGCCACCTCGTGACGCTCGGTCGCGAGGGTCGCTGCCAGCCAGTCGCGTTCGTCGGACGGCAGCCATGCCGCGTCGGCGGGCGTATCGGGAAGCGCCCGCAGGCAGACGAGGCCGAGCAGCATCGCGGGCAGGCCTTCCAGGATGAACATCCACTGCCACCCGTGCAAGCCAAAGGCGTCGATGCGCATCAACTCCGCCGAGAGCGGGCTGCCGATGAGACCTGACAGCGGGATGGCAATCATGAACAGGCCGACCACCCGCGCACGCTCCCGCGACGGAAACCAGTAGGTGAGGTACAGGAGGATCCCCGGGAAGAAACCGGCTTCGGCAAGACCGAGCAGGAAGCGCATGGCGACGAAGCTGGTTGCGCCGGTGACGAATGCGGTTGCCGCCGCAACCACGCCCCATGTCACGAGAATGCGGGCGATCCAGCGGCGCGCGCCGACGCGCTCGAGCATCAGGTTCGACGGGATCTCGAAGACGAAGTAGCCGATGAAGAAGATGCCTGCGCCGAACGCGTACGTCGCATCGTCGATCCCGATATCCCGATCCATCGTCAGCTTCGCGAAGCTGACGTTCACGCGATCGAGATACGAGACGACGTAGAGGAGGCCAAGGAACGGCAGGAGGCGCCAGCGGACGCGGCTCAGGGCGCGCGCATCGACGGCGACGGCCGGCGTCACCGCGGCCGTTTCATTTCCCGGCCTGCCGCGGCCGATAGGTCTTGCTGAATCCGTTGCGCGTGTTGGTCACGGTGAAGGTGCCGTCCTGCTGCGCACTCACCGCAATGGAGTACGCCGGCATGTGCGCGGCTGCTCCAGGACCGCCGGGGCCTCGCGTGGCACCGGCGCCACCCGGGCCGCCGGCCCCAGCGGCGCGAGCGCCGGGCGCGGTCGCCGGTGTAGTCGTGAGCACCGCGGCAATCGTTTCCGGCTCGTCCATGTTGGCAATGAAGCGCGCGGGCGTGTTCTCGAGACCCACGTTGTACGACCAGTGAAGCTGCCACTGATCCTCGATGCCGAGCGTCTGCTGCAATGTCGCAAACACCTCGGGCGCGCCGCCTTTGCGGGTGCCGTTGTTCATCACGACCACGCGCGGGCGCAGCGCCTGGACCAGCGCCGGCGATCCGGATTTCTCGAGCCCGTGGTGCGACGTTAGATACAGATCGACGGTACCGATGCGGTTCGTCGGGCACATCAAATCGAGCTCGCCGTTCCAGGTGAGGTCGCCGAGATCGATCGTGCGGAAGCGGCCGTAGGTCAGCACGAACCCCGCCGACTCGCCGTTGTCCACATCGGGGTACGTGCTCTCATCTTTCGGCTTCACCCCGGCGCACGACGCGTTCGCCGTGCCACCACCAGGCAGGTTCGTGCGAATGAACTGGTTGGCCGATGCGACGGCAGTGATGTCGAGTCCGGCCATCTTCACCTTGTCCCCCGGCTTGACGATCGTGCGCTTGCCGGCGCTCAGCGCTTCGTAATCGGACAGGAACTGTGCCGAGACGATGCGATCGTTCGGATTCGGCTTGCCGTGATCGTAGAAGTGACCGACCGGAAATCGCTTCGCCAGTGCGAGCAGCGAACCCACGTGATCGCCGTGATAGTGCGTGATCCACAGATGATCGATCCTGGTGACGCCTGCCGTGCGCAGGATATCGGTAATACGTCCGAGATCGCGGTCACCCGGATTGCCTGTGTCCACCAGCAGCGACTCGCCGGACGGCCCGACGAAGAGCGTCGACTGCCCTCCTTCGGTATCGATGTAGTAAATCCTGAGCGTTCCGGTGCGGACCTGCGCGACGGCGCTCAGAACTGCAGCCATCACACACAACACGGCGACTACGACTGCACGCATGGCTATCTCCCGTTAACGGCCGGCAGGCGTCACGCGGACCGCTGACCTGACGAGGCCGGCGCCGCGAACGTCAAGGCCCACGCCACGGGGCCACGCGAACCCGTCAGGGTTCGCGCCACGAGCGCTGGATTATACGGACGAAATCGCGCCCCTCGAAACCGGCGAGCTGTGTAATGATCGCCGACCGCACACGAGGTCTCTTATGCGCATCGTCCGTTTCGTCGTTGCTACGTGTCTGACCTGCGGGATCGCGTTTGGCGTACACGCGCAACAAGGCTCGTCGCCCGCTGGCGCCCGCGGCCAGGGTGGTCGCGGCGCCGGCACGCCGGGGCAACCGATCACCGGCACGGGCACCGTCCCGATGACACCGGTCGACGCGCGCGGGTGGGGCTGGCAGGTGAAGGCCTCCGTGAACCCGGCGACGCCCAGGCCGTTCTACAACAAAGCCAAGGAACTGCTGTTCCAGGACAAGCAGATCACCAGCTATACGATCTCCAGCTACAACCCCGATCTGTACTGCGACGTCGGCAAGCACTTCGATTTCGTCTGGTTCGAGATGCAGCACAGCACGATGTCCTGGGACGAAGTGCGCCGCATGATGCTGGCGTGCCCTGGCGTCGGGGCCGCACCCATGATCCGCATGCCCGACGCGCTCGAAGCGAACATGCAGAAGGCCACCGACATCGGCGCCGTCGGCATCATCGTGCCGACGGTGGACGATGCCCTCGAAGCGCGGGATGCGGCGCGGTTCTCGCGATACCCGCCGACCGGCAGGCGCAGCTCCGGCGGCGGATCGTTCGGCCAGGTATGGCCGGGCATCAATTACCGCGCGACGATCAACGACAACATGCTCGTGACCGTCATGATCGAAACGCTCGAGGGCGTGGCGAACGCCGAGGAGATCGCGGCAACCGCGGGCGTGGACGTCGTCATTCTCGGCAACAACGACCTGTCGTCGTTCTCGGGCTGGCAGCAGAACGATCCGCGTTACCAGGACGCGCTGATCAAGGTTCGCAACGCGGCGCTGAAGTTCGGCAAGTACTACGGCAACGCGGGACAGCAATACCTGACCGGCTACGCCGTGAGCGCCGACACGCGCATGGTGCAGAACGGGCCGGCACGCGACGGCTGGCAACCGCCGCGCGGGGGCGGCGCTGCTCGGGGCGCCACTCCCGCGCCAGGAGCACGCGGTCGTGGCGTCGCGACGCCGGAGGAGCCCGAACCGGTCATTGGACTTCCTGCCGGCGGCGGTCGCGGCCGGTAAACGAGGAGACACACTGATGCGTCACGCCATCGCCGGCATCGTCATCCTGGCGTGCGCCACGCTCGCCGCGCAGCAGTCGCCACCGGCGCGCTCAGCCGCGTCCGGCGTCTATACCGCCGAACAGGCGGCCGCCGGCGAGAAGATCTATTTCGACAAGTGCGCCACGTGCCACGGATCCGATCTGGCCGGGATCGAGCGGGCGCCGGCGCTGGCCGGCAGTTCGTTCGTCGAGTCGTGGCAGGGCCGGGACCTGCGGCTGCTTCGCGATCGTCTCGACACGATGCCGCCAACGGCGCCGCGGAGCCTCTCCGACGCGGACGCGGTGGCGATCATGGCGTTTCTGCTGCGCTCGTCGGATATGCCGACCGGCAGAGCCGCACTGCCGACCGATCGCGGCGAGCTCGCGAGGATCACGTTCACGCGCGCAGGCGCGCCCGGCGTTCCTGCTCCGTCGGCCGCGCCAACCGCCGCCGCTCGACCGCGAACCACGACGTCGACACCAACCACTGGTCCGTCGTTCGAGTGGCTCACGTACGGCGGCGACCTCGCCAGCCATCGCTACTCGCCCGCCGATCAGATCACGGCAGCGAACTTCAACACGCTGCAGATCGCCTGGCGGCTGAAGACCGACTTCCTTGGCCCCAGACCCGACACGTTGTACTCCGCGACGCCGCTGGTGATCGGCCGAGTGTTGTATACGACCGCCGGCATGCGGCGCGCCGCGATCGCGCTCAACGCGGCGACCGGCGAGATGCTGTGGATGCACGCCGAAGACGAAGGCAGGCGCGGCGACAACGCGATCCGCACGGGTGCTGGCCGCGGTCTCGCCTATTGGGCGAGCGCTGACGGCGACGACCGCCGGATCGTCTATGTGACGCCGGGCTATCGACTGATGGCGCTCGACGCGAAGACCGGCATCCCGATCCCGTCATTCGGCCAGAACGGCGCCGTC
>DATJEU010000072.1:0-2433 GCA_035496255.1 Vicinamibacterales bacterium
ATGAACGCCACGAGCACGGCCACCGGAAGGGTGATGAGCGGGATGAGCGCGCTCGGCACGTGCCACAGGAACAGCAGCACGATGAAGACGACGGCGAGCACCACCTCGACGAGTGTTTCGCTCACGTTGTCGATCGCGCCGCGGATCAGCGCTGACCGGTCGTAGACCGGGACGATTTCCATGCCGGGCGGCAAGCCTGGCTCGATCTGGCGGATGCGCTCCTTGACGCGATCGATCACGTCGACCGCGTTCTCTCCCTGGCGCATGACGACGATCCCCGACACCACTTCGCCGGCGCCGTCCAGATCCGCCACGCCCCGCCGCAGATCCGGGCCGACCGTCACCTGGCCGATGTCGCGGATCCGGATCGGCGTACCGCTGTCGCTGGCGGACACCACGATGCTCTCGAAGTCGGCGACCGACTTCGCGTACCCGCGGCCGCGCACCATGTACTCGGTGCCGCCGAACTCGATGAGCCGACCGCCAGTCTCGACGTTGCCGCCGCGCACCGCCTCGACGACGCGCTGTATCGAGAGACCGTAGTTGCGCAGCCGGTTCGGGTCCACATTCACCTGGTACTGCCGGCCGAAGCCACCAAGCGAGGCCACTTCCGACACGCCGGGGACCGCCTTCAGGTAGTAACGCAGGTTCCAGTCCTGATACGACCGCACATCCGCCAGGCTGTGTGTACCCGAGCGATCGACGAGCGCGTACTGGAACACCCAGCCGAGACCGGTCGCGTCGGGCCCGAGCTCCGTCCGCGAATCGGGCGGCAGCCGCGACAGCACGCCCGAGAGGTACTCCAGGGTCCGCGTGCGCGCCCAGTAGGTGTCGGTGCCGTCTTCGAAGATCACGTAGACGAACGAGTAGCCGAAGTCGGTGACGCCGCGGACCGCTCGCACGTGCGGCGCGCCAAGCATCGCCGTCACGATCGGATACGTGACCTGCGCCTCGATGAGGTCGGGGCTGCGATCCCACCGCGAGTAGACGATGACCTGCGTATCGCCGACATCGGGAATCGCGTCGAGCGGCACGTTCCGCAGCGCGTGCGCGCCGGCGAGCGCGGCCGCGGCCACGAGCAGCAGGACGAGGAACTTGTTCCTGACCGAGAAGTCGATGATGCGGTCGATCATGGCTTTGCCTTCATGCGGCTCTCGGAATCGACGAAGAAGGTGCCCGAGACCACGATGCTCTCGCCAGGCTCGAGCCCTTTCGTTACCTCGACGTCGTCGCCGATGCGCAACCCTGTCTCGACCAGCCGTGGCTCGAAGTGCCCGTTGCCGCAGTCGACGAACACGGTTTTACGGAGTCCCGAGTCCACGATCGCATCCGCCGGCACGACGAGCGTCGCCGGGAGGTCGATGGGGAACTCCACGTCGACGAACATGCCCGGCTTGAGCGCCCGCTGCGGATTCGCGGCCTCGAGCCGCACCTTCAGCGTCAGCGTCGCCTCGTCGAAGATCGGTTCCGACTGACTCACCGTCGCCGACATTGCACGGCCCTCGCCCGCCGTGGTAATCCGGGTGGAAGCGCCACGGCGAATGAACGGCAGCTGGTTGCGGTACACGTCGGCGAGAATCCACACGCGGTTCAGATCCGCAATCCGGTAGAACTCGAAGCCGCGATCGAACCGGAGGCCGGGCGAGACGCTGCGTTTCAACACGACGCCGTCCGCTGGCGACTCCAGGCGGATGTCGTGCACGATCTCGCGGCGCTTGGCCATCACCCTGAGTTGCGAGTTGGAGAGGCCCAGACTCCGCAGCCCGTCGGCAAGCCGCTCGACTTCCTCGACCGCGCTTCCCGCGTCGTGCGATTGCGACTGCGCGCTCGCCACGCGATAGAGCATCTCGAGGCCGGTGTAGTACGACTGCTGCGCCGTCTCGAACTGGGCATCGGCGGCAAACAACGACGCGAGCACCTGGTCCTTCTTCACGGTGTCGCCCGTCGTGACGCTGTCAACGTTGCGGATCCAACCGCTCACGGCGGCGACGATGGGATACGTCCGGTTCTCGTCGGCCGCCACGCGTCCGGTCGTCCGTAGCAGCCGGCTGCCGGCCAACCGCCTCACGACGCCAAGCCGGACGCCGATTGCCTGCTGCCCCTCTGGACTCACGTGCACCGCGCCATGCGGTAACGCGGGCGCCGCGGCGTCGGTGCCGCCCGTTGCGCCTTGCCCACGATTGGCCTCCACCAGGCGCATGCCGCAGATCGGGCAGTTGTCAGAATGGTCGCTGTGGTAGTTCGGGTGCATCGGGCAGGTGTAGCCGGTTGCAGCGTGCGCGCTCGCGTGCGCAGCGCCGGACCGGTACACCCACCACGTGGCGCCGGCGACCGAGCCGGCGGCGAGGACAACAGCGAGAGCCGTCACCGCGATGATGCGTTTCATTGACGTGGCCTCCTTGTCAGCTCGCCGCCAGCGCGTCCGGCCGGCGT
>DATJEU010000073.1:0-16227 GCA_035496255.1 Vicinamibacterales bacterium
GGGACTGGTCCGGGCCAATAACCGGCCTCCCGAGGACGGCAGCTTCACGCAGACGATCGTCGGGCCCTCGAGCGACGGTGCCCATACGATTCGCGTGTTCAACAGCGTCGGGCAGGATCTGTCGGAGGCGTTCACGACGCCCGCCTGCGACGGCATCGGCACCGTGACTGATCTCGACGGCACCGCGACGATTACGCGCGCAGACGGCACCTCGGGTCCGCTGGCGATTGGCGATTCGATCAAGCAGGACGACACGATCACCGTTGGCCCGAACAGTCGCGTCCATCTCCGCCTGAACGACAACACCGATTTCACGATGTCGGCGTCGAGCAAGCTGACCTTTGATCAGTACGTCTACAACACCACGACGAACGAGGGCAGCGCCCTCAGTCACGCTCTCGAAGGAGCGTTTCAGTACGTGAGCGGCCTCATCGTGCACAAGGCCGATCCGGACAACCAGGAGATCAACATCAACGACATCGGGTCGCTCGGCATCCGCGGGACGACGTTCATCACGCAGATTGGCGAGACGGGTGTGGAGGTCGATCTCCTGACGGGCAGCGTCGACGTGAGCCCCTACGACACGCTGGCCACCACGGCGTACACGGGACCGGTTCGCATCGTGTTCGACAGCCGCGGCTCCTCGTCGTCGCCACTGACCGAGGACGAGTACAACGCGATTCGCGACCGGCTGTTCTCCTCCGCGCCGTCCGATTCGACGCCACCCCAGGTCACGCTCGCGTTCCCGAACGCGCCGGCAGGTCAGGCGGGGTTTTTCAACGCCAGCCAGGTGCCCGTCTTCGGCACCGCCACGGCGGCCGATGCGTCAAATGTGACCGCGATCGGCTGCAGCGACGGCCTCTTCGGGTTGTCACCTGGCGTGGTGAGTGGGCTGAACACGACGACCGCGCAACAGGCATTGAGCCTCAGCGGCGACGGTACACACGTTGTGAGCTGCACGGCCGTTGACGCTCTGAACAACAGCGGCGCGGCTGCAGGGTCCATGAATTCTGCGACGGTTACGATCGACGCCACTGCGCCGACGATCAGCTACTCGTCGCATCCGGCCACCTACGATCTCGGTCAGACGATTGCGATCACCTGCACGGCAGACGATGTGCTGTCGGGCCTGGCGAGCAGCACGTGCCAGGACATCAGCGGGAGCGCGTCGTCATTTGGCCTGGGACTTCATACGTTCAACGCCACGGCCCAGGACAAGGCCGGCAACACGAATTCAGCGTCGACACAGTTCACGGTGGTCGATTCCTACGATGGCCTGATCGCGCTGGTGAATCTGTATGAAACCAAGCCCGGTGTGGCGGCCACGATGGTCTCGACGCTTCGCAGCGCCCAGGCGAGCGCCGACGCCGGCAACGCGAGTGCGGCGAACAACCAGTTGAACGCGTTCATCAACCAGGTGCAGGCGCAGGTGGGCAAGTCGCTGACGGCGGAGCAGGCCGCCACGCTGATCAGGCTGACGAACGCACTCAAGATGTAAGGCTCGCGCGGAGCAAAAGAGACCACGGCGGACACGACGTCCACGACGGTCACGACGAAACGACGAAACGAGGAAGTCGCGAAGTTACTCACCCGCTACCGTAACTTCGCAACAGTCGCTCCGCGCCAGTCATGCCGTCGTTTCTCAGGAAATGACGACATCCTGGGGCTTCGCCTTCGCCCTTCGGTTTCGTCGTGATCGTCGTGGCGTCTTTTGTTTTACTATCGCCGCTGTGAAAAATCTGTTCAGTGCAGCGCTGCTGCTCTCAGTCACGTCTGCGCCAGCGTTGGCGCAGGTCAATGCCGGCAACCTGCAGCCGCAGCCGAACCTGCCGTTTGCGATGCAGCAGGTGGCCACGTTCAACTTGCCATGGCGTATTGCGTTCCTTCCCGATGGACGCATGCTGATCACCGAGAAGCCGGGTGCGGTGTGGCTGGTGACGCAGAAGGGCGAGAAGACGCCGGTCGCGAACGCGCCGGCGGTGCTGCACCAGGGTCAGGGCGGCATGCTTGGCGTGTTCCTGTCGCCGAAGTACGCGTCGGACCACAACGTCTATCTCACGTACGCGGAGCCGGGCGAGGGCGGCGTGTCGGGCCTCGCGCTCGCGCGGGCGAAGCTGACGCTGGGTCAGGGGACGGCGAGCCTCGATGGCCTGCAGGTGCTGTGGCGGCAGATGCCGAAGGGGCGCGGCGGTCAGTTCGGCGGGGCGATCGCGTTTTCTCCGGATGGCCAGCACCTGTTCCTCACCGTCGGCGATCGCCAGCGCATGACTCCGGCGCAGGATCCGGACCAGGAGCTCGGCAAGATTCTTCGCCTGACGCTCGACGGCAAGCCGGCGGCGGGGAACCCGCACGCCGGCAAGACCGGCGCGACGACCGTGCCGCTGATCGATCCGCCGCGCAACACCGAGGTGGCCAAGACCGCTCCGGTGGTGAGCACGTACCGGTTCGAAGGGCCGAATCTCGCGCCGGCGGAGACCTGGACCAGCGGGCACCGGACGCCATACGGTCTGGCGTTCGCCCCCGATGGCCGTTTGTGGGAACTGGAGCACGGACCGCGCGGCGGCGATGAGTTGAACCTGATCGAAGCGGGCAGGAACTACGGGTGGCCGCTCGCGGTGTACGGCACCAACTACGACGGCGTGCCGGTGCCGAGCCCCGACACGCGCGCGGACCTGGCCAAGCCGGTGATCTACTGGAACCCGGTGATCGCGCCCGGTAACTTCACGTTCTACAACGGTGCGCTGTTCGCGAACTGGAAAGGCTCGGCGCTCATCGGCGGCATGGCCTCGGCCACCCTCAGTCGCGTGGTCTTCGACGGCAAGGGCGGCGCGACGCCTGCCGAGCGCTGGCGCGTCGGGCATCGCGTGCGCGATGTGGCGGTGGCGCCTGACGGCGCGGTGTGGATCATCGAGGATTCGACGACCGGCGGGCTGTTCCGGGTGACGCCGCAGTAATCATCGCAGGGGCGGGTCTGCCGTAGGGGCGGTCTTCATCACGATGAAGGTGAGATCGTCGTACTGTTCCGCATCGCGAATCCAGTCGGTCATCGCCCACGAGATCCGGTCGCGGATCTCGTTCGCCGGGAGATGAGCGTGCTGCCGCAGCAACTCCTGTAGCCGCTCCTCGCCGAACTCCTCGCTTTCCGGGTTGTGCGCCTCGGGCACGCCGTCGGTGAAGGCGAGGAGCACATCGCCAGGATTCAGCTCGACGATCGCTTCTTCGTACGTCGCCTCCTCGAACATGCCGACGACGGTGCCGCCGACGGTGAGTTGCTCGATGTGCGCCTGGGAAGGCCGACCTGAAGGTCGGCCTCTACGATCTCCACGATCCACCGACTCTGAAGGCTCGATCTGCGCGGCGGAAGGCCGACCCGCAGGTCGGCCTCTACGATCCGCCCGCTCGACGTCCGTCGGCACGTCGTCGGCCTGCTCGGCGTAGAGGCCGACCTTCAGGTCGGCCAGACGACCCGCGCGCAGCAGGAACGGCGGGTTGTGACCGGCGTTCACGTAGCGCAGGCGCCGGCCGCGATCTTCGAGCTGCGCATAAAAGAAGGTGGCGTACTTACTTCCCGGCGTGGACCGGTAGATGAACTCGTTCATCCGCGCGACGAGGCGCGTCGGCGCCACGCCGCCGTCCGACGAAATGATCCGCAGCGACGCCTGCACCACCGACATGATGAGCGCGGCCGCGACACCCTTGCCCGAGACGTCGGCGAGCGCGATGCCGATGCCGTGATCGGGCAGTTCGACGAAGTCGTAGTAGTCGCCGCCGATGCGGCGGGCCGGGATGCTGACCGCTGAGAAATCGGCGAACTCGGATTGCGGCGGTTCGTCCGGCAACAGCCGCCGCTGGACATCCGATGCGAGCGCAATATCGCGGCGAAGCGTTTCCTGCTCGACGACGCGATCGGTCAGGCGCGCGTTCTCGATCATCAGCGCCAATTCATCGGCGACCGTGCGAAGCACCTGCTTCGCCTCGGCGCTGAAGCCGTCGCGCTGCGGCGGTTCACCCAGCAGCAGCACTCCGAGCAGCTCGCGCCGCGTCAGCAGCGGGATGGCAAGCCGAACGCCGGCGGCCGCGAGCGCGCGAATCTCGTCGAGCCGGTCGGGTCGATTGGCCGCCGCCCACCCGGTGAGCGCCGCGAATTCATTCGGCGCAAACGGCAGCGGCAGCGGATACGCGCGCAGCCGGCTCACCAGGAACCCATCGTCCGCAATGACGGGGACGGTCGATTCGAGCAGACCGACCGCGGCGAGACAGCGATACCCGGCTCCGGTGCCGTCATGCCGTTCGAGCAGGGCGGCCGATTCCACGTGCAGTTCGCGGCACACACCCGCCAGTGTCACGCGCAGCGCGTCGGTGTACGAGTCGGCACCGCGAGCCGCATCGACGAAGGCCGACAACACCGCGGCACCCGTCCGCTCCGCGGCATCGTTTCGACCAACGGCCTCGCGCACGTCCTGAACGGCCGCGTCCAGGTGCTGGCGAGCCCATCGCCAGACCGACGGCGGCTGGTCGCGCATCGCCACCATCGGTGAGAGCAGCGTCGTCCGCCACGCGGGCAGCGACGCCGCTGCCGCAGACACAAACGTCACGACGGCGGTGGACGCCGCGAACGGGGGCCATCCGAAGTCCTGTACTTCGAGCACGCGTACGAGGAGGACGACGCCGGCGGCGAGCGCAATCGATCCGACGCCGATGCCCGCCAGCGCCAGCTTTACGCCGCCGCCGAGCACGAGGACCACGAGATCGCGATTGACCGCGCCGAGCGCCATGCGCGTGCCGAGTTCGACGGTGCGCTGCCGCACGAAGTACGACACCAGGCCATAAACGCCGAGTGTGGCCATCAGCAGCGCCGAGAGGCCGAAGAAGGTCATGACCAGCGAGCTCAGACGCTCGAGCTGCAGCGTCCCGCTGACGACGTCGGTCATCATGCTGACGTCGTTGATGGCGGCCGCCGGACTCGTTCGCTTCACGGTGGCGCGCACGGCGGTGATCAACGGTCCGCTCGCGAGGTTTGACCGGACAATGACGTTGATCGGATTGACTGCCCCGACCTCGGTGACCAAATACACCTCTGGCAGCGGTGCCTTGTCGAGCCCGTTGTTTTTCACGTCACCGACAACGCCGACGACCTCGAAGGGAGGATTGTCCTGTTGGCTCAACTTTCCCGACGCGCCAATCGGGTTCCGGCCAGGCCAATACTCGCGCGCGGCGGTCTCGTTGACGACGACCGCACCGCTGATCGCGCCTTGTCGTTGCTCGGGAGGCACGCGATCCGATTCCGCCAGCAACCGCCCAACATGAAGCGGTATCCGCATCGTTCCAAAGAACTCAGGCGTCGTGATGACGACACAGATGCGGCTCGCTTTGGCATCGGGCGCGCCGCCCGCGACGTACAAAGCGGTTTCGAGGCAGCCCGGATACGTCGGCAGCTGATTCGCGAAGGTCGCACTCGTCACGCCTGGCGTTTGTCGCAGCGCCTCCAGCAGGCGCGCGTGTTCCGGTTCCAATGCCTTTGCGGCCACGAGCCGCTGCGGCAGCACGAGCTCGAACGTCAGCAGGTTGTTGGCATCGAAGCCCAGTGGCGCGCGATTCAGGTTCCGCAGGTGCAGGACGAGAATGACCGACGCGGTGAGCAGCGTGAACGCGAGCGCGACTTCCGCGACCACAAAGATCTGCGACAGCCGTCGTGCCGGCGCACTCGCCGAGGCGCGGACGCCGTCGGTGAGCGCGGCATTCGGCGGGGTTCGAAGCGCCTGCCAGAGTGGCGCGAGGCCGGCGATGACGCCCGTGACGATCGCAATCGCGACGGTAAACCCGAGCACCTTCCAGTCGATGCCGACGCCGTCGGCATGCGGCACGAATTCGGACGCGGCGTCGAGAATCCGGCGGACGAACAACGCGCTCGCCGCGACGCCGGCCGCGGCGCCGGCCACCGACACCAGCGCGCCTTCCGCGAAGTAGCGCAGGGCGAGCTGTCGTCGCGACGCGCCGAGGGCCACGCGAATCGCCGTCTCGCGTGCACGGACGACGGATCGCGCCAGCAACAGCGTGGCGACGTTGGCGCAGGCAATGAGGAGCAGGAGGCCGGCGCCGGCGAACATGATCAGCAGCGTGGCGTTCAGATTGGTGAGGGTGGCCTCGCGGAGCGCCACGACCTTCGCTGTGTAGAACGGATACCGGGACGGATCCTTCGCGGCGATGTTCGCGGCAACCCGTTTCGCGTCGGCCTGCGCCTGCTCCAGTGAGACGCCAGGCTTGCGGCGCGCATACGAAAAGTAGGGGCGGTGGCCCCGGTTCTCGTCCTGTGGCGACGCGACCAACGCAATCCACACCTCAGTGTCGCCGGCCGTCATCGCGGTCCCGGAGATCGGCAACTGGAATTCGGGCGCGACGACTCCGGTCACCGTATAGCGGCGATCATCGAGCGTGATCGCGCTGCCGATGATGTTGCGGCTGCCGCCGAGACGACGCCAGAGCGAGCTGGCGATCACCACGCCGCGATCATCGGTGAACCACTGGCCGAGAAGTGGCGAACCGAGCTGTTGGACGAGAGCTGGTGTCACCGACGCGCCGGCGACGAATTGCGGTTCGCCGGGTGACGTGAGATTGAATCGGCTGGTCTGGAACCAGCCGAACGCGTCGAAGCTCGTGGTCTGCTGCTGATAGTCCTGCGCCTCCGGCATCGACATCGAGGAGAACGTGTTGGGATCCGTGGTCGTTGCGCCGTACAGCGCGACGAAGCGGTTGCCGTTCGCGTAGGGCAGCGGCCGCAGGATGACGCCGTTGATCACCGTGAAGATCGCCGTGGCCGATCCGATTCCGATCGCGAACGCGATGACGGCAAGCAGGGCGATGCCCGGCGAGGATTTCCAGGAGGCCCAGGCCTGGGCAAACGCTGAACGCACGATGCCGAGACTCTAACCCGAATTACTTACCCGGGCAGGACGGAGAGTGCGGAGGAAACGGGTCCACAGGAGGCACGGAGAAACGGCGCCGAACGGAGATAGTCAAGGTGTTCGCAAAGCAGTCTGCAGGCCGCCGTTCGATGACTCCGCCGTCGTGCGATCCGAGTGGCGACCCTGAGCGGATGCGAGCGCTCGCACGGATTGCGACGCGCGAGCGGCGGCTGGCGGGGCGGTTGCTTGAGCCTGTGCCGTGGACCAACTGCGGCGCGAGCGCTGGCGACTGCTTTCCAATGTTGTCCGCTCGCTCGAACCAGTGATGACCGTGCTCGGGCTGGTGTGGCTGCTGCTGCTCATCCTCGAGTTCACCCGCGGGGCTACGCCCACCATCTCGACCGTCAGCTCCATCATCTGGGTCCTGTTCGGGATCGATTTCGTCGCGGAACTGCTGATTGCGCCGAGCCGGAAGCTGTATCTGCGCCGGCACTGGATTGTGCTGCTGTCGCTGGCGCTTCCCGCGCTTCGATTCCTGCGCCTGGTGCGTGTGGCCGCGATCGTTCGCGCGGCGCGTGCGGTGCGCGGGGTCCGTCTGCTGCGAACGTTGACGTCGCTCAACCGGGCGCTGGCGTCGCTGCGGACGACGATGAGCCGACGTGGTTTCGGCTATGTCATGGCGATGACGATGATCGTGACGCTCGGTGGCGCAGCGGCAATGCTCGCGTTCGAGCACGACGTCGCAGACCCGGCCGGCATTCACGACTTCGGCACGGCGCTGTGGTGGACGGCGATGATCATGACGACGATGGGGTCGGCTTACTGGCCGCAGACGGTCGAGGGACGCATTCTGTGCGTGCTGCTGGCGCTGTACGCGTTCGCGGTCTTCGGCTACGTGACGGCGACGCTGGCGTCGTTCTTTCTTAATCGCGACGCTGAGCGGTCGGACGCGCCGATTGCGGGGGCGACGGCGGTGGAGGAGGTGCGTCGCGACGTCGCGGCATTGCGCGAGCAGGTCGCGGAGTTGTCGCGGCGATGACTACGGAGAAGACGGACGGAGAAGACGGATGGAGAAGACGGAGAGAACGGTTCAACAGGAGAAACGGGGGAACGGGGCCGAACGGAGGCACCTGGGTGGACTGCGGCGTACCGAGCGGTTGCCGGCTGGCCGCCTTTCGGCGGCCTGGTCGTGCGAAGAAGGTCAGAAGACAAACCGCCGCATGTTTTGAACGCGGCTTGTTTTCTGGCCTTCTTCGCCGGACCGATGCGGCCCGTAGGGCCCGAGCCGGCAACCGCCTCCGTTCGTCTCCGGTGCTCCGTTCCTCCTGTTGAACCGTTGTCTCCGCAGCCCCCGTTCCTTTGCTGCGGCAAGGCGCGCTAGTCGCGCCGCAGCAGTGGCGCCGGATCGAATCGCCTACTGGACGCGCATGGCCACCAGGGGATCGATTCTCGCTGCGCGCCAGGCGGGAACCATCGCGGCAAGGACCGTAATCGCCATGAGCGCCGGCACGACCAGCAGGTAAGTGCCGAGATCGATGCCGTTCGACCCTGGTACCAACGCGATCAGGGCGCGGCCGGCGATGAAGCTGGCGGCCACCCCGAGCACCATTCCCGTGACCGCTAGGACGATGCCCTGGCGAAGGATCATCGACAGGATCGATCGTGGCTGCGCGCCGACGGCCATGCGAACGGCAATCTCACGGGTCCGGCGGCGCGCCGAGTAGGACACCAGCCCATAGAGGCCGACCATGGCGAGCGACACACCCATCAGGCCGATAGCCCCCACGACGTGCAGGAACTGACTGAGCGCGCTCACCGCGGAGCCGTAGTAGAACTCCTCCATCGTTCGCATCGCTGATACCGGCATGTTCGAGTCGAGCTCGTGTATGGCGTGGCGAATCTCCGGCGCCAGGGCCGCTTCGTCGGCGGTGACTGCCACCAGCAGCGTGGCGCGCGAGCCTGGCGACTGCGCCTGCGGCAGGTAGACGAATGGCGTCGGCGCTTCGCCAATCCAGTTGTATTTGCCCGTCGGCACGATGCCCACCACCTGAATCCAGCGCTCGCTGTCTCCGGCGAGCCGGAAGCGCTTGCCGATGGCCGACCCGCGCGGCCAGTAGCGATTGGCCATCGCCTCATTGATCACCGCGACCGGCGCGGTGTCAGCCGTGTCCGCGCGGGTGATGTTTCGGCCCGCGAGGACCGGAACACCCATCGTCGTCAGGTAGCCGTCGTCGACGCGAGCAGAGGACACGTTGATGCGGTCGATGCCGCGCGGGAGCTCATAACCTTCGGGCACGAGGGCGGTGACCTCGCGGTGGTCCTGATTGAGCGGCATTACCGAGGTCAGGCCGACGGCCGTGACTCCCGGGAGGCCCCGGACGCGATCTTCGAGCAGCCGGTAGAATCTCGCGGCCTGGTCGTCATCGTAGCGGGCGAGCGATGGGTCGAAGTTGACGAGCAGCATCCGGTAAGTGCGGAATCCTGGTCGGCCGAACTCGGCGCCAAACGTCCGATAGAGAAAGGCGGCCGTGGTCAGCACCGTCAGCGCCAGGGCCACCTGCGTTGCCACCAGCAGTTGGCGCCCCCAAAGGCGCCTGCGTGGCCCATCGGCGCCAACCGTACGACCCAGTGCGGCGACCAGATTCGGCATGACGGTGGTGCGCCACGCCGGGAGCGTACCGGCGGCGACCGCGCTCAGCGTCGTTAGAACCAGCGTGAGCAGCAGCACTCGTTGATCGAGCTGCACCGTGAGCCTCACGCCGAGATCGCTCACGATGGGGAGTTGCCGGAAGAGGATGATCGCGCCATATGCCAGGGCCAGGCCAGTGAAAGCGCCGGCGAAAGCGATGAGCGCACTCTCCGTCAGCAGTTGTTCGATGAGACGCACACGGCTGCCGCCGACCGCAAGACGCAAGGCCATCTCCGGTGCGCGAACGGGTGCGCGGCTGATCAGCAGCCCCGCGACGTTGGCGCACGCCACCAGCAGAACCACCATGGCCAGCAGCATCAGCGTCCACGCCGCCGGCGTTGCCGGACCACGGCTCGCCCGGCGCTCGGCAAGATCGCTGGTGGCGCGGAAGTCGACTCGCGCGTTCGTGTCGGGATGCAGACGCTGCAGTTCATGGCCGAAGCCCCGCACTTCGCTGTCGGCCTGAGCGAGAGACACGCCGTCCTTCAACCGGCCGCGGACCGACAGGATGCGTACGTCGCGCTGGTCCAATGGGCCGGCGCTGTATCCCGCGAGCGAGGGCACCATGGTGAGCGGCACGTAATAGGCCGGATGGAGGACGAGATCCATTCCGGGGAACGACTCCGGCGCAACGCCAATCACGGTGAAATCGACGCCGCCGAGGCGCAGATGCCGGCCGATGATCCCGCGGTCTGCGCCGAATTGCTGCTGCCACGCGTCGTACGCGAGCACCAGCACAGGGTCTCGGCCGGGCACGCGGCCTTCCTGCGCGACAAAGCTGCGTCCGATCGACGGCGGTACTTGCAGCACATCGAAGAAGTTGCTGCTGACCGCGAGTCCGAGGCGCGACTGCGGCGGCTCGTCCGCCCGGTTGGTGAAGCTGGTGATTACGACGTGATAGGCGGCGAGGCCGGCGAACGTCCGGGTGTGATCCCTGAGGTCGATGTAATCGAGGTAGGAGATCGGCTGGCTGCCCCCGGCGAAGCCAGCGTCCTCCTGGCCGCCGGTGCCCGTGACGGCCACTACCTCGCTCGACCGCGGCACTTGTAGCGGGCGCAGAGCGAGGGCGTCGGCGAGGCTGAACATCGCGGCATTTGCCCCGATGCCCATCGCAATCGAGACGACGGCGACGATGGTGAAGCCCGGGTTCTTGAGCAGCGTCCGCGCGCCGTACCGGACATCGAGCCATACGCGTTCGAGAATCGCCATGACTGGCGACGCCTCCAATCTCCTTGCCGTTGCTCAGTCGCCGATCATGGCCAAATTGTTCGGGCAGTTGCTGCGCTATGTCCGTTGTCGGGACGAGGTTGTCCGCGGGCGAACGGAGTGGCGCGGTGGCGGGAGGTCGGCTAGACTTCGCCTGCGTTGAGAACCGTAGTCGCGACGGCTATCGTCCTGGCTTATCTGGGGGTTGCGTACGATCGCGTGACCACCGCCGCACAGGCTCCCGCCCAGCCTGCTGCACCTGCTACCGCAGCTCCGGCGTCGCCACAGCGCGCCCTCATCGACCAGTACTGCATGGGCTGTCACAGCGACCGCGTCAAGTCCGGCGGCCTGGCATTGTCGCAGTTGAATCTCGATGCGGTCGATCAGAGCGCGGAAGTTGCCGAAAAGGTAATCCGGAAACTGCGCGGCGGCCTGATGCCACCCGCGGGCGCGCGACGGCCCGACGGTCAGGCGGTCGCCGCGTTCGTCTCGTGGCTCGAGCACGGCGTGGACTCGGGGCACGTCGCGCCGGCACCGGGACGCGTGCCGCTGCGGCGTCTCAATCGCCGTGAGTACGCGAACGCCGTCCGCGATCTTCTTGGCCTGCACATCGACGCGACGGCGCTGCTGCCCGACGACAACCTGGGTAAGGGGCACTTCGACAACAACGCCGCGGCGTTGCAGGTGTCGCCGAATTTCGTCGATCAGTACATCTACGCCGCGCGCGAGGTGGCCCACGAGGCGATCGGCGATCGTCATGCACTGGCGGAGACGACCACCTACGGCGACGTCGCGAACATGGTCATCTCGCTGCCGCCGACGGGTGCGCCAGGCACCGGACGCCAGCAGCATCACATCGACGGCATGCCGTTCGGCACGCGCGGCGGCTTCAGCGTCGAGCACAACTTCCCGGCGGAGGGCGACTACGAGCTGACGATCGGCGACATGGCGCTGGCGCGTGAAGTGCCGCGCATGGAATTCGAGAACACCGTTGTCGTGCTGCTCGACGGCAAGGAGTTCTATCGCACGCACATCGGCGGCGAGGCCGATCACAAGGCGATCGATCAGCGCCTCGATCCGGCGGTGGAGGAGATCAACGGCCGCCTGCGCAAGATCAAGTTCCATGCGCCTGCCGGGCAGCACACGCTGGCGGTGACGTTCGTGCGGCGCAGCTTCGCCGAGAGCGACGAGCGGACGCGCACAGTCGCGCTCGAAGGCGGCCAGGAACGCATCCAGGCCGCGCACGCGTTGCAGATCCGCGGGCCGCTCTCGGTGACCGGCATGAGCCAGTCGCCGAGCCGCGCGAAGATCTTCACCTGCGATCCGGCCGCGCGCACGGTCGGCGAAGATGCGTGCGCGCGAACAATCATCTCGACCCTCGCGCGCCGCGCGTTCCGCCGCCCGGTCAACGACGAAGAGCTCACTCCGTTGATGGCGTTTTATCGATCCGGCAAGGCGACCGGCGGATTCGAGGACGGCGTGCGCGACGCGATCAGCGCGATCCTCGCGAGTCCACAATTCCTCTATCGCGCCGAAGCGGGAGACCCGGCTGGCGGCATCCACACGCTGACCGATCTCGAGCTGGCCTCGCGCCTGTCGTTCTTCCTCTGGAGCAGCATCCCGGACGACGAGCTGCTCAAGGTGGCGACCGAATCGCGTCTGAGCAAGCCGGACGTGCTCAAGGCGCAGGTCACGCGGATGCTCGCCGATTCGCGTGCCGAGTCGCTCAGCGACGACTTCGCGTTCCAGTGGCTCAACCTCGCGAAGCTGGATCAGATCACGCCGGACCGCGGTCAGTTCCCGCAGGCGAGCGGCCTCCTCGATCCGCGCGCGATGTTCAAGGAGGAACTGCGGCTGTTCGTCGACAGCGTGTTCCGTCCGTCGGCGCACCCGGTGGGCAGCGACGGCGAAGACCAGAGCGACGGCAGCGTGACCGATCTGCTGACCGCCGATTACACGTTCCTCAACGAGCGGCTGGCGATGCTCTACGGCATCGAGTCGGTGAAGGGCGATCACTTCCGTCGCGTCAACCTGACCGACAAGTCGCGGTACGGTCTGCTCGGCAAGGGAGCGATCCTCATGCTGACCGCGTACCCGAACCGCACGTCGCCGGTGCTGCGCGGCGCGTGGATCCTCGATCGCCTGCTCGGCACCCCGCCGCCGGAGCCGCCGAAGGACGTTCCCGCGCTGCCGGACAACAAGCGCGGCCAGCCGGCGAAGTCGCTGCGCGCGCGGCTCGAGCAGCATCGCGCCAATCCAACCTGCTTCGCCTGCCATGGCGTCATGGATCCGCTCGGGTTCGCGCTCGAGAACTTCAACGCGGTCGGGCAGTATCGCGCGAACGATCCGGAGACGCTGACGCCGATCGACGCGGCCGGCCAACTGCCGGACGGCACGCCGATTCGCGGGCCTGAGGACCTGCGGCGGGCGCTCGCCGATCGCCCCGATCATCAGTTCGTCCAGGCGCTCACTGAAAACCTGCTGACCTACGCGCTCGGCCGTCCGCTGGACTACCGCGACATGCCCACCGTCCGCCGCATCGTCCGTCAGGCGGCGACGGATCACTATCGCTTCACGTCGATCGTCCTTGGCGTCGTATCGAGCGACGCCTTCCGCAAAAGGGAAGGACTGTAATCATGTTTCTCAGTCGAAAGCGTCTGTCACGGCGTACGGTGCTGAAGGGCGCCGGCATCACCATTGCGCTGCCGCTGCTGGATGCCATGATTCCGGCGGGAACGGCATTCGCGGAGACGGCCGCGGCGCCGAGCCCACGGCTTGGCTTCGTGTACTTCCCGCATGGCGCGCTGCAGGACCAATGGCAGCCGACGCGCACGGGACGCGACTTCGATTTCCCATTCATCCTCGAGCCGCTCCAGCCGTTTCGCGAGTACGTGACCGTGGTCAGCGGTCTCCGGAACAAGGGCGGAGAGAGCGCGAGCCCGCACGGCATCATCGAGGAGACGTGGCTGAACTGCATCAGCCCGCGGCAGCGCAGCGCGAAGACCGGCGTCGGCATCACCGTGGACCAGATCGCGGCGCGGCACCTGGGCAAGGAAACGCCGCTGCCGTCGCTTGAATTGTGCGGCGAGCCTGGCGGGATGATCTCGTTCCGCACGCCGGATCAGCCGCTGCCGATGGAGAGTAATCCACGGAAGGCGTTCTACGGCATGTTCGGACAGGGCGACACGAAGGAAGAACGCGAAGCCATCCTCGGCACCACGAGCAGCCTGCTCGACTACGTGAGGGACGCGACGGCCACTTTGAACAAGCGGCTCGATGCCGGCGACCGCGCGAAGGTGAACGACTACCTCGACTCGGTGCGCGAAGTCGAGCGCCGCGTGCAGAAGCTCGAAGCGAATGCCAAGTCGCTCGAGGAATTGCCCGGCGCACCACTCGGACCGCCTGAGGACTTCGGTGAACTGCTCGACATCCAGTTCGAGATGGTGGCGCTGTCGTTCCAGACGAACCGCACGCGGATCGCGACGCTGAAGATGGTGGAAGAGGCGAGCATGCGGACGTATCCGAACCTCGGCGTCCACGAGGCGTTCCACCCGACGTCGCACTGGGGTGGATTCCCCGAGCGCATCGCCAACCTGCGGCTGATCCAGAACTATCACACCAGGGTCTTCGCGAAGTTCGTGAAGCGCCTGTCGGAGATGCCCGAAGGGAACGGCAACGTCCTCGATCAGTCGATCATCCTGTTCGGCAGCAACATGGCGAACAGCGACGCGCACAACAACGATCCGCTGCCGCAGGCGCTGATCGGCCGTGGCGGCGGCATCAAGGGCAATCAGCACCTGCACTATCCGCAGGACTCACCGCACTCCAACATCCTGGTGACGATGCTGCATCGCGCCGGTGTGCCGGACGCGGAGCTCGAGAAGTTCGCGGACAACACGGGCGTGTTGATGGACGTATAAGCATGAAGTCGCAACTCCCAACTCCCAACTCCCGATTCGGAGTCGCGGCGCCGCCGCCGAGAAGGTCGTGCGTAGGTGCGTGTCGATTCTCGACCTGGGCAAGTGTCCTTGGGATTTGGGTGTTGGGACTTGGGAGTTGGGCGGTGCCCGCAACGGCGCAGCCACACCGGGCGCCGGCTGCTGCCGACGTCAACCGTCGCAATGCGGACGGCAGCACGCCGCTGCAGTGGGCGGTCTATGACGGCAACGTCGCTGAAGTGAAGCGGCTGGTCCGCGCCGGCGCGGATGTGTCCGTTGCCAACAACTACGGCGCGACGGCGATGAGCCTGGCGGCGGAAGTCGGCGATGCCGACATGATCTCGGTCCTGCTCGAGGCGGGCGCCAATGCCGACTCGCCGAATCCTGACGGACAGACCGCGCTGCAGGCGGTGGCGAGAACGGGCAACGTCAAGGCCGCGCAACTGCTGATCGACGCCGGTGCGACCGTGGACGCGCGCGAGCACTTTGGCGGGCAGACGGCGTTGATGTGGGCGTCGGCGCGGCGGCATCCGGAGATGATGGAGTTCCTCATCGCGAACGGCGCGGATGTCAACGCCCGCTCCGCGGTGCGCGATTATCAGCGCCACGTCACCGCCGAAGGGCGGCCCAAGAGTCTCGACAGCGGCGGCCTGACGCCGCTCCTGTACGCGTCGCGTGAGAACTGCGCTGCGTGCGTCGACGTGCTCCTCCGGCACGGCGCCGATATCGACCTGCCGGATCCCGACGACGTGTCGCCGCTGCTCGTGGCGATCATGAACGCGAACTGGGACCTGGCGCAGCAGCTGATTGCCGCCGGCGCCGACATCAACCAGTGGGACATCTACGGCGAGACGCCGCTGTTCACGGCGATCAACCTGCGTAATCGCATCGACGGCGGCCATGCGTCGATCGATCCCGTCAACACGATCAACGGCCTGGCCATCGTCAAGCAGCTGCTCGAGCACGGTGCCAACCCCAATATGCAGTTGTTCTTCAGGCCCGCGAACCTGACCGGTCCGACGAACACGCGCGGTGCGACGCCACTGATTCGCGCGGCGAACAACGGCGACGTCGAAGTGGTCAAGCTGCTCCTGGACCATGGCGCCGACGCGACGATCTCCATGGCCGATCGGCAGACGCCGATCCACGCGGTGCTGTCAGGCCGCTCGCCGGAACCGCAGGCACTGGAGCTGATCAAGCTGCTGCACGCCGCGGGCACCGACGTGAACGTGATCGCGCTCGTCAATCATCCCGAGGAGATTCGCGGCGGGACGGCGCTGCACTATGCGGTGCGCAAGCGCTACAAGACGATCATCAAGGAGCTTGCCTCGTACGGCGTCGACCTCGACGCCGTCGATCAGGATGGCCTGACCGCGCTGGACTATACGCAGTCGCGCGGCTTCATGCCGTTCATGGCGCTGCAGACGCCGGTCTACAAGGACGAAGCGGCGCTGCTGCGCGAGCTTGGCGCGAAGAAACTGCTGGACAAGAG
>DATJEU010000074.1:0-4508 GCA_035496255.1 Vicinamibacterales bacterium
ATCGGGTAGGGCCCGACCGCCAGAAACAGCAGCAGGACCGTGACAGAGGTCAGGACTTTCCAGCGAAGATTCTTGCTCATGAATTCGACTCGACGGGCGGCTGCCCCTGATAGCCGACGACGGCGTTGCGCGAGCAGTCCACCCGCACGTTCTGGGCGATCTGCAACTGCACGGCGTCGTCCTTCAGCTTTGTGATGGTGCCGTAAAGGCCACCAGACGTCACGACGCGATCCCCTTCTTTCAGCGCCTCGAGAAACGACTGCACCTTCTGCTGCTTCCGCTTCATGGGCAGCACGAGGACGAAATAGAAGATCGCCAGCATGGCGACCACGGGGATCAGCGAGACCAGTGGGTTCGCGCCACTCTGAGGCGCGGCCATGGCCAGCAGGAATGTGTCCAGGCTCATGAATCGAGAGGCAGGCGGGTAACCGACCGAAGGAACTCCTGCCTGAAGTTATCGAAGGTCCGAAACGCTATAGCGTCCCTGATCGACCGCATCAAGTCAAGGTAAAAGGTCAGATTATGCAACGTGTTAAGGGCAGCCGCGCTCATCTCGCCGGCCATGAACAAATGCCGCAGATACGCGCGTGAGTGGTGCCGGCAGGTGTAACAGCCGCATCGCGGATCCAGGGGCCGGTCGTCTTCTGCATAACGCGCGTTCTTGATGTTGACCCGGCCCTCGCTCGTGAAGAGCTGGCCGTTGCGCGCGTTGCGGGTGGGCATCACGCAGTCGAACATGTCGACCCCACGGGAAACGGACTCAACCAGGTCCTCTGGAGTTCCGACGCCCATCAGATAGCGCGGCTGATTCTCGGGCAGCCGCTGAACCGTGGCTGCCGTGATCTCGTACATTTGTCCGGCCGGCTCGCCGACCGCCAGGCCGCCGATAGCGTATCCCTCGAACCCGATCGCGACCGTCGCGTCGGCGCTTTCGCTCCGGAGGTCCTGGAAGACGCCTCCCTGGACGATGCCGAACTGCGCCTGACCGGGGTTGGTCACCGTGACCTCAGGGACGTGAGTGCTGCGAAGCGTCTGCAGCCGCTCGCGGCAGCGCCGGGCCCACCGGACGGACCGTTCCATCGACGCTCTGGCCGCATCATGGGTCGCGGGATACGCCAGGCACTCGTCGAACACCATCGCGACGTCCGACCCGAGCCGCGCCTGAATGTCGGTGGCCCGCTCTGGCGTAAGCAAGTGACGGGCACCGTCGATGTGCGACTGGAACTCGGCGCCGTCTTCGCGAATGACCCGCCGTTCCGACAGGCTGAACACCTGGAACCCGCCGCTGTCCGTCAGAATCGGGCGCTGCCAGCCGATGAAGGCGTGCAGGCCGCCGCGGCGGGCAATCAGCTCGTCGCCGGGCCGCAGGAACAGGTGGTAGGTGTTCCCGAGAATGATCTCGGCACCCGCGGCCTCGACGTCGCGGTGCAGCGTCGCCTTGACCGAACCCTGCGTGCCCACCGGCATGAATGCCGGCGTATGCACACGGCCATGTGGGGTCTGAAACTCGCCGAGCCGGGCGGCGCCGTCGGTGGCGAGAAGTGTGAAGCGAAAGCTCACGCCTTATTATTCAAGGAACCGCGCGACGCGGTTTCCGGCAGACAGGATTCTGATGAAGAAGCTGCGCGTGGCCGTAATTTTCGGAGGGAAGTCTGGCGAGCACGAGGTGTCGATCGCGTCGGCGGCAGCGATCTTCAAGAATCTCGATCCCTCGCGGTACGACGCCGTGCCGATCAAGATCGAGAAGGACGGGCGCTGGCTGCTCACCGGCGATGTGCCGACATCGATCTCCGCTGCCGCGGTGCACAGGGAAGCCACCGGTCGAGAGGTCGCACCGCGCGGAGTCACTGCGCTGCAACCGGTCGACCCGACGACCACGCTCACGAGCGGCAGCATCGATGTCGTCTTCCCGGTGCTCCACGGTCCGTACGGCGAGGACGGCACCGTGCAGGGCCTGCTCGAACTGGCGAACGTCCCCTATGTGGGCGCCGGCGTCCTTGGTTCCGCGGCCGGCATGGACAAGGCCGTGATGAAGACGCTGTTCCGCGCGCGCGATCTGCCGGTGTCCCCGTATCTCGTGGTGCTGCGATCGGAATGGGCTCGCGACGCGGCAGGAATCACGTCGCGCGTGGAGCGCGAGCTGCACTATCCGGTATTCGTGAAGCCGGCCAACCTGGGATCGAGCGTCGGCATCTCCAAGGCCAAGGATGCCGCCGCCTTCGCCGAGGCGATGGGCCTGGCGCTCCAATACGACCGCAAGATCGTGATCGAGGCCGCCGTACCGAAGGCACGCGAGATCGAATGCGCGGTGCTCGGGAACGACGACCCGCAGGTCTCGATTCCGGGCGAAGTGATTCCACTGCGGGAGTTCTACGACTACGAAGCGAAGTACCTGGATGCCAACGGCGCACGGGCGGAGATTCCGGCGCGGCTGACGCCGGAACAGACGGCGGACGTCCGCCGTCTGGCGATCGAGGCCTTCAAGGCGTGCGACCTGTCCGGCCTTGCCCGCGTCGACTTTCTCGTGAACGGCGATACCGGCGAGACTTTTGTGAACGAGGTGAATACGCTTCCGGGCTTTACCGAGATCAGTCAGTACCCGAAGCTGTGGGAAGCGTCGGGCGTGTCCTATCCTGCGCTGCTCAATCGACTCATCGAGCTCGCGATCGAACGTCATACAGAAAAGCAGCAGCTAAGAACGAGTCTCTGAAGTGCGAGGTTCGAAGTGCGACCTTCGAGGTCAGGGTGGAAGTTGCGCGTGATAACCGCGACGATCCTGACGATCCTGACGTTCGTGGCGGCCTCACTGCCAGCCGCACAGACGACCGGGGCGCTGACGGGCGCACGACAACTCGAGCGCGCGTACAACGTCATCTTCGACGCGCAGTTCGAGCGCGTGCCCGCGGTGCTGGCCCAGACCTGCCCGCCGGCGCCCGAGGAAGTCTGCTCGCTCCTCGACGTGGTGTCGCTCTGGTGGCAAATCCAGATCGACCCGGCGAACCGGTCACGCGACGACCTCTTCTCCGCTCGCGCCGATGCCGCCATTGCCGGCATCGAGGCGTGGACGAAACGCGAGCCCGATCGCGCCGAGGCCTGGTTCTATCTTGGCGGCGCGTACGGCGTCCGGGCACAGTGGCGGGTGCTGCGCGGCGAAACGATTTCGGCGGCGCGCGACGGCAAGCGGATCAAGGAGGCCCTCGAGCGGTCGCTCATGCTCGATCCGGGCCTGCAGGATGCGTACTTCGGCATCGGCCTCTATCACTACTACGCCGACGTCGCTCCCGCCGCCGCGAAGGTCCTGCGGTTCCTGCTCGCTCTTCCGGGCGGCGACAAGGTGCAGGGCATGGAGGAGATGCTGCGCGCGCGGAGCGGCGGCCAGCTATTGCGCGATGAAGCGGATTACCAGCTGCATTTGATCGACCTCTGGTACGAGAAGCAGCCCCAGCACGCGCTGGCGCTGCTGCGTGGCCTGCGCACACGCCATCCCCGCAACCCGCACTTCCAGGAAGCGATCGCGGAGATTGAGGAGACTTATCTGCACGACCACGCCGCAAGCCAGCAGTCGTGGCGCGCGCTGCTCGATGCGGCCCTGGCCGGCCGCGTCGCGATGCCGGAGATGGCGGCGACGGCAGCGCGCCTCGCGCTGGCGCCCGATCTCGATGCGCGATACGACACCGACATCGCCGTCGACTGGCTTCACGACATCGTGGCGACGAAGCCGACGGCGCCGTTCGGGGCGGTCACCAGGGCACAGCAGCTCCTGCGGCGTCTGGCTCCCCGGATCGAAGGGACGTCCGAGGCCGCCCGCGCCTATCGCCTGTCGCTCGAGGGCTGGCGCGCCTACGAACGGGGCGAGCTCATTGACGCCGCCCGTCTCCTCAATACCTCGGTGATGCTGCGGCCAAAGGACATGGTGGCGCGCTACCGTCTGGCTCGCGTCCTCGACGCGCAGAACAGCGACGCCGCGGCGGTGGAGATGTACGAGTCGGTACTGCTGTCGTTCGATTCGACACCGGCGGCGTTCTACGCCGAGGCCAGCCTCGACGCGGCGCGCCTGTACGAACAGCGCGGCGACACCCCGCGTGCCGCTGAACTCTATCGCCGCGCACGATCGATCTACGGTGCGGACGCGACGACGATCGACGCCGCCCAGCGCGCACTCGCACGACTCGGGCCCTAGACAATTCCCAACTCCCAACGACTCACGCCTGTCCAATCCCAACAGTCGTGTGCGATCACGGTGTTTGGCAGTTGGGGATGCGTCAGACGTTGGGAATCGGGAGTTCGCACGTGCCGCGCTCTATCGTGGACGCGCGCAGGCACCGACACTTGACACCGGGTGCCGAAATGAGCGTGGTTCGAGGTCTCGCGTTTTTGACAAGCTGCGCGATTTTGTGCTTGACAGCGTTCGAATCTCACCCATAATCTACATCTGGTATGAGGGTGGATGGCTCAGCCCACCCGTTGTGACGGGCCGAGTGGTTCGTCGGAGGCTGAGTCGCTAACTC
>DATJEU010000075.1:0-16689 GCA_035496255.1 Vicinamibacterales bacterium
TCGAGCAGGAGCGTCGGCTCCGCCGCATGGGCGCCGACGGCAATGACCAGCACCAACGCCGCGGACCTGACAAGGTCCGCGCCACGAAGCTCACGAACGTGCCTCACCTGCATCGCACCATCAGCGAAGCCACCATGCACCCTCGTCTCGCACCTTCGTCTCGCACCCTCGTCTCGCACTCTCGTCTCGCACCCTCGTCTCGCACCCCCGTCTCGCACCTTCGTCTACAGTAGTGGCGTGAAGCGAATCGCCCTGCTCATGGCGCTGCTCATCAGCGCACCCGCCGCCGCGCAGACCGCACAGTCGGCTGCGCCGCAAGCCCCGCAGTCACCCCCGAACCAGTCGCCTGCGTCCTCGAATCAATCACCCGCGCCTGCGGCAACCGCTTCGCGCACGTTCACCGCGCCCGTCGGTCTGCTGTTCAACACCGTGCGCGCGGACAAGGTCGACGACTTCGAACGCGTGCTCGGCTACGTGCAGGCGGCGCTGGAGAAGAGCGCTGATGCGAAGGATCGCGCGCAGTGGAAGGGATGGCGCGTCTTCAAGGCCGCGGAGCCCGGACCGGGCGGATCGGTGCTGTACATCTTCCTGCTCGATCCGACCGTGACGAACGCCGACTACGGACTGGGGCGTCTCCTTGCCGACGCCTATCCCGACACCGCGCAGTTGCAGGAGATCTGGAAGCTGTACACCGGTGCGATCACCGGCGGAGGATCGCTGTTGAATCTGTCGCCCGTGAAGCCGACCGTGCCGACGGAGCCGCCGTCGTCGGCGACGCCGCCGCCCACGCCGCCGGCCGATCGGCCGCTGCCTCCGGACGCCGATCCGAACAGGCGCTGAATCAGAACTTCAGATTGATTCCCGCGTACACGCGGTGCACCGTCTCGTACAACGGGTCGCCCTTCAAGCGGAACACGCGGTAGTCGACGCGGGCGCGGAGCGGACCGAGCAGCGAGATCTTCACGCCGCCGCCGGTGTTGACGCCGAACTGCGTTTCCTGGCGCGTGTCGAGGCGCTCGCGATAGATGCCGCCGCCGGTCGTGAAGTACGGCTGGAAGCCCATGATCGCGAACGGCGTCTGCAGCAGGACGTTGCCCATCCCGGTGCGCAGCTGCGGCGCACCTTTCACGGTGTCCTCTGAGGTGTTCGCGTACTCGAACTCGAAGCCGAGCACGGCCAGGCCGAAACCGAGGGCGGCACCTTTGACCTGACGGTTCGACGGCGACGCCGTGCTGCCGATGAAGAGCGTCCCGTCGGCGAACGCGGGCGTGGCCGCGGCCACGAGCATCGTGGTGACAAGTGCGAAACGGGTCAGTCGCATAGCGAATGATACGATGGAGCCCGCCGCATGGACGTCCGGCTCACCGAGGAACAGGAGCTCCTGCGCCGCAGCGTTCGCGAATTTGCCGAGCGCGAACTCCGCCCGCACGTGATGGAGTGGGATGAAGCGCAGCAGTTTCCGCGCGCGCTCCTCGCCCGGTTCGCCGAGCTCGGTCTCATGGGCATCCAGTTTCCCGAACAGTACGGCGGTGCGGCGATGTCGGCGGTGGACTACTGCATCTGCATCGAGGAACTGGCCCGCGTCGATCCCTCTGTCTGCCTGTCGATCGCCGCGCACAACGGTCTCGGCGCCGCGCACATCTTCATGTTCGGCACCGAGGCACAGAAGCAGCGGTATCTCGTGCCGCTGGCCACCGGACAGCAGCTCGCCGCGTGGGGACTGACCGAGGCATCGGCCGGCAGTGATGCGGCGTCGATGCGGACAACGGCCGTGCGCGATGGCGACGACTGGGTGATCACCGGCACCAAGCAGTTCATCACGCACGGCGGTACCGCCGACCTCGTCGTCGTCATGGCGATGACGAACAAGGCGAAGGGCAGCCGCGGGATCTCCGCCTTCATCATCGAGCGTGGAACGGCGGGTTTGCGTGCCGGGAAGAAGGAGAACAAGCTCGGGATGCGCGCGAGCGACACGAGCGAGGTGATCCTCGACCAGTGCCGTGTGCCGGCATCGCAGCTGCTCGGGGCCGAAGGCCAGGGCTTCGTCAACGCCCTGCAGGTGCTCGATGCCGGCCGCATCGGTATCGCCGCGCTCTCTGTCGGTCTCGCCCAGGGGGCGTATGAGGCGGCGCGATCCTACGCCTTCGAACGACGGCAGTTCGGTCAGCCGATCGGCACGTTCCAGAGCATCCGCGCCAAGCTGGTGGACAACGCGACGCGCATCGAAGCGGCGCGCCTGCTGACTTATCGGGCCGCGTCGATGAAGGACGCTGGCCGGCGGACGACGCTCGAAGCCGCGATGGCGAAGTTGTACTCGAGCGAAATCGCCGTGCGCGCCGCCGAGGACGGCGTCCAGATTCATGGCGGCTACGGCTTCGTGAAGGACTATCCCGCGGAGAAGTACTTCCGCGACGTCAAGCTCACCACGATCGGCGAGGGCACGAGCGAGATTCAGCGGCTTGTCATCGCGCGACAACTCCTTGCCGAGTAAACTCGCGGGGACCGTGCCCGGCGGGACCGCTGCGCGGAACCCGGCCTATCGCGACCGATGACATCCGACCCCATCACTGCGCTCGCGGACCGTGTGTGTGCCGGCGAGGGCCGCGCAATCGCGCGGGCGATGTCGGTCGTCGAGGATGAATCGGCGGACGCCGCGGCGCTCATCCGCGAGCTGTATCCGCGCACCGGCCGGGCCTGGCTCGTCGGCATCACCGGCGCTCCTGGCGCGGGCAAGAGCACGCTGGTTGATCGCCTGACTGCGGAAATCCGCAAGGACGGACAAACCGTCGGCGTCATCGCCGTCGATCCAACCAGCCCGTTTACCGGCGGCGCCATCCTTGGCGATCGCGTCCGGATGAGCGGTCATGCGCATGACGCCGGCGTGTTCATCCGCAGCATGGCGACCCGCGGTCACCTCGGTGGCCTGGCTCGCACCACCGCTGACGTCGCCTTGATTCTCGACGCCGCCGGCAAGGACCTCGTCATGGTCGAAACCGTTGGCGTCGGGCAGGACGAGGTGGACATCGTTCGCACCGCCGACATTTCGATCGTCGTCCTCATGCCTGGGACTGGCGACGACGTGCAGGCGATCAAAGCCGGCATCATGGAGATTGCAGACATCTACGTGGTCAACAAGGCGGATCGTGAAGGGGCGGAGCGTCTGGTGCAGTCGATCGCGGCCAGCCTGTCGCTGCACACGTTCGCGGCCGGTGACTGGAAGCCGCCCATCGTCAAGACGGAGGCGACGACCGGCGCGGGTGTTCCCGACCTGTGGCAGGCCATCCACAAGTTCCGTGAGCAGACTCAGGATCGGCGCGCTCAGCGCCAGCGGGCCCGGCAGGAGGCCCGCGTTCGCGATCTCGTCTCACATGCGTTCATGAATCATCTCGAAAGCACACTCGCCGCCGGCGAATTCGAGAAGGTGATTGCGGCCGTGGCCGATCGCCGCCTCGATCCGTATTCGGCGGCGCGCGAGCTCCTGGATCGCGCCATGGGAAGCGCCCGCACGCGATGAAGGCGATACTCGACCACGTCGGGATCGCGGTCCGCAATGTCGACGAAGCGCTGACGTTCTACCGGGACGCGCTCGGACTGCACGTCGAAGTGCCGGAGGAGGTCACGCCGCAGCGTGTTCGCGCGCACTTCATTCCGGTCGGCACATCGGCGCTCGAATTGCTGGAAGCGACCGCGCCCGATTCGGCGATCGCGAAGTACATCGAGAAGCGCGGGCCTGGCCTTCATCACATCACCCTGCGCGTGGACGACATTCGCGGTGCGCTGGTACAGTTGAAGTCACGCGGGGTTCGTCTCGTCGACGAGGAGCCGCGGGCCGGTGCGGCAGGCGCGCTGGTCGCGTTCATTCATCCGGGTGCGGCGCACGGTGTACTGGTCGAGTTGAAGCAGGCGGCGCCGGACGGACCGACCTTGCAGGTGAAGCGGCTGGCGTTCGGCGACCTGCAGTTGACCGCGCTGCACGATGGTCCGCTGAAGCTCGATGGCGGCGCGATGTTCGGCGTCGTGCCGCGACCGTTGTGGGAACGAAAGGCGCCGGCCGACGATCGCCATCGCGTTCAACTGGCGATGCGGCCGCTGCTGGTCGAGGCCGACTGGGGCCGCATGATCATCGACTGCGGTGCGGGCGACAAGATGGACGCGAAGAACCGAGACATCTACGGGATGGATCCGGAACATGGTCTCGATGCCGCGCTGGCGATGGCCGGTTTCGATCGCGCGTCGATCGACATCGCGCTGGCGACGCACCTGCACTTCGATCATTTCGGCGCGGCGACCGTGCGCGACGGTTCGGCACTGGTTCCGCGATTTCCGAACGCGCGCTGCGTCATTCGCGGCGCCGAATGGGAGGATGCAACACACCCGAACGAACGGAACCGCGCGAGCTACCTGCAGGAGAACTTCGTGCCGCTGAAAGGCGCCGGCGTCGTCGACTTCTTCGAGGGCGACCGGACGATCAAGCCCGGTGTCCGCGTCGAACGCAGTGGCGGTCATTGCGCGCAGCACCAGGTCGTGTGGATCGAGTCCGGCGGACGATCGGCGGTGTTTCCGGCCGATATCATCCCGACGGCGGCCCACCTGCAGGATCCCTGGGTAACCGGCTACGATCTGTTCCCGCTGGACTCGCTGGCATTCAAGAAGCGCCTGATCCGCGATGTGATCGATCGCGAGGTCCTCGTCTTCTTCGAACACGACCCGCACATTGCCGCCGGCTACATCCGCGAGAACGGCCGCGAGCGATGGGTGGAGAAGGTTTTGTAAAATCTCGACGCCTGACTCCCGGTTCCCAACTCTCAAGAGCGCGAGTCCAACGCCCAAAATCGACATGGAAAACGTGAAGATCGGCATCATTGGTGGCAGCGGTCTGTATGACATGGCCGAAGTCACCGATCGCTCCGAAGTGACGCTGACGACGCCGTTCGGCGATCCCTCGGGGCCGTACGTCCTCGGCACCCTGCGCGGCAAACGAGTGGCGTTTCTCGCGCGACATGGCGCCGGTCATCGGCTGTCGCCGTCGGAGCTGAACTTCCGCGCCAACATCTATGGCATGAAGCTGCTGGGCGTGGAGTACGTCCTCTCGGCCAGCGCTGTCGGCAGTCTCAAGGAAGACCTGAAGCCGCTCGACATCGTCATTCCCGATCAATTCATCGATCGGACGCGCGGCCGTATCAGCACCTTCTTCGGTCAGGGTCTGGTGGCGCACGTCGGCTTCGCGCACCCGTTCTGCAGGCCGCTGAGCGCGATTGCCTACGAAAGCGGACTCGCGGCTGGGGCGACGACGCACAAGGGCGGCACCTATGTCTGTATGGAAGGGCCGCAGTTCTCGACGCTGGCCGAATCGAACCTGTATCGCTCGTGGGGCGCGTCGATCATCGGCATGACCAACCTGCAGGAGGCGAAGCTCGCGCGCGAGGCCGAGATCTGCTACACGACCGTTGCGCTCGTGACGGACTACGACTGCTGGCATCCGGATCACGACTCGGTGACCGTCGAGATGATCATCGCCAACCTCACGCAGAACGCGAAGACCGCCCAGCAGATCATTGCCACCGCCGTCCATCGACTGCCGTTCGAGCGCACCTGCGAATGTGCGGCCTCGCTCAAGTACGCGCTGATCACCAGGCCGGAGGCGATTCCGCCGGAAACGAAGAAGAACCTGGCGCCGCTTGTCGGCAGGTATCTGGGCTGACGAGGGAATCAGGGAATCAGGAAATCAGGAATCAGGAAATCAGGAATCAGGAATCAGCAGTCGAGGATCGACCAAAGGGGCTATGACGAAAAGATTCGATGTGACGGCGATTGGCAACGCCATCGTCGACGTGCTGGCGCAGGCCGACGATGCGCTGCTGACCGAACACAACCTGCCGAAGGGCGCGATGAACCTCGTGGACGCCGAGACCGCCGAGCGGCTCTACGCGATCATGGGTTCGGCGATCGAGTCGTCGGGAGGTTCGGCGGGTAACACGATCGCGGGCATCGCCGCACTGGGCGGCAAGGCGGCCTACATCGGCAAGGTCGCGGCTGATCAGCTCGGCCAGGTGTTTCGTCACGACATTCAGGCCGTAGGGGTCGCGTACGACACGGCGCCGCTCAGCAGCGGCCTCTCGACCGCACGCTGCCTGATTTTTGTCACTCCAGACGCGCAGCGGACGATGCAGACGTTCCTCGGCGCGTGCACGCAACTGGGCCCCGAAGACGTGAACATGGACTTCATCGCCTCGTCGAAGGTGGTGTATCTCGAAGGTTACCTGTGGGATCTGCCGCGGGCGAAGGAAGCGATGCTCAATGCGGCGCTCAAGGCACATCAGACGGGCACGAAGGTGTCGCTGACGCTGTCGGACGCGTTCTGTGTCGGCCGGTTTCGGGACGAGTTCCTCGACCTGGCGGAGAAGCACGTCGACATCCTCTTTGCGAACGAGAGCGAGATCCTGTCGCTCTATCAGACCGACGACTTCGAACACGCGCTGCAGCAGGTGCGGCAGCACTGCGAAATCGCGGCGCTGACCCGCAGCGAAAAGGGGTCGGTCGTGGTCAACGGGAAGGACGTGCACGTCATCGACGCGGTCGAGGGCGTGAAGGTGGTGGACACGACCGGCGCGGGTGACGCTTACGCCGCCGGATTCCTGTACGGCTACACGCAGGGGTACGATCTGGCCGTCTGCGGACGGCTTGGCGGCGCGATGGCCGCGCACGTGATCAGCCACTACGGGGGTCGCCCGCAGGGAGACATGAAGGAGTTACTCAGGGAGGTCCCATGACGCGCCGCTCGTCCGTGCTTCTCGTCATTCTTCTCATCGCGAGCGCGGCGCTCGCGGCGCAGACGGCGCTGAAGCTCCCGCAAACGCCGATCAACGTGGCCCGGCTGACCGCGCACGTGAAGGAGATCGCCTCCGACGCGTACGAAGGCCGCGGTCCCGGCACGCGAGCCGAGCAGAAGACGGTCGATTACATCTCGAAGCAACTGGCCGCCGTCGGCGTGCAGCCCGGCGGCGATGCCGACGGCAAGGGTGGGCGGAAGTGGACGCAGGCAGTGGAGTTGCTGCAGTCGAACGTGTCCGGCACGCTCAGCGCGTCGATCGCTGTCGGAGGCGCGACGGTTCCGCTGAAGCAGGGCGATCAGATCGCGGTTCGGTCGTCGCTGCTGCCCACGTCACACGTCACCATCAAGAACGCACCGATCGTGTTCGTCGGCTACGGCGTGTCGGCGCCGGAACGGCGCTGGGACGACTTCAAGGGCCTGGACGTCAAAGGCAAGATCCTCGTCGTCCTCGTGAACGATCCGGATTTCGAAGCGAATCTCGGCAACCGGTTCGACGGCAAGGCGATGACGTATTACGGCCGCTGGACGTACAAATACGAAGAGGCGGCACGACGGGGCGCCGCGGGTGTGCTCGTGGTTCATGAAACCGCGCCCGCCTCCTACGGCTGGGACGTGGTCAAGAACTCGAACACCGACACGATGTTCGACATCGTTCGCGACAAGCCCGCGGAGATGCATCCACCGCTCGAAGCATGGATCCAGCGCGCAGTCGCCGTGGACCTGTTCAGGCGCGCGGGCCTGAACTTCGATGCTGAGAAGAAGAAGGCGCAGTCGGATACGTTCAAGCCGATGCCGCTCGGCAACGCGACGCTGTCGCTCGATTACGCGGTGAAGCAGGCCAAAATCAGCTCGAACAACGTCGTCGGAATCCTGAAGGGCACGGGGCATCCCAACGAGACCCTGATCTACGCGGCGCACTGGGATCACCTGGGCATCGGCCAGCCGGATACGACCGGCGATCGCATCTACAACGGCGCTCGTGACAACGCTGACGGCGTGGCGTCGGTGCTCGAACTTGCGCGCGTGTTTGCCGCCGCGCCGCGAACCGACCGATCGATCGTGTTGCTGTTCGTGACCGTCGAGGAACGTGGCCTGCTCGGATCCGAATACTACGCACGGCATCCGTTGTATCCGCTCGAGACCACGGTCGCGGCGTACAGCATCGATGCGTTGAGCACGGCGGGGCCTGCGAGGGACGTCGGCGTTGCCGGCGACGGAAAGATCACGTTACAGGACGACCTCGCTGCTGGCGCGCAGAAGGAGGGCCGGCGCCTGTCGCCGGATCCGAAGCCCGAGGCGGGTTCGTTTTTCCGCTCGGATCATTTCAGCTTTGCCAAGGTCGGCGTGCCGGCCATTTCAGTGGAATCAGGGTTGGACCTCTACGCCGGCGGCGTGGCGGCGGGCAGGAAGGCGGAAGAGGACTACAACGACAAGCACTATCACCAGCCGAGCGACGAATGGTCGCCGAGCTGGGATCTGCGCGGCATCGCGATCGATGTCGGCCTGATCTACGACCTTGGCCGGCAGCTCGCGAACTCACGCCGCTGGCCCGAGTGGCACAACGACTCGGAGTTCAAGGCGCTGCGCGACAAGACGAAGTCGGCACGTAAGTAGGGGCTCCGTGCCGCGATCCGCGAAAGCCCCTAGAGGTCTCTGTTGTGAACTGCGTGTTCCTCGTCCTCTTCGTGCTCTCGAACAACGGCGGCGCGGTTGCCACGGAATCGCGAGGCGCCGGATCGTTGCGACGGCACGGGGGAACTTCAAGCTGAGACAGTGCCCAGGCGCCGGCCACGCACGGCGGCGCGCGATTATCAGATCAATGCGCCGCGTGACGCGGTGGCCGCGAGAGACGTTGTGCACACGAATTGGCGAGAACGGAAGCCATTCCCAACAACGGCGAAGAACGCTCACAAATCCGATCTGGGCGGTGCGGCGCGGATCGAAGACGCCGATAAACGTGCTGCTGGCCTGCGCAGAACGCGATCGGCCACTCGCCGCGAGGCGCTGGCACCGGGAATGGCGTTGCAGCGAAGAATTCGTGCAAACGGGCAGGGTGCGCGCGGCAAGTGGCACGCAAACGCGTCGCGGACGGTCAGCTCAATCCGTCAGTGCTTATCAAGAATTCCGCGCGATAAGCAAAAACGGAGAAGCGGCTGTCCGCAAGCGTCTCGGAAGGCGGCCAGACGCGTCAGCAGATACGCGGCGGGTTGACAAAATATTCCGCGCAGGCACTTGAGTGAGCGGCGATGTATCCGGGCGGGTCTGAAGCCCGCCCCTGCGTATGGCTGTTCATCGCGTGGCTAACGTCGCCGCTGCGCCGGCGTAGACGACTCCACCCACCAGCAGCGTCACCGAAAATCCCCAGTTCATCGCGATGAATACGGCGAGCGTTGCGCCGACGACGGAGAAGGCGCCGTTGATGCCCCAGCTCCAGGCGACGATGTCGGGGTTGGCGGTGGAGAGCAGGCGCATGCCGCCGGGCAGCGCCATTCCGAGCAGGACACCGAGCGGCAGAAGGATCAGCACGGCGGTCACGATCCGTATGGTCAGCGTCCACGGAATCGCGAGATCGATCAGCAGTGGCAACGCGATCACGGCGGCGGCGGTGACGAACACGATCGCGATCAGGGCGCGGATGGTCACCGTCTTGACACGATGATGCTCGACCCGCCGGCTGAGGAGACTGCCGAGTCCGGTGCCGAGGAGCAGGGAGAACAACGTCACCGTCAGCGAGTACACGGGGTGACCCAGGAGCAGCACGAATCGCTGCAGCACGGCGACCTCGAGGAGCATGAAGCCGGCGCCAAGTGCGGCGAAGTAGGTGAGCCAGGGCGCCCACCCCGGACCCGGACGCGTGCCGCTGACGATCAGCGGGCCGACGACGAACAGCAGTACGAGCAACGCTGAAATCGCGAACAACGTCAGCAGTGCGCTCAGGCCGTTGCCGAACAGCATCGAGCGGCCGAACGCGGTCTGGAATTGATCGCGCAGCCGCGTGGTGTGAAAGAAGAACGGTCGGTCATCCGTCGTCGCCGAGACATCGAGCGGATAGGACGCGATGAACTGGCCGCGATCGCGCGCCAGAATCAGGCGCGCGTAGTCGGCCGTACTCGTGCCGCTGTTTCGCATTTCGGCAGGCTCGTCCACGACCGACGGCGGCGGCAGGCCTGGCGCATACAGGATCGAGAAGCCGAGGCTCGTGGACAGTGATTGCAGCCGGTGGACTTCGTCGGCCGTGAAAGGCGATTTCTTCAGCAGGAAGGTGGCGACGCGATCGAAGCGGACGATCGCGAGGTGCGACGCGGCGTCGAGGCCGCGTTCGGCGCAGGCCTCCTGCGCGAGTGACACCAGGCGCAACCCGTCGAATACCCAGCGCGTGATCGTCAGCACACCATCATCGGTCAGGTGATCGATGTACTCGCCGAACGCCTCGCGGGTGTAGAGCGAATTTTCGGTGAGCGTATAGGCACCGGCGGCCGTCGCGGCCCAGGTGTCGACGAGCGATGCCTGGATGACGGCGTAGCGATTCGAGCTCCGCCGTACGAAGCTGCGGCCGTCCTCGATGTGTATGGAGACTCTCGGCTGTGCGTAAATGTTGCCCGAATAGTCGCGAAAGCGGTCGAGCATCACGTCGCGCACGATGATGGGATTGATCTCGACGCCATCGACGTGGCGGGCGCCGAAGACGAGCGCCGATAACAGATCTCGTCCGCCTCCCGGGCCGATGACCAGGGCATCGAATCCCCCAGGCCGTTCGGCCAGTTGATAGGCCAGCGCGGTCAGTTCGTAGCGCAGATACCCCGCATCCTCGGGCCGCCCAGTCCCCTTGAGGATGGGCGTCGACGCTGCGGAATCGATGTCCATGAACAGCGATTGGGGCTTTGGCCCTTTATAGGTCGGGCTGAGCGACCAGTCGCCGTGCGCGCGGTCGTACACCGCCACGCGTGAGAATGAATTCCACTTGGCGAACAGGACGCGATCGCCCTCGTGGCCTTTCGTATCGGCGACGTCAAACGGACGAAG
Source organism: Vicinamibacterales bacterium (assembly GCA_035496255.1). Taxonomy (GTDB): domain Bacteria; phylum Acidobacteriota; class Vicinamibacteria; order Vicinamibacterales; family UBA2999; genus Gp6-AA40. Next base: position 10,856 of record DATJEU010000075.1, read on the forward strand.
GCCAGCGAACTGGGCGGCGAGCGGCAGGCCGATAATGACCACCGCGACGCCTGCCACGCGCGAACGGGAGCCGGGAAGCGCGAATGAAACGGCGGCCGCGAGCCCAAGCGCGGCCGCGGTCATGACGACGCCAGGAGCGCCGAGCTGGTTGAGCAGCGGAATCAGCAGTAGACACCCGGTTGCGGCGCCGATAAGGTCGGCCGCGTAGAGCACGTTGATCCGGTCGGTCAGCCGCGCAAATGCCAGCGACACGATCGTCCCGCCGGTGAAGAATGGCAGCGCCGCCAGCCCGTAGATCGCGAGCATGAGCGCAAGGTTCGCCGGTGAGTAATTCAGGCCGACCCGTATACGCACGAGGCAGGCAAGCGCCACGAGTGTGGCGATTCCGTGAAGCAGACCGCCGACGGTCAGCAGCTCGCGTGTGCCGACATCGGCCAGCGCGCGACGCGAGACAAAGACGAAGACACCGCTGGCGCTGAGACCGAACAGCGCGATCGAAATCGCCAGGAACGCGAAGTGGTAGTACATCGTGACCGAGAAGATGCGCGTCAGCGCGAGCTCGGTCATCAGCAGTGCCGCTGAGACGGCGGCGATTCCTCCCAGCACCGCGCGATCGACCTGCGACGCGCGCGCAACACCCGTGATCGTCATCGTGGCCGCAGTCTAGCAGGGACGCAGGAACGTTACTTGCACAACGGCAAGCCGGAGCGCAACGGGCGTTGCGCGGTGACGACCCGGTGCGGTGGCGCGCATGGCGCGCCGGGGAGGTTGCGGTGAAGGTGGTCTTGCTCGTCGTCATCGGCATGTTGATCGCCGGGAACGCGCGTGGCCAGGCCTTGCTGCACGACGTGCCCGAGACGATCCCGACGGCCCCGACGGCGACCACGACCCCGCCGCGTGCCGCGGCTCCAGTGTTCAAGAGCCGCGTCGACCTCGTCGCCCTCAACGTCGTCGTCACCGACCGCAAGCGTCACTTCGTCACCGGACTGCAGCCGCAGGACTTCGCCGTCTACGAAGACGGCGTGAAGCAGGATGTCTCCTTCTTCGCGGCAACCGCGGTCCCGCTCGATCTGGCCATCCTGCTCGACACCTCCGCGAGCATGACCGACAAACTCCGCACCGTGCAGCAGGCGGCGACGAGTTTCGCCGCCACGCTTCGACACGGCGATCGTGCGATGGTCGTCGACATCAAGGACGCGACGCGCATTCTGCAGCCGCTGACGGCCGACGTCTCGGCCGTCGACGCCGCGATTGCCCACACCGAAGCGAAAGGCGGCACGGCGCTCTACAACGGGCTGTATCTGACGCTGAAGGAGCTGACGAAACAGCGGCGGCTCGATGCCGACGTGCGGCGGCAGGCGATCGTGGTGTTGTCGGACGGCGAAGATACTGCGAGCCTGGTGGCGTTCGATGACGTGATGGCGCAGGCGAAGGAAGCCAACATCGCCGTCTATACGATCATGCTGAAGTCGGCGTACCGCCCGCCTCCGGTGTCGGCGCGGGAGGCGCGCTTCTATTCGGAGTCGGACTTCGCGATGAAATCGCTGGCGCAGGAAACCGGCGCCCAGTCGTTCTTCCCGACGGACATCGGTGGCCTGTCGGGCGTCTACGCCTCGATCGCGCAGGAACTGGCCAGCCAATATGCGCTCGGCTACATCTCGAAGAATCCGGTGCAGGACGGCCGCTATCGCCGGCTGGTCGTGCGGATCGAGGACCATCCCGAGGCATCGCTGCGTACCCGCTCCGGGTACCTCGCGCCACGCGCATCGGCGGCGTCGAGATAGGACGCTCCCGGAGTAGCTAGAATGCGGCCGTGCTCGCATTGATAGCGGCCGCGGCGCTTGCCTGGCTTGGACTCCTGCTGGCGGCGCCCTTCCTGCCGCCGCCCGTGTCTGCCGCGCTCTATCTTTCGGGATCGTTCATCTGCCATCAGCGACCGGAGCGATCCTTTCATCTCGATGGCGCGCAGCTGCCGGTCTGCGCGCGATGTCTCGGGATCTATGCGGGGGCGGCCTTCGGGGCCATGGCTGCGCCCGTCATCGGGCAGGTGCGGCGAGCGCGCATGCTGATCGTGATCGCGCTGGTCCCGGCACTCGCCTCGCTGGTGGTGGAGTGGGCGGGATGGTCGCCGCTGTCGAACACGATCCGCGCGGTCACGGGCGTGATGGCCGGCGCGGTCGTCGCGGCGGTCGTGCTGGCTACGCTACACTACGAGCAATGCGCGCCACGACCGCCGATCGCGCCGCCACCGCCCCAAACACCTATCTGATTTGCGTCGCCGCCTGGCTGGTTCCCGGCGCCGGGCATCTGTGGCTGGGCCGGAAGCAAAAGGGGCTCACGTTCCTGGTGACGTTGACGGCGATGTTCGTCTTCGGCATCTGGATCGAAGGCCGGCTGTTTCCGTTTCAGTTCTCCGAGCCGCTCGTCGCGCTCTCGGCGTTCGCGGATATCGGGCTTGGCCTGCCGTACTTCCTCGCCAAGGCGATGAGCGCCGGCGCCGGCCGGGTGGTGGCGATCACCTACGAATACGGCAACGCCTTCATCATCGTCGCCGGCCTGCTCAATATGCTGGTGGTATTCGACGCGTTCGACGTCGCACAGGGACGCAAGTGACCTCGCATCTTGGATTGATGGCGCTGTTCGCGCTGTTCGTCTCGACGGCGTTCGCGGCGTTGATGCGGGATACGCCGGGCGATCAGGTGCGGTTCGGCGCGCGGCTGTTCGCAGCGTTCATGGCCGCCGGCATCGTCCTCGGCTGGATTCTGTACCCGTTTCCGCTGTGACGGATGGCGGCGTCCTTCCTCCCACGCGCGGCGGTACGCGATGGAGGAGCCGCGGCTGGAGAGGCGCCCTGTTGTGGGCACCGGTGGTCGGCTACATGGCCGTCATCTTCTATCTATCGTCCCTGACCCAGCCGCCGCTTCCCGACAGCATCTCCGACAAGCAGGGACACTCGATTGGTTACACCGGCCTTGGTGTGCTGATGGTGCGCGCGCTCGTTGGCGGACTGCCGGCACGAGTCCGCTGGCGCGACGCCCTGCTGGCCATCGCGCTGACGGTGGCGTATGCCGGCACCGACGAGTTCCATCAATGGTTCGTGCCTGGACGGACGGCGGATCTGTGGGACCTGATGGCCGATGCGCGAGGTGCGGTGATCGCGGCAGTCCTCTGCTGGGCGTGGGGTATACTCGCGAATCGTCGTGATGTTTGAGAACCTTGTGCTCGTACGTGATGGCGCCGTTGCGTCCATCACGCTCAACCGGCCTCAGGTTCTCAATGCCCTCAACGCGCGGACGCTGGACGAGCTGCAGCGCGCGTTTCTCGAACTCAAAACCGATTCCGATGTCCGCGTCGTCGTCGTGACGGGCGCCGGTGAAAAGGCGTTCGCCGCTGGAGCCGACATCGGCGAGCTGGCGAACCTGTCGCCCGCGCAGGCGCAGGAACACGCACGGAAGGGACAGCGCACGTTCGACGCCATCGAGACGTTGGGCAAACCGGTCATCGCCGCCATCAACGGCTTCGCGCTCGGGGGCGGCTGTGAGCTGGCGATGGCGTGCACGCTGCGATTGGCAGCCGATACGGCGCGCCTCGGACAGCCGGAGATCAATCTCGGGATCACGCCGGGATTCGCCGGCACGCAGCGACTGGTTCGCCTGGTGGGCAAGGCGGCGGCACTCGATCTGTTGCTGAGTGGCCGTCACGTCAACGCCGATGAAGCGCTTCGGCTCGGGCTGGTCAATCGCGTCGTCCCGGTTGCAGAACTGCGGGCCGCGACGCACGCGCTGGCAGTGGAGCTGGCGGGCAAGGCACCGCTTGCCACCCGATTCATTCTCGATGCGGTGCACCAGGGCAGCGACACCTCGTTCGAGCAGGGTGAGTACCTCGAGGCGACGCTGTTCGGTCTGGCGTTCGCGACGGCGGACATGCGCGAAGGAACGCAGGCGTTTCTCGACAAGCGCAAGCCGGTCTTCAAGGGAGAGTAGCGGCTCCGCCATCGCCACGGCAGCAGCGGACACGCACATCAAGACATGGAACTGCAGGGCAGTCGCCACGCCGCCGGATGCCGCTTTGCCGTCGTCGTCTCGAGCTTCAACGCGGAGGTGACCGCCGGTCTCCTGCAAGGTGCACTCGATACCCTGGCGCAGGCGGAGGTGTCGTCCGACGACATCACGATCGTGCGTGTCCCTGGCGCGTTCGAGATCCCGCTGGCGGCGATGCGCCTGGCGGAGACGGGGCGGTTCGATGCGATCGTCGCGATCGGATGCCTGATCAAGGGCGACACGATGCATTTCGAGTACATCGCGTCCACGTGTTCGCAGGGCATCATGCAGGCGTCGACGGCCACAGGCGTACCGATCGCCTTCGGCGTCCTGACGACGCTGACCGAGGAGCAGGCGGCGGCGCGATCCGGATCCGGGCCGGAGAACAAGGGACGTGAGGCGGCACTGGCCGCAATCGAGATGGCGACACTGTTTCGCGCCGTCGGCGAGGGGCTCCCGGAGTGACGGCCCGCACGGAACGGCGGTCGGCCGATCGCCTACCGAAGGAGTCGCGGCATCGCGCCCGCGAGGCGGCGCTGCAGATGCTGTATCAGTGGGAAGTCGGCCGTGTGTCGATGTACGAAGTGCGCCAGACGTTCTGGACGCACGATGCTGACACCGGCGAGCCGCTCGGCGACGAGCAGCGACAGTTCGCGACGGCACTGGCCGACGGTGCCGCCGTGGCGGTAGCCGCAACCGATCCGCTCATCGCCGAAGCCGCCGAGCACTGGCGGATCGAGCGCATGAACGTGATGGATCGGCTGATCCTCCGGCTGGCCATCTACGAGTTCCTCCACCAGCCGGAGACGCCGGCCAAGGTGGTAATCAACGAGGCGCTGGAGCTCGCCCGCACGTTCAGCGGTGACGAATCCGTCCGCTTCATCAACGGCATCCTCGATGCCGTACGAAAGACACTCGAGCGGGAATGACTGACGACCGTAGACCGGGCTCCGTTGAAGGCGGATCCAGCAATGCTGGTCGGCCGAGTGCCGCCGCAGCTGGCCCCGACAGTGCCGGCAGGCCGGGTTCCGGAGAAGGCGGACCCGGCGAATCCGATCAGGTCCTCCAGCGCCGCGCCAACCTGCAGGCGCTGCGCGATCTGGGCGTGGACACGTATCCGCACCGGTTCCAGACGGCGGCCACGATCGACAGCGTCGTCGCGGAGCACGGCGACAAGGCGGGCGACGCACTCGACGCCGCGCAGATCCACACACGCGTCGCCGGTCGCGTGCTGGCGATTCGCAGCTTTGGCAAAGCGAATTTCCTGCAGATATCCGACGGCAAGTCGCGCATCCAGGTATACGTCCGGCAGGACTCGATGCCGGAGCTCGATTTCAGGGTGTTCAAGCTGCTCGACTTCGGCGACTGGGTCGGTGTCGAGGGCCGGTTGTTCCGCACGAAGACGAACGAACTCACGATCTGGTCAGCGTCGCTGACGTTCCTGGCGAAGTGCCTGCTGCCGCTGCCGGAAAAGTGGCACGGTCTGCAGGACGTCGAGACGCGCTATCGCCAGCGCTACCTGGATTTGATCGTCAACCCGGATTCGCGCCGCGTCTTCGAAGTCCGCAGCCGCGTGGTGACCGCGATCCGCGAGTTCCTGATCGCGCGCGGTTTCCTCGAAGTCGAGACGCCGATGATGCAGCCGATCGCCGGCGGTGCGCTCGCGCGTCCCTTCATCACGCACCACAACACCCTCGACATGCGGCTCTTCATGCGCATTGCGCCGGAGCTGTATCTGAAGCGGCTGACCGTTGGCGGCATCGAGCGCGTCTTCGAGATCAACCGGAACTTCCG
>DATJEU010000076.1:0-17628 GCA_035496255.1 Vicinamibacterales bacterium
ATGCATCACGAACAGTGCCTGTGAGCGTGCCGCGTGCGAGCGCCCCTTGCGCGGCGGTCATTGACGGAAGCAGTAGCACCAGGCCGATGACGATCGCAGACCACAAGATGCGACGCATGGAGGGTCTCCTTGAACAGCGCAGTGAGTCGAGGTGTGACGCGGCGATGGCTGATAGGCGCGCGATAGTGCCTGTGGCGCCTCGTCAGGTCAAACGGTATGACCGTTATTCCTGCTACGCATACACGACTGACTCGCCCGAAGCATCGAGACTGCAGTTACGCTGGCAACGGGGAAGGTCACGCCGCGCAGCCGTGCCGGCTGCGGATGAGGTCGTCGCTCCGAAATGGCTCCGAACTTGGCAGAGGTCGCCGCCTTGCCCTTGCTAGTACGACGACCGACCAGCGCTGCCGCGGTAACAAGGTTTACCCTCGCTCGCGCGTGAGCACCCGCTGTGGTGGAGGGGCGCGCGGGGCGCCAGGCGCTGACGTCGCGAACGTCGGAAGGCGATCGGCCCACACAGCCGGCGACGACGAGGACAGGCATTCAACAACCGAGTCGCACGTTGGACTGGGACGTGATGGTCGAACAGGAGCGTGGTGACGTCGGGGTCGACAACGATCATCGCATGCGTCGCTCGTAGTCTTCCCAGACCGGCTTCAGGTGATCCATGAACGTCGAGAACTGCGGTGTCTGTCGGATCGGATCGAAGCACTTATCGCGCGCGAATGCGGGGTAAACGGGCAAACCGGTGTCAACCGTTTCGTCGAGCCAGTGCACGGCATTTGCCGTATCACTCCCGAGCGCCGCGATACAGGCGCGCACGTAGGCTCCGTGGTGATACGTCAGAAGCTTACGGGACGCCACCGGCGGCAGGAGTGCCTGTGCCTCTCGGTACCGGCCTCTTCTGGCCAATAGCCACGCTCGCCCGATCGCCACTCTTCCATCAGCCGGATTCCGGACCGCTAATTCGTCGATCATCTTCTCGGCTTCGGCGAGACGATCCGCACCAAGGTAGTAGTAGAAGGCCCACGGAACCGAGCGCTGGAGCTTCAAATTCTCCTCGATCGCTTGGTCGTAGAGAGCGCTGTACCAAAAAGCGTTGGGAATCTCCGCCTGCACAGTTTCATTTGTCGGATCGATTTCAAGTGCGAGCCGAAGCTCTTTCAACCCGGCCTCGAGCAGCCCCATCTCGGCAAGGAAAGCGCCGATGTCGTAGTGCACGACTTTTGGGTTGATGGATCGTGCGGCGCGCAGCTCCTCGAACGCGTCGAGATTCTGGTAATCGCCGTACGCGCTCCGTAGAAGCAGGTGCCGTACGATGTGCGACTCGGCGAGGTGGCTGTCCAAGGCATCGGCACGAGCCAGCGCCGCACGGGCACGGTCGATCCAGAGCTGTGCGGACGGCGACTCGGCGTTCGAATAGAGCGCCACCTGGGTATACGCTGATGCCAGCTGCGCATGCGCGAGCGCATAATCGGGATCGATGCGCACGGCCTGTTCGAGTAGCCGCGCGCCGGCCTTCACGTCGCCGATGACGGTTGGCGAGGCTGCTCCGCTCGTCCCAAAGGTCGCAATGCCCTTCAAGTAATACTCGTACGCTTCCGGGCTCGTCGTCTGGTGCCGGGTGAGTCGTTGCCGTTCTGACGCGCTGAGGCGCAGTCGCAGCTGCGATGCGACATCCTCAGCGATCGCGTCCTCGACTGTGAAGATGTCCTTGAAGTCGACGTCGAACGTACGGCTCCAGAGAGAGACGCCATCGCGCGTCCCGAAAAGCGAGACGTTGACACGCAGTTGATCGCCGGATCGCTGTAGCGTGCCGTCGAGCACCGCATCGACCTGCAGCTCGCTCGCCGCCTTGAACGGATCCATGTCGCCGGCTGCAAATTTGCGGATGGCGTCGGTCGGACGCACCGTCAAGCCATCGATTTGCCCAATGCGAGTGATGATCGTGTCGGCGACTCCCAGCCCCAGGTAGTTGTCGTCCCCGTCCGCCTGTAGCGGCCTGAGCGGCAGCACGGCGAGTGAACGCACGCCCGTGGTCGCATTGCTCGAACTGGGGCGTTTGGTTTCGCCAGAGAGCGTCCACCCGACCAACGCGCTGGCGAAGACGAGCACGAGTCCCACGCCCCAGGCGAATGCAATACGCGATCGTGGGTGAGACGAAGCGACGGAAGGTTCAACGGCCGCGCCAGGCTGGCGCCCGTCTGCTGATGCGGAATCGGCCGGCAGAAGGGCCGACACATTCAGCGTTGGACGCGCCTCCGTCCCCCGTTGGACGACAGCGTTGAACCGGTAACCCCGCTTCGGGATCGTCTCTATATATTCCTGGTCCTCCGACGACCTCCCCAGCACTCGGCGCAGCGTGGAGACATTCCGCGCAAGGCTGCCCTCCTCAACGAACGTGTCGGGCCAGATCTTCGTCAGGAGGTGGTCCTTCTCCAGGACGCGGCCGGGCTCTTCGGCGAGCGCAAGCAGTGTGTCGAAGACCTTGGGCGAGAGGGGAACTGGAGTGCCGCGCGACAGCAGCACCCGCTGTCCGACGTCAATGGTGTAGACGTCGAAGTCCAGTAAGTCCTCGTGTTGCTGCGACATGACCGCAGTCAAAACTTTATCAGGGTTTTATCCGCTCTTCTGAAGGACTCGGCGGCGTGCCTTTCGGCAGTCTTGCCGACACGGACCCGCTCCGGCTGACGCTTCGACGCCCGTGGTTCGACGGGCACCCTGCCGGTGCGGCGCCCGCTTCTATCGAGAAGCTTCACTGGCTAGCCGTACGAAATTCAGAGGAGGCATTATGAAGACACTCACGCCGACGACCCTTGTTCTTGCCGGTTGCGCGGTCGCTCTGACTGTGATTCCCGTCTACGGGCAAACTTGTCCCTCTCCGCCCGCCAATACCGTCTTCGAGTGGACTGATCTGCTCCTTTCCGTGTCGGGCCCAGGGACGTTGACCACCACGCCGCGCAATCAGGGCAACCAGGTCGCATCGCGCAGCTTGGCCATGATGACCGCTGCGATGTATGACTCGGTGAACGCTATCGATCAGACTCACTCCGTCTACGTCGCTGATGCCCGGTTTCTCGCGCATACAGGGGATTCACTCGAAGCGGCTGCGGCGCAGGCGGCGCACGATATCGCTGTCGGCCTGTACAACCGGCCGGCCGAAGTCGCTCTGTTCGATGCCAGGCTTGCCGCCGACTTGTGTGCGATCCCTGAGGGGGCCGCCAAGGATCGCGGCATCGCTATTGGACAGTACGTCGCCGGTCAAGTCCTCTCGTGGCGCGCCAACGACGGTTCGAACGTCGTCGTGACGTACACGATAGGCGACGATCCTGGCGATTGGCAGCCGACGCCGCCGAATTTCGCCCGGACTCCCGTAACGCCGCAGTGGGGCGACGTCGCGCCATTCGTGCTCGCCAGCGGTTCACAGTTTCGTCCTGGCCCACCGCCACTACTGACGAGCGCCGACTACAGCGAGGCGTTTGAACAGGTGCGGATGTTGGGTGGCAACGGGACAACGACGCCGAGTATCCGCACGCCGGAGCAGACCGAGATCGCTCTCTTCTGGGCTGGCGCGGGCGCTTCAAACGCCGCGGTCATCATCTGGAATCAGATTGCCGAAACCGTTGCGACGACAGACCTGCCGCTGACCGAGAGTGCGCGGCTGTTCGCGCTGTTGAACGTCACAATTGCCGATGCCTTTGTTGCTGGATTCGACGCGAAGTACGCGGTCCAGCACGGACACGGGTTTTGGCGGCCAGTGACGGCGATTCGCGCGGCCGATGCCGACGGCAACCCAGATACCATCGGCGACCCGACGTGGACCCCGCTCATCGCGACGCCAAACCATCCGTCCTACGTGGCTCTTCACGCGACCCAGAGCTACGCTGCCGCTTACGCATTGGCGTCATTCTTCGGCACTGATCGCATCCGTTTCACCGCGACGTGGGCTGGGGTTGAGCGTTCCTTCGATAAGTTCAGCGCAGCGGCGCACGAGGCGGGGATCAGCCGCATCCTCGCAGGGATCCATTGGAGCTTCGATGTTGCCGTCGGCTGGCGGGTGGGTCGGGATGTCGGGCGATACGTCGCCGCGAATGCATTTCTGCCCGCCAGCGAGTCGGGGAAATGATGAACACCCCGGTGCTGAGTCGGCGGGCGTCAGCCCGCCGCGTCCCTTCTTCAGTCGTTACTCATTGTATTTGCGTCGCTGGCTTTCTTTCACCGATCGGGCATCCGCCATGCGAGCATCTCGACGACTCTCAACATCTATACGCAGGTGGTCGACGCTTCACATCGGCGCGCTGTCGAAGATGTGCAGCAGCGACTGTTTGGCGGTTTGGACCCAAATGGACCCAAGTTGCCGAACACGCTGTCACGTGGAGGACGAGCGTCTCTGGTTCGTTGCCCGCCAGCTCGATGGCGAGAGGATGACCGCGCTCTGCGCGGAGTTCGGCATCTCGCGGAAGACCGGCGACAAGATCTACGACCGCTATAAAGAGGTCGGGCTTCAGGGCCTGACGGACCGGAGCCGCCGGCCGTACCGCCATGCCAATCAGCTGCCGATGGCGATCGAGAAGACGATCGTGCGGCTGAAGCGGGAGTATCCGAATTGGGGCGCGCCGAAGATTCGGGAGCGGCTGCGGCAGCGCTGCCCCGAAGTGCAGTGCCCCGCAATCAGCACGGTCCACGCGGTGTTGGATCGACACGGCCTGGTGACGCGGCGCAAGCGCCGGCGACACCGCGCCGAAGGCACCGCGCTCTCCCATTTCACGGTGTTTGAGCGGACCTTTCAGGACGTCGGGCTGCGCGTGCCATTCGTACCGATAACGGCGTCCCGTTTGCCAGCGCTCACGCGCTCGACGGCCTCAGCAAGTTGTCGGTGTGGTGGTTACGGCTCGGGATCCAGATTGAGCGCATCCGTCCCGGACATCCCGAGCAGAACGGACGCCACGAGCGGATGCACCTCACGCTGAAGCAGGAAGCCACCAAGCCCGCCGCCGGCAACGTCCTCCAACAGCAGGCAAGATTCGGCGCCTTCATGGCGTGCTTCAATCACGAACGCCCGCACCAGGCGCTCGCCATGAAGGCCCCGGGCGATCTCTACACCCGCTCGCCGCGCCCGTACGCCGGGCTGGCGCCGCTCGCCTATCCGCTGGACGACCGGACGGGCACGGTCACGCACTGTGGCCGGATCTGCTACAAGAGCCGCAAGGTCAATCTGAGTCAGGTGTTTGCGGGGCAGACGTGGGCGTCAAGCAGGTCGACGACCACATCTGGCTGGTCACCTTGATGGACTACGATCTCGGCTACTTCGACGACGAGACCTGCCGTCTCGAGCCGATCGAGCATCCCTTCGGCCCGACACTGTTACCCATGTCTCCGGAATGAACTGTCACCCATATGTCCGGAATGGATCGATTTGGATTGGAGGCGCCGCCCGGATTTGAACCGGGGATGGAGGTTTTGCAGACCTCTGCCTTACCACTTGGCGACGGCGCCGTCGGATTGTGCTGAGGGGATGAAAACTTACAGGGGAATCCGGCCGCGTCCTAGAGGCTAGGACAACAACAGCGACAATGCTGGCCGGTGCGATGCGTCATGTGCGGACTGTGTGGTCCACCTTCGCGCGACGCGCTCCGGCGGACATCCTTCGCGCGAAAGTTGGCTCGCCATCCGTAGCTCGCTCGCGCGTCAGGCGAACGAAAGATGGAGCGGGAAACGGGATTCGAACCCGCGACTTCGACCTTGGCAAGGTCGCACTCTACCACTGAGTTATTCCCGCTCGCGACGAATCCTTAGGGTAACACACGAAAAACCCAAACCCCAAGCGTGCGCGAGTCCGTCCAACCGGCCGCTCCGAACCTCCCCCACGCTCAGAATCGATAGCCGAATGTCAGCGTGAACGCGCGGTCGGTCTGCTGCCGCCCTGGCGACGGCGAGTGGTCGTAATCCAGGTCCCCCTCGATCGTCGTCACGAGCCCGCCGATCAGGCTGACCCGCAGCCCGTTCCGGGTCTGCACGAACAGCTTGTCGTTGCCGCGCAATCCGAAGAACCCGTCATGGTGATGGAACAGGACGAAGCGCGGGCCGATCACCGACCGCTCGACGTCCGCCGTTTCGTGCGCGGCCTGATATCGATCGTCGTCGGTGATCACCGACTGCTTGTTCACGTAGCCGTAGCCAAGTTCGACGGAGGCGCGCAGCTTCGTCGTTTCCGACAGTTGATAGCCGATGCCGAAGCCGACCGCGGTGCGCAGCGTCAGGTCGCGAAAGCGATCGGTGGTCAACAGCGCGCTCGCATTCGCGTAAAAGCGGGGACTGACAAACCGGTCGTACCGGAGATCGACGGTGGCATTGTTCGCCGTCTCCACCTCGCGCTCGCTGGCACGATTGACGACGGCATTGCCGGTGTACCGGTTCTGGCGCGCCCGCAGCACCGCCTGGAGATCGAGCCGGACGCTCGTCACCTGGCTGTTCCCGCTGGTCGAATGGAAGCCGGCATTGGCGCCGCCGGTCAGTGTCGGCGGGCCGGCGGGCCGTGTAAGTGTGACGATCGATGACACCGGGACGGTCACGTCCGGGGGCGCCTCTGCCGCGCCGTCCGCGACAACTACGGACGGGACGGTCGTCGGTGAGAGGCCGACCGCGGTCAGGACGATTGGAGTGTCGATCGTCGCCCAGACGACGTCGTTCCAGGGAACGTCGACCGTCCCATGGCCGGTATCGAACTTGAGCATGCCGCCGGCCATGGTGACGACGCTGCCGCTGTAGCGGTCGCCGTTCTTCAACTCGACTTCATCAGCGGCGGCCGATTGCACACCGGCAACAACCAACAGAAAACACAGCAGAACCTGAGCAGAAATGTGGAGCACGGCCGTGTGCATGCAAAAACCACGGCCGCGTTCCCTCAGATCGTCAGAAATTGAAGCCGGCGAGCAACCGGATGTTCGAGACGCCGTACGCCGTGGCCTTCATCTCCAGGAACGTCCCGCCCCGGCGGGCGCCGGCGATGAAGTTGAAACCACTGCTGAAGTCAGTGTCGCTGAAGTTGAAGCGGCTGCGCGCGTCGGTGGTGGTCGTCGCCGTCGTGGTTCCGGTCGTGGTCTCGGTCGTGACCTTGTCGGTCTGATCGGTGTCGAATCCCTGATGGCTGAGCGTGAAGTTCGGGCCGGCGCCGATGTACGGCCTCCAGCCGCTCCGCCCCGTTGCGCCGGGGAACGTGTAGAGCACGTCGAGGTTGATCCCGAACAGCGTCGTCAACTCACCGAGGCCGAACTCGATTCCGGGCCGGAAGCTCACACGCGGCGTGAAGATCGGTCCGAACGATCCGTGGGCGCCGAACATGATGAGTTCCGGGTCGAGGCCGACGCCGGCTTCCCCACCGAGGCGGAAGCGATGGACGGTCTCTTCGACGTCATTGGCTGTTGATTGCACTCCTGCAGGCACGTTCGATCCGCGCTGCGACTGGGCCATCGCCGCGGTGGCGACCAGGAGTGTGAGTGCTGAAACGACTGTACCAACAAGATGAGGGAGCTTGATCACAGATGCCTCCGGTATTTGCGTGTCCACAGAGCTCTGTGCAACACGGACACCAGTGCACCGTCTGGAACCGGAGATTACTGGGAAACGGCTCAACAGGACGAACGGAGGACCGGACGAACGGACATGTTTGATTGCGGGGTTGAATGAGCGGTTGCCGGCCGGCCGCCTGCGGCGGCCTGGTCGATGCGGCCCGTGGGCCGCGGGCCGGCAACTCCTCCGTTCGTCTCCGGTCCCCCGCTTCTCCTGTGGAACCGTTCGCTCCGTACCGTCCGTCAGTTCCTACTTGCCGACCGCGAGGATGGTGAACGAGCCGGGCACCACGGCACCGCGGCCGCGGCCGCCAGCGGCACCGGGCGCACCGAATTCCTGCGCCATCGTCAGCACGCGATTGGTTTTGCTGTCGAACGTGATCGTGCGGGCGCCGTTCATCGTGTCGAGGTTCTGCTCCACCTGGAACGTCGTCGGGTTCGTCTCCTTCACGATCGTCATCGTCCCGTTCCCGTGCGCGCTGAACGCTTCCATCGTCGCTGGATTGAACGTCGCGCCATCGGACGAGCCGGCCAGCGGCAGGTTCGCCAGCACCTTCCCGTCCTTCGCGCTCAGGACGACCATCATCGGCTTCGTGCGATCGAGCGGGTTGCCCGATCGCGCGCAGGCGGCGAACAGCACGCCGTTCTTCGCATCCAGCGCCAGGCCATTGCACCCGCCCTTGTCCCCCAGCGGATAGTGCGCGGTCGCCGTCATCGTCTTCACGTCCACCGCGGTGACGCTGCCGTCGTTATCCTGCATGACGACGTAGAGCATGCCCCTGCCGTCGGCGATTCCCTCCTCCGGGACGCCACCGAGGTCGATCCTGCCGAGCACGTTGCCGTCCTTCGCGTCGATCACCGTCGCGTCTTTCGTGGGATGACTGAACACGTAGACGCGCTCGTTCGACGCATCGAACGTGATGCCATCGGGTACCGCTGTACCGACATCGATGGTCTTGATGGTCTTCAGAGTCTTCGTGTCGAACATCGTCACGGGCTTGCCGCTGACGAAGCCATGGTTCGACTTCGGATCGACGGCCACGCCATGACCGCCGACGCCTGTGACCTCGCCCGCGGGTGCGAGCGTGTCGAGGTTGTAGACCATCACGCGATCGGGCACCGACTGCGCGGCGACCGCACCACGCGGAATGTACAGACGGCGGCCGTCGGCATCGGCGTAGATGTAGTCCCACCCGCCTTCACCGCCGACGCGAGCGCTCTTCAGGACCTTGTACGGACCTGCCGCCTGCTGCGCGACACCAAGGGTCGTGGCGACGATGACGGTACCGGCAATGAGTGCGACCTTTCGCAACATGGGGATTCTCCTCGCGGCGCAGTCTATACGCAGGCCAGAAGCATGAGATGTGATTTTTGCGGCGTCGAGGCCGACCTTGAGGTCGGCCTGGGCGGGTCTGAAGACCCGCCGCTACGATGTCGGCGGCATCATGACCGCGCGTCGCGGAGGACCTGCGCGGCTTCCTCCGGCGAGGTCGGATTGACGTAGAAGCCGGTGGCCCACTCGAAGCCGGCGACCTTCGTCAGTTTGGGAATCACCTCGACGTGCCAGTGGTAGAAATCCACCGCCGGTTCCCGCAGCGGCGCGCTGTGGATCAGCAGGTTGTACGGCGGGTTGCGCAGCGTGCGGTTCATCCGCCGCAGGATGTCCGCCAGCAACCGCGCCAGCGACGCAATGTCCTGGCGGGTCGAATCCTCGAAGTGCGCTTGATGACGACGAGGGAGAATCCAGGTTTCGAAGGGAAACCTCGGCGCATATGGCGCGATCGCCATCATGTCCGCGGTCTCGGCAATCAGGCGGCGTCCATCGCCGATCTCCTGGTGCAGGATGTCGCAGAAGATGCAGCGCTCCTTGACGTCGTAATGCGCTTTCGCGCCGTCGACTTCATCACGGACTTCGCGGGGCACGATCGGCAGCGCGATCAACTGCGAATGCGTGTGGTTCACCGACGATCCCGCGGCCGCGCCGTGGTTCTTGAAGATGATGATGTAGCGGAAGCGGCGGTCCTGTTTCAGATCCTGCATGCGATCGCGGCAGGCCCACAGCAACTGCTCCACCGCGGCATCGCTCATGGTCGCCAGCGTGTCCTGGTGGCGCGGCGACCCGATGATCACTTCATGCGCGCCGATGCCGTTCATCTTGTCGAAGAGGCCCTCGCCTTGCCGATCGAGCGTGCCCTCCACGCGCAGCACGGGGAATTGATTCGGCACCACACGCAGGTCCCAGCCGGGGCCGTTCGGCGCGCTGCCGTGGCGCCGGGCGAGGAGTTCCGGCGGCGTCATGTGCTCGTGCCCTTCGCAGAAGGGACACGACGGGTCGGGCACGATCTCGACGGATTCGAGCCGGAAGTCGTGTGGTCGTTTGCGGCGGTCGGTGGAAATGATGACCCAGCGGCCCGTAATCGGGTCTTTACGCAGTTCGGACAAGAGCGGGTAACAGTCTAGCGGAATCAGCGCGGGCGGTCGCCGCTGGGCGGGCGGCACCTCGGCGCTGCTCAGTGCAGGCGCGGCGCTGAAGATCCGGCCGGCAGCAAACGTCACTGCCATATCGCGCTTCGCGCGAGGGCGGGGCTGAAGCCCCCCCTACGCGGCTACGACGCCGCCGGCGTGTCGAAGGCGTTGGTATAGACGTCGATGCGTGGCGGATCGCTCGAGACGTCGATCGCGACGACGTCGAAGCGGCAGGGGCGATCGAACAGTCGATTCCGCGCGATGTAGTCGAGCGCCATGCTGGCGATGCGGCGCTGCTTCCACGGCGTCACCGCCGCGGCGCCATCGCCGAATCGCTCGCCGTCCCGCGTCTTCACTTCGACGAATACCGTGGCGTCGCCGTGCCGCGCGATGATGTCGATCTCGCCGAAACGTGTGCGATGTCGCTGCGCCACCACCTCGTAGCCGCGGCGCGTCAGCTCGCGGCAAGCTAACGCTTCTCCGAGCTGACCCAACTCGTGACGCGGGTCCTTTGGCACAATACTCTCCTTGGCAGCCTCCTCGGCGTTACCGTCCCTCGCCCGGCGTCTCGCACGATCGTGGCCAACGGTCGTCCTCTTCGCGCTCGCCTGCTTCCTGTTCCGCGACACGCTGCACGGTGACATGGTGCCCGCGGGTTTCGACCTGCTGGTGCACTACGCGCGCGAGCACGTGCTGCGCGCCGCGGTGCACGCGCACCAATGGCCCTTCTGGGATCCGTACGAGTTCGGCGGGTTCCCGCTCTGGGCGGACCCGCAGACGGGTCTGCTCTACCCGCTCACGCTGCTGCGCGGGTTGCCGGTTCCCACGTTCCTCACGTGGACCCTGGTGCTCCACGTCTGGCTGTTTGGCGCCGGCGGCTATGCGCTGGCGCGGGCGGTGGGCTGTCGCCGCGCGATCGCGGTCGTCGCCGGCATCGCGCTGATGTTCGGCGGCGTGCTCGTCCCGCGCGTGTACGCGGGACACGTCGATCTGATCCGGACGGCCGCCTGGACACCATTGATCCTGGCGCTCGCCACGCGCTCGTTCGCGCGCGACCGACTGATGCCGCTGCCTGGACTCGTCCTTGCGCTCTGCTGTCAGTTGCTTGGCGGCTGGTTGCAGCACGTCGTCTACGACGTCGCGTGCGTCTCGGCGTACGCGCTGTTTGCGGTCGCGTGGCCGCGCGAGACGATGTCGGGCGGGTCGCATCGGATGCCAGTGGGCGGGTCTCACGACCCACCCGTACACAGCGCGAGCCTGGGCGAGTCTGCCCTTCGACTTCGCTCAGGGCACTCCGAGCACGAGTCGAGGGGTGAAGACCCGCCCCTGCACAGACGGCGGTGGGCACCACTGGCGCAATTGGCGGTGCTGGGTCTGCTCACCGCAGGACTCACGGCGGTTCAAACGCTGCCGACACTCGAACTGGTGCGCGCCGGTGGACGGACAGCAGGCGTGCCGTTCATCGACGCGATCGAGTCGGCGGTCCACGTGAAGGACCTGCCGGGGCTGATGGAGCCCGACTACTCCGACGCCATTCCGTTCGAGAGCTGGGAACGATCCGCGTACGCCGGCGTGCTGCTGCCGCTGCTGGTCCCGTTCGCGTTCCTCAATCGCCGTCGCCGGCGCGCTGCGGTCTTCTTCGCGCTGCTCGCGATCAGCGCGCTCGCCGTCGCATCCGGCGGCCTGCCGTATCGGCTGCACTACCTGCTGCTGCCGATGTTCCGTCTGCCCGGACGTCTCATGGCCTTCTGGACGATCGCCATCGTGATCCTCGGCGCGCTGGGCCTTGAATGGATCGCCGAGCGCGTCCGTGTCCGATCGGTACTCGCCGCAGCGTTGCTCCTCGCGGCGATCGGAACGACAGCCGACACGTACTTCTACGCGCGGCGTTTCATCGAGCCGCGGCCGGCAAGCGGCCGTTTCGTGCAGCAGCTCCCCGTGTCCGTCACACCCGGTGGGCGCATGCTCTCGGTCTGCGAGCGTCGCGTGCACGCGCTGGAGCTGGTCGCGCTCGGCACGCCGACCGTCGATGGCTACAACCCGTATTTCATCGCCGGCATGGCGCGGTTCGCGTCGCAGGTCCGCGGTGAGCGCCCGAAGCCTTTGTACATCTCGTTCCCCCGGATCGGCGAGAGCGAGACGCTGCCGGATCTCTCACTGCTCAATCTGATGAACGTGACCGAGGTCCTGATGTGCGCGCCGGCATCGGCCGACGGTCAGCAGAATTCGACGGAAGGCCGACCTGAGGGTCGCCCTCTACGTGTTGGCGAGGGGCCCCTACGTGTCATTGCTGAGGCCGGCGGTGTGGTGGCGTACCACAACCCGCAGGCGGCGGGTCGCGTCGTGCCCCTCGGCGACGAGGGCCCGCGGTGTCCTGCGGAGACGAGCAGTGCGAGCGGCAACGGCGCAGCGTTCGCCGCCGGCGTCTATCGAGGTGATCGCTTCGACGGCGGCGTCCGCGTCAACGTCGTGATGCCGAGGGCTGGACCGCTACTGCTGTCGGAGCCGTACTATCCGGCGCGGCGAGCCTCGGTCGACGGCGTGGACGTGCCGATCACGCCGGTGTTCGATGCGC
This sequence comes from Vicinamibacterales bacterium, assembly GCA_035496255.1. Classification (GTDB taxonomy): domain Bacteria; phylum Acidobacteriota; class Vicinamibacteria; order Vicinamibacterales; family UBA2999; genus Gp6-AA40. Next base: position 12,610 of record DATJEU010000076.1, read on the forward strand.
TGTCAGCCGTTTGCGTGGGCGCGGGCGCTCACACCATCGAACTGCGGTACGACGCCAGCCGCATCGAACTCGGCGCGGCGTTGACGCTGCTCACCGCAATCCTGTGGATTGGATCCTTACGGAGGGGCGACCGCGGCGATTGATTCGTCGAGGATGCTGAGGGCGATATCCGCCTGCTCGCGGCTCAACACCAGCGGCGGCGACAGGCGGATCGTGTTGGTGCCGGCGCCGAGGACGAGCAGGCCGCGTTTGAAACACTCACGGACGACACGATCGCGTTCGGCGGGTGCTTGCTCTTTGGTCTTCCGATCGCGCACCAGCTCGATGCCCACCATCAGCCCGCGTCCGCGCACGTCGCCGATGAGCGCGTACCTGTGCATCAGCGCCTTCGCTCCCGTGATCAGGTGCGCACCGACATCGGCAGCGTTCTTCATCAGTTGCTGCCGCAGCAGACGGATCGTCTCGAGTGCCGCGGCGCAGGCGACAGGATTCCCGCCGAACGTGCTCGCGTGCGTGCCCGGTGGCCACGAGATCATTTCCTGGCGTGCGGTCGCGACGCCCAGCGGCAATCCGGACGCAATCCCCTTCGCGATTGTCACGACGTCGGGCTCGACACCCGCATGTTCGATCGCGAACATGCGGCCGGTGCGGCCCATGCCCGATTGCACTTCATCGACGATCAGCAACATGCCGTGCTTCGTCGTGATGTCGCGCAACTGCTGCAGGAACGCATCCGGCGCCACGACGTAGCCGCCTTCACCCTGAATCGGTTCCACGACGATCGCCGCGATTTCGTCCGGTCCGACCAGATGCCGGAACAGTTGATGCTCGATGAACCGGATGCTTTCCGCAGCAACCGCGTCGGCCGACACGCCAGTCGCCGCGCGATAGGGATTCGGATAGGGCGCGTGATAGGTGCCTGGCACAAACGGCCCGAACCCGCGGCGCTGCGTCAACTTGCTCGCCGTCAGCGACAGCGACCCCATCGTCCGGCCATGAAAGCTGCCGAAGAACGCGATGATGCCATGGCGCTTCGTGTAGTACTTCGCCAGCTTCAGCGCCGCCTCGTTCGCTTCGGTCCCCGAATTCCCGAAGAATGAGCGGTGCGGCCCCGGCATCGGCGCAATCTCGGACAACGCTTCCGCGAGCCGCACCTGCACCTCGTAATAGAAGTCGGTGCCCGACATGTGCAGGAATTTACCGGCCTGCTCCGCGATCGCCTTGACGATGTCGGGATGCGCATGGCCGGTGGAGGTGACGGCAATGCCGGCCGTGCAGTCGAGGAAGACGTTGCCGTCCACATCTTCCACCCACGCGCCCTCGCCGCGGGCGATGACGAGCGGGTAATCTCGAGTGTAGGAGGTCGAGACGACCTGCTTGTCGCGGGCGATGATCGCCTGCGCGTTCGGACCAGGAAGACTCGTCTTCAGGTCCGGTCCCGTCATCTGCGACCGGTCACTTCTTTTTCCATCGCGTGCCCGATGGACCGTCTTCAAGGAGGATGCCGCGGTCGGCGAGGTCGTGGCGAATACGGTCCGCCTCGGCAAAGTCGCGGCGCTGCCGGGCCGCCTTCCGCGCGTCGATCAAGCGCTCGATCTCGTCGACCGGGACCGGCGGCTGCGCGTCTTCGGCCCGGCGCAGGCTGATGACTCCGAGGATCTGATCGAAACCGCCAATGACCCGGCGAACAGTCCGCGCATCGCCTGGCAACGCCTTGCCGTCGTCGATGGCCTTGTTGACGTCACGGACCAGATCGAATATCGCCGCCAGTGCCCCGGCGGTGTTGAGGTCGCTCTCGAGCGCCTCGCGAAACCGTGTTCGCGCTTCCTCCACCGCCATGGCGACGACGCCGCTCGCATGGTGGTCGGAGAAGTCGGGCGGGTGCCCATCGGCCGCGCCATCACCAGCAATCGTTTCGAGCCTGGCGAGGAAATCGACGATGCGCCGCAGCGACTCCTCAGCCTGGTCCATCCCGTGCCAGGTGAAATTGAGCTGCTTGCGGTAGTGCGACGACAACAGCAGATATCGCAGCGCCGACGCGCGATAGCCCTTCGCCAGGATGTCGTGCAGCGAATAGACGTTGCCGAGCGACTTCGACATCTTCTCGTTCTCGACGAAGAGATGTTCGACGTGCACCCAGAAGCGCGCGAACTGTTTGCCGGTGGCGCCTTCCGCCTGCGCGATCTCGTTCTCGTGGTGCGGAAAGATCAGGTCGATGCCGCCGGCGTGAATGTCGATCGGCGCGTCGCCGAGCAGGCGCAAGGCCATCGCTGAGCACTCGATGTGCCAGCCGGGCCGGCCGGGTCCGGCGCCGACGTCCCACGACGGCTCGCCGTCCCTCGACGCCTTCCACAGCACGAAATCACGGGCATCGTCTTTCGAATATTCGTCGACGTCGACGCGCGCGCCCGCCTGCATGCCGGCATGATCCAGCCTGGCCAGCTTGCCGTAGCCGGGCAGGCTCGAGATCTTGAAATAGACCGAACCGTCTCGCCGATACGTGTGGCCGTTCTTCTCGAGCGCCACGATCATGTCGCCCATCGCACGCATGTTCGCCTCGTCGGTCGCGCGCGGCGTCTCCTCGGGCAATTCGATCGCCAGTTGATCGTTGTCTTCGCGGAACTTCTGGATCCACTGTTCGGTGTACTCGCGCAGGGGCTTCCCCGCCTTCTGCGCGCCGGCGATCGTCTTGTCGTCGACGTCGGTGTAGTTCACCGCCTCGTGCACGGCGTAGCCGCACAGATGCTTCAGCGTGCGGCGCAGCACGTCGACACAGATGAACGTGCGGAAGTTGCCGATGTGGGCGCGCGCATAGACGGTCGGCCCGCACGCATACATCCGCACCGTGTTGTTCTGCGACGGCGCGAAGGGTTCTTCCTGTCGTGTGAGGGTGTTGTACAGACGCAGCATCTACGGGACCGTAATCACTGGAAGAGTACTACCTGCGGCTACGTTCCGACCGCGAACAGCCGGCCGCGCCGACGGCACTGGCCGGTCCAGAATCAGGAAGGACATACCGCTAAAGATCAAGCGTCAGCGTCTGCCGATCGATGGTGACGACGATGGCGGACGCGTTGCGATGGACGGCGATGAGGACGTGGCGATCGGTGCCGCGCGCGGTCAGCTCGGCTCGCGCGACATCTTCCACGCGCGCCGCAAACGTTTGCGCCGGCTGACCAGTGGAACCGGCGTCGCGTGCGGTTTCGTCGACAATCAGGCGCGCGGTCGCCGCATAGCGTGCATCACGAGGCAGGGCGATCGTCATATCGAACGGCATCAGACCGACAGCCGCGTGAACAGGCGCTCGGCCCGCCGTTCGTCCGCGGCAATCTGCGCCCGCAGCGCGTCGATGTCTTCGAAACGTCGTTCGTCGCGCAGCCGCAGAACGAAACCGAGCCGCACCGACTTGCCGTACAGGTCGCCGTCATAGCCGAGGAGGTGCGTCTCGATCGTGGGCTCCGTTTCCCCGAACGTCGGCCGGGTGCCGATGTTCGTCAGGCCGGCACGGACGATGCCATCGACCGTCAGGGTCGTGGCGTAAACGCCATGCGGCGGCAGCAGTTCATTGTCCGTCGCGAGGTTGGCGGTCGGAAAGCCAATTTCCCGGCCGCGCCGCCGGCCTTCGACGATGGTGCCGTCGATGTAATACGGATGGCCGAGCAACGCTCCCGCCTCGTCGACCCGCGCTTCCGCCACCAGTCGGCGGATGCGCGTGCTGCTGACCACGAAGTCCTTGTACCGTACCGCGTCGATCTTGTCGGCGCGAAACCCGTAGCGCTGTCCGAGCGTCCGCAGCGTCGTGAAGTTACCGCTCCGCCCCTGTCCGAACAGGAAGTTCGCGCCGACCCACACCTCGGACACGCGCAGCCAGTCGGCGAGGACGAGGCGGACGAACGTTTCGGGGTCCCACTGCGAGAGCTCCGGGGTGAAGCGGACGACGGCCACGCACATGATGCCGGCCTGATGCAGCGCCTCGAGCCGCTGTGCCTTCGTCATCAGCAGCGGCGGTGCCTTGTCGGGCCGGACCACGCGCGGCGGATGCGGGTCGAACGTCATCGCCATGGGCGTCCCGCCGTGCTCGAGCGCGCCGCGCTTCACCCGCTCGATGATCTTGAGATGCCCGCGATGGAGACCGTCGAAGTTGCCGAGGGCGAGGACCGGGTGCACGAGCCAGGGCGGCCGCGGGTCGTCGGGAAAGTGAATGGTCTCCATCAGCGATCAACGAGGCAACGGAGCCGTCGGAGGAAACGGGTCAACAGGAGGAACGGAGTAACGGTGACGAACGGAGGCAACGAGCTGACTCGATGCGTGACATGTGCGCCGTCGACTGAGGCCCGCGCAGCGGGCCGTGCTGGTCGTGCGAAGGCACTCGATACAAGCCGCCAACCGACCTCACGGCGGTTTGTATCGGGTGCCTTCGCACGACCAGGCCGCCTACGGCGGCAGTCGGCGGCGCACCTCCGTTCGTCTTCGTTTCTCCGTTCCTCCTGTGAAGCCGTTAGCTCCGTCACCTCCGCGGCGGCATCACTCGACGTCAACGAGGACGTCGAGGACCAAGCCATCATATGCCAGCTCAACACCGGCGGGCAGGCGCGCCGACGTCGCTGCGTGACCGAGATCGTGTGTCATGTGGGTCAAATACGCGCGACGGGGTGCAACGCGGGCGATGGCCTCGAGCGCCTCGGCAACCGAGAAGTGCGTGGTGTGCGGCTCGTCCCGCAAGCCGTCGATCACCAGACTGTCAACACCGGCGATCAGCGGCCACGATTCGTCCGGAATCCGATTGCAGTCGGTCAGATACGCGAAGTTGCCGAAACGGAATCCGAGGATCGGCATCCGTCCGTGCCACAGCGGCACCGGCACGATGCGGACGCCCCTCACCGTGAACGGATCGAGCGCGACCTCGTGCGCGTCAATCTCCGGCACACCGCCACCGAGCCGCGGCACACCATCGAAGGCGTAATAGAAACTGCGCTTGATGACGTCCCAGGCGAACCTGTTCGCGTAACACGGGATGGG
>DATJEU010000077.1:0-6938 GCA_035496255.1 Vicinamibacterales bacterium
TCGTCGAGGTCGGCTTCGCGACGGGCGGGAAAGATCAGGGACTGCAGCCGGGTGAGGAGCATGTTCCAGGCGCGCACGGTTCTACGTCCTCTGCAGCACCAGGTTGACGCCGGCCGACAGGCGCTCCCACTTGGCGACCTCGGTTTCGAGCTGCTTGCGGCCTGCCCGGGTCAATCCATAGAAGCGGGCGCGGCGGTTGTTGTCGGATGCACCCCACGCCGCCGTGATCCATCCCTGGTGCTCGAGCCGATGCAGCGCCGGGTACAGCGAACCCTGCTGGACGCGCAACAGTTCGTCGGAGATCTGCTGGATTCGCTGGCCGATTGCCCAGCCGTGCATCGGCTCGAGCGAGATGGTGCGGAGGATCAACAGGTCGAGGGTGCCTTGCAGGACGTCGGTCTGGTCGCTCACCTCACCTCTCTTGTAGATTAGCCAAGGGAGGAGACGGCAGCGCGGTGGAAAAGTTCACGGGCGCGCCTCACGGATCTCGCCTGACCCAGCGAAGGTGGCGAAGGCCACCAATGCACAGCGAAGGCGCGAAGCGCGCGCCCGGAATCGGAGGCGCCGGGTGCGTGGCTGGCGCTGTCGGCGCTCTGAACGTGGGGAGGGTCGTACGGCGCGGCTGGCTGTTGTCCCCGTGCCTGGCGCGATTGCGGTCGAATTCAAACTTACACAGTGCCGTTTGCCCGGTCGTCTCCGTGCGTCTTCGTTGCTTCGTTGTGTTGCTTCGTTGTGAACTTCGTTGGCTCCGTCAGCTCCGCTGACGCTCGGGGGCCGCCCTGCGTGCGAGAATTGATCGCCTCACCACGCATGTCCATTCGCCGTCGTCACTGGTGTGTCCTCGTGCTCGTCCTGACGCTGCAAATCGTGGCCCGCGGCATCGGTCGCGATACCGACACCGTCGACCTGCCACCGAGCGGCACGATGGACAGCCGGCCCTTCTTTGCCACCAGGCGGCATCCGGCAATCGACTACGACCGGCCCACGACCGACGTCGTCGCCGGCCTGATCCGCAGGATGGACGAAGGCGCCGTGACATTGCGCTGGGAAGGCAGCGGCGGCTATCTGCGCTCGGTCATGGAGGCGCTGCAGCTGCCGGTGGCGTCTCAGTCCGTGTTGTTCTCGAAGACGAGTCTGCAGCAGCACTACATCAGCCCGTCGAACCCGCGAGCGATCTTCTTCTCGGACAACGTCATCGTCGCTTTCATCCGGAACGCGCCGCTGCTCGAGATCGCGGCGCTCGATCCGCGCCAGGGCATGATCTTTTATGCCTTGCAGCAGGCGGAGACGGAACCGCCGCACATCCTGCGTGCCGATGCCTGCCTCTCGTGCCACGAAGTGCGCGAAACGCTCGGCGTGCCGGGCTTGCTCGCCCGCAGTCTTGCTGTCGGCAGTACCGGGCAGCCGCTGCCCGAGGCGAGGTCGGTCTCCACCGACCATCGCACGCCGTTCGACGAACGCTGGGGCGGCTGGTTCATCACCGGCCGCACCGGTCGCACCCGCCACATGGGCAACACCCTGTTCTCGGGAAACGGCAGCTCGGTGCGGCCGTCCGGTCCGCCGCCGCCACTGCGCTCGCTCGAGGGGAAGTTCGATCCGGATGGTTATCCGTCGCTCTACAGCGACGTTGCCGCGGTGATGACGCTGAATCATCAGGTCCGGATGATCAACCTGATGACGCGCGTCGGATATGAGACGCGAATCGCGCTGGATGACATGCAGAAGGACGCGCAGAGCGCCGGCGGCGCCCATCGTCTGATTGCGGCTGACGCCGGCGAGCTCGTGGACTACATGCTGTTCGTCGACGAGGCGCCACTGCCTGAGAAGTTCGAGTCCACGTCGGGATTCCGTGAGGAGTTCGAGCGCACCGGTCTGCGCGATCGCCAGGGCCGCAGCTTGAAGGAACTGGATCTCGAGACGCGACTGCTTCGCTATCCGTGCAGCTACATGATCTATTCGCCGGCGTTCGACGGTCTGCCGGACGCCACGAAGGATGCCATTTATGCCCGGATGTGGGACGTCCTGTCAGGCCAGAATCACGACCGCAAGTACGCGAAGCTCACCCCACGGCTTCGCGCCGACATCGTCGGCATTCTCCTCGACACCAAACCCGGTTTGCCTTCTTATTTCCACGCGCTGCAGTGACGGTTCATCGCTGAAGGCGCGCCTGGCCGTCTGCCCGGCGTGGTCAGTCGAGGGGAGACCTACCAGCGGACGACCGTCAGGCCTTTGATCTTCGGAAAGCTTCGCAGGTCGCGCGTGGCGATCCGGTAGTCGAGCCAGACGCCGGTAGCAGCAATCATCAGGTCGGCATCGCCAACGGCCGCACCCGCGGCGGAGAGTTCGGCATCGATCCGGGCATGAATCCGCGCGACATCGAGATCGAACGGCACGACCGGGATGACATCGAGGAGGTGCTCGACGAAGCGTTCGGCCCTCGTGCGCGCGACGGCGCCGCGAAGCCGGTGCACGCCGTGCAGGAGCTCGGACGCCGTGATCGCGGCAATCGCCAGTTCCTCATCGTCATCGGACCGCACACGTGCCAGGTCGAGATCGCCACGTTCGATGGCGATGAGCACGCTGGTGTCGATCAGCGTGCCCAAGGATTCGCGCGCACTTTCGGCTTGTTACGCGTGGCCAGGCCACGTTCGAGCGCCCCGAGATAGTCGGCGTCGGCGCGCGGGAGCGCCGCCGTGAGTGCCTTCAGGTCGCCGAACGTAAACGACCGACGCTCGAGCGGCGTGATCTGCGCCACCGGCTTGCCGCCGCGCTCGATGACGTAGGTGGCGCGCTCCTCGCGGACGCGGTCCACGAGCCGTCCGAACGTCTTGGCCGCCTCGGTCGCAGGAACGTGGGTGTGACGGGGTTTGCGAGAAGTGCGCATATTCCGTATTCTCCGCGCTGAGTGGACGTGCGTCAAGCGCGTGTCGTCGTCGCCGTGGTTGCCGACAGCGCGATCGGACCGTTTCAGCGTCAGTCGACGCTCGACGTGCCCCCCTTCAGCAGTAAAACCGCTGGTTCGGCCCGGCATGGATTACGGAATCTACGGCCGATGGGCTGCGGTTGCAGGGCCTGGTGTCGCACGGGCGGGTCTTCAGACCCGCCCTTCTGGTTTGGATGTGGGAGCCGCGCCGGGGGAGCGCCGTCAGCTGCGGACGTACTTGTTGAACCAGGCGATCGTGCGCGACCACGCCAGATCCGCTGCTTCCTTGTTGTAGCGCTGCGGCGTGGCGTCGTTGTTGAAGCCGTGCACCGCGCCCGGATAGATGTAGCCCTCGTGCGGCACGCCCGCCGCCGTCAGCGCCTTGTCGTAGGCGGGCCACGTCGGCGCGAGCCGCGTGTCCATCTCGCCATGATGGACGAGCACGGCGGCCTTGATCTTTGCCACGTCCGCTTCCGCCGGTGGTCCGCCATAGAACGGCACCGCCGCCGCCAGGTCTCCGCCCATCCGTACCGCAAGCGTGTTGGCGATGCCGCCGCCGTAGCAGAAGCCGGTGACGCCGATCTTGCCGGTGCAGTCGGCCCGATTCTTCAGCCAGTACGCCGACGCCACGAAGTCTTCCGTCATCTTGTTGCGGTCGACCTGGCCGAACAACTGGGCACCCTTCTCATCGTCGCCGGGGTAGCCGCCGACGGAGGTGAGACCGTCAGGTGCGACCGCCATGAAGTTGTCGACGGCAAGCCGCCGGGCGATGTCCTCGATGTGCGGGTTGCGGCCGCGATTCTCGTGGACCACGAGGATGCCGGGCAGCTTCGTCGTGCCCGCTGCCGCCGGCCGCGCGAGATAGCCGTTGATCGTGCCGTTGCCCATCGGCGACGGGATCGTCACCTTCTCGATCTTGATCCGCGCGTCCGTCGGCGAGACCTTCTGGGCGGCGGCGTAGTCGGGCATCAGCGCCTGCACCAGTGTGGTGACGCCGAACGCGCCGGCGATGGCGGTCACACGTTCCATGAAGTCCCGGCGATCGATCTCGCCGTGGATGAACTTGTTATAGGCCTCGATGGCTTCCGGCGGTACCTGCGGCTTCTTCGCTTCCATATCGTGCTCCTCCACGGCGGTATCATACGCGCCGCGCGCAGCGTCACGACGACGCTTATGATCCGCGGCTGAGCGAGCCCAGTTGAAGTCTTCTTCCGGATCATGCCGCTCGAGACGCAGCCCTTCTGGCCTTCAGCCGTAACGAGTCGTTCGTGCCGTGCAAATCCAGCGCGTCTCCGCGTAGTATCAACGCGCTCTGGCGGTACCCGCCCAGAGAATCGTCTTCAAGAGGACCAGCATGAGACAGCGACGCTTCGCCTTTGTCGTCACCATTACCCTCGCCCTTTCCGCCGGCGCGACATACGCGCAGGCCCCCGTGCCGGCGGCGGCCCCTCAGGGTCCCGGCCGCGGCCCGGACACTGGCGGGGACGCTCCCGGTGTTCCCGGCGCGCGTGGCGGCCGGGGAAATTTCGCACCAGTCGTGATCGGTCCGCTCGCGCCCGTGCCGCCGGAGGTCGCGATTCCTCGTCCGACACCGGCCGAACTCGCGCAGACCAACGCCGCGCTGATGAAACTGATCGACAGCGACAAGTCGGCTGCGAAGCCGCTGCTGAAGAAGTTCGAATCGCTGATGCTGCTGCAGCCGCCGCGGCTGAATACGGCCGCCACCTTCACGCAGACGAATCAGCGGATGGGCCCTCGACACGAAGGTTTCGTCGCGCAGGCCAAGACCGGCAACATCGACCTGCTCCTCCACGGCGACTCGATCACCGACTGGTGGCTGCAGGATGCCGCCAGGCCGGTCTTCGACAAGTACTTCGGCAGCCTGCGTACGGCCGACTTCGCCGTTGCCGGCGACACCACGCAGGGCGTCCTCTGGGGCCTGCATAACGGCGAAGGTCAGGGCTTTCAGCCGAAGGCAGTGATGCTAATGATCGGCACCAACAACATGGGGCCCAACACCGCGCCGGAGGTTGCCGAAGGCATCGGCGCGATCGTCGTCGAAATGCGCCATGACTTCCCCAACGCGAAGATCCTGCTGCTGGCGATCTTCCCGCGCGGCCTGCCCGGCGACCCGGTGCGCGACAAGATTGCCGAGACCAACCGCATCATCCAGAAGCTGGATGATCAGCGGCACGTCTTCTACATGGACATCGGCCCGAAGTTCCTCGGCGCCGATGGCAAGTTCCTCCCCGATTCGTTCCGGCCCGACAATCTGCATCCGCTGCCGAAGGGCTACGACCTCTGGGGCGAGGCGGTCAGTGCGAAGCTCGCTGAGCTGATGAAGTAGGGCGAGGCGTGTCGCTCGCCACGCGCGTCAACCCGGTCGAAACGCTGAGGGTGGAATAGGCGGTCTGACTTCGTGGCCATGATGATGATCGCCAGGCCGACCTGAAGGTCGGCCTCTACGGTCGCAACTGCGGCATGACCTCGGCGGCGAAGAGTTCCAGGGAGCGCATGGCCGTCTGCGGCGCCAGGTTGCCGAACGACACGATGCACAGCAGGTAGGTCAGGCCGGTGGCGTCGATGACCTCCTGCAGTCGTTCGGCAACGGTCTGAGGCGTGCCGGCGATCAATCGCTGGACCGAGTCGTCGCTGAACGGATCGAGCGTCAACGTGGCGGGCCGTCCCTCGCGCCGTGTCAGGTGGTTGATGTGCGCCCGCCACCACTCGTAGGCCTGCACGCCAAGGCGTTCCGCCTCGGCGCCGTTGTCGGCGATGACGAGGTGTTGAGTCTTCGCGAGGAATGGCAGCGCGACATGACCGTTGTGGCGGCCGGCATCATCCTTGTGCCGTTCCCACAGCTCGCGGTATTCGCTGAAGAGTGCGCGCGAGTCGGCGGTCTTCGCCATCAGCGCGGTGTGATAGCCATGACGCGCCGTGAACGCAATCGAGTCGCGATTCGAGCTCGGAAACCAGAGTGGCGGGTACGGTCGCTGGACGGGACGGTTGTGAAGCTCGACGCCGCGGTACTCATGGTGCCGGCCGGTGAAATCGAGCAGCGGCGAACGGCATGCGGCGAAGAAGACGTCGAGCGTCTCGCGGTAACGCTCCCGCGACTGCTCGATGCGCGTGAGCCCGAAAATCGCCGATTCGATCGGCGACACGCCGCGGCCGACGCCAACCTCGAGGCGGCCGCCCGAGAGCTGGTCGAGCATGCAGATCTCGTTGTAGAAGCGATAGGGGTCGTACCACGGCAGGCACCACGTAAGGGCGCCGGCGCGGAGCCGCTGCGTCCGCTGGAAGATCGCCGAGAGCAGCACCGACGGCGACGCGTCGATCGAGAGCGGCGTGCCCTGGTGCTCGGCGAGAAAGATGGCGTGCAGCCCCGCCCGATCGGCCGCGGCGGCCAGTTGCAGCTTGTGTTCGTACACCTGGGCGGGCGACAACGAGTCCGACGCCTCGACCCAGTCGAAAATTCCGAAGTGCATCCCGGTTCCCTTCGACGCGCGCGGCGTTCCCGCGCGGCGTCGGCCCTCCCTCGCGATCGATCAAGGCTGGCCGCGCCGGTCCGTCGTGATAGCCTGCGGGAACGTGGCCACCATACGCGGTGGCCCAGCACACGTTATCCGGAATCGCAGGTAGAAGCGATGCATACAACGGCCACAGTCACGGCCCCGGCCGACACGACCACCACGATCAAGATCGGCCTGATCGGCGGCCTCCTGGGCGGCGTGACCATCTGGGTTTATGAAGCGGTGGTCTGGGTAGGTGTCCAGCACCAGATGCCGCTGAGCGGCATTCCGAGCAACGCGACCGGTCTGACCTTCGGGGCCGACGTGCAGGCCTCACTGGGCTGGATGGCCGCTGTCCTCGGCACCGCCATTCATTTCCTCTTCGCCCTCATCTGGGGTGTGGTGTTCGCCTGGATGTGGCCGTCGTTCAGGCGTCGCGGACTGGAAGCCACGCTCGTGGCCCTGCCGTACGCCATGATCGTCTGGATCCTGATGCACGTCGC
>DATJEU010000078.1:0-42137 GCA_035496255.1 Vicinamibacterales bacterium
CGCTGAGAGGGCCGCGAGCCGGTCTGATTCTGTGCCGCGAAACGCACGCAAAGGAGATCGACCGCGCGGTGTTTCCCGGCGTCCAGGGTGGGCCGCTGATGCACGTCATCGCCGGCAAGGCCGTGTGCTTCAAAGAGGCGATGGAGCCGCAATTCCTCGAGTACCAGAAGCAGACGCTCGCCAACGCCCAGCGTCTCGCCAGCGCTTTGAGCGCGCAGGGATTCCGGCTGGTCAGCGGCGGCACCGACAATCACCTGATGCTGGTCGATGTGTTCTCGAAGGGCATTACCGGCAAGGCGGCGGAGGCGGCGCTCGGCAAGGCGGGAATCACGGTCAACAAGAACGCGATCCCGTTCGACCAGAATCCGCCGATGGTGGCGAGCGGCATCCGCGTCGGTACACCTGCGATCACGACGCGCGGGATGAAGGAGCCGGAGATGGATCAGATCGCCGAACTGATCGCGCGGGTGCTCACCGCGCCCGAGGACGATCGCGCCATCGCGATGGTGAAGACCGAAGTAGAGCGGCTCACCAGCGAGTTCCCGCTCTACCCCGATCTCGTTCGCGTGTAAGCTCCGAAATCACTGTTACGGTTGCACGTCCACTCCTTCGAACACGGCGGTCGCCGTCGCTGACGGGTGGTGGCTCGTCAGCGCGAGGCCGATCTGCGTCATGTCTGCCCCGAATTGGACGCTGCCCAGCCTGGTCCAGGTCACGCCATCGGTCGAGAAATCACCGTTGTACTGCTGACCGCTGACCGTTAAGCGGACCCAGACCGGCGCTGTACCGGGAAGTTGTGCGAGCTGCACGCTGCCGTTGCTGTTGGGCACGCGGAACTGCATGTTCACGCCTTTGCCGGGCGTCACCATCCCCATCACGTACGCCGCATCCGGTCTCGCTTTCCACTCTTTCGTGGCGCGGGGTGGCTGTTTTAAGGAACGAGGGTGAGTACCGGGCCGCGCCGCGCGGCGCATTGCGTGGAGCGTGCCGGCGCCTTCGGGTAACCGTTTACACTGCAGTGGATGGTTGGGGATGCCGCGCGAGCGTTTTTCGAGGACAGCGGACCGCTCGCCCGCTGCATCGACGGTTACGAACCACGCGAAGGACAGCGGCGGATGGCCGAAGCCGTCGCCGGCGTGATCGAGAGTGGCGGTACGCTGCTCGCCGAAGCTGGCACGGGCACCGGGAAGACGCTCGCCTATCTGATTCCCGCGCTGCTCAGCGGTCATCGCGTGCTCGTTTCCACCGGCACCAAGAACCTGCAGGAACAGATCTTCTTCAAGGACCTTCCCTCACTGCAGGACGCGATTGGTCGTCCGTTCACGGCGACGCTCATGAAGGGCCGCGGCAACTACCTGTGCCTGCATCGCTGGCAGATCTACAAGGACGGCATCAGTGGCGATCACGCGGCCGGGCCGCGGCTCATCGACATGGGCGACCGCACGCTGCTGCCGGTGATCGATGCGTGGGCACAGAAGACGCAGACTGGCGACCGCGCCGAACTGCGGGACGTGCCCGAGGACCTGCCGATGTGGAAGGAGATCGGCGCGTCCGCGGAGAACTGTCTCGGCAACGAGTGTCCGCGCTATGCCGACTGCTTCGTCACGCTCATGCGCCAGCGCGCGGCCGACTCCGACGTCGTCATCGTCAATCACCACCTGCTGTGCGCCGATGCCTCGGTGCGGCAGGGAAAGTTCGGCGAGGTCATTCCGGCGGCACCGACGCTCGTGGTGGACGAGGCGCACCAGCTTGAAGATGTCGCGACGCAGTACTTCGGGATCGCGTTCAGCAACTCGCGCGTCGAGGACCTCGTGCGCGATGGTGCGCGGTTGCTGGCGGGGAGACCGTTCGGCGACAAAGACGAAGAAGTGCATCGCGCGCTCGCACGTGTCGCCGATCGCAACCGGCTGTTCTTCGCGGCGATCGGCACCGCGCCGGCGTTCCGCGGCGCGGGTTCGGGGGATCGACGCGCGCGCTACACCGCCGAGGCGCTCGCGGATTATTTCGAAGACGGCATGATGCTGACCGGCGCACTCGAGGGGCTGGAGGCCACACTCGCGCTGCTCAACAGGCAGAGCACCGGTGGCGCCGGTGCGGTCGACGAGGCGAATGAAGAAGCCCTTCGCCTGCAGCAGCGCGCCAACGAATTGCGCACCGACCTGCGAATCCTGATGCAGGCGGACGACACCGACTACGTCTACTACGTCGAGAACCGCGGCCGCTCGTTCTATCTGCGCGCGGCGCCAATCGACGTGTCACGCGTCGTCAGCGTGGCGCTGTTCGAACGGTTCCGCACCACGATTCTCACGTCGGCGACGCTGGCCGTTGATGACGGGTTCGCCTACGTCAAGGGACGTCTCGGCATCCGGACGGCGGACGAACTGCGCGTGCCATCCGAATTCGATTACGCGCGGCAGGCATTGCTCTACCTGCCGAAGCGGATGCCGCCGCCGAAGGCACCGAACTTCACCGAAGCGGTCGCGCGCGAAGCGATCGAGCTGCTGACACGGTCGCAGGGACGCGCGTTCGTGCTGTTCACCAGCTACGCGGTCATGCGGGGCGTGCAGCCGTTCATCGAAATGGCGTTGCCGTATCCAATCCTCGTCCAGGGGACGACGCCGCGATCGGCGCTCATCGACCAGTTCCGCAACACGCCGCACGCGGTGCTGCTGGCGACGTCCAGCTTCTGGCAGGGCGTCGACGTCGTCGGCGACGCGCTGAGCTGCGTGATCATCGACAAGCTGCCGTTCGCCTCCCCCGGCGATCCGGTCACGTCGGCGCGGATCGATGCCATCAACGAGGCCGGCGGCGACGCCTTCGGCGCGTATCAGGTGCCGCTGGCCATCCTCGCGCTGCAGCAGGGGCTCGGCCGGCTGATCCGTCACCGCCGCGATCGCGGGGTGCTGGCGGTGCTGGATCCGCGCCTGAAGACCATGGGATACGGGCGTCGATTTCTCGCCTCGCTGCCGCCGGCGCCGGTGACCCACGACCTCGATGCGGTCGCAAAATTCTTCGAGTAGACTTATCGATACGTTTCGTTAATTCGATTTTTCGGAGGCATTTCGATGCGGACCACCATGCTCCGCGCGCTTCGGCTCTCGCTCAGCGCGGTCCGGGCGCGGACGATGACCGGCGTCTTCACACTTGCGGTGCTGTTCGCGCTGTCCGTCCCGTCGGCGTTCGCCCAGGGCGTCGTCAAGGGCAAGGTCGTGGATCCCGACGGCAAGCCGGTAGACGGTGCGACCATCACCTTCGAACCGCAGGGCTCGGCGGGTAAACGCGAGACCAAGACGGACAAGAAGGGCGAGTTCATGCAGATCGGCCTCGCGTCCGGAACGTGGACGATCACCGCCAGTAAGGAAGGCGTCGGCACGGCCAGCTCGCAGGGCCGCGTGTCGCAGGGCGCGCCGGCGGAAGTGCAGATGAAGCTGGCAAAGGCCGCCGGCGGTTTCCCCGGCGCGACCGGCGACGCGAAGGCCCAGGCCGAACTGCGCACGCTGGCGGATGAAGCGGCCAAGGAAGAACAGGCGCAGAACTGGGACGGCGCGATCGCCAAGTACAGCGAATTGATCGCCAAGGTGCCCACCTGCGCTGACTGCATCCGCCACGTCGGCGACGCGCAGGCCGCGAAGAAGGACTACGCCGCCGCGGAAGCCAGCTACAAGCAGTCGCTGACCGTGAAGGAAAACGCTGAAGCCTACATGGGCCTGGTGAAGATCTACAACGACCAGCGCAAGTTCGATCAGGCGGCGGAGGCGAGCACGAAGATGGCCGCCCTGCAGTCCACCGGCGGTGCCGCAGGTGGTGGAGCCGAGGCACACTACAACACCGGCGTGGCGCTGTTCAACGGCGGCAAGTTCGCCGAAGCAAAGGCCGCGTTCGAAGCAGCGACCAAAGCGGATCCGACTTACGCGCCGGCGTTCTACCAGCTCGGCATGACGGCACTGAACCTCGGACAGATCCCGGATGCGGTGAACGCGCTCGAGACCTATCTGAAGGTGGCCCCGAACGGCCCGAAGGCGGCGGAAGTGAACGCCTCACTGCCCGCGTTGAAGGGAATGCTGCCGAAGTAAGCGTCCGTGTCGATCGCCGGCCGGCTCACCGCAATCCGCACACGCATCGAGCGCGCGGCGCGGTCAGCCGGCCGCGACCCCTCCTCAGTCCGCCTCGTCGCCGTTTCCAAGACCTTCCCGCTCGACGCCATCCGCGAAGCCTACGCCGCCGGCCAGCGCGACTTCGGCGAAAACCGGGTCCAGGAAGCCCTACAGAAAATCAGTACATCGGCCGACCTTTCAATCAGGTGGCATCTACTCGGCCACCTTCAGACGAACAAGGCCCGCAAAGCGGCGTCGGCGTTCGCCACGATTCAGTCGGTGGACGGCGCCGATCTCCTCGGCCGGCTCGATGCCGCGGCCGCCGAATCCGGCCACCAGCCGGAGCTGTTGATTCAGGTGGATCTGGCGCAGGAGACGACGAAATTCGGCGTCCCGCCGCCGGACGTGCCGACCCTGTTCGAGGCCGCGGCCACCTGCCGGGCGGCGCGCGTGGTGGGGCTGATGACGCTGCCTCCGGCGCCCGAAACACCGGAAGACTCCCGTCGATGGTTCCGGCAGCTCCGGGAGCTGCGTGACGGATGGCAGGCGTCGGGGGTACCCGCAACCATGCTCCAGGAGCTGTCGATGGGCATGAGCGCCGACTTCGAGACGGCAGTGGAAGAGGGCGCGACGATCGTGCGGGTGGGGTCCGCGATTTTCGGGGAACGACATTATGAAAACTGAGGAAATGGCTTTGATTCCCGCAGATCAGGCGCTGGCGCCGGCGGTCGAGACGCGGCGCTTGCCGGGAGTCGAGCGTCACGTCGGAATCTCGCCGCTGGACGTCCGGCAGGTGAAGTTTGCGGTCGCCATGCGCGGGTTCGACCGGACGGAGGTGTCCTCCTTCCTGCTCGAAGTCGCCGACTGTTTCGACCAGGCGATGCGCGAAAACGAGCGGCTGCGGCAGGACATGGCCCGGCTCGAAGCCTCGCTCGCGCAGTACCGCGAGCTCGAGACCAGCCTCAAGAGCACCCTCATCAGCGCACAGAAGGTGGCCGACGACATGCGCGACAACGCGCAGAAGGAAGCCGCGCGCATCGTTCGTGAAGCGGAAGGGCACGCGGAGCTGCTTCTGCAGAAGGCACAGGCGCGGTTCGAGGACGTGCAGCGCGAAATCGACGGCCTCAGGTTGAAGCGGCGCGAGGCGGAAATGGGCATCGAGGTCACGATCACGGCGCTCCGCAACACGCTTGAATTCGTGCGCGAGCAGGATCAGCGCGAACAGACGCCGAAGCTCGCGGTTCATGCCCTCCAGATTGTGAAGTAGCCCGGATACCTCTAGTGGTCCCGGCGAAGCAGGCCGGGATCCGCCGCCAATCCGCCACTAATACATTCCAGCTATTGAGGCCGCACCGGGGCCCGGATAGAGTCCGCCCCCATGCGTCAGCTCGGCATCGTGGTCGTCGTCGCCACTCTCGTGTGCGCGACCGCCGCACGCGCGTTCGCGCAGGGCTGCATCCTGATTCGTCAGACCTCGCCGATGTTCGGGACCACCGGGTCCGTGGACAACGAAGTGGGCACGTGGACGTTTACGCTCTCGGGCCGCAGCTCCGTCGCCAACACGCACTACAGCGGCACCGTCCGCCAGGTCCAGCGCGAACTCGATCAGACCTACGTCGTCAACCGCCAGCACTCGGCAACCGCGACGATCGGTTACCAGCTGACGCCGCGCGTCAGCCTCAACGCAAGTGTCCCGTACGTGGAAGCGTCATGGGGCATCCCGTCGCCGCGCAGCGGCGGTCCGGCAGCCCGCGCGAACGAGAACGCACACGGCCTTGGCGACATCAGCACGCTGGCGCGGGTCGAGCTGTTCAACCCCTCGACGTCATCACACAGTTGGAACGTGCTGTTCGGCGGCGGCGTGAAGATGCCCACCGCCAGCAACGACGAGTCCGACGTGTTCCCGGACGGCACCGGTAACAACAACGCGCGGCGCTACGTTGACATCTCCGTGCAACCGGGCGACGGCGGATGGGGGCTCATCATGGACCTCCAGGGCTATCACAGCATCGGCCGGATCACGGCGTTCGCCTCGGGCACGTATCTCGCCAACCCCCGCGACAGCGGCGCCCCTTCTCGATCGAACCTGGTGACGGTGGCCACGCCGAGCAACCTCAACACGGTGTCCGACCAGTTCGTCTATCGCACCGGCGCCTCGTACTCGGTCACGCGTCACATCACGGCGTCGCTGGCCTGGCGCGCCGAAGGGGTGCCGCGCTACGACATGATCGGCGCGTCGCACGGATTCCGCCGGCCCGGCGTCGAGATGTACTGGGAGCCCGGACTGACGATCACGTCCGGCCGTCACACGATTTCATTCAACCTGCCGGTCGGCTATTACTTCAACCGCTTCCCTAATCCGTACACCGGCACGTCTGGTGACTCGACGTTCCCGAAGGAAGTGTCGATCGCCACCTATTCGTTCCGCTTCGGCGGCCGCGCGGCGGCGTCGCACACGCCGGCGAACATGCCGCCCGCAACCGATCAACCGAGGATTCCGCAGACGCCCGAGCGGATCACGCCTGGTGAGTAGGCGTCTGCTTGGGGCGCCGAGGACGGAATGGGGGAACCCGGCGACAGGACCCGCGACCACGATTTCGCGCAGCGCCAGACTGATCGGTATTTTTTTCCGACGGGTGGTGAATGCCACGATCTTGGTCGTCGCGCTCACCCTCCCTTCGCCGGCTGCGGCGGCGGACAGGCTGAAGCCGTTCAAGCTGAAAACGCTCGACGGCGTCGAGCAGACGCTTGCGCAGGTCTCGGGCGCGAAGGCCACCCTCGTAGTGTTCTTCTTTCCCACGTGTCCGTACTGCAACGCCGAATTCCCGTTCGTGCAGCAGTGGTACGACACCTACAAGGCGCACGGCCTGAACATCGTCTGGATCAACGTCGTGCCGGACGAGCAGAAGCTGATTCGCATCTGGCAGAAGCAGCACGGTTACACGGTGCCGATCCTCCTCGGCAGAGACTCGACGCCGGGCGACTACAAGGTGCGAACGACGCCCACGCAATACCTGCTCAACGCGAACGGTGAGACTGTCCTGCGGAAAGACGCGTACTACGCAGGTGATGAGAAAGCGATGGAGCAGGAAATCAGGCGGGCGCTCGGACTCTAGTCGGTATGCAGAAGTGGCCGGCTCGATTACGACGATATCTGGATTCAGGAGATGTGCGCATCGCGTATGTCGCGGCCGGACGCGGTGAGCCGGTTCTCTTGATGCACGGCTTGCTTGTGAGCATGGAGCCGACGTGGCTCGCGGGCGGCGTCTTCGACGCGCTCAGCACGACGAACCGGTGCGTGGCCTTCGACCTTCGAGGCCACGGCCGAAGCGGCAAGCCCCATGACAGTAACAGCTACGGCCTCGAAATGGTGCGCGATGTACTGCGACTGATGGATCATCTGGGTATCGAACGCGCACACGTCGTCGGCTATTCGCTCGGTGCGATACTTGGCGCCAAACTCCTCGAGCTCGCACCGCACCGCCTGCTCTCGCTGGCCATGGGTGGTGCGGGATGGGTTCGATCCGGCGACTCGGTCCACCGCGGCTGGACTCCCCTCGCCGATTCACTTGCGAGCGTCACCCAGGGCACCCCGCTGTCAGCGCATTTCTGGCCCGACCCGGCATCGCGGCCACCGAAGGAGATCCAGCAGGTGATCGATGGCAACGACCCTGCCGCGCTCGCCGCAGTGGCTCGTGGAATGACGAGCGTGACGCTGTGCGAGCAGGTGCTGCGTGCCAACGTGGTCCCGGTCTTCGCCATCTGCGGCGACCACGATCCGGCAAAGGCCAGTGTGATGACGATGAGCGCGGTCACCGGCTGCTTTGCGCTGCATCTGGTCCCTGGCGCCGACCATCACTCGCTCCCCGCACGGCCGGAATTTTTGACGACGATACGCGCCTTCATCTCGGATCCGATGGGCGCCCTGAAGCGCGCCTGAGTCACGGGGCCGCCGCGGCCACCAGTACCCATTCGCGGCCGTGTGTGCGCTGTCGATCGAGCAGTCGCTCGATTCGCACGTTGAATTCCTCGGCCGAATCGATCACTCGCATTGTCGGCGGCAGTCGCGGCGCGAGACGCTTGTAGTCGTCCTCGGGCATGACGCAGACGGCACCGGGACGACGCGCGAATACCACGGTCGCCGCGTCATCGAGCAGCCATTCGATGTTGTGGCCCGAGTAATAGATCAGGCTCGAGGCGCCGTAGCGCCCGAGCAGGCCGATGCGCGCGCCCGGCTGCAGCAGGGGCGAGGCCGCGTGAGCCAGGCGGGGCATCGGCTTGAACGCTTCGACGGCGCCCGGAATGACGACTGCGCCGATCACCGCGAAAGCGGCGCCGAGCGTCACGGCAAGGCCGGCGGCGGCAGGCACGACGCGCGCACGCCAGACCGAGGCCGCGAGTCCCAGTGCTCCCGCGGCGAACACCAGCGGCACGAGCCAGCGCGCGAGCGGCGCCGCATCGGGCATGAGCACGTCGATCGACCAGGCCAGCAGCGCGGCCAGCGCCAGCAGCGCCACGGCAATGATCGCCATCGGCACGCGCCACCAGGCCGCATCGTTCGGCCAGCGCGCGACGCGATCGATGAAGATGCCAATCACCATCGCGGCCGCGGGATACGCCGGCAGCACGTAATGCGGCACCTTTGAGCTCGAGAGCGAGAAGACCACGAACACCGACAGGAACCACGTCAGGGCGAACAGGAGCGCCCGACGGTCGGACACATCGAGACGTTGCCAGCGGAACGCGGCCCACACGATCGCCGCGATGAACAGCAGCGACCACGGCGCCGCATCGCCTGGCCAGACCTTGAAGTAATAGAACAATCCCCGATCGGGTGCGAAGCCGTCGTCCGACAGCACGCGCGCGACGATTTCGTGCCCGAGCGCGAAATCGACGAAGGCGTGACCGTGCTTCGCCACCATCAGCACGTACCACGGCGCCGCGATCAGCAGGGCGAGGGCAGGTCCGGCAATCGGCCGTACCTGCGAGACGAGCGAGCGGTCGCGGCGCACCAGCGCGCAGGCGCTCCAGATGATCACCGCCAGAAGGCCAACCGGTCCCTTCGTGAGGATCCCGAGGCCGACCGCGATCCATGCGAGCCAGGCAGCACGTGCCGAGCGTTCGACGGTGGCCCAGACGAAACCATAGAGCGCTGCCAGGATGAAGAACAGGACGGGCACGTCGGTGAGCCCCTGACGTGCCAGCGCGACGAATCGGAACATCGTCGCGAACGCCAGGGCGGCGATCAGCGCCGCCGCGCGCGTCGTCATCCGCGATGCGATCAGAAACAGCAGGAGCACCGACCCGACGCCGGCAAGCGCGGATGGCAGGCGAGCGGCGAGCTCGTTCGCCGCGACACCATGTGCGGCGGCCTGAAGCCAATAGATCAGGATGGGCTTCTCGAAGCGCGGCACACCGTTGAAATACGGGGTCGCGAAATCGTGGCGCGCGAACATCTGGCGCGTCGCCTCGGCGAATCGCGGCTCGTCGGGCTCCCAGAGCGTGGCACGGCCGAGGCCCGGAAGGATGCTCATCGCCGCGACCACCACGAGCGCGGCAACGGCCGTTCGCGAGCTCACGTCAGGCGTTCACGGTCAACTGCGTTTCGACGTACGGCGCTTCCTTCACGGCCGCCGGCTTCCTGCGCGACGCGATCAGGATCCACTCGCGGATCGATGCCAGCAGGATCACGACGACAATCGCCATGAAGAACAGCGACAGGCCCGCGTTCAGACGATCGTTGACGATCATCCGCGCCGCGTTGGGATTGATCGACGTCGCCAGCGTCCGTGCGTGCGCGAGGAAACCGAGCGCCGGATCGGACGAGAACACCTTCTGCCATCCGGCGCTGAGCGTGGCGGCCGTCAGCCACACGAGCGGGATCACCGTGACCCATGCGTAGCGCAGCTTGCCCATCTTGATGACGATGGTGGTCGCGACACACAAGGCGATGGCGGCCAGGAGCTGGTTCGCGATGCCGAACAGCGGCCATAACGAGTTGATTCCGCCGAGCGGATCGATCACACCCTGATACAGGAAATAGCCCCAGGCCGCGACGACGACCGCCGAGGTCAGCAGGATGCTGGGGTACCACGATGTCACACCCAGCGGTTTGTAAATGTGGCCCAGCATCTCCTGCAGCATGAAACGACCGACCCGGGTGCCGGCATCGATCGTGGTGAGGATGAACAGCGCCTCGAACATGATCGCGAAGTGATACCAGAGCGCGAGGCCGCTGCCGGAGAATACCCCCGAGAGAATGCCGGCCATGCCGACGGCCAGGCTCGGCGCGCCACCGGTGCGCGACAGCAGCGTCGCTTCACCCATCTGCCGCGCGAGCTCCGTCAACTGCTCGGGCCGCAGCATGAAGCCCCACTCGGCAATCTTCATGGCGGCGCTGTCCGGCGTCGTCCCGATCACGCCGGGTCCGACGTTCATCGCGAAGTAGACGCCCGGGTCCAGTGTCGCGGCGGCCACCATCGCCATCAGGCCGACAAACGATTCGGTGAGCATCGCGCCATAGCCGACCAGCACCGCGTCGGACTCGTGCCGCAACATCTTCGGCGTGGTGCCGCTGGCAATCAGGGCGTGGAACCCTGATACCGCCCCGCAGGCGATGGTGATGAACGCGAACGGGAACCATTTGCCGGCGAACACGGGACCGCTGCCGTCGATGAACTGCGTCACGGCCGGCATCTTCAACGGCGGCGCAAGGATGATGATGGCGAAGGCGAGGATGACGATGGTGCCGACCTTCATGAAGGCCGACAGGTAATCGCGCGGCGTCAGCAGCAGCCACACCGGCAGCACCGACGCGACGAAGCCGTAGACCATCATCGCCCACGACAGTTGCACGCCCGACCAGCGGAACGCGGATGCCCACGCGTCGTGTTGTGACACCCACTGTCCGCCCCAGAGCGCGGCGAGCATCAGGACGACGCCGACGACCGTCGCCTCGGCAATGTGGCCGGGGCGGATGCTGGTCATCCAGATGCCCATCAGCACCGCAATCGGGATCGTCGCGGAGATGGTGAACATGCCCCAGGGGCTGTCGCGCAGCGCGTTGACGACGACGAGGGCCAGAACGGCGAGCAGGATGATCATGATCGCGAAGATCGCGATCATCGCGGCGGTGCCGGCGAGGGCGCTGACTTCATCGCGCGCCATCTGGCCGAGCGACTTCCCGTCGCGGCGCATCGACGCGACCAGGATCACGAAATCCTGCACGGCTCCGCCGAAGATCACGCCGGCGATCAGCCACATCGTTCCCGGCAGGAATCCGAACTGCGCGGCCAGCGTTGGCCCGATCAGCGGCCCCGCGCCGGAGATGGCCGAGAAGTGGTGGCCGTAGAGCACCCAGCGCTGCGTCGGGACGAAGTCGCGGCCGTTGTCGAGCCGCTCGGCCGGCGTCGCGCGCCGCGGATTCAGGCCCATCACGCGATCGGCGATGAACCGGGCGTAAAAGCGATAGGCGATGACGTACGAGCAGACGCCGGCGATCACCAGCCATGCGGCGCCGATCGTCTCGCCGCGGGCGAGGGCGATCATGCCGAACGCGATCGCGCCCAGAATCGCGACACCGACCCAGACGAGTGCTCTTGCAGCCTTATTCATTCGTCACGGATTGAACCACGATGGGCACGAGGAACACGACGGGTTTTCAACCGTGATTCGTGATTCTGACAATTTCCTAACAATTCTTCGATGCCGGTGTCTTTACAATGCCGACCGGTGCCAGGCTCCTTCGGTTCGCGCTCACGCGTCCCGCTGCAGCGGCTTGCGTCGTTCATGCTGGCGATCGCCTTGCCGTGCCTGGGCGTCGTTGGTTTGGGCGTCCGGCTGATCGTCGAACAGGACGAGCTCGCACAGAAGCGGGCCGGCGATGAGCGCCGTCTGCGCGCGAGCGACTTCGAGCACGCGCTGGTCACGCGGCTGGAAGATATTCGACGCCATCCGGACAGCCCCGCCGTGATGTTCACGGCCGTCCTCAGCGACGACCGGCTGGTGCTGCCGTGGGACGGGCTGTATCAGCAGCTTCTCACTCCGGCCGCTCGCCAGGCCCTGACCGCCGCCGAGCGCGAGGAATTTGCCGCTGGCCGCCTGGAGTCCGCACAGTCGCAGTTGCGCACCGCGCTCGAGGCGGCACAGATCGGCGGCGACGCGGCTTCACTCCGTCTGGCTCTCGCACGCGTCCTGGCGAAGCAGAGCCGCCGCGCCGAGGCCATCGACCAGTACCGCACGCTCCTCGATACGGCTGTTGACATCGCCGACGAGAACGGCATCCCGCTCGCCTTCTATGCGGCGGAGCGCCTCGAGGAAGCACCGACTTCGTCCGATGTCGAAGCCATCACCGCACTCATCGACCAGGTACTCGCGAAGCGGCCCCGGCTCCCGCCTGCCGCCTGGTACGAGCTCCGCACGATCGTTCCACGAGCAGCCGCAGCGAATGCCGCCCGGTTAGCCGCCATGAAGGCCGGAGTCGATCGCCAGATCGCGGACGTCGAGCACGCGCTCGCGCTCCAGCGCGATGCGCCGTCATTGGTCGCGCAATGGAAATCGTCCAACAGTCTGTGGTTCGGCCACGGCGAGCCCCCGTGGCTCGTCGGCCTGGGTCCGAATACGCCGGCGGGCCCGCTCGTGTTGGCAGTCGACGCTCGCGCGGTAACTGACGCAGCGTCTGCCGGTCTTGCCGGTGGTCCGGTCACGATGGCGCCGTCGGGATCCGTTGACGGCGAATGGCTCGGTGATCGATTTCCTGGTCTGAAAGTCACGGTGCCCGAGTCGTCTGACTCCGCACCGACGCTGCAGCGCGCCTTCTACCTCGCCGGTCTTGTCACCGTCGCAGTCATCACGCTGCTTGGCGCCTACCTCCTGCTGCGCGATGTCAGGCGCGACATGCAACTGGCGGAACTGCGATCGCAATTCGTGTCGAGCGTGTCGCACGAGCTGAAAACGCCGCTGACGGCGATCCGTCTGTTCGCCGAGACGCTGCAGTCCACTCGGGCGGACGCGCGGATGCGCGCCGACTATCTCGACACGATCGTGAACGAGAGCGAGCGCTTGACACGTCTACTCGACAACATTCTCGATTTTTCCAGGATCGAGCAGGGCCGCAAAGCCTACCGCACCGAGCCTGCGTCTCTCGCCGCCATCGTCAACGCCGCGGCACGCGGCCTGGGCTATCCGCTCGAGCAGCAGGGCTTCCTGATCACCGTCGACGCTGACGAGACGCTGCCGCCGATCGCCGTCGACGCCGATGCGCTCCAGCAGGCAATTGTCAATCTGCTCACGAACGCGGTGAAGTATTCCGGTCGGGCGCGCACCATCGACGTCCGGCTCGCGCGGGATGGCGACGAGGCCGTGATCAGCGTGCGCGATGCAGGCATCGGGATCGCGCGAGCGGATCAGCCACGCATCTTCGAGCGGTTCTACCGCGTCGCAGGTCCGTACACCGATCGGATTCCGGGCACCGGCCTGGGCCTGACGATTGTCGATCACATCGTGCACGCCCATGGAGGCCGCGTCGTGGTCGATAGCGAACCTGGACGCGGCAGTACCTTCTCCATCCGGTTGCCGCTTCCCGCTGCCGGCCGACCAATCGCGGCGGAGGCGGTGTCGTGAGCCGCGTGCTCGTGATCGAGGACGATCCGGCCATTCTCCGCGGACTCGCCGACAACCTTCGGATCGATGGACACGACGTGCTGACCGCGTCCGACGGCGAGACCGGCTTGCTCACCGTGCGCTCCCAACAACCTGACCTCATCGTCCTCGATCTGATGCTGCCGCGGATGAGTGGATACGAGGTGTGCCGGAAACTGCGCGCCGACGGTGTTGACACCCCGATCGTGATGCTGACGGCCCGCGGCGAGGAAGCGGACCGGATCCTTGGGCTGGATCTCGGGGCGGACGACTACGTCACCAAACCGTTTTCCGTGCGCGAGCTTCTCGCGCGCATCAGGGCGGTCCTTCGTCGTGCGCAGACCGTCAAGGCGCTGCCAGACGAATTGCGGTTCGAGGACGTGCTGGTCGATTTCCGCCGGTACGAAGCGACGAGGGCTGGGCGACCGTTGGACCTCACGCGGAAGGAATTCGGCGTGCTGCGTCTGCTCGCGTCGCGAGCTGGCGAGGTCGTCACGCGTGACGACTTGTTGTACGAAGTGTGGGGCCATCACGCATCGCCGACGACCAGGACCGTCGACACGCACGTCGCGTCCCTGCGGGCCAAGCTGCGCGAGGATGGACCGAGGTCGCGGCTGCAGACCGTCCACGGCGTTGGCTACAAATGGGTCGGTTGACGATTCCCTGACAAACATTTTTCGTCGATCGTGCATCCGGTGTGCTAACGCATGACAACCACTCACCCGCAGACACATACGCTCGTCGGCATTGGAGGACATGCCGTGAGACACATCGTGCTGGTCACAACCATCGCGGCGGTGATGCTGGTGTCGCCGCTGCGGGCGCAGAGCGGATATCAGCTGCTGCAGCAGGGACTATCGAAGGAACAGGCGCAGGGCAACCTCAAGGAGGCCATCGCGATCTACCAGCGGATCGTGAAGGACTTCGCCGCCGATCATGCGCTCGCGGCGCAGGCGCTGCTGCATCTGGGTGAGTGCTATCAGAAGCTCGGCGACGTGCAGGCCCAGCAGACGTTCGAACGGATCGTTCGCGAGTATCCGGACCAGAGGACCGTCGCGGCCGCGGCACGCGCCCGTCTGAGCAGCCCGCTCGCTTCTTCACAACCCAAAGGTGACCGACCGGTGTGGAGCGGCGGGTTCGTGGACGGCTTCGGGACGATTTCTCCCGATGGCCGATTTCTCACCTACACCGACTGGCCCGGGTCCGCGGGGCTGATGCTGCACGATCTCGTCACGGGATCCGATCGACGGCTGACACCCGAGCCCGGCAAAGACGGAGCCACCCAGTACTCCACGATCTCCCCCGACGGGCGTCAGGTTGCCTTCGAATCGAAAAACGCGGCCGGTCGGTACGAGCTGCGAGCGCTCGCCCTGGACGGCACCGGCGGACACGACTCCCGCCGCGTCCTGGATCTGGAAGACGCGCAGGAAATCGCGCCGTTGAACTGGTCGCCGGACGATCGGTCGATCGCCGTCGAGGTCGTGCGTGGTGATCAGACCGTCCAGATCGGACTCGTGCGCGTCGCCGACGGGTCGCTTCGGGTGTTGAAGTCGGCTCGGTGGAAGGGACCGATCCGCATCGCGTTCTCGCCAGACGGCCAGTACGTGGCGTACGACCTGATAGTGGAAGACCGCCCCCTCGAACGTCACGTGTTCGTCACGGCCATCGACGGCAGCCATGACGCGACGGTCGTCGACGATCACAGCGGGAACGCCGTCATGGGATGGTCGCCAGACGGCGGACATCTGCTGTTCTCCAGCGACCGCAGCGGCAGCATCGACCTGTGGGCGATTCCGATCGCCGCGGGCCGATCGACGGGACACCCGTTCCTGGTCAAGCCGAACATCGGGACGTTCTGGTCCAACGGCATCAGCGCCAGCGGCACGATGTATGTCTGGAAGAAGGCCAGCCCGATTTACGTGCAGGTGGCGTCGATCGATCTCGAGGCCGGACGCTTGACGCAGCCCCCGAATCCTGCCGATCGCGTGTTCATCGCGTCGCGCGGCCGCCCCGCGTGGTCGGCAGACGGACGACAGCTCGCCTACGAATCGTGCGATCCACTCGGCGGCGGCCCCTGCCGACTGTTCGTGCGCTCGATCGATACGGGCCGGACCCGCGCGATCGACACGCCGCTGCAGTACCTGTTCTTCCCGCACTTTTCCGCCGACGGGCGATGGCTCGTGGCGCGTGCCAACGACGGCAAAGGGCACGCGGGTATTTACCGGATCGATGTGGACAGTGGCGAATCCGTGCTCATCACCAGCAACGGCGCGAACCCGCAGCGCGCCGGGCGCGGAAATACGTTCGCGTTTGAACGCCGCACCGGCACCACCGTCACGCTGCTGGAACAGAGCGTGGTGTCGGGTGAACCTCAGCGACTGCTCGAGATGCCGGCGTCATCAGGTGGAACCATTTCACCCGACCACCAATCGGTGGCGATTGTCACGCAATCGCCGCGCGACACGACGTTGTCGGTGATGCCGGTATCGGGTGGACAGCTCACGACGCTGCTTCGGGTGACGGGCCGCGCACACCTGTATGGCTACGATCCCCGACACGTGGAATGGGCACCCGACAGCCGCAGCGTGCTGGTGGTGAAGACCCTCGGCGACGAGTCGGACTCGAAGGAGCTCTGGCTGGTTCCGATCGACGGGCGCACACCGCGGAAACTCGACATCGACGTCACACGGTGGACGCTTGACGGCGGCTTCCACTTGAGCCCGGATGGCAAGCAGATCGTCTTCGTCGCGGCGACGGGACGTCCGGGCGAGGAGATCTGGGCACTCGAAAACTTCCTGCCCGCGACAGGACGGAACCGTACGAAGCAGACTCCCGCCTCGGCGAAGCGATGATCCTCCTGCTCCTGGCGGCACTGACGATTCCGCTGGGGCTGGATCTGTACCTGCCGGTCCCGGAGACGAATCCGATCACGACCGAGAAAATCGACCTGGGGCGGCGGTTGTTCAACGACCGGCGCCTCTCTCGCGATGGAACGATCGCCTGCTCGTCGTGCCACGATCCGGCGCGGGCGTTCTCGAAGGATCAGCCGCTCGCCGTCGGCGTGCTCGGACGCGTCGGTCGCCGCAACGCGCCGGCGATCGTCAACCGTGCGTACGGGCGACTGTTCTTCTGGGACGGTCGGTCGCCGACCCTCGAAGCGCAGGTGCTGCTGCCCATTCAGGACCCGAACGAAATGGATCTGACACTGGAAGAGGCGTCGACGCGCGTGGGCGTCAGTCAACAGACGATGGCCGACGCGCTGGCGAGCTACGTGCGGTCCATCCTGTCTGGCGATTCGCCCTACGACCGGTTTGTGAATGGTGACCGGACCGCGCTGTCATCCGACCAACAGGCGGGCCTCGCCATCTTCCGCGGGAGCGCCAATTGCTCGGCGTGCCACATCGGTCCGACGCTGTCCGACGAGCGGCTGCACAACACCGGCGTCGCCTGGCGCGACGGCCGTCTTGCGGATACCGGAGCCGGTCATGGCGAGTTCAAGACGCCGACGCTGCGCGAGGTGGCTCGCACCGCGCCCTACATGCATGATGGCAGCCTGGCCACGCTCACCCAGGTGGTCGATTACTACTCCGACGGCGGACGACCCAACCCGTGGCTCGACCCGGAGATCCGCCCGCGACAGTTGGGCGCCGCGGAGAAGCGCGCCCTCGTCGCGTTCCTGCAATCCTTGAGCGGGACGGTCATCGACGGGCCACCGTAACCCTCTTGATTGCTTCGGACGGCGCTTGGGCGTGCTACTTGAACGCCATCGCCGCGATCTTGTTGGCGCCCGATTCCGCGACCCACAGCTTGTTCGTCAACCGTGTGGGCGGCTGGCGATCGCTGCCGGACGTGAGTCCGGTGCCGCCGGCATTGTCACCCGGCAAGCGGAACGGCGTCATCGTCCCGTCGCGAGTGACGCGCACCACCATCGGTCCTTTGGTGAACCAGATGTTGCGGTCGGGTCCGACGGCGATATTGATCGGCGACGGCATCCCGGCGTCGGCCGGAATCGGGTATTCCGTGATCTTGCCGTCCATCGTGATCCGCCCGACGCGATTGCCATCCGGCTGATGGTTGTCCATGCGACCGGACAACTCCACAAACCACATCGCGCCATCGTCACCGGCGGTGATATCGCCCGGGCCCGAGTTGGGACGCGGCAGCGCGAACTCGGTGATCGCGCCCTTCGCCGTGATGCGGCCGATCTTCGAGGTGTTGAATTCGGAGAACCAGACGTTGCCGTCCGGTCCTGTCGCGAGTGCGCGCGGGCCCGCGTCGGGCGTCGGAATCGGGAACTCGGTGATTTCGCCCTTCGTCGTAACGCGGCCGATCCTGCCGCCACCAAACTCGCCGAACCAGATGTTGCCGTCGCCGCCGAGCGAGATGGCGCGCGGGAAGCTGTTCGCTGTCGGGATCGGGAACTCGGTGATCGTGCCGTCGGGAGTAATCCGGCCCATGCGGTTGCCGGTGTGCTCGGAGAACCACATGTTGCCGTCCGAGCCGAGCGCGATGATCCGGGGCGAGCTGTCGGCATTCGGCAGCGCGAACTCCTTCAACCCGGTCCCGTCAGGCGCCATTCGGCCGATCCGGTTGCCGCCGCCCTCGGTGAACCAGAGCGTCCCGTCTTTGGCCAGCGCAATCGTGGTCGGCCCGCTGCGCGGCGTGGGCAACGGATAGTCCACCCAGGTGCCATCCGCGGTGAGCCTCTCGCTACGCTCGAGCCACTTCGTCTGGGCCCCGGCCGCCACGACGGCCGAGATGACTATCCCTAGGAGGCAGAGCCACTTGCGCTTCATAATGAGTAGCCTCGCGGACCCGGGGTTGCCCCGAGTCCACATGTTATAGTTCAGCCCCTCCGGCGCGCGGGGCGCGCGGAAGGATACTGCGGAGAAGGTGGATGCGCGCGTGCGTGCTCCTGGCTGCTGCTCTTGGCCTCGTCGCCGCAGCGTCCAGTAATCTGCGAGCCGATCGAGCCCCGGCAACACCTCCGAGGGTAGAACCATCGGCCGCGCCGGCTGCACGGCCGGCCTCTACCGTCAGTCAGACGACGGCAACGCCTGCGGTCAAGGGGCGCGAACTCGTTCAGAAGTACTGCCTCACCTGCCATAACGATCGCGCGAAGACCGGCGGTCTCACTCTCGAGAATCTGGATCCCGCTGAAGCGGGTGCGCACGCGGAGACGTGGGAGAAAGCCGTCCGCAAGCTGCGTGGCGGCATGATGCCGCCGCTCGGGATGCCGCGTCCCGACAACGACACGCTCGACGCGTTCGTGACCGGGCTCGAAGGTACGCTGGATCAACAGGCGCTGCGCACACCGAATCCCGGCCACAAGCCGGTGCATCGGCTGAATCGCACCGAATACGGCAATGCCATCCGCGACATCCTCGATGTCGACGTCGACGTCGCCGAACTGCTGCCGCCCGACGACGAGGCGAACGGGTTCGACAACCAGGCCGGCGTGCTGCGCATCTCGCCGTCGCTGCTGGAACAGTATCTGGCGGCCTCGCGGAGGATCAGCGCGCTCGCGGTGGGCACCGACACGGACCTGGTGACGACGCCGTACCGGATTCCGCCCGACGATTCGCAGGAGGATCAGGTCGAGGGGCTGCCGCTGGGCACACGCGGCGGACTCCGCTTCACGCACAACTTCCCGCAGGACGCCGAGTACCAGTTCAACGTCTTCCTGCTCCGCAACATCGTCGGCTACATGACCGGCCTCGAGTTCGCGCACGACGTCGAGATTTCGATCGACGGCGAGCGCGTGTTCGTCGCGCAGGTCGGCGGCAAGGAAGACAACCTCGCGTCCGACACCAACATGTCGGAGACGGCCGACAAGATCGACGAGCGGCTGAAGACGACGGTGCCGGTGAAGGCGGGGCCGCATTCGGTCGTCGTGACGTTCGTGCGCCGCAACTACGCCGAGTCGGACGAGCCGCTGCAGCCGCACGAACGCGATCACGATCTGCAGAACATGAACGGCCTGCCGATGATCGACCACGTCATGGTGACCGGGCCGTTCAATCCGAAAGGCCCGGGCGACACGCCGAGCCGGCGGCGCCTGTTCACCTGCAAGACGACTGACGCCGCGTGCGCGAAGCAGATCCTCTCGACGGTCACGCGACGCGCCTATCGCCGCCCGGTGACCGACGCCGATATGGCGCCGGTGATGGCGATGTACGAGGGCGGGCGCAAGAAGTCGTTCGATACGGGAATCGAGCAGGCGCTGCGCCTGGTGCTGGCCGATCCGAAGTTCCTCTTCCGCACCGAAACGTCTCCGGCGGTGACCAATGTCGGGCGGGATCCACAACGCGGTCCGGCCATTCGCGTCACCGACCTGGAGCTTGCCTCGCGTCTCTCCTTTTTCCTCTGGAGCTCGGTGCCGGACGACCAACTGCTGGACCTCGCGGCGGCCGGAAAGCTGAATCAGCCGGCGGTGCTGGACCAGCAGATCAAGCGGATGCTGCGCGACCCGAAGGGACGCGCGCTGGTTGACGACTTCGCCAGCCAATGGCTGCTGCTGCGCAACCTGAAGAGCCATCAGCCGACACCCGGCAACTTCCCGAACTGGGACAACGAGCTGCGACAGGCGTTCCGCACCGAGACCGAGCTGTTCTTCCAGAGCATCATGAAGGAGGACCGCAGCGTCCTCGACCTGATCGACGCCGACTACACGTTCGTCAACGAGCGTCTGGCGCGGCATTACGGCATTCCCGGCGTCTACGGCAGCCAGTTCCGGCGCGTCAAGGTGACCGACGAGAACCGGCGCGGCCTGCTCGGTCAGGGCAGCGTCCTGACGGTGACGTCGCAACCCGATCGCACGTCCGTGGTCCTGCGCGGCAAGTGGATCCTCGAGAACATCCTGGGGACACCGCCGCCACCGCCGCCACCGAACGTCAACACGAACCTGCCGCAGGACGCCGCGGAGCCGAAGTCGCTGAAGCAGTTGATGGAACAGCATCGCGCGAGCCCGACCTGCGCGAGCTGCCATCGCGTGATGGATCCGCTCGGCTTCGCGCTCGAGAATTTCGACGGCGTCGGCGAATGGCGCGACCGCGACAAGAGCGGTCGGGTGGACGCCAGCGGCCAGTTGGCCGACGGCACGCAGGTGGATGGTCCGGTGTCACTGCGCAAGGCGCTGCTGAAGAAGCCGGAGCTGTTTGCCCGCGTCATGACCGAGAAGCTGATGACCTACGGCCTCGGCCGCGGCATGGAGTATTACGACATGCCGACGATCCGCGGCATCGCACGCGATGCCGCGAAACAGAATTACCGGTTCTCAGCGATCGTCGCTGGAATCGTGAAGAGCCCGGCGTTTCAGATGAAGACCGTGCCGGCCGCAACGACGAACCTGACGGCGGCGCGGTAGGCGGTAGGCCGGTAGGCGGTAGGCGCATTGTCGAGGCCGACCTCCAGGCCGGCCTGGGGTGATGTTGATGTAGGGCCCGGCTCCAGCCGGGCGGAGATCGCGATGTTCATCACGAAGAAGCATCTTCCGCGGCGGACGTTTCTGAAGGGCGTGGGCGTGACGCTTGCCCTGCCCGTCCTCGACGCCATGATTCCGGCGCGCACGCTCTGGGCGCAGACGGTGGCGAAAGCGACCCCGAAACTCGGATTCGTCTACGTGCCGCACGGCGCCATCATGGACAAGTGGACGCCGGCCACCGAAGGCGCGGACTTCGCCTTCACGCCGATCCTCAAGCCGCTCGAACCTCACCGCAACGCCATCAGCATCGTCAGCGGCTTCGGCCATCGCGCCGCGGACACCACCGCCGTCCATTCGTTGAGCCCGACAACCTGGTTGAGCGGCGTGCGTCCGAAGGCAACGCAGGGCGTGGACGCCTATGCCGGCGTGACCGCGGACCAGATCGCGGCGCAGGCCATCTCACAGGACACGATCCTGCCGTCGATGGAGCTGGCCACCGAGGATCACTCCGGGCTGATCGGCTCCTGCGACCGCGACTACGGCTGCATCTACATGAACACGCTGTCGTGGCGGACGCCGACGACGCCGATGCCGATGGAGATCAATCCGCGCAAGGTGTTCGAGCGGATGTTCGGCGGCGGCGGCAGCGCGAAGGATCGCCTGGCGCGGATCAACGAGGATCGCAGCATCCTCGACGCGATCAGCAAGGACGCCGCGAGCCTGGAACTGCAGGTTGGCCCCCAGGATCGCGAGACGCTGACCCAGTACCTCGAGAACGTGCGCGAGATCGAACGGCGCATCCAGCGCGCGGAGAAGAACCAGACCGACGAGGCGCTGGCGCTCCCCGACAAGCCGGCCGGCGTGCCCTTCGATTATGAGGAGCACATCAAGCTGATGTTCGACCTGATGGCACTTGCCTACCAGGCGAACGTCACCCGCGTGACGACGTTCATGGTCGCCCGCGAGGTCAGCAACCGGACGTATCCGCAGGTGGGCGTCACCGACGGTCACCACGCCATCTCTCATCACCAGAACCGCCCCGAGAAGATGGCCAAGAACGTCCTGATCCAGACGTATAACGTCGGGCTGTTCAAATACTTCCTCGATAAGATGGCGGCGACGCCGGACGGCGACGGCTCGCTGCTCGATCACACCGTGCTGCTCTACGGCAGCAACATGAGCAACAGCAACGCGCACGATCACTTCCCGCTGCCGACCCTGGTGGTGGGTGGCGGAGCCGGTACGCTGAAGGGCAATCGCCATCTGCGCTACCCGGATCACACGCCGATGACGAACCTGCTGGTGACCGTGCTCGACAAGGTCGGCGTGCACGAGGACAAACTCGGCGACAGCACCGGGCGTCTGGAGAATCTGTAGTTGGCAGTTGGCAGTTGATGTCTCGTCGTGCCCGGCGTTAGGCGGGCTATCAGCTTCAATCACATGCGCGCATTCATCGTCACGCTGCTCGCTTCGTTGATCGCCGTACCGGCGATCGCCCAGACCACAGGTACGGGCGGGTCTTCAGACCGGCCCACGAGCGCGAAGCGCCCGGTCAGCGATACGCGTCTTGTCGACGCGCTGAAGGCTGGCGACACGGCCGCCGCGCTCGCGCTGCTGGACAAGCGCGTGGACGTCAACGTGCCCGAGCCGGACGGGACGACGGCGTTGCACTGGGCGGTGCGGCTCGACGACGTCGCACTGGTGAACCGCCTGTTGCGCGCCGGAGCGAAGGTGAAGGCGGCCAACCGATACGGCGTCACGCCCATCCAGCTCGCATGCGAGAACGGCAGCGCGCAGGCGGTGGGCCGGCTGCTCGAAGCGGGCGAAAGCGCGAACGCCACCGGACCGTACGGCGAAACCGCGCTGATGGTGTGCGCGCGCACGGGTAGGCCAGAAGCCGCGAAGGTCCTCATCGATCACGGCGCGATCGTCGATGCCGTCGAATCCTGGCGCGGGCAGACGGCGCTGATGTGGGCGACGGCACAGGGCCACCCCGCGATGATGACGCTCCTGATCGAGGCGGGCGCCGACGTCAACGCGCGATCAGCACTACAGCACTGGGAGCGGCAACGTACCCTCGAGCCGCGTGACAAGTGGCTTCCCGAAGGCGGACTGACGCCGTTGACCTTCGCCGCGCGCCAGGGCTGCGTCGACTGCGAGAAGGTGCTCCTCGATGCCGGCGCCGACATCAACGTGCTCGATCCCGAGCTGCGGACGCCGCTGGTCGAGGCGATGATCAATGGGCACTACGACGCGGCGGCGCTCTTGATCGAGCGTGGCGCCGATGTGAATGCAGCCGACCAGGTCGGGCGCACGCCGCTCTACGCCGCGGTTGACGATCACACGATGCCGCAGTCGAACCGGCCGTCGCCGAAGGAAATCGACAACTCGCGCACCAGCATGGACATCATCCAGTTGCTGCTGGACAGGGGCGCCAACGTGAACGCCGCCCTGCGCGCGCAGCTTCCCTATCGCACCAAGCTCGATCGCGGCGGCGACGGCGTCCTCGGCGTCGGCACCACGCCGCTGCTGCGCGCGGCCCGCGCCGGCGACGTCGCCGTCATCACGCTGCTGCTGGCGAAAGGCGCCGACGCGAAAACGTCGACGCGGAATCGCGTCACCGGCATCATGATGGCAGCCAACGTCAACGCGAAGGAAGAGGACATGACCGGCCGCAACAAGACCGAGAAGGACGCGATCGAGACGGTCAAGGTGCTGCTCGCCGCCGGGACAGACATCAACGCCGCCGAAGCGCAGGGACGGACCGCGCTGCACGGCGCCGCACAGTGGGGCATGACCGACCTGGTGAAGTTTCTCGCGAGCAACGGCGCCAACATCAACGCCGGCGATCGCCGCGGCCTGACGCCGCTCGACTACGCCGAGGGTCGCGCGGGTGGCTTCGGCTTCGACGGCAAGGCCGGCGTGCCGTATCCCGAAACCGCGAAGGCGATCGAAGCGCTCGGCGGCAAGCCTGGCAAGCCGACCGGCGAAGCACTGCCCGAACGTCGCCCGAACGGAGCGCAGGACGATCCGAACTAGTTGGTGACTGCTGGGACAGTCGGACGAAGGCGTCACAAGCTTTGGCAGACGCGTGGGACAGCGGCGCAGCCTACGAGCCCTACGTCGGCCGATGGAGCCGGCTCGTCGCCGCTGAATTCCTTCGCTGGCTGCGCATCTCTCCCCAGTCACGCTGGTTCGATTTCGGATGCGGGACAGGTGCCCTGACGCAGACGATCCTCGCGCTGGCCAACCCTGTTCAGGTCGTCGGCTGCGATCGCTCCGCCGGCTTCGTCGATTTCGCGCAACAACACACATCCGATCCGCGCGCCGCGTTTGTGGTGGCGGAATTGCCGCACCTCCCTGACCTGCCCGGCGGCTTCGATGCCTGTGTCTCGGGCCTCGTCCTGAACTTCCTGCCGAATCCCGCGACCGCGCTCGCCGCGTTTGCCTCACGTACCAGGCATCGAGGAACCATCGCCGCGTACGTCTGGGACTACGGCGGCGGCATGGAGTTGATGCGGCTGTTCTGGGATGCCGCTGGCGCATTGGATCCCGCAGCCGCGGCGCTCGACGAAGGACGGCGATTTCCGCTGTGCCAGCCTGAGGCGCTGAAGGCACTGTTCGATCGCGCCGCGCTCGACGACGTGGCGGTGCGGGCGATCGACGTGCCCACGGTGTTCAGCGGCTTCAACGATTATTGGATGCCATTTCTCGGCGGACAGGGACCGGCGCCTGGATACGTGCAGCGCCTCTTACCAGAGCAGCGCGAGCGGTTGCGAGACGAGCTGCACAGGCGATTGCCACTGCAACCGGACGGGAGCATCCAGC
Source organism: Vicinamibacterales bacterium (assembly GCA_035496255.1). Lineage (GTDB taxonomy): Bacteria > Acidobacteriota > Vicinamibacteria > Vicinamibacterales > UBA2999 > Gp6-AA40. Next base: position 24,985 of record DATJEU010000078.1, read on the forward strand.
TGCGCGCGCGGGCGTGGGCGGTGCGCGGGACGGTCGCATAACGAGGGCTGACGCCGAAGTCGATGGCATCGCACGCGCGACGGATCGATCATTGGCGGCGAATCATATAAGCTCGCCGCGCTATGTCCATCTCCCGTCGCTCGCTCCTGAAGCGGCTCGGCCTGGCTGGCACGGCCGCCGCGGTTCCGGTCCCGATCTCTCTGGACGCTCGAAACGGCGACCGCTTTGACAGTCAGTCCAGCGTTCTGCCGGCGGCGCCTGCGCGCGAGGCGTACGAAACGCTGACCGCCGCTGAATCCGACGTGCTCGAGGCGATGACCGCGCGGCTGATTCCGTCGGATGAGAACGGGCCGGGGGCGCGCGAGGCGCGGGCCGCGCATTACATCGATCGCGCACTCGGTGGGCCGCTTTCGGGGTTCCGCGCGAGCTACGCGGCCGGTCTCGCGGCGCTCGACGCCTACGCGAAGTCGACGAAGGGCGCAGCGTTCGCGCAACTGCCAGCCGCAGATCAGGATGCGTTGCTCGCCGACCTGCAGGGCGGTACCGCCACCGGGTTCGCGGGTCCGCCCGCGAGCTTCTTCAACCAGGTGCGCTCGCACACGATCGAAGGGACCTTCAGCGATCCGTACTACGGCGGCAACGCCAGCTTCGTCGGCTGGGATCTGATCGGGTATCCCGGCGTCCGCACGTCGGTCACCCCGGCCGAACAGCAAATGGGCGCGACGGTGGAACCGAATCATCGTTCGGCCTACGACTTCGCGATGTTCCGGAAAGGCGGTCGTGATGGCCGCTGACCTGAAGAGGACCGACGTCGTGATCATCGGCCTGGGCGCCGCCGGCGGCGTCGCCGTCCTGCCGCTGACGCAGGCGGGCCTCGACGTCGTCGCGCTGGAAGCGGGCACCTGGCTCGACACGCGCGACATGGCGCCCGACGAGCTCAAACTCAATCGCGGCCTGTGGCCTCCGGGGCCGCAGAAAGTGCAGGGCGAAGCGCCGACGGTGCGCGCGAACGCGTCACTGACTGCCGCCCGCGCGGGACGGCACCCGATGATGAACGCCGTCGGCGGCACGTCGATGCACTACATGGCGCAGGCGTGGCGGCTGAATCCGTGGGACTTCAAGGTGGTCAGCGAGACGACGCGCCGTTACGGCGCCTCGCGCATCCCGAAAGGCTCGACGGTCGAGGACTGGCCGTTCGGGTACGAAGAGCTCGAGCCGTACTACGACAAGGTGGAGTATGCGATCGGCGTCTCGGGCAAGGCGGGAAACATCCGCGGCCGGAAGGACGAGCGCGGCAACGTCTTCGAGGGCTCGCGCGACCGCGAGTACCCGATGCCGGCACTGCGGTCGACGAGCTTCATCGACAAAATGACCGCCACCGCAAGGAACGCCGGCTGGCATCCGTTCCCCGGTCCCGCGGCCATCACCAGCAAGGGATACGACGGCCGTCCTGGCTGCGCGTACCACGGCTACTGCCTGGGTGCCGGTTGTCATATCAACGCCAAGAGCTCCACGGCGGTGACGACGATTCCGAAGGCGCAGGCGACGAAGCGACTGGCCGTCGTCACCGGCGCGCACGTGACCTCGATCGACGTCGACAACCAGGGCCGCGCGACCGGCGTGAAGTATGTGAAGGACGGTCAGGAGTACTTCCAGCCGGCATCGGTCGTCCTCGTCGGCGGCTACACGTACGAGAACTCGCGATTGCTCCTGCTCTCGAAATCGAAGGCGTTCCCGAATGGCCTGTCGAACAACCACGGCCAGGTCGGACGCCATTACTTCAGCCACAACCAGGGCGGTGGCGTCAGCGCGCTGTTCCCGTTCGACATCAACGTCTGGTACGGCACGCCGGGCCAGGGCGTGAACGTCGACGACTGGGCCGACGACAATTTCGATCACGCTGCACTCGACTTCATCGGCGGCGGCTCGATGTGGGTATACACCGAGCGGCGTCCGATGTCCGCGGTGAACGCGATGGGCGGCTTCCTGCAGGGCCGTCCCACGTGGGGCGCGCAGTGGAAGGCATTCGTCAAGCAGAACGCCGGCCGCGTCCACAGCTCATATCTGCAGAAGACGACGCTGCCGTACGAGAGCAACTATCTCGACCTCGATCCGGCCGCGAAGGATCCGCTCGGGCTGCCGGTCATCCGCATCACCGCCGAATACAAGGACAACGAGAAGGCCATCGGCCGTTACGTCGCGGCGAAGATGCGCGAGTGGTACATGGCCGCCGGCGCGGTCGCGGTGCAGGGCGACGGCAACGTCGGCACGACGATGGGCGTGAGCACGCACGCATATGGCGGCACGCGCATGGGCGACAACCCTGATACGAACGTGGTCAATCGATGGGGCTTCTCGCACGAGGTGCCAAACCTCGGGATGCTCGGTGCGTCGGTGATGGGCACCAGCGGGGCGCGCAACCCGACGCTGACCGCCCAGGCGCTGGCCTGGCGGACAGCGGAGCACCTCGCGAAGAACTGGAAAGCGATCACCGTTCCGTAGCGCGATCCAGCAGAAGACAAAGACGCCACGACGGCCACGACGGAAGACACGACGGTCACGACGACAATCGAATGGATCCTGGCTGTTGGAGGTCCTGCTTGATTGAAACTGCCGCCGACGGGATCATCATCCACCTGAAAGTGATCCCGCGAGCCGGCCGCTCTGAGATCGCGGGCGTCCGCGACAACCTGCTGCTGGTGCGCCTCAATGCTCCGCCGGTCGATGGCGCGGCCAATGACGAACTGATCGCGCTGCTCGCCGGTGTGCTCGGCGTCCCGAAGCGCGCGGTCTCGATCGTGACCGGGACCACTGCCAGACGGAAGCGCGTGCGGATCACCGGAGTCACCGCCGATCGTGCAGCCAGCCGACTTCCTCATTGAGCACGCGTCGCTGATTGCGACCTGCGCCGGCCCGGCGCCGCGGCGCGGCCGTGCGCAGGCGGAGATCTCGCCGTTGATCGGCGGAGCGATCGCCGCGCACCAGGGCGACGTCGTGTTCGTGGGCCCCGCGGGGGACCTCGACGCGCGGGTCCAACTGCTGCCGGCCGCGACCCGCATCGACGCACATGGCTGCACCGTCGTCCCCGGCTTCGTCGACGCGCACACCCACATCGTCTACGCCGGCGATCGCCGCGACGAAGTGCGGCGGCGGCTGTCAGGAGCCGGCTACGCCGACATCGCGGCCGCCGGCGGCGGCATTCTCGCTACCGTCAACGCCACTCGCCGTGCGTCGCACGAGGAGCTGATCGCCGCGACGCGGACGCGGCTCGACGCGATGCTTGCATGCGGTACGACGACGTGCGAGGCGAAGAGCGGGTATGGGTTGACCGTCGAATCCGAGGTGCGCCAACTGCGCGTGCTGCGGCAGCTCGATCACGATCACCATGTCGACATCGTGCCGACGTTTCTCGGCGCCCACGAGATTCCGCCCGAATACCGGCACGATCGCGACGCGTACGTCCGGCTGATCATCGACGAGATGATTCCGGCCGTCGTCGACGAAGGTCTCGCCGAGTGGTGCGACGTGTTCTGCGAGGACGGCGTGTTCACGCCGGACGAATCGCGCGAGATCCTGCGTGCGGCAAGCGCCGCCGGCCTGGCGCCGCGCATTCACGCCGACGAGTTCGGGCCGGGCGGCGGCTGCGTCGTCGCCGAACAGGTCGGCGCGTATTCGGCGGATCATCTTGTTTACGCGACGCCTGACGCTGCCGATCGACTGGCGACGAGGCCGACCATGGCGACGCTGCTGCCGATCGCGGCGTTGTCCTTGAAGCTTGGCCGCTACGCGCCCGCACGCATGCTCATCGAGCGCTCGGTTCCCGTCGCGCTCGGCACCGATGGCAATCCCGGCGCCGGGCTGTCTCCGTCGATGGCGTTCGCGATGACGCTTGCGTGCTTCGCAATGGACATGACGGTCGAAGAAGCGCTGGTGGCGGCAACGCTCAACGCCGCGTATTCACTCAACCGCGATAACAGGATCGGCAGCCTCGAGCGCGGCAAGATCATGGACGCAGTGATCGTCGAGGGGGACCTCGTGGACCTTCTGCGCGTCGGGGTTCCCGCGATCCGGACGGTCATCAAGCGCGGCAAAGTGGTGCATCAAATGGGCCGGGATGGAATTTTGCCGTGATAATCGAGAGCGATGACATCCGGATACGCGACGACGTCCATCGCTGACCTGCTCGACTCGCTCGCGTCGGCAGACCCCGCGCCTGGTGGCGGCGCTGCCGCGGCGCTGGCGGGCGCCATGGGCGTCTCGCTGCTGCTCATGGTCGCGAGCATGAACAAGACGAGGACCGGCGCCCCCGAAGAAATGACCGACCTGGCGGCGGCCGCGGCACGACTCAGGCTCGTGCGCGATGAGCTGACGACGCTGGTGGCGACCGATCCGGAGGCGTATCGGCAGGTGCTGACGGCCTACAGGCTGCCGAAAGCGAGTGCCGACGAGCAGGCCGCCCGCCGCAGCGCCATCGCGTCCGCCATGCGCGCCGCCACTGACGCGCCGCTGCACACGATCAGGGCATGCGTCAGCGCGCTGCGCGAGAGCGTGCTGATTACGTCCGTCGGCAACCCCAATGCGATCACCGATGCCGCCGTCGGCGTGCATCTGCTGATTGCGGCTGTCAGGTCAGGGGCGATGAACGTCGAGATCAACATCAAGGGGATGACGGATGCGGCATACGCCGCCGCCGCGACCGCCGAGCGGAAGGAACTGATCGAGCAGGGGGAAGCCCTGGCCAGTGAGGCACTGGCGCACGCCCTGCCTCGACGGGTCTGAAGACCCGCCCCTGCGACTAGTCGATCGCGATGCTGTCGACCGAGAAATCCAGGTCCACCGGCATCGTATAGCGCGGGAAGAGCTCCACGGGTTGACGGTACTTCACCGTCGCCGCCGTGCGATTGCCCTCACGCTGGACGGTGATGTCGTCGGCCGTTACCGGAAGTGCAAGCTCGCTGGCCTTCGACTGGATTTCCATCTGCAGCGTTTCGGTCGGCTGGCGGGCGCCAAACGTGAGCATCTGCTGCGTGGCGTCCTTGAGTTCGTAGTACCGCCACGCCACCAGGCCGCAGCGGACGCAGCCGTTGATGATGATCGCCGCAATCAACAGCTTGATGATCGTCTTCAATGGATCTGGTGAAGCAGTCTAGACCAGCGAATGTTGCCGAACAACCCGGGCTGATCGCCGAGCGAGAAGTAGATAAAGAGCGCCTTGCCCTTCACATAATCGCGCGGCATGAAGCCCCAGTAGCGGCTGTCCTCCGAGTTGTCGCGGTTGTCGCCCATCATGAAGTAGTGGTCGGCGGGCACCGTGACGGGACCGTAATTCTCCCGGACGTCGAAATTCGGCAGGCTGTTGTCGCCGCTCTCGTCGGACGGCGGGAACAGGAAGTGCGCGTACGGCTCGTCCAGCAGCGTGCCATTGATGTAAATCTTCTTGTGCCGCAGCTCCAGCGTCTCGCCGGGCAACCCGATCACGCGCTTGATGAAGTCGCGGTTGGGATCCTCCGGAAACTTGAACACGAGAATGTCGCCGCGGTGAATTCGCGTCACCGGCAGCAGTGCGTCCTCGAAACGCGACAGCGTCGGCGCGAAGACGAACTTGTTGACCAGCAGGTGGTCCCCGATCATCAGATTGGGCTCCATCGAGCCCGTAGGAATCTTGAACGCCTGCACGACGAACGTCCGGACGAACAGCGCCAGGATGACCGCGACGCAGATCGATTCGAAGTACTCGCGGATCGTGGACTTGCGATACGCGGCAGCGGCAGTGCTCATTCGGTACCGACCTTCAGCACGGCCAGGAACGCCTCCTGGGGGATTTCGACGCGGCCGACGCGCTTCATCCGCTTCTTCCCTTCCTTCTGTTTCTCCAGCAGCTTGCGCTTGCGCGTGATGTCACCACCGTAGCACTTCGCCAGCACGTTCTTGCGGAGCGCCTTCACACTTTCGCGCGCAATGATCCGGTTGCCGATCGACGCCTGAATCGCGATCTCGAACATCTGCCGCGGAATCAGCTCGCGCATCTTCGCCACCAGTGCCCGGCCGCGCTCGTACGCCGCATCCTTGTGGACGATCACCGAGAGGGCGTCCACCGGATCGCCGTTGACCAGGATGTCCATTTTGACGAGCGGTGATTCCCAGTAGCCGGTGACGTGGTAGTCCAGCGACGCGTAACCGCGCGTGATTGTCTTGAGCTTGTCATAGAAGTCCATGACGACTTCGTTGAACGGCAGCTCGTAGGTGATGAGCACGCGGTCCGACTTCAGGTATTCGAGCTTCTTCTGGATGCCGCGCTTGTCCTGGCACAACTGCAGGATCGGCCCGACGAAGTCCGACGGCGTGAGAATCATCGCCGTGATGATCGGCTCTTCCAGCTTCGCGATCCGTCCCGCATCCGGCAGCTTCGCCGGGCTGTCGATCTCCTGCACGTTTCCATCGGTCGTCGTCACCCGATACAACACACCCGGCGCGGTGGTGACCAGGTCCATGTTGTATTCGCGCTCGAGCCGCTCCTGGACGATCTCCATGTGGAGGAGGCCGAGGAACCCGCAGCGGAAACCGAAGCCGAGGGCCGCCGACGTCTCCGGCTCGTAGAAGAACGACGCGTCGTTCAGGCGCAGCTTCTCGAGCGCCTCGCGCAGCTCCGCGTACTGATGGCTCTCGACCGGATACAGGCCGGCGAAGACCATCGGCTTCAATTCCTTGAAGCCGGGAAACGGCTCAGTCGTCGGCCGTGCCGTTTCGGTGATCGTGTCGCCGATCTTCGCGTCGGCAACCACCTTGATGTTGGCAACGAGGAAGCCGACTTCGCCGACGCCGAGCTCGTCCACCGGCGTCGCTTTCGGCGAGAACACGCCGAGCGCATCCGCTTCGTAATCCTGCTTCGTCGCCATCAGCCGGATCTTCGCCTTCGTCCTCAGGACGCCGTCGATCACGCGGACGACGATGACGACGCCCCGGTAGGCGTCGTACCAGGAGTCGAAGATGAGCGCCTTGAGCGGGGCTTCGGGATCGCCGCCGGGCGGATGAAAGCGAGCGACCACGGCCTCGAGAATGTCGCGGACGCCGGTGCCTTCCTTGGCGCTCGCGAGCATGGCCGTGCTCGCGTCGAGACCGATGATGTCCTCGATCTGGCGCTTGCACTCGTCCGGCTGCGCGCTCGGCAGGTCGATCTTGTTGATGACCGGGATGATCTCGAGGTTGTTGTCGACAGCGAGGTACGCGTTGGCCAGCGTCTGCGCCTCGACACCCTGTGACGCATCGACCAGCAGCAGGGCGCCCTCGCACGCGGCGAGCGACCGGGTCACTTCGTAGCCGAAGTCCACGTGACCGGGCGTGTCGATCAAATTGAGGACGTATTGCTGTCCATCGAGGGCCGCGTAGTTCAGGCGAACCGGATGCGCCTTGATCGTGATGCCGCGCTCGCGCTCGAGGTCCATGGCGTCGAGGACCTGCGCTTCCATCTCGCGCGCCTGCAGGGCGCCGGTGAGCTCGAGAAAGCGATCCGCGAGGGTCGACTTGCCATGGTCGATGTGCGCGATGATCGAAAAATTGCGGATGTGGGCCTGGTCCATAGAAAGGAACGCCGCCAAGGCGTTCCGGTGAACGGCTTCGCGAACAGGAATTGTAGCGTCCTCGCATCGGGATCGGATAGCCGCGGCGTTGCCATGCTGAGAATCGCCGTGGGAGATTCGGCGAAAGCGCTTCCCACCCTGAACGCTCGAACGGGCCGGAGATGCGTACCCCGCCCACTCTCGCACGGCACGCTTGCCGCATTGCGGGCGGCGCATGCAGACCTCCTCCCACCGTCTGATACTGACCGCCGTCCTCACGATTGGCGTGGCCGGCGATGCCCTCGCGGATCCGGCGGCGTTCAGCCGCGATACCGTCGGTGCCGCCGCGCGGCCGCGGGCGATCGTGGCGGCCGACCTCAACCGCGACGGCCTCGTGGACATCGCCACGGCGGGAACCGGGCCATCCGTTGCCATCTACCTGAATACCGGCGACGGCAGCTTCCGCCCTGGGGAGAACATTCCCGTCGGCGGCGGACCGTTCGACATGGTGGCGGCCGACCTGAATCGAGATGGCTTCCTCGATCTGGTCATCGCCAACGCGGACCTCGACGCCGTGACGATAATTCCTGGCAGCTCGCGCGGGCCGCAGGCGACACGAGACCTGCCGCTACCGGGCAATCCGCGCGGCATTGCGGTGGCCGATGTCACTCGCGACGGCATCCCGGACATCCTCGTTACGCAGTACGAGGCCAACTCGTGGACGCTGCTCGCCGGTGACGGCGCGTTCGGCGTCGCCAGCAGGTCGACGTTTACGACCGCCGCGCACCCCCAGGGCATCGCGGTCGCCGATGTCAATCACGACGGTCGCCCTGACGCCGTCGTCGCGAACGCCGGCGCCTCATCGATCAGCACCTTCTACAACGCCGGTGCAGCCGCGCCCACGCGCCGCGACACGTCAACCGGAACGCCGCTCAATGTAGTTGCGACCGGCGATCTCAACCGCGACGGGTGGGTGGATGTCGTCGCGGCATCCAGCGGCAACAGCACCGCCGTCGTGCTCCGGGGCAGCGCGTCCGGATTCACGAAGATCGGGACATTGGCGACAGGCGTGTCGCCACGCGGCATCGAGGTGGCCGACTGGAACAGCGACGGCGTTCTCGACGTCGCCACTGCCGACCGCGCGTCGAACACCGTCACCGTTCACTTCGGGCGCGGTGATGGGACGTTCGGTGAGTCGAGCACCCTGGCTGGCGGTGTCGGAAGCCGAGCCGTTGCCGCGGCAGACTTCAACTCCGACGGCAGGATCGATCTCGTCGTCGCCAACGAGACTGACGGGTCGGCCACGGTCTTCCTCAACAGGACGCCGCTCGTCGGAGCAGCGAACGTCTTCACGGCGCGTGACTACGGCTTCGTCGGCAACGGCACCGAGATGGAAGGCGCGATGCCCGCCGTCGTGGCGGACTTCGATCACGATGGCCTCCCCGACTTCGCGGTGTCGGGTGGCGGTGTAGGCATCTATCTGGCCCGCGGCTCGCAGCTCACCATCGGTTCCTCCTTCGTGTCCGGCCTCGCGGGGGCCGATTTCAATCGTGACGGGAACCCCGACGTGATCGCGTCGTCCAACGGCGACGATCGCGTCGACGTCCTGCTTGGCGACGGCCGCGGCGGCTTCGCTGCGCCGAAGTCCATTAGCCTCTCCGCGCCACTTGACGTGCTTGCTGGCGATTTCACCCGCGACGGCATTGCCGACTTCGTGGTCGTCGCCCGTGCTACGTCGGGAGGAGCCGCGGCACTCCGGTTGTTCGTGGGACGCGGCGACGGCAGCTTCGTCGCCTCCACCCAAACGACGCTCCCGTACAACGTCGTTACCATTGCGAGCGGCGACATCGACGGCGACGACTGCCTGGACATCGTCGCCAGCCTCGGCTACCCGAGCGTGCCGGAACTGCGAGTCTTCTTCGGCGATGGTACTGGCGGCTGGCGTGACGCCCAGCGAATTTCCATGAGCCAGGCCGCCAGCAGCCTCGCGATCGCACCCGTCACGGCCGGCGGGCGGCCTGACATCGTGGCTGGCACCAGCGGAGCAATCGTGATCATCTCGAGCGTGATGGGCACCTTCGCTCCACCTGTGTACGTGCCGGTAGCCCCGGATCGGCCGGCCTGGTGGATCGGTGTCGGCGACGTGAACCTGGATGGGCGCCTCGATATCGTGACCAGCGGGAACGACATTTACTTCGGGAACGGTGACATGACGTTCAGCCCGGCGTACTTCGCCGGAACCGGGTCAGGGCCGAGGATCGAGGACGTGACCGGCGACGGCGTACCCGACATCGTGCTCGCCGAATTCCAGGCGGTGCGCGTACTGGTGGGCGCGCGCGACGAGCGCAACCGGCCGCCCACGGTCGAGGCCCGGGACGAAAGCATCAACTACGCATTGATCGACGACGGAGCGGCAGTGTGGGCGTATGGCAGCGATCCCGACATGCACGAGCTCACATACGAATGGCGAGACGCATCCGGCCGCATCGTCGGCGATGGTCCGGGGTTGACGGTGGTTGGCGACCAGCCTCCCGGCACGTACACGTTCACGGTCACGGCGTCGGATGGACGCGGCGGCAGCGCTTCGGCGACAGCGACGGTCACTGTGCTTCCCTACAAGGAGATCAACATGCGGCCGGCTAATTACGCGGCACTGTCGGGAGCATGGAAACGTGTCGACGATCCGACCGCCGCGAGCGGTGTGCGCCTGCAGCACCCCGACGCCGGCGCGGCCAAGCTCACTGCTCCGCTGGCGAATCCGACCCACTACTTCGAACTCGCGTTCAGGGCCGACCCGACGCAGACCTACAAGCTGTGGATCCGCGGCAAGGCGGAGCGCAACGCGTGGTCGAACGATTCGGTATTCGTCCAATTCAGCGGGTCCACGGATTCCGCGGGCAACGCGCGGTGGCGACTGGGATCCACCGACGCATTGGCGGTCAACATCGAAGAATGCTCCGGCTGCGGCCTGTCGGGCTGGGGCTGGGAAGACGACGGCTGGGGCGCGGTGAACCGCAACGGGACCACGCTGCGATTCCCCGAAGGCGGCTGGCAGCGAATCCGCGTCCAGACGCGCGAGGACGGGATCGGAATCGATCAAATCGTGCTGTCGTCCGAGAAGTATCTGACGACGCGGCCGGGTGCTGCGAAGAACGACACCACGATCGTCGAGGACACGGTGGTCCGGGAAGACTGAGCGCCGCGCTACCGCTGCTGGAGCGCGACAAAGCGCTGCGGATACTCCGGGCCGGTGTAATCGGCGCGTGGCCGAATCAGGCGGTTGTTCGCGTACTGCTCGAGGATGTGCGCCGTCCATCCGGCCATGCGGCTGACCGCGAAGATCGGAGTGTAGAGATCGATCGGGATGCCGAGCGTGTAGTACATCGACGCCGAGTAGAAGTCGACGTTCGGGTTCAGCTTCTTTTCGGCCTTCACCAGCGCCTCGATCCGCTGCGACATGTCGAACCAGGCGGTGCTGCCGGCGCGCTTCCCCAGCTCCTGCGACATCCGCCGCAGGTGCGTCGCCCGCGGATCTTCGGTCTTGTAGACGCGGTGACCGAAGCCCGAGATTTTTTCCTTGCGCGCGAACTTGCCGCGCACGAACTCATCGATCCGATCGCCGCTGGCGTTCTGTCCGAGATCCAGCAGCATCTTCATCACTTCGGCGTTGGCGCCGCCGTGCAGCGGCCCCTTCAGCGTCCCGATGGCGGCCACGACCGCCGAATAGATGTCGGTCAGCGTCGCCGCCGCCACGCGGCCGGCAAACGTCGACGCGTTCAACTCATGATCGGCGTGCAGCGTCAGCGCGATATCGAACGCGCGCACCGCAGTGGAATTCGGCCGCTCGCCGGTCAGCATGTAGAGGAAGTTCGCGGCGTGACCGAGGACCGGGTCCGGAGCGATCGGGCCGCCGCCCACCTGCATCCGCCCCCAGGTGGCGACGATGGTCCCGCACCGGGCGACGAGCCGGACGGCTTTCCGGTATTGCGCCTGCGGCGACGCATCGTTGGCCTCGGCATCGTAGTGCCCCAGCGCCGACGTGATCGTGCGCAGCGCGTCCATGCCCTCGCTCGGCGGCAGGCTCCGCATCAGCCGGATGATCGGCTCGGGCAGCGGCCGCGCCGCCGCCAATTGCGACTGCAGGTCCCCGAGCTCCGCCCGTGTCGGCAGCCGCCGGTGCCAGAGCAGGTAGCAGACCTCCTCGAATGTCGCGTTCTGCGCGAGGTCGTGAATGTCGTAGCCGCAATAGGCGAGCACGCCGCGCTCGCCGTCGAGGTAACAAATGGCTGAAGCCGTCGCGACGACGTCTTCGAGACCACCCTTTGGTTTGTCGGGAGCTGCTGTCGCCATAGAGATCGATCCTGTATTGCGGGATGTCCGAATTCCAAATGCAAACTTCGCATGCTGGTCAGAACGCCGGGAAATGCGCCATCTGCTACCATCGCGCCGCGCCATGGCGGAGTTCTGTTTCGGACCCTTCGTGCTCAACCCTCTCGCCAACCGCCTGGTCCGCGACGGCATCGAGGTCAAAATGCGGCCTCAGGCATTCGCCGTGCTCCGGTCGCTGGCGGCGCAGCCGGGCCGGTTTCTCACGCACGACGACTTGATTCGCGAGGCGTGGGAAGGCACGCACGTCTCACGGCACACGGTGAACGTCACGGTCGGCGAAGTCCGGCGGCTGCTCGACGACTACGGCTCCTGGATCGTGTGGCGCCCCAAGGTCGGCTACGCGCTGCGGATTCCGCAATCGGAAACGCTCGTCCGCCTCGGCTGGCACTTCGTGAACCTGCGGTCGGCCGAAGGCTTCGAGCGCGCGATCGAATGCTTTCGCAGCGCCGCGCTCGAGGCACCCCGCGACCATCGTCCATTCGAAGGACTCTCGTCCTGCTATCTGATGATGGCGTCGTGGGGCACGCGGTGCGGCCGCGAGATGTTCGACGCCTTTCTCACCGCCCACGACCATGCCGTGCAGCTGGTCGGCGACACACCTGCCCTGCGCTGCAATTACGCGCACGCCCTGCACATCTACCAGCGGCGGCTCGACGACGCGCTGGCCGAATTCGATCGGGCCCTCGCCGAGCAGCCGCAGATGGCGATCGGCCACGTCCGGCGGACACTGCTGCTGGTGACGATTGGCGATCTGGATGGGGCGCTGGATTCAGCGGGCCGCGGCCGTGCCGTCGATCCGCTGCAGCCGCTGACCGCCGTCGCGGAGCTCAACGTCCGCATCTGGCGGCGCGAATTCGACCGTGCGGTCGCGCTCGGGGAGCGGGCGGTGCAACTGCATCCCTACTTCATGCTGACGCGCGCCTACTGCGGCATGGCGCTCGAATGTGCGGGCGATCGCGAGGCGGCGCTGGAGCAGTACCACATCGGCGGCGTCATCACCCAGGGGCTGGCGTGGATGCGCGGCCTCGAAGGCACTTGCCTCGCGAACATGGGACGCGTCACCGAGGCGCGCCGCATCCTGAACGAGCTGCTCGCCCGGCGCCCGGATCAGTACGTCGATCCGTACGCCGTGGCCCGGCTGCACATGGCACTCGGAAATGTGAACGACGCGTTCGCCGAGCTCGAACGCGCGATCGACGACAGCGTCCCCGCGCTCTATGCGTTGCGCTTCGATCCGAGCGCAGATCCTTTCCGCAGCGATCCTCGCTTCGTGCCGCTGCTCAATCGCTATCTCTCACCGGTGGGTGCGACGTACGCCTGAGACAAAAGAAGCGATGACGGCGACGACGAGGGCACTCGCTATCGGAGATGACGGAGGTAAGGTTTCAGCACGGGAGAACTCGGCGCACGACCGATGCGGCCCGCAGGGCCGCGGTCCGGCAACCGCCTCCGTTCGTCTCCGGTGCCCCGTTCCTCCTGTGACACCGTTATCTCCGTCCGCTCCGTTAACACCCAGGATCGGCTGACGACGGCAATCGACGAGCACGACGAGAACATCCGGTGGATTTCCTCGTGCCGTCGCTTTTCGTCGTGACCGTCGTGGCGTCCTTTCGTGACTGGCGACTAACCCGCGGCGACGACGGCGGGAGCCGTGCGCCGCGCCTGCAGCCAACGCTGCAGTTGCGCCATGTAGGTGAAGACCACCGGCGTCAGGTACAGCGTCACCAACTGTGAGAACAGCAGGCCGCCGACCACCACCAGGCCAAGCGGCTGGCGTGCTTCGCCGCCGGCGCCATAGCCGATCGCGATCGGCACGGCACCCAGCATCGCCGCCATCGTCGTCATCATGATCGGCCGGAATCGAATCAGGCAGCCCTGGTAGATCGCCTGCTCCGACGAGAGGCCACGCCGCTCGGCGTCGAGCGCGAAGTCGATCTGCATGATCGCGTTCTTCTCGACGATGCCGATCAGCATGATCATGCCGACGAACGCGTAGATGTTCAGATCCATGTGGAACAGCAGCAGCGTCACCAGCGCGCCGAAGGCGGCCGACGGCAGGCCCGAGAGGATCGTCAGCGGGTGGATGTAGCTCTCATACAGGATCCCGAGGACGATGTAGACGACGAACACGGCGATGACGAGCAGGACCGCCAGGTTCGACAGCGCGCCTTCGAAGGCGCGCGCCGAGCCGAGGAACTGGCCGCTCACGCCATCGGGCACCGTCTGATCCGCGACCGACTTCACGTCCGACAGCACCTGCCCGAGTGACGCACCCGGCGCGAGGCCGAACGAAATGGTCGTCGACGTCAACTGGCCGAAGTGGTTCACCGTCTGCGGCCCGAGCTGCTGCTTGACCTGCGCCAGCGTGTCGAGCGGCACCACCGGGCCACTGCCCTTGAAATAGAGCATCGACAGCGCCGTCGGGTCGGCCTGGAACTGCGGCGCCAGTTCGAGCAGCACCTTGTATTCGTTGACCGCCGCGTAAATCGTCGACACCCAGCGCGGCCCGTAGGCGTCGTAGAACGCGTTCTCGATCTGGCTCGCGGTCACGCCGAGCGCCGCCGCCTTGTCGCGATCGATCTGCACGTTGACCTGCGGGCTGGCGATCTCGAGGTCGCTCGTCAGCGCATCGATGCCGGGCACGTCGGCGAGGTTGCGGGTGAGCGCGCGTGCCGTGTCATAGAGCTGCTTCGTATCCGCCGACTGGATCGTGTACTGGTAGGGGCTCTTGCTCACCTGGCCGCCGATCCGGATCGTCGGCGGGTTCTGCATGAACACCTCCATCCCGGGCAACTGCGCCATCTGCGGCCGCAACTCCGCGATGATCTCGTTCACGTCCTTCTTGCGCTGGTTCCGCGGCTTCAGCGTCACCACGATCTGCCCGAGGTTGGGGCCGCCAAGCGTATTGGCGGTGGCGCCGCCGACGGTGGACACGACGCCCTGGACATTCGGGTTCCGGTGGATGATTTCCGCGACTTCCCGCTGATACCGCACCAGGTTGTCGTACGACGTGCCCTGCGCCGCTTCGGTGGTGACGGCGATCTGATCCGTGTCCTGGTCGGGGATGAAGCCCTTCGGGATGATCACGAACAACAGCCCCGTCGCGACGAGCACGAGGGCGGCAGCCGTCAGCGTGATGCCGCGATGCTTCATCGCCACCTGCAGCGTGCGATCGTAGAAGCGCAGCATCGCCTCGAAATAGCGCTCGGTCGTCGCTCCCAGCCGCGCAAACATGCCATGGCTGGACCCATGGTGCGGCTTCCTGAGGAAGCGGCTGCACAACATCGGCGTCAGCGTGACCGACACGACGCCGGAAATCAGGATGGCGACGCAGATCGTCACCGCGAACTCGCGGAACAGGCGGCCGAGCACGCCGCCCATGAACAGCACCGGAATGAAGACGGCCGCGAGCGACAGCGTCATCGACACGATCGTGAAGCCGATTTCGCGCGACCCGACGAGCGACGCGGTCAATGGATCCGCACCCTCTTCGACGTGCCGGTAGATGTTCTCCAGCATCACGATCGCGTCGTCGACGACGAAGCCGACCGAGAGAATCAGTGCCATCATCGACAGGTTGTCGAGGCTGTAGCCGAGCAGGTACATCACCGCAAACGTGCCGATGATCGAGAACGGCAGCGCGAGGCTCGGAATCACCGTCGCCCAGACGTTGCGCAGGAAGATGAAGATGACGGTGATCACCAGTCCGAGCGTGAGGACCATGGTGAACTGGACATCGCGGTACGACTCGCGAATCGTCTGGGAACGGTCGTAGAGCACGTCCATGTGGACGCTGGTCGGCAGTTCGGCCTTGAACTGCGGCAGCAGGTTCTTCACCCCGTCGGCGACGGCAATCGTGTTGGTGCCCGGCTGTCGCTGGATGCCGAGCGTGATCGCGGCCTGTTCACCGTCGGCCGAGTAATACCAGGAGCCGGTGTGCGGGTCCTCGGCGCCGTCGACAATGGTCCCGAGCTGCCCGAGGCGGATCGGCGCGCCCGAGCGATACGCGACGATCATGTCGCGGAACTCGTCGGCGTTGGTCAGTTGTCCCGTCGCCTGCAGCGTGTAGGCGCGATGCGGGCCGATGATGTTGCCCGCCGGCACGTTGACGTTCCACTGCTTGACCGCGTTTTCAACCTCATTGATGCCGATCTGCCGCGCGGCCAGGGCATGCGGGTCGAGCTGCGCATGGACCGCATACTTCTGGCTGCCGAGCACCTGCACCTGGGCGACGCCGCTGACCTGTGAAATGCGCTGCGCGATGCGCGTCTCGGCCCACTCGTCGAGCGTCCACGACGGCAGCGTCTTCGACCAGATGACGAGGTAGAGAATCGGCGTGTCCGCCGGGTTCACCTTCGTGAAGGTCGGCGGCGTCGGCATGCCCTGCGGCAGCAGGCGGCTCGCCTGCGTGATCGCCCCCTGCACGTCCACCGCGGCGCCATCGAGATTGCGATCCAGGTTGAACTCGAGGGTGATCTGCGTCGAGCCCAGCGAGTTCACCGAGGTCATCGAGTCGAGGCCGGCGATCGTCGAGAACTGGTTCTCGAGCGGCGTCGCCACCGACGCGCCCATCGTCTGCGGACTGGCGCCGGGCAGTTGCGCCGTCACGAGCAGCGTCGGGAAATCGACGTTCGGCAGGTCGCTGACCGGCAGCGACTGGTACGCCACCGCGCCGAACAGCGCGATGGCTGCCATCAGCAGGCTCGTGGCAATCGGCCTGCGAATGAACCCCTGGGAAATATTCATGACGTATGCGAACCGTGTTACGCCGTTGCGGGACGAGGTTCCGGTGCGGCAGCAGGAATGCGCTTCGTCTTCACGAGGCGCGCGAGATACGTGTAGACGACAGGGGTCAGGTAGAGCGTGATCATCTGCGAGACGAGCAGCCCGCCGACCACCGCCAGGCCGAGCGGCCGGCGCGCTTCACCGCCGGCGCCGTAGCCGAACGCAATCGGCAGCGAGCCAAGCAGCGCCGCCGCCGTCGTCATCATGATCGGCCGGAAGCGGATGATGCAGCCCTCGTAGATCGCGTCGATCGGCGTCTTGCCGTGATTCCGTTCCTGGTCGAGCGCGAAGTCGATCTGCATGATCGCGTTCTTCTTGACGATGCCGATCAGCATGATCAGGCCGACGAACGAATAGATGTTCAGCTCGTTGCCGAACAGCCACAGCGTCACCAGCGCCCCCAGGCCGGCCGACGGCAGCCCG
>DATJEU010000079.1:0-117859 GCA_035496255.1 Vicinamibacterales bacterium
CCAGAAGAACCGATCGCCATTGCCCTGCACGTCGTTGAGCGCGTCTACGGCATCCGCCGGCAACGGGACGTAGACCGGTTCGCCCGTCTTCGCCGTTCGGAGCTGCAACCGGTCATCCTGCAAGTCACGACGCTGTAACCCGACCACGTCGCCAATACGGAGCCCCGAGTACCGCAACGTCAACACAAAGGCTCGCACGCGCGCCGGGTTGTCATGTCCAAACGCGTTGCGCTCGGGATACTGATCGCACGCCTTCAGGATGCGTTTGATCTCGGCTGCCGTGAACACCTTCACCCGCTCGGACGCCTTGCCGACTTTCGGCGGCTTCAACGGCGATGCTGGATTGCTGTCTAGCCAGTTGGCATCCATACAGAACCGGAAGAACGAACGGAGGCGTTCAAGATTCTTCGCGGCCGAGATCGGAGAGTCCGGCCAGCTTGTACGAAACTCGCGCATCGCGGCCACGTCGAGTTGACGGAGGTCCGTATACCGCCGGCTCGCACACCACGGGAGCAACCGCTTCTCCAACAGATTCCTGTGCTTGCTGATCGTCGGCGCCTTGCGCTGTTGGCCGTGCTCCAGGTCGTGCAGGAACTTCTCGACGGCAGCCGCGACGGTGGGCTGCTCGGTCTCGACCGCTCCCACTTGGCCGGCTGCCTCCCAGCCACGGACAAGATCCGACGCGGCGCTCCAGGAACGCAGATCGAGACTCCGCCTCACGTACTCCCGACGCAGCGAGCCCTGCACCCAGATCGGGCACTCGCAGTTCCGCGCCCGCGCGTCGTTCCGAGCTTTTCCGTAGTGCTTGCAGTCCTGCGCATGTCGCCGGTAGAGAGTCAGCACGCGCCAAGCATACCCGAAGTTTGGGACAAAGCAGGTACAGCGGTATCTTCTACCGCTGAACTACCCTGTGTTTATTGGTGTAATTGATGGTGGAGGCGGCGGGAGTCGAACCCGCGTCCGAAAGCACGTCGTCGTGGGACTCTACATGCGTGTCCGCTTGCTGAATTTTCGAGCCCGGCGTGAGGAAGCGGCGAAGTACCGCCGGGCCTTATCCCCGGTAGATCTCACGGACCCACGCCGAGGCGCCATGGGCCCGCCAGCCGGCTTAATGGCGTTCGACCCCCAACCACCCGGCGAGGTCAGGGCGAACGTCACTGCTTAATTAAGCAGCGAGAGCGTACTGAGAATCCGCAGTTAACGGATGTTCCGTCAGATTAGCGAGTTAACGGTGCTCGGCATGCATCCCGCGATCCCGCACCCCCGTCGAAGCCAATTTCGCCCCCAACTGAGACTGGTCGCATACCGCGCGGGCGCTCCTCCCGCGCAGGCTCTTTCATTGTACGGGATCCCATTGCGATGCGGTCGCGCCCTCACCTTCGCCTGTGCTTGCCCGCTTCAGGCAGGCGTACGGCGTGTCACCGCCTGGCTGATGACAATGCACGCGATCCCGGCCATGATTGCGACGTCGGCGACGTTGAAGATCCCCGTACGTACCGGCCCGATGCCGACGCTCAAGAAATCGACGACTCGGCCACTCGACACGCGGTCGATCAGATTCGACGCACCACCGGCCACCAGCAGCGCCATCCCCGCCAGCGGCATCACGCCCCAGCGGGCGCGAAGCGATGCAAGGACAAGAAGCAGGAGCAGCACGCCGGTACCGACGATGAACACGGCCTGACGCGATCGCTCCGATAGATCGGCACCCAGGCTGAGAAACCCGCCGGTGTTCTCCGCGTACTCCAGGCGGATGCTGCCGGCCAGAAACGATCGCGGCTCGCGACTGGCGAGTCGATTGGTGGCGACCGTCTTCGTGGCGTGGTCGCAGGCAACGGTTGCCAGTGCCAGCAGCGCGATCGCGATCAGACGGCGAATCCTGCCGACGCTCATCGGTCGCTCACGGTATCAGGCCTTTCATCACCCTCGCGTCTCCCCAGGACGGAATTCGATTGCGTTTGTTCTAATGTAGTAGTACAAGAGGATATCAAATCGATGGAGGTGCGACATGCTGCTGAGTGCTGAACCCGCCCCTGTCCCGCGGTTGAACCGGCACGAGAACGTCTTCCTGCTCTCGCTGACGCTGACGCTGCTGACGGCCATCACCACCGTCTTCGGCCAGTTCGCCCTCGCCTCGCTGTTCCTCGGCGCCCTGCTCGCCATCGTGCTTCACCGCGCATCTCTTCGTCATCCCGATCCGGCAGCGTCGATCATCCCCGACACAACGCCCACGATCGACATCGCCGCCATTCACGTCGGCGGCGACGCCGGCGGGCTGATCTTTGTCCTCGGGTCGGTCGTCATCCTCGCACTCGGCCTGCCGACGCTGCGGTGGTTCCTGATCGCATCGGTGATCGTCGCGGCGGCGCTCGCGGCGGCACGGATCGCGCGAGCCCGCGTGTAGCACCGTTCCAGGCCAAGTTACCGGCCTTCGGTCGGGGCTCACTTCGCTGCGCTCGGGGGCGGGGCTGCCGCTGTCGCGCCGGAGGCGCTTCAGCGCGCCCCGCCATCAGGCCGCCTCGCGGACCTGACACGGTCCGCGACGCATCCCCCGTTTTCAGGCCGCGCAATCCGCCGCTGCCTTTCACACGTGCTGGGTGGTCACCTGCTCCGGCTGTGACCGCGAGATCGCCGGCACGAGCATCGGGACGCGCTCGCGATAGCCGCGGTACTCCGGATGCACGTCGATCAGATCGCGCTCTTCGAACTGGATGGCGACGAGAATGTACGCCGTTGTCACCAACGCAAACATCAGGTGCGTGACCGTCATCGTCGCCGCGCACCAGAATGCCAGGAACCAGCCGACGTAGAGCGGATGACGGACGATCCGATACAGCAACGGCGTGGCGAACGGCAGCGGCGTCTGTGGCTGGCCGCGGAATCCGCGCCATGACTGCCGCAGGCCGAACAGATCGAAGTGACTGATTGCGAACGTGCTGATCAGCACGAGCAGCCATCCCGCAGCGAATCCAGCCTGCAGCAACATCCGGGCGGCTGGTGATGACGCGTTCCATACGACGCCGCCCAGCGGCTGCCACTGCCAGAACAAGACGATCAGCGCCACGCTGCTGGCCAGCACGAACGTGCTTCGCTCCGCGGCGGCGGGAACGATCCGCGTCAACTGCCGCTTGAACCACGGACGCGCCATCACGCTGTGCTGCACGGCGAAGAGCGTCAGCAACGACAGATCGATGAGCAACGCGTTCGGCCACGGCAACTGGGGCGGCGCATCAATCGATTTCGGCACCACGACGTTTCCGAGGAATCCGACGGCGTACACGAACGTGAGAAAGAAGGCGAGATAGCTCACCGCCCCGTAACCCAGGATCGACGCTCTCTTCATACTGTCCTCCATCTCCGGGCTGCGTGGCGTTGATGCCGGCAGCAACATGGGATTGCGCAAATGCACGCAAGCCGCACCACTCTAGCGACGACGTCGGTCGCGCGCGTCGCCCATGCGGGTCATTTTGCGGATGGACAGAGAAATGGCCGGAACGGGCCAGTGATGGCGGGTGTGTAGGGCCTGCTTCAGCCGGGCGAGAACTCAGCGCGGCACCGACGCGCCTGAATACCCGGTACGTCGCACGGCCTCGGCGATGAAGCCGCTCCGCTTCAACTCGGTGACGATCGATTCCAGGTACGCCCGCGCGGCCTTGTTGGCGATCGGCACCGCGAGGCCCTGATTGATCCCGGTGAAGTTCCCCGGCAGCACCCGAAGACCGGGCGTCCGTGCGGCGGTCAGGACCATCGACGAGCGGAGCCCTGCAACCGCAGTGACGGTCCCGGCTTGAAGCGCCGCGAGTGCGGCATCGCCGGTGACCGGCACGAGCTCGGCGCGTTTCAGCGACCGGCGCAGGAACAGCCCGTACGCGCTCCGCGGGCCGGCGGCGATCTTTACGCCTGGACGATCGATATCGGCCTGCGTCCGGATGGACGAACCGTCCTGCACCATATACGTCGCGTCGACGGCCACGTACGGCGACGTGAACGCGACGACCGCCGCACGCGCCGGATCGATGCCGACGAACGCGACGTCCCACGCCTTTCCAGCTTCGTCCACGACTGAACCGGCATCGGGATAGCCGACGAACGTCGCGGTCGTGCCGAGACGACGGGCAATCTCGCGCGCGACGTCGATGGCAACGCCGGTCGGCGTCGCATCCGGCGTCTCACGTTTCGCGAGGACGACGTTGCCGTAGTTGATGCCGACGCGCAGCACACCGGCGGACGTCAGCTGGCGACGAACCGCGTCAGACTGCGCCTGGACGGGCGCGGCAACCAAGAGGGCGACGGTGAGGGCGATGAACGCGCGCATGGTGCGGATTCTAGTGCGACACACATGCTCCCAATGCTCCATTCGCCAATTCCCACCTCCCGACCGTGACCTGTGCCAGCTCCCAAATCATGACCACCGGGTCACGCTTCCACGCCTTGGTCGTCGCGACCGTCGTGACCGTCGCTTTCTCGTTTGCACCAGTCAACCGCCATCCGACAGCGATAATCGACGGCGTGACCGCTTCTGACTGGCTTGTCGATCATCGGTCGCTGCTGCCTGCGGCCGGCGATGCACTGGATGTGGCGTGCGGCCGTGGACGCAACGCCCTGTGGCTTGCTCAGTGCGGTCTGCGTGTCCGGGCGCTGGATCGAGATGCGCAGGCGGTCGAGCAGGTTCGTCGGGAAGCGCAGCGCGCGGGCCTTCACATCGGCGCCGAACTGTTCGACCTCGAGCAGCCCGGCATCAGCCTGGGCCATCACGCGTTCGACGTCATCGTCGTGATTCACTATCTTCATCGGCCGCTGTTTCCGGCGTTGATCGACGCACTCGCGCCGGAAGGGCTTCTGGTTTACGAGACGTTCACGCTGGCGCAGGCGGCGCGCGGCAAGCCGACGAATCCGGACTTCCTGCTGGGTCACGGCGAGCTGCGCCGGCTCGTGGCGCCGCTGGAGGTGATCGATTACCGGGAGGGACCCTACGACGGACGCGAGATCGCTGGAATCGTTGCGCGGCGTGGCCGCGGCCAGATTTGATCGCCTGGGCTCCAGGCGTGGAACGCAGGTTGGCGTCGACGCGGGCCACAAAAAAAAGGCGCCGCGACCTGTTGGTCGCAGCGCCTCGGGGCAGCCGAAGGGTGATGCTAGAAGCGGAAGCCCATGCCGACCTGGACCCGCCGGGCCGCCTGCGCGGCGGTCGGCTGCAGGAAGTACTGCGACCGCATGTTGCCGACGTAACCGAGATAGTTGACCGTGTTGAACACGTTGTCGGCCGAGACGAACAGCTCGAGCGAGTAGCGTGAACCGAGTGCGGCGCTGTTACCATTCCGGCCGCCCGCCGCGTTGCCACGCTGTTCCGACACGCCCGGCCGGCCGCCACGGCCACCGGTGAACCCGCCTCCCGGACCGCTGGCGCTGCCGCCGCCGATGCCAATCGTCTTGGTCACGCGCATGTTGAGCTGCCACGTCGCGGTGCCCCGCACGGTATTACGGCCAACGCCATCGGGACGATCGTTGAGCACGCCATCGTGGTTGTCGTCGAGGCCGGTGGTAATCGTGTAGGGCGCCGCCGACTGGGCGTTCAGGTTGAAGCTGCTGCGGACGCCGAACACGAGGGGCACGTTGACCATCGCCTGCAGGCGATGACGGACGTCCTGCCGCGACGGTCCCCATTCGGAATCGGGCAGCAGATTGTTCGCCGGCAGCGACGTCGCGCTGTCGGTATCGTTCCTCACCGAGCCCAGCGTGTAGTTGCCCTGCATGAAGATGTTCTTCGACGGCACGCGGTAGCTGACGTTGAAGCGCACGCTGTCGCTGGACGAGCGACCGGTCGATTCGAACTGCGTGATGTTGCCGACGGTCGCATCCGGCCGAAGGTAGCTGACCAGGTCGTTGCCATTCTCGTCCACACCCGTCACGACCGTCGCCGGCGCGTTGATGTTGACGGCGCGCATCTGGTTGCGGCCGCGCAGCGCCTGATACGTGACCTGCGTCGACAGATTGGTCGTGAGCTGACGCTCGATGCCGATCGAGGCCTGGTGCTGATAGGGCATCGACAGGTTCTGCGCCGCCTGGATACGTCCGCCGGGCTGCACGTCCTGCAGCTCGCCCGAGAACGGGTCGGGATAGCCCGGGTTGAGGATCAGCAGGTCGTTCTGCGCCAGGCCGTTGACGCGCAGCGTCTGGTCATAGAGGCTCGAGTCGTACCAGTCGTAGAAGATGCCGTAGCCGCCGCGGATGCTCGTCTTGTTGCCTTTCGGCGTGTAGGTGAAGCCAAGACGCGGCATCACGTTGAGCTTGTCGGCAATGAGGTTCTGCATTTCGTTGCGCACGCCGACGCTGAACGAGAGCCGGCTGTTCACACGGATGTCGTCCTGCCAGTAGGTGCCGAACTCATACGTGTCGAAGCCGGTCTTCACCTGCCCGAGCCGGATGCGATACGTCGCCGGCTGTCCCGCCAGGTAGGAATCGAGGTCGCTGAAGGTGAAGGTGCCGTTGGCGTTGCTCTGATCGAAGTAGTTGTAGCGGTCGGCGTTGAACAGGGCGCCGATGCGCATCTGCTGCTTCTTGCCGACGTTGAAGTCGAAGTTGTCCGCCAGTTCGAGCCCGTGCGACGAATTGGTGCTGTTCGCGCCGGCGCCGCCGGTGCTGAACGCCTCCTGGACGATGATCGCGGGGGCCTGCGAGACCGACGTCGTGGTGTTGTTCTGCGCCGTGTACTGCAGGTGCAGGTCATTGAGCGCGTTCTTCCCGATCACGCCCTGGAGCTGGGCCCGGAACGACTGGTTGTTACCGTCGCGATTAGTGCCACGGTCGAGCAGATTGAAGCCGCCGACGCCGTTGTTGCGGCTGGACGACATGCCGTTCCTGAACTCGAGGCGAAGCGTCTCCGTGCCGGTGAGCCCGCGTTCGAGGCCGACGGTCACGTTCGTCGAGTCGTTCGGCCGGCTGACGTACTGACCGAGCTTCACGCGATTCTCGTCGATGGCGGTGATCGTGTCGCCCTGATTGTCGCGACGGCCGTCGACGTTGAAGCGGATCGCCGTCTTGCTGCTGCCCAGCGGTCCACGCAGGCCGAGGTTGAACTGCCGGTTCTCTTCCGGCGTGTCGGTGGTCGCCAGCGCGTTGCGCGCGTTCATCGCGTCGCTGCGGTACTGCGTATTGGCGTTGCCGCTCCAGTTCTTCGTGTTCGGCTTCGTGATGATCTCGATCTGGGTGCGGCCAGCGTCGTGGTTGTCCGCCGAGAACGAATTGGTGCGCAGCCGGATCTGCTGGATCTCGTCGCGCGACGGCAGGCGGCCGCCACGGAAGCCGTTGACCTGGAACACCGCGCCCGAACCACCCGCCAACTGCGTGAGGTAATCGGCCAGGTCATCCGGGTCGTCCGGCAGCTCGGCGATCTCCGAGGCTTCCAGCGTCGTGCTCATCGAGTTGCCGCTCCGGTCGTCAGTCGCGGTCGTGTCCTGGACCACCACCTGTTCCTGGAAGCCCTCGATCTCGAGTGTGACGTTCTGAGTATTGGCGCCCCGCTTCAGCGTCACCTGCACGTCGGCTGGCAGGAAGCCCGGAAACTCGACGTGCAGCTTGGCCGGGCCGACCGGAGCGTTGTCCAGCGTCGCCACCCCCCGTTCATCCGACACGCCGTCGACGGACGAGCCGGCGGCGGAACTAAGCGTGATGGTCGCGGCCGGAATGCCGGCCCCCGTCTGGTCAACCACCACAAGATGCAGCTGCGCCAGGCTGTTACTCTGCGCGAAGACGGGCCCCGCGATGAAGAGCGCAATGAAAGCGAACAGGGAGGTGAACAACGTTCTCTTAAGCATGGGCGGCAGTATTCCAGCCGTTGCCACACCCGGTCATTAACCTGTCGCAAAGCCTTTGTTAACCATGTAAAACGTTGTAATTCAGGGTTTTACAAGCGGCTGGCAGGCGGTGGGCGGCGCGGTGGCTCACGATTGGCGGCTGGCAACTGGCTGGCCTGGCGAATGGTGCCCAGGCGATGGCGGCGGGACACAAGGCTGCCGACTCCGTTATCCTCACCCCACCAACGACTTAGCGCTGCCTACGAGCTGCCGGCTACCGGCTGGCGAATGGCCGCTGGCGGCTACTGACCACTGACGACTGACCGTTGACCTGAATGTCCTACGCCAAGCACGCTCCCCTGCTGGAAGGTCCCATCGTCCCCTCGCTCCTCCGGCTGGCCGTTCCCATCGTGCTGGCTAATATTCTGGCGAGCGCTTATCAGTTGACGGATGCCTTCTGGGTCGGACGACTGGGTGGCAGCGCCGTGGCGGCGGTTTCGATCAGCTTCCCGGTGATCTTCGTGTTGATCGCGGTGGGACTTGGCTTCGGGATCGCCGGGTCCACCCTCGTCGCCCAGTACATGGGGGCGGGCAATCAGCGGATGGTCAATCACGTCGCGGCGCAGACGCTGTTGATGGTGGCGTTGACGTCCGTGATCCTAGGCGCGATCGGCTACGTCATCGCTCCTGGTCTGCTGCGCCTGATGGGCGTCGCCCCCGAGGTCTACGACGGCGCGCTGCAGTTCATGCGCGTCTCGTTCGTGGGGCTCGTGACCGTCTTCGGATTCGCGATGTTCCAGGCGGTGCTGCGCGGGGTCGGCCAGGTCACGCTGCCGCTATACATCACGGCCGGCACGGTACTGCTCAATTTCCTGTTCGATCCCATCTTCATCTTCGGGTGGGGACCGTTTCCGGAAGCGGGGGTCGCGGGCGCGGCCTACGCAACGCTGGTCACACAGACGCTGGCGGCGCTCATCGGGCTGCTCGCGCTCCTCACCGGCAAGTACGGCATTCACCTTCAGTGGTCCGACTTCACACCGGACTGGGTCTTCGTCAAGCGGACGTTCGTGCTCGGCTTTCCGGCGACCATCGAGCAGTCGGCGCGCGGACTCGGGATGATGGTCATGACGTTCCTGATCGCCACGTTCGGCACCGTCGCGATCGCCGCGTATGGCATCGGCAGCAACATCTTCATGTTCGTGTTGATTCCGGCGATGGGACTGTCGATGGCAACATCCGCGCTGGTCGGGCAGCACATCGGCGCCGGAAAAATTGAACGGGCCACCCGAATCGCCTACCTCAGCGCCGGCATCGCGTTCGTGACGCTGCAGGTGATCGGCATACTGCTCTTCCTGTTCGCCCACGCGATCGTCGCCTTTTTCGTCCCGACCGACCCCGCCGTCGTCCAGACCGGCGCACGTTTCCTGCGCATCTTTTCGCTGTCGTTCGGGGCCCTCGGGCTCCAGTTGGCGCTCATCGGCGTCTTCCGCGCTGCCGGCAGGATGATGACGACGATGGCCCTGGCGGTGATCGGGCAGTGGGTGCTGCAGTTCCCGTTGGCGTATCTTCTTGGGAAACACACGGCGCGGGGCCTCGACGGGTTATGGTGGGCCTTCCCGATTGCGATGGTCACCAGCACCGTGATCGCGACCGCGTGGTTCCTGCGGGGCGACTGGAAAATCGGACGGCTGACCACGGACGAAGTGGCCGCCGAGGTAGTCACAGAAGAGATCCTGATCGAGGAGGGAGTCCGATGAAGACTCGTATCACCGTCGCCATGTTCGTGATCGCGTGCGCCGTCGGCACGGCGATCCTCAGCGCGCAATCGGCGAAGAACTACACGACGCCGCGTACGCCCTGGGGTGACCCCGACCTGCAGGGTACCTACACGAACAGCGACGAGAGCGGCATCCCGATGGCGCGGCCCGCCGAGTTCGCCGGCCGCACGCCGGACTCGCTGACGAAAGACGAACTTGCCAGGCTGGCCAAGCAGCACGCCGAGCGCATCGAAGAGACCGCCGAGATCATCGGCGCGACGCGGGACAACAACACCGGCGCCGGCCCCACGCACTGGTACGAGAACTACAACCCGAAGAACAGCCGCCCGTGGATGATTTCCGATCCGCCTGACTACCAGGTTCCGCCGACGACGCAGGAGGCACGCGACCGCGCGGCGAAAGTGCGGGCAGGGCGCCGCGGCGGTGACGGTTACAATCGCGGACCGTTTGACGGGCCGCAGGATTTCACGCTGTACGTCCGCTGCATCACCCGCGGCGTCCCCGGCTCGATGATGCCAGCGATCTACGGCAACTCGTACGACATCACACAGGGTCCGGGCGTCGTGGTCATTCGCTATGAAATGGTCCACGAGGCGCGCGTGATTCCGCTCGACAACCGGCCGCACATGCCTGACGCCATTCACACTTACATGGGCGATGCCCGTGGACACTTCGAGGGCGACACGCTCGTCGTCGAGACGACCAACTACCTCGAGGCCTCCGCCACCAACGGCGCATCGAAGTATCTGAAGACCACCGAACGCTTCAAACCCACCAGCGCGAACACCATCGACTGGTCGATCACGCTCGACGACGCGCACACATGGACGAAACCGTGGACCTACGGGATGCGGCTGACGAAGGACCCAAAGGCCGAGATCTTCGAATATGCGTGCCACGAGGGCAACGAAGGGCTGCGTCACATGCTCGAGGTCGCACGCGCCGAGGACAAGCAGGCGGCAGAGGCCAGCAAGAAATAACAACTCCCAACTCCCAACGGCTGTCGCTCCCACAACTCCCAAAGGCTCGAGACCGGGCGCGATTGGAGTTGGTCTCGAGAGGTGGCGGGGTTGGGAGTTGGCCTTGTGGGAGTTGGGAGTTATCGACGTTATCGAGTCAGCATGACCCTCGTATTCGAACAGATCCGCGCGGGCGGCGATCGCAACTTTGGCTACCTGCTTGGCGATCGCGACGCCGGTGTGTGCGCGCTCATCGATCCTTCCTACTCACCCGACGCGTTCGTCGAACGCGCCCGCCAGCAGGGCATGACCGTGACGCTGGTCATCAACACGCACGGCCATCCCGATCACGTGAACGGCAACGAGCAGGCCGTGGCGCTGACCGGCGCGAAGGTCGCGGCGCATCCGCGCTCGCCGGCATCGCCTGACGTTGCCGTCGGCGACGGCCAGGAGCTCGCGATCGGTTCGCTGCGCCTGCGCTGCCTGCATGTGCCCGGGCACGCGATCGATCATCTGGCGCTGTTCGAACCCACTTACAAGCTGCTGATCACCGGCGACCTGCTGTTTGTCGGCAAGGTCGGCGGCACGCCGAACGATGCGGATGCTCGCACCGAATGGGACAGCCTTCAAAAGCTGCTGCACGCCGTCCCCGACGACGCGACGGTATGGCCCGGACACGATTACGGCGCGAGGCCGGCGTCTACGGTGGCGCTCGAGAAGGCGACGAACCCGTTCCTGCTGGCAGCGAACGCTGACGAATTCCTCACCCGCAAGGCGGCGTGGCCGGCATTCAAGAAGCAGCTGGGACTCAGGTAAGTCCGGGGTCAGGGTCGGCGCTCGGCTGACCGCTGGCGTCGTCGTGGGATGGGATTTGGGATTTGAATCTACCCCTCATCGCCGCTGGCGTGGCACTTCGATGACGGCTTTCGCGACCAGGACCTGCACGTCGCCGCGCTCGACGTAATGACGACGCTGCATGACGCCGCGCACCTGAACGGGGACGTGACTACGTACGCCTTGCGCGATTTCCGCGGTCAGCAGCACCTCGACGTAGTGGCGCTTCCCGTCCTCCGTCCGAGTCCGCAAACGCCATCCGGTGGTCTCGCCGTCAGCCGCGATCCAGTTCTCCAGCTCACCGGTCAGCACGACGTCCGCTGAAGCCGTCGCTGCCGGCCGGCGCGGCGTCTGCGTGCGGGCCGTCGCCGTCGCCGTCACGCCCAGCACGAGCGCCAGAACAAGGAGCCTTTGCATGAGGCGATTATCGACCCTTTCACCGCCTGGATTCGCAGTCACACAAGACGCCCCACGGTCACAAGGAAACGCGACGGCCACGACGATGACATCGCTATGCCGTAATTGTCCCGGATGCCGGTCGTTTGGAGTTGGGAGTTGGGAGTTGGGAGTTGGGAGTTGATTGAGCGTTCAGGCATCAGCCGGGGCCGCGCGATTGCTCGTCCGCAACGGAATGTCTACCAGCCGCACGGTCGCGATGATGCCCATCCCGACGAGGATTGTGGCGACGAGGAACACATCGTGGAGGGCACTGGCCAGGACCGCCTTTGGCGCACGGGCGAGCGCTTCTTCACCGGCGCTCAATCCCGGCGCATATTGATTCGTCAGCACGGCCCCGAAGATGGCCGCGCCCAGCGATCCGCCGAGCGATCGCACGAACTGAATCGTCGCCGTCGCGACGCCGGCCTCTGACGAGGGCACGGCGTTCTGGACGACGAGCGAAAAAATCGGCAGCGTCACGCCGAGACCGACGCCGAGGATCACCATCGCGATGATGACGCTCGTGTACGACGTGGTGCCGGCCTGCGACAGCATGAACAGCCCGGCGGTCGCGCAGACGAGGCCGAACACCGACATCGTCTTGTACTTCCCTTTGTGGGTGACGTAGAAGCCCGCGTAGCCGCTCGCCAGCACCATCGTGGTCATCATCGGCGTCAACACAGCGCCGCTCCGCGTGGCGGACGCGCCGATGACACTCTGAATGAACAACGGGATGAACAGCGTCGCGCCGAACATCGCGACCGCGATCAGCATGGCAGCAAAGGCCGTGTTGCCGATGATGCGATCGCGAAACAGCCGCGGCGGCATGATCGCTTCGGGCGCCCGCATCTCCACGACCAGGAAGACGACGAACATCGCCAGCCCGAAAGCCGACAGCGCCAGAACCATCGGCGATCGCCAGGGGTAGGTCCGTCCGCCCCACTCCAGGGCGAGCAGGATCGGCACCATCGACAGCACCAGCGTCAGCGCGCCAAGCCAGTCGATCGTGTGCTGCTTGCGACGTTTCACGAGATGGGGAAAGCCGAACAGGAGGATCGCGAACGCCAGCGCGCCAATCGGAACGTTGACGTAAAAGCACCAGCGCCAGCCCGGACCGTCGGTGAGGAAGCCGCCGACCGCCGGACCGGTGACGCTCGCGAGTCCGAACACTGCTCCGAGCATCCCGCTGACCCGCCCGCGCCGGGAGGGCGGAAACAGGTCCGCGATGGTGGTGAACGCCATCGCCTGCGAGAAGCCGCCGCCGATGCCCTGGAGTCCGCGGAACAGCACGAGCTGCGTCATCGTGTGAGCGGCGCCGCACAAGGCGCTCCCGCCGATGAAGATCAGCACACCCGCCAGCAGAAACGGCTTGCGACCGTAGAGATCGGACAACTTGCCGACGATCGGCACGACGATGGTGGTGGCGAGCAGATAGACCGTCGTCACCGCGGCATACAGCTCGAAGCCATTCAATTCGGCTACGAGCCTGGGCATGGCGGTCCCGACGATCGTCGCGTCGAGAGCCGCCATGAACATGGTGATGATGATGCCGGTCATGCTGGCCACGACCAGGCGCTTTGGGAACTCTGGGGCTGCTTCGGTCACTTGTCTCGTTGGCGTCGGCGCTGCCGATCCTGCGGCCATTCCCACCCGTCGGCGATTCGCTGGATGGCTTTGAGATGAAGACGATGTTCGGTGGCGACCCGGCCCGGGCTGCCCGCGATGATGACGCGGTCGCCGATTGTGAACGTGTCGCGGGTCACGCCGTCATGCGCCAGCCGGTTGGGATTCGACCATTCTGCCGCGTAAACCTGTTCCCCTCCCCCACTCTCGCGCACCTTGAACTTCACCCACGCGTGCGGGGCGCGGTAGTCGAACTCGACCAGCTCCCCCGTCAGGCGAACCGTCTCGCCCTCGTTGTAGTACGACGCGAACGAGTGATGGGCCGAATCGATGCTGACGCACATCGCGACGATCGCAAGCGCCAGCCCCCACACGCGCGTCACCGGATCCTTCGATGAGGCAGCCGCAGCGGCATACGTCCTGGCGGGCGTGGCGGACGCGGCAAATCGGGAAACATGGCAAACAGATCTCCCAGATACCTGCCATCCGCGTCGCTGACCAGCTTTACCTTCCGTGGATTGGGTGGCGGCGCGACGCCGTGTTGTGTCGGCACGCGCGCGACCTGTGGCCGCGGCGCATGCGACATCGGATCCCCCTTCGGCACCCGGGCGATCGACCGGACAGGAGGCGCCTTCGCCGCCGGCCGCTCGGGCGGGGCCTCGCCGAGCGGGGTGCGCTTCGCCATTGCAGCCACACGTCATGATACCGGACTCGCCCGAACCGGACCGGCTTCGAGATAATAGGCTCCTTGCGAGGGACCGTCACTTTGCTCGTTGCGCTCCTGCTGATCGCCGGCAGCTCCATCGCGAGTTACCGGCTGCAGGCGCAAGGCACTCCCCCACCCACTCCGCTGACCATGATCTCGCGGGACGGCCGCCGTACCGTCCCGACGACGCTGCAGAGCGGCCAGGAGCTCATCGCTCTCGACGACCTGGCCACCTTGTTCCAGATCACGGTGCGCGAAGACCAGCTCGCCGGCGGCGTCACCGTCAGCTATAAGGGGCGGACGATTGTGGCGTCGGCGGATCAGACGATCGCCTCGGTCAACGGCCGCGTCGTCTCACTGCCGTCGCCAATCCTGCACGTCGGACGACGGTGGCTGGTGCCGGTCGAGTTCCTGTCGCGGGCGTTGGCACCGATCTACGACCAGCGCATAGAATTGCGGCGCCCGCAGCGGCTGCTCCTGGTCGGCGATGTCCGGGTTCCTCGCGTGACGGCGCGGATCGACATGCCGGGGCCGCCGACCCGGGCCACGATCGACATCTCGCCTGCGTCCAACTTCGTGACGACGACCGAGAACGGCCGCGTCCTGCTGCGTATCGACGCCGACGCGCTGGACCTGATGCTGCCGCAGGCCGGCGGCGGCCTCATCGACCAGATTCGCGCCGGCGATCAGCCGCTGACGGTCACCGTGGTCCTGAACGCCGCTGCGGCCACCCCGCGCGTTTCCCAATCGACCGCCGATGCGATGACGCACATCGTCATCGACGTGCAGGCGTCGGCACCACAAGCGCCCGCGGAGACGACGACCGCGCCCGCCCGGCCGGCGCCTGGCGGTCCCGAGGGTCCTCTCCCGGCACCGCACGTCGGGTTTCAGACCGTCGTGATCGATCCGGGGCATGGTGGAGACGACATCGGCGCGAAAGGCGCCGGCGGCCTGCAGGAAAAGATCGTTACGCTGGACATCGCCCATCGGCTGCGCGCGCTGCTCGAGATGCGGCTCGGCCTGCGGGTGGTGCTGACCCGCGACGACGACCGCGCGCTGCCTCCTGATGCCCGCGCCGCGGTGGCCAACAACAGCAAGGCCGACCTGTTCCTGAGCCTGCACGTCAATGCCTCGCTCTCTCCTGCCATGGCCGGCGCCGAGGTGTATCACCTCCAGCTCGATCCCGAAGGCGAGCGCGCGCGACGCGAGGCCGAAGCGGACGCCGTGACGCTGCCGGTACTCGGTGGCGGGTCGCGGCGTCTCGATGTGATTCGATGGGACATGGCGCAGGCGCGCCACGTCAGCGAATCGGCCGCGCTGGCGTCGATGATCGCGGAGGAACTGGGCAGGCAGCAGGTGATGCTCAGTCCACGCGGCGTGCAACAGGCGCCCATGCGCGTGCTGGAAGGTGCGGATACTCCCGCGGCGCTGATCGAGCTCTTCTACGCAACGAATGCGAATCAGGAAATGGCCGCAGGGTCCGAAGGATTCCGGAATTCGCTTGCGCAGGCGCTGTTCGACGCGGTGGTCCGCTTCCGCGCCCACGCCGAAGGACAGCCGCCTCGATGAAGTCCACACGCTGGCTGCAGATCGCCATCCTCCTGGTCGCCCTCGGGATCCTCGCCGTGGTGGCAACGACCGTCGTGGAGCGGCTCGCAGGCCCTCGCGAGACGACGACACCGGCGCCGGCACCGGCGCCGCCGACGGCGCACATCACCGCCACGCTGTTCTACGCCTCGCCGGATGGACAGTCGCTGCGCGCGGTTCGCCAGGAGGTGCCCTTCGCTGACGGCGTGGTCGCACAGGGCCGTCAGATCATCGCGGCGCAACTTGCTGCCGCGCCGGCCGGACAGATCTCGACGATCCCTGCGGGCACGCATCTGCTGGCGTTCTACGTCACCGAGCGCGGTGATGCATTCGTCGATCTGAGCGCTGAGGTATCTTCAGCGCACCCGGGCGGATCGCTGAACGAACTGCTCACCGTCTATACCATCGTCGATGCGGTGACGGCGAACCTGCCGGCGGTGCAGCGGGTACAGTTGCTCGTGGGCGGGAAAGAGGTCGACACGATTGCCGGACACATCGACGTGCGGCGGCCGCTCGAGCGCGATGACTCGCTGATCAAGCAACCCTGATACATTGATCGCCTATGCGCGTCGACAACCGCCTCGCCGAACAACTTCGGCCCACCCGCATCACCCCGAACTACCTGATTCACGCCGAAGGCTCGGTCCTGATCGAAGCGGGCAAGACAAAGGTCATCTGCACGGCCAGCGTCGAGGATCGCGTGCCGCCATTCCGCCGCAATACCGGCAAGGGATGGGTCACCGCCGAATACGGCATGCTGCCGCGCGCCACGACGACGCGATCACAGCGCGAATCGACGGCCGGCAAAGTCGGCGGCCGGACACAGGAGATCCAGCGTCTGATCGGCCGCTCGCTGCGTGCCGTGACGCGACTCGAAGAGCTCGGCGAACGGACGATCACGCTCGACTGCGATGTGATCCAGGCCGACGGCGGCACGCGCACGGCGTCGATCACCGGCGCATTCGTGGCGCTCGTGCTGGCGCTGCACGCGATGCGCGAGCGCGATCAGATCCGCACGATGCCGATCACGGACTTCGTCGCCGCCACCAGCGTCGGCATTGTCGGTGGAGAACCGATGCTCGACCTCGCGTATGTCGAGGACTCGAAGGCCGACGTCGACATGAACATCATCAAGACCGGCGCCGGCCTCTACATCGAACTGCAAGGCACCGCCGAAGCGCTACCCTTCGGCCGCGAAGCCCTGAACCGCCTGCTCGACCTCGCCGACACCGGCATTCGCCAGCTGATCGCGCTGCAGCGGGGGCTGGTCGGACAATATCTTGCGAAATAGTCGATAACTCCCAACCGAATACGGTTCCAACTCCCGACTCCCAATGGAAGTGAAGGGGTTCCTTGGGCGTTGGTTCTGAGCGTTAGAGGTTGGGAGTTGGGAGTTGGGAGTGGTCGTGGATCTCCTGATAGCGACGTCCAATCCGAACAAGCTGCGCGAAATCCGTCAGGTACTCGCGGACGTGCCGGTGGCGCTGCACAGCCTGGCGGAACTCCCGCGCATCGAGGAGCCCGAGGAGACCGGCGCAACGTTTGCCGAGAACGCCAGGCTGAAGGCCGATTACTACGCCGCGCACGTGCGCGGAGCGGACGGGTCGTGGGGAGCGGACGCCTTGACGGTTGCCGAAGACTCAGGACTCGTGATCGACGCCTTGAATGGCGAGCCCGGCGTCCTCTCGGCACGATTCATCCGGCCGGACGCGAGCTACGAAGAACGCTTCGCGGAGATCGAGCGGCGGCTGGCGGAGCATCCTGAGCGGCCGCGCACCGCGCGTTTCGTGTGCGCGCTGGCGGCGGTCAAGGGTGGCCGCGTGATCTTCGACACACGCGGCGTCGTCGAAGGCACGATCGCGTCAACGCCGGCGGGCAAGCGCGGCTTCGGCTACGACCCGATCTTCTTCTTCCCGCCGTACGCGCGAACACTGGCCGAAGTTGACGACGCGGAGAAGCTGGCGGTGGCGCATCGCGGACACGCATTCCGGGCGCTGGCGGCGTGGCTCAGGAATCAGCTTCTCGTGGGCGGCGGCTGAAAACGTGAAACGGAGAACCTGGTGGTTCTCCGTTCCATCACCCAGAGTGTGGCCGCGGACGGAATTACTTCCGTCCGGGTGTGTAAGGGCAGGCGTGGGTGGCCCGGTCGGTCTTACGGCTCGTAGGCAGGACTTGCACCGACAGGCCGGGAGGTCAATCTCTCACTGATAGTCGCCCTCGACAGGTCGGAGCGCACGAAGGCTCCGTCCCGTGTGCGAAAAAGGAACTTGGCGTCGACCAGTGCACCAAGCAACGCGTCGCAGGCGGCTCGATCGAGCCCCCACAGACGCTGCGCCTGCGCCGTGGTCAACCGCAGTCCAGGCATTTCGTTGTATTCCCCCTGGACCCGGCGAAGCACGTCGTCAAGCGCCTGCTGCATCGATGCCATGTGTATCCCCTGTGTTTCCAGATGTGTGTTGCAGACGGGCGGTTCTTGAGCAACCGATGTGCCACGGCTGCGATACCGGTCGCGCGTTTTCTCGAGCCACCGAAAGGCCAAGGAAACGATGCGCCAGTTTTCCGCGTGACGGCCTTCCACCCGGAATCCTGCAGATGAGCGACGCACGAGGCGTATTGGCGCCGACAGGCACCTGTACGGAAACACGTCAGCCTCGGATCAGCACCCCAAACAGGATGGAACGAATCCTGGGCTGAACGATACGCCGTTCCTTCTCCGGGGCATACCGGTTGCACTTTCGCCCGGCACGGAGGGTTGTGAGCGATGGCTCTGAATCTCGTACAACATCGGACGGGTCCGAGCGTGTGGGAGCGCCCCGGCGATCAGACCTGGGACACCGAACGATGGCTGCTTGCGGTCATCTCGGGCGCACTGTTGGTGTCGGGGCTTCGCCGCCGTTCCGCCGCGGGCCTGATGTTGATGGTGGGTGGTGGGGCGCTGGCGTGGTGGGCCGCCAGCGAAGCCGACACGCGTCGCGCGCGCCGTGGACGGCTGCGCGCGGTGTGGCCGGGACAACGGGCCGACGACATGGTTCACGAAGCGGCGGAGGAATCGTTTCCCGCCAGCGACGCGCCATCGTGGACGCCAACCACGGGCAACACCGCCGGTCCATGTCCCCCGACGCAGCGCCCGCAGTGATAACGACAGATCCCCACTGAACCCATGGCCGTCATGTTGACATTCCTCAAAGTTCCCTTGACGTGGCCGCAGATTCTGCGGCGCACGTTCAACGAGGCCTTTTTCGAGGACAACTGCTTCGGCATGGCGGCCCAGCTCGCGTACTACTTCTTCTTCGCATTGTTCCCGGCGCTGCTGATGCTGATCGCGCTGGCCAGCTATTTCCCGTATCACACGCTGGTCAACGACATGTTCGCATCGCTGGGCGGGTTCGCGCCGCAGGAAGTGCTGACGATCATCACCGACCAGCTCGGGAAGATCGCCAGCGGCAAGCAGGGAGGGCTCTTCACCATCGGCATGCTCACGACGATCTGGTCCACGTCGTCGGCGATGACGGCGATCATCGATACGCTCAATGCCGCCTACGACATCCAGGAAGGGCGGCCCTGGTGGAAGGTGCGCATCATCGCCATCACGCTGACCGTGGGCGTGGCCGTGTTCATCGTGATTTCGTTCGGGCTGGTCCTCGTGGGACCGGCACTGGCGACGCACCTTGCCGATCGCTTCTATCTCGGCGACGCGTTCGAGTGGTCCTGGAAGATCCTGCAGTGGCCGGTGGTCTTCGGACTCGTGTCGGCCGCGATCGCCGTGATCTATTACTACGCCCCCGACGCCGAGCAGGACTGGGTCTGGTTGACGCCGGGGTCGATCATGGCGACGACGCTGTGGCTGCTGGCGTCGCTGGCGTTCAAGTACTACGTCGCCAACCTCGGAAAGTACACCGAGACGTACGGAGCCATTGGCGGCGTGATGATTCTGCTGCTCTGGTTCTACATCTCGGCACTCGTCATTCTGATTGGCGCGGAGATGAATGCCGAGATCGAGCACGCCTCGCCGTACGGCAAGGAAGAAGGCGAGAAGGTGGCGGGCGAGAAACAGAAGATTGGTGCCGCGCGATGGCGCGCGTGGATGTCACGTCACCGGAAGAGCGGCGGCAAGCCGCCGAGCGCCGACGAAGTGAAAGCCGCCGTCGGAGAACCGCCTCCCGAGAAGCAACCGGGCGCGCCACTACCGCCGTCCGAGCCCCTCCCGCCATCATAGGGGCAGGTCCTCAGCGATCCATCGTCGCGGCGGGTCTGCAGACCGGCTCTCGAGTCCCCAGCGGTTCAGAGCCGCCGCAGGCGGACGCGGCGCACGGCGTGATCGCGACCCTTCTCCAGAATCAGGTGTGCGCGTTCGCGCGTCGGCGCGACGTTCTCCTGCAGGTTGACGAGATTGATGTCCCGCCAGATCGATCGCGCCTTCTCCATCGCTTCGTCGTTCGACAGTGACGCGTACCGGTGGAAGTACGACTGCGGGTTTTGGAACACGGTCTCGCGCAGAGCGAGGAAGCGTTCGACGTACCACTGCTCGATGTCGCCCTCGTGCGCGTCGATGTAGATCGAGAAGTCGAAGAAGTCGGACACGAACATCGGTCCGCTGCCGCTTTGCAGCACATTGAGTCCCTCGACGATCATGATGTCGGGGCTGCGCACGATCTGGGTCTCGCCGGGCACGATGTCGTAGGCCAGGTGCGAATAGACCGGCGCGTCCACTTCCGCGGCGCCTGATTTCACGTCCGCCATGAATCGCAACAACCGGCGGACGTCGTAGCTTTCCGGAAACCCCTTGCGATGGGCCAGCCCGCGTTCCTCGAGCAGCCGCTGCGGCAACAGGAAGCCATCTGTCGTCACCAGATCGACCTGCGGGTGACTCGGCCAGTGCGACAGCAGCGCCTGGAGCAGGCGCGACGCGGTGCTCTTGCCCACGGCCACGCTGCCGGCGATCCCGATCACGAACGGCACGCGCGGTGAGTCGGAGCCGACGAAAGTCGCCGTGGCCTGATGGAGGTTGTGCGTCGCCCACACGTACAGGTTCAGGAGTCGCGACAGCGGCAGGTAGACGTCGGCCACTTCGTCGAGCGACATGTGCTCGTTGACGCTGACCAGACCGCGCAACTGTGGTTCGGTCAGCGGCAAGGGCGTCGAGGCGCGGAGTGCCGCCCATTCGGCGCGCGTGAACTCGAGGAAACGGGAGATCGCCACGTTGCTCGGCATCAGTGAAACGCCGTCCACATCGTCCGCACCGCGGCAACGAAGCCGACGGCAATCACGAGTTGCCGCACCGCCTGCCGCCCCATGCGCCGCGCGAGCCCGGCTCCCGTGACGCCGCCCACGATCGACGCCACGATCATGACGGTGGCTTCCTGCCAGAGCACCAGCCCCTTGTAAACGAAGATCGCCGCGGCGACACCGTTGATGCACGTCGCCAGCAGGTTCTTCACGCCGTTCATCTGGTGAATGTCGGTGTGGCCCATCAGGCTGAGCGCCGCCAGCATCAGGATGCCGATGCCGGCTCCGAAATATCCGCCGTACACCGCCACCACGAACTGAAATGCCATGGTCCACGACAGCCAGGGCGATCGCGCGTGATGAGCCGACGCCAGGTCGAAGTGGCGCTGAATCGTCCCCTGCGCCATGAACAGGCATGTCGCGAACAGAATCAGGAACGGGATGATGTGGTTGAAGACGTCGGTCGGCGTGCGAACCAGCAGCCAGGCGCCGACAATGCTGCCGATGACGCACGGGACGATCAGGGCGAGGAGGCGGCGATCAGCCTGTTCGAGTTCGCGGTGATAGCCCCAGGTACCGGCGACCGATCCCGGCCAGAGCGCGACGGTGCTGGTTCCGTTCGCGAGCTTCGGATCGATCCCGATCGCGAGCAGCGTCGGGAAGGTGATCAGGGTGCCGCCGCCGGCGACGGAGTTGATGGCGCCGGCCGCGAGCGCGGCGGCAAAGATCAGGACGTAGTGAAGCACGTAGCCGAAGGATACAATGCGTTACCTTCGCAGCTCGAACTGAATCACGAATCGTCCCTCTCGCGTGACCACGCGAAGACCGGTGAGCAGCGGGATGACTTCCCCGTATCCCTGCGCCCGCAGCAGTTCGTGCACGTCCAGCAGGAGACGGTTGCTCTCCAACCGCACGCCGCGCGGGAGCACTCTGAAGTACGAGGCGATTGGCGCGGCAAGGATCGCGAAGGGTCCGAGCCCGCTCAACTTCCAGTGCATGGAGAGCGTCGGATCCGACGGTAACTGCGGCTCGCGATCGATTCGCAGGTCGATCCGCAGCGGCGGCAGCGGACCGCGAACCCGCAGCCGGACGACGAACGTCTCGGTTTCGTGCGATTCGAGTTCCGCCGAGATGACGGGAGACGACGGAGACGTGGCGAGCTTGCGCGCGATCAGCCGGTTGACCACGGTGACCGTCAGCGGAATCTCGCCCGAGACCACTCCACCGGCGAGGTCCTCGAGCTGTTCTCCGAACAGGGCGCGTACGGCATCGAGTGGCGAGGCACCGGTCGGCATGATCATCATTTGCAGGTTACCGAGAAAGCCGCGGGATCGCGAATACCTCGATGCGAACGAAGCTCGTCAGCCAGGCAAGAACCGCTGGTCAGGCCCGGAACGCGAGACCCATTTGCTACGATGTGAACGGTGGTTGTCCCGATTTTGGCCGCTCCGCGGCCGCTGTGGCTGCGCTCACCCAGAACCGAGACTCGTCCGATGGATCAACTCGGACGCGACGGCATGATCGACGCCGGCCTGGTCGGCGGCGACGCCCGCATCACGATCACCCGGGAATCGCCGGACGATGTCGGGTTCCGCGAGATCTTCCTGTCGATCGACGGTGAACAGGTCGCAATCCTGAAGTCGCAGGAAACGTTCAGCGCCGAGATCTCACCAGGTCCGCACCGTCTGCGCGCGCACAACACGCTGTTCTGGAAGACGATCGAGCTCGTCCTCAAGCCGGGTGAGCACGCCAGGTTCATCGCCATCAACAGAGCCGGCTGGGGCACGTTCGGCTTCATGACCTTCCTCGGCGCGTCGCCCCTCTATCTGACCTTCGAACGGCAGAAGCAGTAGCCACGGGGGACCCGTGCTGTTCACTGACCCCACGTTCCTGTTCGTGTTCCTGCCGTTGCTGCTGGCGCTTTATTACGCCGGCCGCGGATCGAACTGGCACAACTGGCTGCTGCTTGGCGCCAGCGTGCTGTTCTATGCGATGGGCGCCGGTTCGTTCACGGCCCTTGTCCTGACGTCGATCGTCTTCAACTACGTCGCCGCGCTTGGCGTCGATCGTTTCCGCGGCACAGCCACCGGTACCTGGATTCTGCGCGCGGCGGTGACCGTCAACCTGATCGTCCTGCTCATCTTCAAGTACGCGGACTTCGCGATCGGCAATGTCAACGTTGCGCTGGCGCTGTTCGGCACCCGCACGTTCGCCTTGCCGCATCTGCTCCTGCCGATCGGCATCTCGTTCTTCACCTTCCACGCCATCTCGTACGTCGTTGACGTGTATCGCCGCGATGCGTCGGCCCAGAAGCGTCCTGTCGAAGCGGCGCTGTATCTACTCGTGTTTCCGCAGTTGATCGCGGGACCGATTGTCCGCTATCGCCAAATCGCCACGCAGTTGACGGCGCGCGTCACCACCCTCGACGACTTCGCGGTCGGCGTGCGCCGGTTCATCGTCGGCCTCGGCAAGAAGATGCTGATCGCCAATACGGTGGCGGCGCCGGCGGATCGCATCTTCTCGATGCCGGCCGATCAATTGACCGCCGCACACGCCTGGCTGGCCGTCGTGTGCTACACGCTGCAGATCTATTTCGATTTCTCGGGTTACTCCGACATGGCGATCGGCCTGGGCCGCATGTTCGGGTTCCACTTCCCGGAAAACTTCAACTACCCCTACATCGCCTCGTCGGTCCAGGACTTCTGGCGCCGCTGGCACATGTCGCTCTCCGCGTGGTTCCGCGACTACGTCTACATCCCGCTCGGCGGCAACCGCACGTCGACGTCGCGCCTCTACTTCAACCTCGTGCTCGTGTTCTTCCTCTGCGGGTTATGGCACGGCGCGAACTGGACGTTCGTGATCTGGGGTCTCTTCCACGGCGCGTTTCTCGTGCTGGAACGCGTGGGACTCGCGAGCCGCCTGAAACAACTGGCGCCAGCCGCCCGCCACGCGTATCTGCTGCTGGTGGTGATGGTCGGCTGGGTGTTCTTCAGGGCCGAGACATTCGGCGCGGCCATCGCGATGTTACGAGCGATGGCCGGTCTTGGCGCGGCGATGCCATCGCCTTACACGCCGGCCTGGTATCTCACGCCTGAAGTCACGGTCGCGCTCGTCATGGGTGCAATCGGGGCGATGCCGGTACTGCCGCAACTCCAGCGTTGGCGCGAGGCCGCGGCTGACCCCGGGTCCCGCGCCACGGGCACCTGGGAGTTCGCCGCGACCGCGGCGCTGCTGCTCGTGCTCGTCGGCGCGATCGCGCAGTCGGCGGCGACCACGTACAACCCGTTCATCTACTTCCGGTTCTGATGCAGGCAGACACCGCCGCCCCCGAGCCTGCTCCTGCCCGCCGCCGCGCCGACCGCGCGGTGATCGCGTTGTTCCTCGCGATCATCGCGGTGCCCGGCATCGGCCTGCTGCTTGGCATCGACCGCGCCCGGATCTCCGAATCCGAGATGCGGGAACTGACGCCCTGGCCGGCCTGGTCATGGCGGCGACAGGCGATGGCCGCATGGCCGGAACGGTTTCAGAAGTATTTCAACGACCATTTCGCGTTCCGCCAGGCGCTCATCACCGGACAGGCCGCCGTGCTGTGGCACGCGCTCCACACATCGTCATCCGACACTGTGATCGCGGGTAAAGGTGATTGGCTGTTTTACGGAGACGACGGAGGCATTCAGGACTATGTGCAGACGGAGCTGTTTACCGAGCCGCAACTCCGGCAGTGGCAGCTCACGCTCGAGCGGATGCGCGATTGGCTCGCCAGTCGCGGGGCCAGGTTCCTGTTCGTCATCGCGCCCGACAAACAGATGGTGTACCCGGAGCTGATGCCGACATCGCTCCGCCGGATGCACGACGACTACCGTGCCGACCAGTTTCTGGCGTACATGCGAACGCATTCGGACGTCGAGATTCTCGATCTGCGCCCGCCGCTCATCGCCGCGAAGTCGCAGGAGTTGCTCTACCACCACTACGACACGCACTGGAACGACCGCGGCGCGCTGATCGGCTATCAGCAGATCGCCGCACGCCTGTCGCAGTGGTTTCCGTCGATTCACCCGATGACGCGCGCGGACTTCACGACCTCGCCGTCGGCACCGTCAGGCGACAAGACGACGATGCTGGGGTTGGTGGACGAAGGGAAGGTATCGATGCCGGGGCTCGTGCCGCGACGCGGCTGGACGTCGAAGGTCGTCGCGCCGGTGCATCCTGACCCATACGGAGAGGACGGGACGGTGATAACCGAACTCAGTCGCCAGCCTGGTGCGCCGGCACTGCCCAGGGCGGTGATGTTCCGCGACTCGT
Organism: Vicinamibacterales bacterium; assembly: GCA_035496255.1. GTDB lineage: Bacteria > Acidobacteriota > Vicinamibacteria > Vicinamibacterales > UBA2999 > Gp6-AA40. Next base: position 25,247 of record DATJEU010000079.1, read on the forward strand.
TCTCGAGCCGGCTGATTCCTTACCTGTCAGAGCACTTCAGCAGGATTGTGTATCAGTGGCAAAACGACTTCGATCCGGATCTCGTGATGCGTGAACACCCGGATGTCGTGATCCAGGAGATGGTGGGCCGGCACCTGTACATTTTCGTGCCCACGCCGGAACTCGTGCCGGACGTGCAACACATGCCCGTGACGCGCTCGGCACACACCCGAACTCACGATTGACCGGTGGCGCGGACCTTGCCCGGTCCGCGCTCGGCGAGCCTGACCCTTCGACGCTCGCTCGGGCGTCATCCCGAGCGGAGTCGAGGGATGACAAGGCTCGCCGCACGCGCATCAAGCGATCGTCATGCGACGCTCATGCTAGTCCTTGGCGGCCGCTTGCAACACCTCACGCGCGGCTTCCACATCGTCCGCGCGTACCAGCAATGACGCGGCGTCGAGCGCGGGATATTGACCGCCCGCGTTGTCAGAACGAATCGACGACTCGATGCCCGCCTGCTCGAGTACTCCCTGAGCGATCAGCGCGTCGGCGACCGAGCGGAACCTCGAGACGACAACAGTCATACGTAGTGCTCCGGGACTGAGATGAACACCATCCGCCGGCACAGGTCCTCGAAACGCTCGTTGCCGATCAATCGCAGATCGATGCCGTCCGCGCTCAGATTGCCTGGCACGACGACGGTCTCCGGCAGGTAGCGCTTCACGGCGTCGAACTCCTGACGATACTCCTCGGTCGGAAACGCCAGCGTCAGAACAGACTCGTGCCTGGTCGCGGCGACGCGATACAGCGGGTTGACGATCAGCGCGTCGGGCGCCGGCGCCGTCCACGGGAGCGGCACCTTGCGGAACACCGACCGATCGCGGCTGGCGACGATCACGAGGGCCGGCTCGCCATCGAGCGCGTCAGCCCGCTCGTCGCGCGCGAGGTCGACGTAACCATCCAGCACCTGATCGAGGAGCGCGCTGTCGCGGTAGAGACGCGGCTGGTGCGGCTCGAGCAGATCGCGGTAGGCGGCCGGGGTCAACGGCATGCCGGCGGTCCAGTTCCAGCCGAGCGAGCTGTGCAGGTGCGGCATCACGATGACGCCGCGTTCTCCGGCCAGGCGCATCATCTCGTCCGCAACCAGCCGCTTGTGCCACAGGTACGGAAACGCGTCCGAGAGCGCGACCATCGAGAAGGTGTCGCGCGCAAACGGCAGCGGACTGTTGGCGTCGCAGCAGACCGGTTCGCAGTGGGGTGCGACAAAGCGCTTCGCGAGCCACAGCTTCCAGAAGAAGAAGTCCGCCAGCACCGGCGGCGCGTCCGAGATCATCGATCGCGTCAGATGCCCCGACCCGCCGCACAGATCGATGTACCGGCCGCTTCGACCCATCAACGGCCCGCAAGCCTGCACCACCGCGCGGCCGACGCGGAAGGTCGGGTCGGAGAATCGATAGACGAAGTACTCGGCCTCGGCGTCGACGCTCAGGATCTTCACGCCTTGCCGGTACGTCATCGAGTCGCCGTCACCGACGAACCGCCGGAACGCGTCGACACGAGCCTCGTCATCGAGGCCCAGCACCATCTGCAACGCGGCATCGCCCTTCCCGGCTTCGAGCAGGTGCATCGCGTTGCGCGCCGTGTCGCTGGCGATCAGGATGGGGATTCCGTCGATGACGGGAAACGCACAGCATTCGCAACCGAGCACGCCGGCCTCGATGCGATCGCCGGCCCGCACGAGCGCCGGGTTCTCCACCACCTGCAGGCGCGTACCGCAGAATGGGCAGCGCAGGATCTCCAGCGTATCTACCCGCATGCGTTCAACGAATGTCCTCTAAACACCGCCCTCGACAGCGATGGCTTCGAGGATGCCCGGACGCGATTGCGCCGGGGAACCGGGCGGACGATGAAAATGCTCGACGCCGAGCAGGCGCGGCGCGGCGGCATCAGACAGACGCGCGATCGCCCCTTCGATCTGCGAGCGATGACACTTCAGTGCCGCCAGCTTGCGCGTCGCCACGGCACTGATATCGACCACGATCGTCGGGTCGGCGGCGCCGACTCCGAACGCGTCGGGATTGTTCAGTCCCAGCAACGGCAGGTGGCCCGTGGTGACTTCGTCCTGCGCCCAGACTTCGTCGACGATGCGTCGCATCTGACCGGGCGGCATGGTGACGTAGTACAGCGCTGGCGGCTCGTCTCCGAGCGCGTCCACCGCCGCGGTCGTCGCATCGCAGATGGCGATGTGGTCCGGATGCCAGTAGAGGCCGTCCTTCCCGAACGTGACGACGGCATCGGGTTTGAGGCGACGAAGATCGGTTTCGATCTGACCGGCGAGCTGATCGGTCCAGGGCAGAAAGCCGTCGCGAAAATCGAGCAGCACGACTTCACCGATACCCAGCACGGCGGCCGCCGCGTCGAGTTCACTCGCCCGCTGCACGTACCAGCCCTCATCGCGCTCACCGTGGTTGTTCTCGCCGTGTGTCGCACAGATCAACGACACCCGCACGCCGCGGTCGGCACAGATGGCCAGAGCGCCGCCGCACGCGATCGACTCGTCATCCGGATGGGCGAACACGGCAACGAGCGAGCGGCCGGCGATATCCACAGTCATCGGCCGATCACGCGCCGATACACGGCCAGGTAATCATCGACCATGCGATCGATGCCGAAGCGCTCGACGGCACGCTGCCGGACGATCGCCCGATCGAGCGCGAGGACACGAGGCAGGCCGGCGACGAGCGCGTCGACGGTCTCGAAGACGCCGCCGGTGACGCCGGCGTCGACGATTTCGCGCACCGCCCCGCGCTCGAGTGCGGCGATCGGCGTTCCGCAGGCCATCGCCTCCGCGAGCACGAGACCAAAGGGCTCCCCCGCCTGCACGGGATACAGCATGGCGCGCGCGCCGCCGAGCAGGTCCACCTTGCGGGTGTGATCGACCTCGCCGACATACACAACCCGGTCGCCGTCCACCTGCGCCGCCACCACCTCACGGTAATACTCGTTCTCCGGCGCCGCGATCAACAGCCGCATCCCGACGCGTCGCGCGATGTCGATCGCCTGGAGCACGCCCTTGCCTTCGGTGAATCGTCCGAGAAATACGAGGTAATCGTCTGGCACGGCACGATACGCGAAGCTTCCGGTGTCGATCGCGTGTGGGACGACGCCAACGACGTTGAGGCCGGCGAGCAGGCGCTTCTGCTCCTGGGAGATCGCGATGAACGGCACCTCGGGATATCGCAACCAGAGCGCCACCTCGGTCGGCGACGGGGCATGATGCAGCGTCTGGACGAGTGGCGTCTTCGACAGCCTGCTGAACGGCAGCGCCATCGGCCAGTACATCGCCTGACAGTGAATCACGTCGAAATCGCCGCCACGCTCGACGGCAGCCGCAAGGTTGAACAGCTCGTATGCCTCCCAGGGCCACATCGAGGTGTCGTCAGCGTACCCCCGCGGGAAGGTCGCGTGCAGCGCCGCCCGCGTTTGTGACGTGCCTGTGGCGAAAAGCGTGACCTGATACCCTCGGGCGGCAAGGCCTTCGGTAAGGATCGACGTCATCAGCTCCACCGAGCTGGATCGTGGGGGCGGAATCGACGTGGCGACGGGGCCGACCTGGGCGATGCGCATGTCCTGTGGGCGAGCCTTGTCAGGCTCGCCCGGCGCGGACGCGACAAGGTCCGCGCCGCAGGAGACACGGTATCACCGGCAGGCCACCTCGATCAGCTTTGGCAGCACCACGGCGGCGGCGAAGTGTTCACGGGCGATCTCGTTGGCGCGCCGCGCGTGCGCCTGCCAGTCCTTCGACACGCGCATCAGGCCGTCAATCGCTTCCTCGGGCGTCGAGAACGGAATCAGGCCGGTTCCATGCGGCAGATGGGCGCTCCACCCGGTGTCCTGAACGACGGCGGGCCGTCCCGCGGCCAGATAGCACTCGGTGCGATCGCTGAACCAGCCGGAGCGATTCGCCACATAGGCGTGCTTCGCGACGCCAAACTCCCCCATCGACTCGCGAATGAACTGCCGGTAGTCCCAGAGCGCACGCGACACGCCCATCGCATCGACGGTCGACCAGCCGTGCTCCCGCAGGAGTTTCTGCGGCCCGTTGATCGCCAGCGTGATGTGAATGCGTGGGGCGGGATCCGCGCCAGCGGTCCCGCCAAGGCGCTTCGGCAGGTCGATGAACTTCACGAACTCCTTGTCCTTGTTGCCGTCCACGTCGGTGAAGCTCTCGATCTTCCAGGTCATCACCGAGGTGAACGCCTCGTGCGCGGGCGGCTCCGCGGTCTGCCACTGGTCAATCACGATCGGCTGCCAGGTCTTGTGCCAGGTGAAGCCGCCGGTGGGGACGTCACTGGCCGGCGTCCCGATGTTCGCGCCGAACGTGAACAGGTGATCGAAGGTGCGGAAGAAGTCGACATACCAGCCCTCGCCCTTCGCGATCGCCAGCTGCGTGAACACCGGGTCGCTGTCGATGAACACGCGCCGCGGGATCTTCAGATACTCGTCGCGCCAGAACCACGAGCCGCCGGACAGGTTGATGAACAGCTCGGCGTCGGCGCAGAACGCCTGCACCCGTTCCTTCGGGACGCCGTGATAGCTGCCGTCGAAGTTGACGAACGACCAGCGATCACCGAGGCCGAACGGCTCGAGCGCGCGGTGGATGTAACGGGTGCCGTAGGCGGGATCTTCCGAGATGGCGTTCTGCTCGGGATCGTAGATGCACTCGCCGGTGTCCTCGATGTAGAGGACCTCGTGGCCGAGCGCGCGCAGGCCGAGCAGGTACATCAGCGAGCACCATGTGACCCCGCCAAACGGATAGCGGGCAATGATGCCGGCGACGAGAACCTTCATCCGATGGCTTGAATCAGCTCGTCGACGGTCTCGGGTTCGTCGAGCGATCCGCCGACGCTGAGGCGCGCGCACATCCGCCGATACAGCTCGTTCGAGGCCAGCAGCTCCTGGTGCGTCCCCTGCGCCTCGATGCGGCCTTCGTGCAGCACGAGGATGCGGTTGGCGTCGCGGATCGTCGACAGCCGGTGCGCAATCACCACGGTCGTCCGTCCTTCGCGCAGCTTGCGGAGCGCCGAGAACACCGCCTCCTCCGAAAGCGCGTCGAGCGACGACGTCGGCTCGTCGAGGATCAGGATCGGGGCGTCCTTGAGCAGCGCGCGTGCGATTCCCAGACGCTGCCGCTCGCCACCGGAGAGGCTCCCGCCGGCTTCGGCCAGCGGCGTGTCGTAGCCTTCCGGCAGCCGCATGATGAAGTCGTGGGCGTGCGCGGCCCGCGCGGCCTGCTCCACTTCCTGGTCCGTCGCATCCAGCCGGCCGTAGCGGATGTTGTCGGCGACGCGGCCGCCGAACAGCATCGCGTCCTGGAGCACGAGCGAGATGCGTTCACGCAGCGACCGCAGCTGGTACCGCGAGACGTCGACGCCGTCGATCAGGACGCGACCGCTCGTCGGCTCGAAGAACCTCGGAATCAGGCTGGCCAGCGTGGACTTGCCGGCACCGGTCAACCCGACCAGCGCCACCATCTCGCCAGGACGGGCGCTGAAGCTGATGTCGCGCAGAATCTGTCGTTCGTCGGTATACGAGAAGCTGACGTTCTCGAAACGGATGTCGCCCATGATCCCGCCGGCGTCGATCGCGTCGGGGGCGTCGAGCAGCTCCGGCGTGTGGGCGAAGATTTCGCGGACCCGGCGGGCGCTGGCGACCGCGTTCTGCAGCGATCCGGTGGTGTGGGCAATCGACGAGAGGGGTCCGTAGACGGCCACGAGATACGCCATCACCACCAGCAGTTCTCCGGCTGACAGACGGCCCGCCAGCACGTGCAGCCCACCGACCGCCAGCACCAGCATCGTCCCCGTCGCCGTGATCGCGGTGACCGCCAGCGTGAACAGCGATTCCTGCCAGGTGAATTTCAACCGCGCGGTCATCGTCTCGCTGCCGGCGGAGTTGAAGCGCTGCAGCTCGTGCGGTTCGCGCGCGAAGCCCTTCACGATCTTGATCGATGACAGGATCTCGTAGAGGCGTTCGACGAGCTTCGACTCCAGTTCCTTCACATGCTCGGCCCGGTCCACCATGCGCTTCGAGTAGTAGCGCAGGCAGGCATACAGGAACGGAATGACGGTCAGCGACAGCAGCGCCAGCGAGCGATCCATGCGGTACAGGATCGCGAACATTGCCGCGAGCGTCGCCACCGAGGTAGCCAGCGGGAAGACGCCGCCCATCACCAGGTCGTGCACGCAGTAGGCGTCGGCCTCCAGGCGGTAGACCGAATCGGCGGTGCGCGTGGCGATGTGATGCCGCAGCGCCAGCGCCTGAAGGTGCGCGAGCAGCCGGCCGCGCAGCGTGTACACCATCCGCTGGCCGGTATCCACCTGCAGCTGCGTGCTGACCGTCTGCACCACCTGCGAGCCCAGTTGCAGCAGCAGGCCGCCAATGACGATGACGAACAGCATTTCGGCGCGGCTGCCGCCGGTGAGCATCCGGGCGATACCCGCGATCTGCGCCGGCATCGGCTCGGTGCCGAGCACGTTGTCGATGACCAGCTTGAGGGGCCACGGCGAGAGCAGACCGAGGCCGATCTCGATGGCGGCCATCACGGCAACCAGGATGATGCGTCCGCGGTACGGGCGCATGCAGGACAACGTCCAGGCGGCGAGCGAAGCCGGCTGCGGCTGCCGCACCTACGTCACCTTCTTCGCCAGCGCGACGAGCGGGTTCGCGCGCGGCGACCGCGATGCCAACTGCACGGGTTCCTTGTTCACGTTCACCGCGTTCACCTTGCCGCCGCTGGCCACGTACAGCCAGCCGCCGGGCCGCATCGCCAGACGCGTCGGACGCTCGAGCTCGAGGCCCGGCACGGTGGAAATGTGGCCATCGATTCCAACGCGCCGCACGCGGTTGTTGTAGTAGTCCGCGATGTAGATGATCACGCGGCGTCCAACGGCCTCGAGCGCAACGCCGGAGGGACCCGACAGGCTCGCCGCCACCGCCAGGCCGCCGTCGCCGCGCATCGCCTCGAGACCATCGCCGGCAACGGTCGTGATGATGCCGGTCTGGGAATCAACCATGCGGATGCGGTTGTGGCCCATGTCGGCGATGTAGAGATCACCATCCGGACCAATCGCCACGTCCGTCGGATGATCGAGGTGCGCGTGCGTCGCGGGACCACCGTCGCCGATCAGCGCGCCGGAGCCGCCGATCCCATCGCCAGCGACCGTCCGGATGACACCGGTCGCCTGGACGACGACCCGCACGCGATTGTTCACCGTATCGGCGACGTAGAGATCGCCGTTCCGGGCAACAGCCACGGCATTCGGCGCGTTCAACGCCGACTGCGTCGCCTGCTTCATGTCGCCGTCGAATCCCGCCACACCGGATCCGGCGACCGTGATGATCTTGCCGTTCGCGCGATCGATGCGACAGATGCGATCGTTCTGCGCGTCGGCGACGTAGAGATCGCCGCTCGACGCCACCGCGACGTCGGTCACCGACGCGAACTGGAGCGCGGGAGGCGGCTGTCGTAATGGCAGCGCGCGCTTGCCGCTGGTACCGACAGGCTGTTCGTAGACGCGGTAATCGAGCGCCCTGATCACGCCATTACGACCGTCGGCCCAGTACAACTCGCCATTTGGTGCCACGGCCAGCGCACCGGCGGCATCAAAACTGGGCGCCAGCCGCGTCGCGGACAACACCACCGGGCGCTGACGGGCCCGCGCCATCAGATCGCTGACGACCGACGTGCCGGTCAGCACGGCGCTGCCGGTGAGTGCCAGCGCCACGACCGTCTGCACGACCTGTGACACCGCCACCGGACGAAGGTTGAACCGTCGGGTCGAGAGCGAGTGCGGCTTCACAGGCACGCGGACCATGTCAGCGACGTCCGCGGCACGTTCAACCGCGCGGCGCATCACGGCCACGGCGCGCGCCGTGGCCCAGGCGGCATCGCCAAACACGATCGCCACGAACGCGGCGGTGGCGACGCTGACCAGCGGCCATTTGAATGCGATCGCCGCGCTGGTCGCCAGCACGGCGCCCCCGGCCATCGTCGCCGCCAGGGCAATGCCCTTCAGTGTCGGTCGCAGTTTCGTCGCCGCGCGCAGCAGCACCTTCGGACCGCCGTGCTCTTCGAGCAGGACCCGGAGGTCCAGCCAGCCCCAGCGTCCGACCGCGACGCTGACGTCGCGATCCGCCCGCCAGCCGTCGTCGATGTCGACCGAGCGCGCCGGGCGCGCGGCGCGCAACAGACCGGCGACTTCGGAGAGCACCGCGTCGTGCGAGGTCCACCGCTCACCCCAGAACGATTCGTCGGTGCTCATGCCCAGCAGCAATGCCGTCATCGACACCGCGTCGCGCACCTTCGGCACGGGCGCCTTCCACGGGAAGCGGGTCACGCGCTCGGGCTCGACCACCGGCGGCGGATTCAGCATGCCGCGGACGCGCCCGTAGAACCGCGCGAACGGCTGAATGAAGTGCATCCACGCGATCAGCAGCCGGTGGCGCTGACGGGCGCTCCACGTGCGCGCCGTCAATGCGGCGGACAAATCGGAACGCCATCCGAACACGAGGCAGCGCCCGATCGTCGTCAGCCATCCGAGCGCGCCGAGGCCGAGCAGGGTGGCCGAGAGCCCCCTGAAGCCGGCGGCATAGGCGAACGCGCCCAGGATCAGGAACGCCGTGGAGGTGAACCACCACGCCGGCAGGTGCGGCAGGAACTGGAAGCCGTGGACGTCGGTGCGATACACCGACGGGAAGGCCGACGTGCCCCACACGCCGTAGTTGATGCGCTGGCCCGAAAGCGAGCGCACGAACGGCAGCGGGCTGTAGATACGGCCGCGCCACAGCATGTTGCCGCGCACGAACTTTTCGGGATGGTGCGCGTCCAGCCAGGTCTCACCTTCGCCATAGCCCACCTGCTGACGCCAGTACGCCTTCACCGAGGCGCGGTGGTGATGCCAGACGAGCGCCGATGGCGCGAACCCGATCTTCTGCCCCTTCGCCTGCAGCCGCCAGCTCACGTCCACGTCGTCGCCGGCGCGGAGGTAGACCGGATTGAATCCGTCGATCCCCAGCAGCGCATCACGGCGGAACGCCATGTTGCAGCCGGGCACGTGTTCGGCGACACGATCGTCGAGCAGCACCTGCGTCGGTCCGCCGGGCGATCGCGCCACGCACTGCGCCACCCACGGGTCGTCGAACGGGACGACGTTCGGACCGCCGGAGCCCACCACCGTCGAGGTGAGGAATGGCTGCACCAGGTAGGTGAGCCAATCGGGCTCGACCCGCACGTCCGCGTCGGTGTAGGCGACGATCGCCCCGGTCGCCTCGCGCAACCCGACGTTGCGCGCGGCGCTCAACCCGCCATTCGCGATGTGGATGACACGAATCCGTCCGTTGCTGCCCGGCTGGCACTCGGCCGCGTAGCGATCGGCGATCGCTCCGGTCGCGTCACGCGATCCGTCATTGACGAGCAGAACTTCGTAATCCGGGTAATCGAGGCGGCGCAGCGACGAGAGGCAATCCTCCAGCGTGTCGGCCGCGTTGTAGGCGCAGACCACCACCGACACTCTCGGCCATTCGCGCTGCACGTCGGGCGCAAACGGTGCCTCGTCGAACGCCTGCTTCACGGCAGCCAACGCGGGCTTCGGCCGGCGCTCGCGATCGACCAGGCCGAAGGCCCAGTCGGTCACCTCGTGACCGCCGCGCCACCACTCGTCGGTCCACGAGAAGGCGACCGCACCGCAGAGCCCTTCGGCAAACGCGGCGCGCAGGTGCATGGCGGTAATCTGCGCCTGTCCCTCACGTCCTTCACGAATGCTGTCTGCTCCCGCTTCCGCCAGCAGCAACGGGCGATTGCCCGCGATCTGCTGCAACCGTGCGAGATAGGCGCGCAGATCGGTGTCGCGATGCAGGTACACGTTGAACGCCGCGACGTCGAAGCACTCGGTGTTCAGGTACTCGGTCGGCGGGTAGTTCACATAGGTCAGCAGACTGTCCGGTGACGCCGACTTGGCAGCGTCATGGATCGCGCGCAGGAACTCTTCGATACGTGCGGCGCCGTGCCAGCGCACGACCGACGGGGGGATCTCGTTGCCGATCGCGAACAACAGCGCGGCCGGATGCGCGCCCAGCGTCCGTACATGCTCGGCGGTTTCGCGGCGGATGCGGCGGGCGAGATCCTTATCCCGTAGAAAGGCGATGTGCTGTGCCCAGGGCAGGCCGATCATCACGCGCAACCCGTTGCGCGCGGCCTCGTCGAGCAGATGGATCGGGGGTGGCGTATACGCGCGCACGGTGTTGATGCCGGCTTCGGCCATCAAGGCGAAGTCCTGCGCGATCCGCGCACGATCCGGAAACTGCACACCGTCGCCGTCGGGTGCAAAGGTGCCGTAGGCGATTCCCTTCACGAGGAAGCGGTCGCCGGCGATCGACAGAAACTTTCCACTCACGCGCACATGCGTCACAAGGATCTCTCGTCCGCTCAGTTGTGCCGGGGGAAGCCCTGAAGATTCAACACTTTGGCTTCAATTGTCCCCGGCCCGGCGGCACTGGTCAAGGCTGGATGTCGCCCTGTCACATAACCGTTGTGGGCCCCTGACCTGGTCCACAGAATGCGGGGCCATGACGACCGTCATGGCGCTGCTGCTGGTGGTCCGCGTCTTCGACCGCAGCGGCGACTCCCTGCAGGACCGACAGGCCGCCCTGCACGCCGCCAACGCCATCCTCCAGCAGGCGGATGTCACCACCCGCTGGGTCGATTGCTCCAACGCCGGCACGCCGGCCGCGCCCGCTTGCGGCACGAGCCTCGGACCCGGCGAGTTGCTGATACGGATTACGCCCGGTCCGCCGGCGCCCGAGGGAGCCCAGCAACAGCTCGGGTATTCCCTGATCGCACCGGCGACCGCGTCCGGAGACGCCAGCGCTGGTGTCCTTGGTACCGTCTTCAGCGATCGCATTGCCCGGTTCGCCGACCTCGCCTGCGAACGGCCGTCGTTGCTCGTCGGCCGCGCCATCGCACACGAAATCGGGCACCTGCTGCTGGGCACCCACGAGCACTCGCCTGCTGGACTGATGCGCGCTGTGTGGACGCCAGCCGATGTCCGGCGTCATCGTCGCGAGGACTGGATGTTCACCGCCGCCGACGCCGCACGCGTTCGCAATTCCCGCATCACCGATCAGAACCGCCGCCTTGCTGAAGGGGCGAGCCCGAAAGCGCGCCCCGGTTCGTAACCCTGCCCCCTACTGGCATGTGCCGGGCAGCCCACGAACGTTGTCGACCTTGACCTTGTAAAGGAAGGTCTTGATGTCGTCTTTTTCCGGCCCCGTGCGGCCCGAGGTGCCCAGTGCGCCGCCGACTGCGCTGCTCGACGCCTTCACGTCGCGCCCAGGCCCCTCGAACTCGACCACCACGCCGCCGCTCTTCTGGTGACCCTGCTTGAGTTCGATTTCCGATTTCTCGACACCGCCGCGGGCCCCGGTGACCTCGACCATGTGCCCGACATGCGGCTTCAGTGGGTCGTCCTTGTCGAGCCAGAAGATGACCTTTCGGCCGTGCGCCTCTTCCGGCACAGCCGACCGGCCGCCGGTGGGCACTTCCGTCACGTTGTTCATCAGCACCGTGCCGGATTCCAGTCCGGGCTGCACACAGCCCCGCAGCGTAATCCGGTTATCCGCGCCGGGCTGCGAGCTCGACTGTGGACCGGCGAGGAGCGGCACGGTCACGAATGCGAACGCGCCGACTGTGGCTGACCATTTCATGAGATCGTCCCTCCGCGTCGGGCACAGTGCAGGACCGGGACCAACATCTAGGGACGATGACCGACGGAGAGGATCGAAGGCGGGCGTGGCTACTGCGACATCGACCTCTCGGCGTTGATCGCTTCGAGAAATCGCGCGCCAAGGTCCTCTGCCTTGCGTGCGCCGACGCCTTTTACGCCAAGGAGCGCGTCCAGCGAGCGGGGGCGGACGCGCGCCATCTCGCGCAGTGTCGAGTCGTGAAAAATGACATAGGGTGGAACTCCGCGTTCCCGCGCCACCTCCAGCCGCAGCGCCCGCAGCCGTTCGAACAGCTCGCGATCGACGTCCTGCCACGACTCCGCCTCGGCGCGCGATCGCACCCGCTGGCCGTCGCGTCGTGGCGGCCGTTGCCGCGCCAGCCGGAGACCCGGGCAGCTACGCTCGTCCTTGAGCAGCGTCAGACCGCGCGCGGTCAACGTGAGCACGGGGTAGGGGTCATCGGTCTGCTGCAGCAGGCCGGCGCCGGCGAGTTGCTCGATGTACCCGCGCAGTTCCGCTGCGGATGCGTCGGGCAGGAGCGCGAAGGTGCTGAGGTGATGGTGGCCACGCGCCACCACCTGATCGCTGGAGTGGCCGCGCAAGACATTGGCCACGTGCGCGACGCCGAAGCGCTGGCCGACGCGCGCCACGCACGACAGGATCTTGCGCGCAAGCGTGATCGGCTCGCTCGCCGATTCCAGCTCACCAAGACAGACGTCGCAGGCGGCACAGTCGGCCGTCGCGTAGCGATCGCCGAAGTATTCCGCGAGATGGCGGTGACGGCAGCCGACGCCGGCCGCATACCGTTCCATCTGCCGCAGCAGCGCGACGCTGGCGTCGGTCAGCTCGCCATTCCGATCCAGCATCGTCCGCCACCGCATGAAATCGGCGCCTGAGTAGATCAGGACGCACTCGGCCTCCAGCCCATCGCGGCCCGCGCGGCCGGACTCCTGCTGGTAGTGCTCGAGCGATCGTGGCGAGCCGGCATGGATGACAAAGCGGACGTTGGACCGATCGATGCCCATGCCGAACGCGACGGTGGCCACGACCACGTCGACGCGCTCGCTGATGAACGCGTCCTGATGCCTCGCGCGCTCGCCGTCCGACAGACCGGCGTGATACGGCAGCGCGGGCGTGCCGATGTCCGAGAGCCACGCTGCCAGCGCATCGACCTCGCGCCTCGAGGTGCAGTAGATGATTCCCGCTTCGCCGCGATGACGGGTCAGCATCTCGAGCAGTTGCTTCTTGAGCGTGGCGCGCGGGATGTTCCGATATACGAGATTCGAACGATCGAACGAGCCGACGAACTCGTGCGGCTGCCGGAGCGCCAGTTGTGCGGCGATGTCCTTCCGCACGCGCGCGGTCGCGGTGGCGGTATAGGCGTGGACGCTGATGCCGGGCAACAACTGGCGCAGTCGACCGAGCTGGCGGTACTCCGGCCTGAAATCGTGCCCCCACTGGCTGATGCAGTGCGCCTCATCGACGGCGACGAAGCTCACGCGCGTCTGCGAGAGCATGGACAGGAACGCCTCCGCGCCCTCGCCGGCCAGCCGTTCCGGGGAGACGTACAACAGTCGATAGCGTCCCGAGCGAATGCCGGCGAGCACGCGGCTTCGCTCGTCGGATGGAAGCGAGCTGTTGAACAGCGCCGCCGGCACGCCGTTGCCGACCAGCGTGTCCACCTGATCCTTCATCAGCGAGATCAGTGGTGACACGACAACAGCCATTCCCTCGTGCACGAGCGCCGGCGCTTGAAAACAGAGCGACTTACCGCCGCCAGTCGGCAGCACGACAACAGAATCGTGGTGTGCCAGCACGGCTTCCATCGCCTCGCGCTGGAGCGGACGGAAATCCGTGAAGCCCCAGTACTTCTGCAGGACCTCGCGGAGCGTGGCGGTACCAGTCATTCCGCCTGCTGCGCCCGTTCGCGTGAGACCGTGCGATCGAAGCGGCGCGTCATCAGCCACGTCAACGCCGCCCAGAGGAACCCGAGCATCCAGCCGCCCAGGACGTCGGTCGGATAGTGCACGCCGAGATAGACGCGGGAGACACCCACGATCAGCGTCAGGAATATCGCGATGCTCATACAGTAGATCTTCGTGAACCGTCCTTCGACGACGCGAACGAGCAGCGCGCCCAGGGTCAGGTAGATGATCGCGGAGTCCATCGCATGCCCGCTCGGAAAGCTGGTCGTGACGACGGTCTGGAGATGGGGCACGACGGAGGGGCGCGGTCGCATGAACAGCGCTTTGAGTGACTCGTCGACGATCTCGCCGCCAATAAACGTGACCAGGACGATCGATGCCGTGACGAGCCGCCGGACCAGCAGCAGATATCCGGTGATGATCAGCACGATCAGTCCGAGGACCGGGCCACTGCCCAGCGCGGTCATATCCAGAAGCACCGACTGGAGCCACACTGGCCCTTTCGGGATCGAGGGATCGGCAGCGCTGCGCAGGCCGCGGACGATCTGCACGTCGAACGCCTGCGTGTCGCCGCGCATCACTTCACCGGCCAGGCGGATGAAGAGAAACAGGCCGGCGCACACGCCGACGCCGACCAGCAGGACGATGAGTTCGTCGCGCTCGAGCCGCCGACGCATGGTCAATGTTACGTCGTCAGGGGTCGGCAATCAGGAATCAGGGGTCAGGGGGTCAGGGCCACCCGGCTCTAACCGACGACTGATTCCTGATTCCTGACTCCTGACTCCTGACTCACCGATACCGCAGCACCACCGCGGTCATGTCATCGACCACCGCGCCGTGCGCGAAGGCCCGCACGGCGGCGAACAGCGCGTCCAGGACCTGCGCCGGCGGCTGATCGATTGCAGCGTCGACGGCGGTACGGATCCGATCCTCGCCGAACTGTTCGTCATCGGCGTTCGTGGCTTCGCTGATGCCGTCGCTATACAAGATCACGGTGTCCCCGCGCGAGAGCTGCACCGATTCGCGCGCGAACGTGGTTTCGGGAAAGGCGCCGATCAGCGTGCCCCCGGTATCGAGCCGACGGACACCGGCACGTGAAAACAGCAAGGGCGGATTCTGGCCGGCGTTGCAGTACTCGAGGCGGCCGGCGGCGGTCAGCACGCTGAGGAAGAGCGAGACGAAGCGCGATTCGATCGGCCGCGCCAGCAGCACGCGATTGATCTGGGCAATGACCTCGTCCGGGTGCTTTGCCGTGAACGCTTCCGCCGCCAGCAGCCCCTGCACGAGCGCGGTGAGCAGCGCCGCCGGTGGTCCCTTGCCGGTGACGTCGCCGATCGCCAGGCCGAAGCCGCGTCCGGGGTAATCCTGGTAGTCGAAAAAGTCGCCACCGATCGTGCGGCTGGGAATCGACGCACCGACCGCCTCGAAAAACGCGCCTTCCCGCCGCGGTTCGGGGAGCAGCGCCTGCTGAATGCGTGAGGCCGTCGCGAGCTCGCGATCGAGCCGGCTCTTCTCGATCGCCTGCTGATAGAGGCGGGCGTTCTCGATGGCAAGCGCAGCCTCGGCGGCGAGCGCTTCAATCTCGTCGCGGGCCGCGACCGACAACAGCCGTCCGCGGGCGCGGCTATCGAGATAAAGGACGCCAATCATCCGCTCGGCCGTCGGCGCCGCACCGCGTTCGACGTAGCGCACGACGTGCAGCGGAACGCACAACACGTGACGGATTCCAAGCGCGACCGTGCCGGTATGCACGGTGGCCATATCCCCTTCGAGCAGATCGGCGACGACCATCGCTTCGCCGGTGGTGAACACCTGCTCTGGAATCTTGCGGCTGATCGTGCGCGCGATGGTCGCCGCCCCGGCGCCCGTCGCGTCGAGCGTCACGTGGCCGGCGACGCGCGCCAGTTGCAGTTCGAGCCGGCCCGCCGCATCGGCCAGCATGATGAAGCCGCGTTCGGCGCCGGAGGCTTCGATGGCCGCATCCAGGACGAGGGCGAGCACTTCGTCGAGGACGCGCTCGCCGCCCATGCCGCGCAGCGACTCGAGCAGCGCCGCGATCGGTCTCAAGTCGGCCGGCTGCAGCACCGCGCTCGATCGCGCTTCGGGCGTCGTGGTGAAGAACATCAACACGGCCCCGCCGCGGCCGCATTCGATCTCGTCACCGTGCGCCAGGCGATGCTCGGTAATCGGCGCGCCGTTGACGAACGTCCCGGTTCGCGATCGATCGCGCAGCAGAGAGCCCTGCGCATCGGTCACGATTTCGGCATGTTCGCGCGAGATGTCGGCGCCGGACAATTGCAGATCCGCCGTGGTCGCCCGGCCGATGCGGAAGATCGGTTTGTCGATCGCGATCACCCGCCGGCCGCCGGCGTCATGAACCGCAAGACGCGGCGCGGGCGCGGAGGTCACGGCTGCAGCGCCGCGGTCCAGTCCTGCACGAGGGTGAGCGAACCCGCGGCGCCCGTTTCGCGCCCGATGTTGACGAGGAACCGCTGGCCGTCGGGGGCGGGAGCGTAAAACGCGCCGCGGCTCAGGGGGCGCACTTCGAACAACTGCTTCGCGTCCTGGACGTCGAGCCGCGTACCGCGCGGCGAGACCGCTGCCGCCATCAGCCGGTTGTCGCGCCCGACGTAGTAGACCTCTTTCGAGTCCGCGCGCCAGCGCGGCAGGTTGCCGCCCATGATCGATACGGGCGTTCGCGAGGTCGCGATCGGGTAGCTCGTGACGTACACCTCCGCACGCCCCGAATCACTGGACACATACAGCAGCCAGTGGCCGTCCGGCGAGAGCGCCGGTTGATTCGCCGGACCCGCCAGCCAGCGTTCGGGCTTGGCTCCCGGCGCCGGCGACAGCCGCATCACTCCGCCGGCGTTGTCACCGGTGAACGCCCAGAACAGCAGCGTGCCATCCGGAGCCCAGCTCGCGGGATAGCAGTCGCCGACGCCGCTGACGAGCACCCGCTCGTCGTCGAAGCCGCTCGCGGCTTTCTCGTAGAGATCGAACCGGCCGCTTCGATTCGAGGCGAACGTGATGCGCGTGCCGTCGCGCGACCAGATCGGCGACACGTCTTCGGCGCGATTCGACGTCAACCGGCTGCGCACGCCGCGGGTGAGATCGATCACCCACAGGTCGCGCGTGTTGGTCGCCGGATCAGGCACGCTGACCACCGCTTGCCTGGCGTCGGGCGACAACTCGAGATCGCCGTATCGTCCGACCTCGCCGACCGTGTCGCCCGGACGGCCCTGTCGATCGATCCAGGTCAACTGCGAACCATCGCCGGCGGTCTGGTACAGCAACGCACCGGTCTGCGACAGGCTGAACGTCGCCGACGCGACGCCGGTCAGTTCGACCTGGTCCGCAATCGCACGCGCGTCACCGTTCAATTCCAGGCGCTCTGGATCGAACGGCTGCGCCATCAAGGTGTTTTCACGCAGGTAGATCAGGTAGCCGTTCGAATACTTGGCGTTGGTGCCGGTCTGCAGCACCATTTTTGGCGCACCGTCGCGCGAGTCGAGCGATCCGACATAGACCGCGCGCGGCGACGTGCCGCCTGTGCGCGCCGCGACTGCCACGTACAGAAAATGCCGACCATCGGGGAGGAAATAGGGGCTGCGGTGAATAATGTCCCCGGCCTTGGCATCGAGCGCCGTGACGGTCGTGGGCGTCCCGCCTCCGGCCGGAATGCTTGCGATTGGGGATGCTGCGGTCGGCGTGAACAGGATCGTGTCGCCGCTCCATGCGCCGGTCGCGTTGTAGGCACGCTGCGCGATCACGCGCATGGTCCCCGTCGAGAGCGTCACCGCCTTCAACTGCTGCTGCGCCACGAACGCAATCGTGTCCGAGTCGGGAGACCAGAACGGCGACGACGCGCCCGTCGTGCCCGGTACGGGCATGGCCGTCAGGGAATCGGTCGCCCGCACCCAGAGCATCTGATTGCCGCTGTTGTCGATCGCCACGAGCGCAATCCGCTTACCGTTGGGCGACAGCGCGAAACGGCCGACCCCGCCCAGCGTGCCCGAGGGCGGAAGCTGGATGCCGTCGGGCAACAGCACCGAGGTGCGCGCCAGCAGCGCGGGTCGCGCGGTCGGCTGAAAGTACTCGCGCACCAACAGCGCGACTGCGATCGACAGCAGCAGCGCAGCCGCCGCTGCGATGGTGATCAACATCCACGGGCGCACCAGCGAGGGAGCGGCGTGCGCATCTTCCCGCGCCGACGCGATCCAGCGAAGTTCCCGCGCGAGATCGGCGGCACTCTGCCAGCGGTCGTCAGGGTCCTTCGCGAGGCAGGCGCGAACGACGCGATCCAGCGCCGCGGGCGCATCAGGGCGACGGGCCGAGATCGCCGCCGGCGTTTCGCGCAGGATGGCGGCGATGACCGCCGCCGGCGTCTGCCCGTCGAACGCCTTGTGGCCGGTCACCATCTCGTAGATCACGGCACCGCACGCAAAGAGATCGGTGCGCTCGTCCGCCGGCCGGCCCTCCACCTGCTCGGGCGAGAGGTACTGCAGCGTCCCGGTAATCAGGCCCGGCGCCACGATCGTCGTCTGGGTGACGTCCTCGCTCGTCCCGGTATTCACGACGGGCGCGCGTTCGGTGGCCAGACCGAAGTCCAGCAGCTTCACGCCCGCCTTGGTAACCATCACGTTGCCAGGCTTGAGGTCGCCATGCACGATGCCGGCACGGTGAGCCGCGCCCACGGCTTCCGCGATTTGCGCGGCGTACTCCAATGCGGTCGCCAACGCCAGCGGGCCGCGGGTCAACTGCTGCTCGAGCGTTTCGCCCTCCAGCAGTTCCATCACCAGGTAGCTGACGCCGTCAGGTGTCGTGCCGATGTCGTAAAGCGTGCCGATGTGTGGATGGGCGAGCTGAGAGATCGCCCGCGCCTCGCGCTGCAGCCGCTCGCGTACCGCCGGAGCGTCGGCCGAAGAGGTCCGCAGCACCTTGACCGCGACGGCGCGGCCCAGCCGCGTATCGCGAGCCCGGTAGACTTCGCCAGCGCCGCCCGAACCGAGAGTCGCTTCGATGTCGTAGGGGCCGAGCTGTGTCCCGGGAGTGAGCACCGCGTCGGATTATATGGGGGATGATCCTGGCCGGTAGCTAGTGGGCGGTGGCTTGTGGCTGGTGGGCAGTGGCTGGTGAAGGTCCCACCAGCTACCAGCCACTGTCACCAGCCAATCAATCAGCCACGCGCCACCAGCCAACCAACCTATTTCCCGGCGGCGCGCAGGATGTTCGCGACGCCGTAGTTGCCCTCGTGACAGGCGTATTCGTAAATCGGCTCGTCGCTCCGGACAATCGGGTATTCGATCGTCCACGGCCGCGCCCACGTGTTCGGATCCTCGACCGTCGCGCGATACAGCAGCGTGTCGTTGTCAACCGGGGTGATGCGTTCGGTCACTTTCAAGGCCGGGGTCGACCCGCGAAATGGCGTCTTGTCGTTGAAGTTGGTGTTCTCGACCACGAGCGTGGTGCCTTCCCACCGGCCACGTGAGTCGCCGAACCACTGCGTCACCCCGGCACCGAGATGCGGACGGCCGTCGAGCGGGATCACACGGGCGTCGTGCACCATCTCAGGTTCGATGACTACAAAGCCCGGGCCCTGCAGGATCCGCAGATTCGAGTTATACCCCTCGGGTAGCAGCGGCGCACCGTTATGAGGCCAGGTGAGATTGACCGACGTGAAACAGCGCTCCGTGATTCCGCGACTGTGATAATCGGTCGGATCGTACCGGCGCCGCTCGGCGTTGGCCGCGTCGATCCGCTTCTGCGCCGCCGGCAGCACCGCCGGAATCTTCCCGTCCGGCGGATCGACGACAAGCGACGTGCGCAGGCTCGTCAGCCCCTTCGGCTCTTTCTCACTCTGCCAGATCGCATTGTCGTAGTGAATGTTGTCGGGCGCCTGATCGTACAGCCCTTCGAGGCGCTGCTGGGCGAATGCGGCAGCCTCCGCCTCGGTGAAGAACGGCTTGTCCTTCAACTGCGCCGGCCGCTCGAGCGGTGTGTAGGTGGCGTTGCTCCAGTCGCCGGAAATATCCGGCTGGCCGTCGCTGGTGCGCTTCGGCTTGTAGTTGGCCGGCGCATGTTCGATGGTGCGCACCGTCGCCCGTGGCACAGGACGCGGCGCCTGCGCGCGCGATTCCTGCGCGCCAGGTGTCGCGATGGCAAGGACAGCGATTGCGGTAAACGTCGCTCCGGAGATGAAGAACTTCGCCATACGCTAATTATTATTCCCCGCGCCACCCGCGCGAGCACCAGCGCCACCACGGCCACGGCCACCCCCGCCCGGGGGAGCCGGTTTCGGAATCGCAAATGCCACCAGTTGAGCCCCGCCGCCCTGGGTCCCGCGCACACCGAGGACGATGAACTGACGGCCGTTGATCGAGTACGTCATCGGCAAGCTCGTCTGCGGACCGGGCAGCGCCGTCTGCCACACGTCAGCGCCGGTCGCCTTGTCATAGGCATGGAGGATCGGCTGACCACCGGACCCTTCACCGGCGATGAGCAGCGTCTTGGTCACGAGCAGACCTGCCTGTGACGGACTGCCGGTTCTCGGGATGGTCAAGCCCGCAAGCGCGGGATTGCTCTTGATGTTCGGCGGCGTGTCGCCGTTCGGAATCATCCAGGCGATGTCGCCGGTGTTCATGTTGTACGCCGTGATGCGGCCGTACGGCGGCTTGACGATCGGCAGGCGGCTCGCCAGCGTCGGGCCGGGACCACCCATCGTGTAGTCGGAATCGACGCCGGACTTGGACGGATCGTTCTTGTTGAGGCCGATCGTGCTGATCGCCGTGACCGACGGCACGTAGACGAATCCGGTTTCCGGATCAGCGGCGCCCGACTGCCAGTTCCCACCGCCACCGTACCCTGGAAGGATCACGGTGCCCTTGTGGGTCGGCGTCACCACGGACGGCGGCTCATACATGTGGCCGTACCTGTAGCCCTCGAGCGCCTTCAACGCCTCGGCGTGCAGCGCCGGCGTGAAATCGATCAAGTTGTCCTCGGTGAGACCGAGCCGCTCGTACGGCGCCGGCTTGATCGGGAACGGCTGCGTCGGCGACATCTTTTCGCCCGGCACGTCGCTCGCGGGCACGGGCCGCTCCTCCATCCCCCACAGCGGGTTGCCGTTCGTGCGATCGAAGGCGTAGAGAATCCCGTTCTTCCCCCACTGCACCACCGCCTTCACCGGCCGGCCGTTGACGGTGACGTCGAGCAGGATCGGGTGCGCCGGCATGTCGTAATCCCACGTGTCGTGGTGGATCAGCTGCTGATGCCACACACGCTTGCCGGTCTTGACGTTCACCGCGACGATCGAATCCGCGAACAGGTTGTTGCCGTGGCGATGACCGCCGTAGACGTCGTTGGTCGGCGCCTCGATGTTGAAATACGCGATCCCGAGCTGCGGGTCGGCCGAGAACGGGCCCCACATGCCCGCGTTGCCGGTGTAATCGGCCGAACCGTCTTCCCAGCTGTCGTAGCCGAACTCACCTTTACGGGGGATCGTGTGGAACGCCCACAGCTTCTTGCCGGTCTTCACGTCGAAGGCGAGGATGTCGCCGCGGATGTTCGACTTGTTCACGCGGGTACCGACGAGCAGCGCCGGCCCGATGATCACCGTGTCGCCGACCACGACGGGAGGTGAGCTGTTGCCGATCTTGCCGACGGGATCGATCTTCAGGTCGTTGTCGAGCGCCTCGAACATGTCGACGATGCCCTTGAAGCCGAACTTGTCGATCGGCTGGCCGGTCTTCGCATCGAGCGCGACCAGTTGGAAGCCGGGCGTCCCGGTCAGGATCCGCTCATCGCCCTTGCCATCGGTCCAGTAGGCGACACCGCGATGGATCTTGCGCGGTGCCCTGTCGTAGCGCTCGCCCTCGTCGGGATGCCAGACCCACAGCGTTTCGCCGGTCTCCGCCTTCACGGCGACGACGTTCCGCTTCTGGCCGGCGGTGAAATACAGGATGCCGTTGACCATCAGCGGCGTCGTCTCGGTCGTGTTGACCTCGCCGTTGGTGGCACCCATGTTGTCGAATTTCCAGGTCCACGCGACCTGGAGATTCTTCACCGTGTCCTTATTGATCTGATCGAGCGGCGAATAATGGGTGCTGGCCTCGTCGCCGCCGTAGGCACGCCACTCCCCGTTCTTCGCCCCCGTCTGGGCGTTGACGATCAGAGTGAGGCAGAAACCGGCGAGCAGGATGCCGATGACGAGAATCCGGCGCATGAAAGAACCTCGCGTGAGATTGGGTTACGCGCCCGGATGTTGCCGTCTGGCAAGGTTTCTGTCAACGGTGGGTTTGACGCGAGGACGCAGGTCAGTAAAAATCGCCGCGCCAATTCAGAATTCAGGATGCAGAATGCAGACCGTAACTATGTCTGCTGCATTCTGAATTCTGCATTTTGAAATCCGGAGGTTTGCTATGTCCGCTCGCGGACGACAACTGCTGTTTGGTCTGTCAATTGCCGTGGCGTCGGCGGTGATGCTCGCTGCGGCGCAGCAGCCGGCACCGGCCGGAGGCTTCACCGCGGCCCAGGCCGATAGCGGACGACAGCTATATCTGGCCAACTGCGCCTCCTGTCACGGCGACGACCTCGCCGGGCCGCCGGCGCTCAAGGGCCAGGCGTTCCTCGCCACCTGGGGCAGCCAGACCACCGCTGCCTTGATGGACAAGGTGAAGACGATGCCGCCGGAGGCGCCCGGAAGCCTCGGGCCGGACAACTACGCAGCCGTTGTGGCCTACATGCTTCAGCAGAACGGCCAGACGCCCGGCACCACGCCGCTCACCAGCGCCGGCACCACCGCCCTGGTGTCGGCACCGGCCGGCGGCGGACAGGGCGCGGGTCGCGGATTGGGCGCTGGAGGCGGCCAGGGCGCAGGCCGGGGCCAGGGTCCCGGTCAACAGGCCCAGGGCGCGGGCGGCGGACGCGGGCGCGGACAGCAGGCGCCGCGGCTGGGACTCACGGTTGAAGGGACGGTCAAGAACTTCACGCCGGTGACCGACGAGATGTTGCGCAACCCGCCGGCGGCCGACTGGCTGATGCTGCGGCACGATCAGTACGCGTCGAACTTCAGCGCGCTGAATCAGATCAACACCGGCAACGTCAACGAGCTGCAGTTGCAGTGGGTGTGGCCGATGAACGAAGGCGGCACCAACCAGCCCGCGCCGATCATCCACAACGGCATCGTCTATCTGAACAACACGGGCGGGATTCTGCAGGCGATCGACGGCCGCAGCGGCGAATTGATCTGGGAGCATCGCATCCAGGGCAACATGTCGTACCGCGGCCTCGCGCTCTATCAGGACAAGGTCTACGTCGGGACGACAACGGGTCATCTGATGGCGTTCGACGCGACCAACGGCAAGCTGGTGTGGGACGTCACGACGATCGAAGGGCGTGGCAGCTCCAGCGGTCCGCTCATCGCCAAGGGCAAGGTGATCTGGGGCATGGGCAACTGCAGCGCCTACGTCAACGACAAGTGCTACATCAGCGCCCACGACGCGCAGACCGGCAAGGAGCTCTGGAAATTCGTCACCATCGCGCGTACCGGCGAGCCCGGCGGCGATTCATGGGGACCGTTGAGCGATCTCTATCGCGCCGGCGGCGAGACCTGGATCACGGGAAGCTACGATCCGGATCTCAACCTGACCTACTGGGGCACCGCACAGGCCAAGCCGTGGATGCCGCCGAGCCGAGGGATGAAGACGTCGGACAAGGGGCTGTACACGAGCTCCACGGTCGCGATCAACGTCGACACCGGCAAGCTCGGTTGGTATTTCCAGCACGCCCCCGGCGAGTCACTCGACCTCGACATCGTCTTCGAGCGCGTGCTCGTAGATTCCGGCGGGCAGAAGCTGCTGTTCACCGCCGGCAAGGATGGAATCCTCTGGAAGCTCGATCGCACCAACGGGAAGTACCTGGGACACGTCGAGACGGTGTACCAGAACGCGTGGGATCACATCAACGAGAAGACCGGTGAACCGCAGTACCGCGTGGACCTGCAGGAGATCTCGGTTGGCACCTGGGTGCAGAGCTGCCCGAGCTCCGAGGGCGGCCACAACTGGCACGCGATGTCGCATTACAAGCCGAGCGACTACCTGGTGATTCCGCTGGCGCAGAGCTGCCAGGAGATGAACGCGCAGGCGATCGACAAGAAAGAAGGCGGCGGCAGCGCGGGCGGCGCGAGCCGGCGCTTCTCGCAGATGCCCAACACCAACAACAACATCGGCAAGCTCGCCGCCTATGACGTGAAGACGCTGAAGGAACAGTGGGCGGTCACGCAACGCACGCCGTTCATGACCGCGGTGGTGACGACGGCCGGCGGCGTCGGCTTCGTTGGCGACATGAACCGCGTGTTCCGCGCGTTCGACGCGAAGACCGGCAAGACGCTGTGGCAGACGCGGCTGGCGACGTCGGTGCAGGGCTTCCCCGCCACGTTCTCGATCGACGGGCGTCAGTACGTCGCGGTGACGACCGGTCTTGGCGGCGGCAGTCCCCGGCTCGTGCCGACACAGCTCGCGCCCGAGGTGAGGGTGCCCACCACCGGCCAGGCGCTCTACGTGTTCGCGCTGCCGGAGAAGAAGTAGGAGAAATCAACTCTCAACTTCCGACGACTTTCGCTTGGCCTAACTCCCAAATCCGGATGGAACCAGCCGAGTCGTTCGGAGTTGGCAAGGCATCACGATGGGAGTTGGGCACGCGTGAGACGTTGGAAGTTGGGAGTGATGGATGTCGCGGGACTCGCGGCGCCGCACCTATTTGAGTCCCGCTCGGGGAGAAGAAGAATGCGTCGAGTTCAATACGTTCTTGGCCTCGCAGCGGTCGCGACCTTCGCGGTAACGGTCGGCTACGCACAGGCGCCGCAAGGCGGTCGCGGTGGGGGCGGCGGTCGCGGTGGCGGCGGGGGACGCGGCGGTGGTGGCGCGACCGTGCAGGCACCGGCGGTAATGCCGGCGGTCCTGCAGAACTACGCGCCGGTGACCGACGCGCGGCTGAAAGCGCCGGAGGACAACAACTGGTTGCTGCTTCGCCGCACGTACAACGGCTGGGGCTACAGCCCGCTCAAGCAGATCACCACGTCGAACGTCGCGCGCCTGAAGCCGGTGTGGGAATACTCCACCGGCGAACTGCGCGGGCACGAGGCACCGCCGCTCGTGAACAACGGTGTGATGTTCGTCTCCACGCCCAACAACCAGGTGCTCGCGCTGAACGCGAAGACGGGCGAACTGCTCTGGCGCTTCAGTCAGCCGGTGACGACCGGCCGCGTGCCGCATCCGACCAGCCGGGGCGTCGCGCTCTACGAGGACAAGGTGTACTTCGCGCTCGGCGAGTCGTTTCTCGTCGCGCTCGATGCAAAAACCGGCAAGGAGGCGTGGCGCACCGAAGTCGCCGACAACAAGTCGTCGTACTACATCACCCTGGCGCCGCTCGTCGCGGGCGGCGGAGTGATGGTCGGCGCCTCGGGCGGTGAGTTCGGCGTGCGCGGCTTCGTCGCCAGCTACGACCTGAACACCGGCAAGGAGCGGTGGCGCACTTACACGATTCCCGCGCCGGGCGAACCCGGCAGCGAGACGTGGCCGAAGGGCGACGAGTGGAAGACCGGCGGTGGCTCCGTGTGGGTAACGGGCAATTACGATCCGGACACCAACACTGCCTACTGGGGCACCGGCAACGGCGGTCCGTGGATGGGCGACCAGCGCCCGGGCGATAACCTCTTCACGTCGTCGGTCATCGCGCTCGACGCGAGCACCGGCAAGATGAAGGGCTACTTCCAGTACACCCCGAACGAGTCGTTCGACTGGGACGAGGTCTCACCGCCGGCGCTGATCGACTTCCGCCGCAACGGCCGCACCGTCAAGGGCCTGATCGATTTCGCGCGCAACGGCTACATGTACTTCCTCGATCGCACCGACGGCTCGAAGATCAACTTCGTCGACGGCAAGCCGTTCGTGGTGCAGGACGTGTTCAAGAGCCTCGACCCGAAAACCGGCCGGCCGGACATCGATCCCGAACACAAGCCGGGTACCGGCAAGGAGGCTCACTTCTGCCCGTCGTTCTCCGGCGGCAAGAACTGGCCGCCGATCGCCTACAGCCCGGATACGCGGATGGTCTATGTGCCCGCGAACAACGGCCTCTGCTCGTCGCTGACCGGCACCGGGAAGGTCACCTACGTCGCCGGCCAGGGCTTCACCGGCGTGCGCATGGGCGGCCAGGGCCCGGACCCGCGTGGCAACCCGAAGATCGGCGAAGTCCAGGCATGGAACGTCGATACCGGTGAAAAGGTCTGGACCGCATCGCCGGTCGCCAGCGTGAACTGGGGCGGCATGCTGGTCACGGCCGGCGGCGTGGTGTTCAACGGCGGCACGGCCGACCGGAAGATCCGCGCCTACGATGCGAAGACCGGCAAGGAGTTGTGGTCGTTCCCACTCAACACCGCCGCGCTCGCGCCGCCGACGACGTTCGTGGTTGACGGCAAGCAGTACCTGGCGTTGAACGCCGGCTGGGGCGGTGATGCCGACGGCATCCAGCGCAACTTCGCGCGCGGCAACCCCGCCGCGCCGCAGCCGCCACCGCAGGGCGGCACGATCTGGGTGTTTGCCATCGAGTAGTTGCTGGTCAGTGGTCAGAGGTCAATCGTCAATCCGACCCGCAGGAGGCCGGACCTTCATGGTCCGGCCGTGATTCATATATGAAAACCGCCATCGCACTCGCCGCCTCTCTCCTGCTGTTCGCCGGCTCCGCGCACGCGGCGTCTTCGTGCGAGGACCTCAGCAAACTCTCAATCCCGAACGCCACGATCACGACGGCGCAGTCGGTCGCGGCCGGCGCCTTCACCGCGCCGGCGGGTCGCGGTGGGGCAAACCCGTTTGCCAGCCTGCCGGCCTTCTGCCGTGTCCTCGCGACGCTGAAGCCGACGCCAGGCTCGGATATCACGATCGAGGTGTGGCTGCCGGCCAACAACTGGAATGGCAAGTTCCAGGGCGTCGGCAACGGCGTCTGGTTCGGCAACATCGACCAGAACTCGCTGGCCACGGCCCTGCGACGCGGGTACGCGACCGCGGGCACCGACACCGGGCATGAAGGCAATGGCGGACCGTGGATGCGGGACAAGGAGAAGCTGATCGACTACGGCTACCGCTCAGTGCACGAGATGACGGCGGCCGCCAAGACGATCGTCAACGCGTTCTACGGCAACGCGCCGAAGTTTTCCTATTTCAACAGTTGCTCCAGCGGTGGGCGCGAGGCGCTGAAGGAAGCGCAGATGTTCCCCGACGACTACGACGGGATCGTCGCCGGCTCGCCGGCGCTGAACACCACGGCGCGTTCGGCCTACGCGATTCACGTCGCGCAGGTCGTGCACAAGGACGAAGCGAGCTTCATCCCGCCGGCGAAGTTCGCGGCGATCCACGAGGCCGCGCTGCAGGCGTGCGACGCGCTCGACGGCGTGACCGATCGCGTGATCACCAATCCGCGCGCCTGCAGGTTCGATCCTGCGGTCATCGCGTGCAAGGCCGGTGAAGACAGCAACTCGTGCCTGACGGCTGCTCAAGTCGCGACGGCGCGTGCACTCTATCAGCCGCTGGTGAATCCGAAGACGAAGAAGGTGATCAATCCAGGCCTCGAACCGGGCAGCGAACCTGGCTGGAACGTCTTCGCCGGTCCGCAGCCATTCGGCACCGCGTTGCAGTTCTTCCAGTTCATGGCCACCAGCAATCCGCAGATCGACTACAAGACGATCGACTTCTCGAACGACGCGACGCTCGCGGCGATCGACAATGACGTTGTCAACGCGAAGAGCACCGACCTGAAGAAGTTCGTCAGCATCGGCGGACGCATGATTCAGTACCACGGCTGGTCCGATCCGCAGATTCCGCCCGGCAGCAGCGTCAACTACTACGAGGACGTGCTGAAGGCGATGGGACCGCAGGTGAAGGACAACTACCGGCTGTTCATGGTGCCGGGGATGAACCATTGCGGCGGCGGCGACGGTCCCGCCAGCTTCGACATGCTCACCGCACTCGAGCAGTGGGTGGAGCAAAAGAAGGCGCCCGACACGATTCCCGCGGCGCACCTGACGAACGGCCAGGCTGATCGCACACGGATCCTCTGCCCGCATCCGCAGGTCGCCACCTACACAGGCTCAGGCGATCCGAACAGCGCGGCGAGCTTCGTATGTAAGTGACGGCTGGCGGTACGCGCAGACGGCTGGCGCTCTGGTCGGCGGGCGCCGGCTGGCGTGAGACACCGAGTTGGCGCTGGCCGCGAACCGCGAGCCGGCAATAGCCAGCGATCAGCCACCGACCAAATCACGTGCTCCGCATCAACGACGACATCGCGATCAGCGACAGTGAGCTCGACGAGCGATTTGTGCGCGCGTCGGGACCTGGCGGACAGAACGTCAATAAAGTATCGACCGCGGTCGAACTCCGATTCCACGTTGCCGACTCATCCCTGCCGGACCGCGTCAAGCAGCGGCTCGTCACGCTGGCCGGATCGCGGATCACCAGCGACGGCGTGCTGCTGATCGACAGCCGCGAACATCGGACACAGGGACAGAATCGTGAAGCGGCGCGCGACCGGCTCGTCGAACTGCTGCAGGCAGCCGCGAAGCAACCCAAGACTCGCCGCCCGACCAGGCCGACGCGCACGTCGCAAGAGAAGCGGCTGAACTCCAAGGTCATGCGCGCGCGGATCAAGCAGGCGCGCCAGCGGCGAGACGATGAGTAGGCCGTTGGCCTGCCGCCAGCTGCCTTTCAGTTTTTTCGCCAGCCGCCGGCTGCCAACCGCCAGCCGATGGTCAATTCTCCGTCGGCCGCTCCGCCGAATCGATCACCAGCACCTCGTAAGGCCCGGTCATCGCCTCCAGCTTCAATCCCAGTTGTTCCTGCACGGCCGCTTGCAGTGATGGCCCGTTCGGGTCGTACCACGGCGGCGGCTGCACACCCGGCGGAGGCGGTTCGTCCGGCGTCCACGTCAATTCGAAGTCGAAGGCGCCGGTCAGTCCGGTACGGTCGACGACCGGTCGGCCGGCGAATCCACCGAGGTTGCGCACGAAGTCCGCTACCGCATACCCGCCCACCAGCATGCGACCCGGGTTGGTGCGCGCACCACACACCGGGCGATCTCCCACAGGCGCAGGCTGCGGCGCCGGCGTCTCGCCTCTCGCCCGCGCGGCGTTTGCAGCCGGGCAGTCGTAGGCGGCCGGCGTCATTTTGGGTCCGAGCCGTCGATCCGCGCGGGCGGCCACCAGCGCGAAGATCGGGATGTCGCGCCTCTCGCGGTGCACACGCAGCTTGAACCGATCCCCCAGCAGCGTCTGCACCATCTGCTGCAGCTGCGGCTGCGTTGCACCGTCTGGCGCTTTCGCGACGATGTCGAACCGATCCTCGGCCAGCCAGGCGGGTCCGCCCACGATCTGGTACCGCTGCAGTCCATAGGCGTTGCGAACGATGTCGCGCAGCGTGTAGTTGGTGACGCGTACCTGACCCGGGCGAACACCGAAGCTGCCACCGGCGTCACTGGATTTGTTCACCTTGATCGACGCGGCCTCGAAGGAAGGAACCGTCTGCGCCGAGATCACGGCAGACAGCAAGGTCACGGCGGCAAACAGCACTGGCCTGGTCATGCTTGGTATGACGGACGTCGACGCCGACGGTTAACAGGGACGCTCGGCGGCTGGCGGTCGAGTCGCGGAGAAACCTTGTCCGCCTGCCTCCGTCCCGCCGTCCGCAGCCACCAGCCACCAGCCACCAGCCAGCTATACTGTCGCGCACATTCTGGAGGCCCGACTGATGAAGAAGGTATTTGGCGTGGCGCTGAGCGCGATCGCGCTTTCGACCGTGGCGTACGCGCAGGGACCGGCCCCGGCAGCGTTGCAGGTCCCGAACCCGAAGTACGTCGCGATTCCGATGGAGATCACGGTGAACAAGCCCGTGGCTGACGTCTGGAAGCGGGTCGGCAAGTATTGCGATATCGCCGAGTGGCTGAACCTTGCCTGCACGATGCAGTCGGGCCAGGACGGCGAGGTGGGTGCCGTGCGCTCGCTGGCCGGAGGCCGGATCCTCGAGATCCTCGTCGCGAAGACCGAGTATTCGTACACCTACACGCAGCCTGTACGTGAGGGACAGATCTACAACATGTACCACGGCACGATCGAAGCGCGCGCGCTGACGCCGACCACGACAAAGCTGCTCTACACGCTGATGGTGGACGAATCGCAGGCCGCCGACGATGCGGCGCGCGATCGTGACGTCCAACAGCGCAAGACCAACTTCACGCGCGCGCTCGAAAATATGAAGATCCTCGCAGAAGGCGGCACGCTCCCGCCGCAGCCGGCACGCGGTGCGGCGCCCGGTGGTGGCGCACGAGGCGGCGGCCGCGGCAATTAGCCATCATAAAAAGGCGCCACGACGAACACGACGAATGACACGACGGTCACGACGAACGCTGGCGGCAAAGAGATCTCGCCGTGCTCGTCGTCTTTCGTCGTGAGCGCCGCGGCACGTTCACGATCCCGTTCCGGCACGAACAAGGAGATCCCGGTAAGCGCGCGGCCCCTCGAGCGCGACGCGAATCGAGGCAACCAGGCTGTTCATCCCGTCCTCGGTCGGACGCCGTTGTGGCGTGGTTCGCCGCGACGCGTATCATGTGCGCGATGCAACTTCGCGAGCGCCGGCGCGGCCCGATCACGATCATCGAGCTGGGCGGGCGGATGGTGATCAACGAAGACGACCACCCCGACGTCTTGCGCGAGCGGGTGACGACGCTCGTCGCCGACGGACACCGCTTGTTCGGGATCGACCTTGGCGGCGTCCGTCAGGTCGACACGACGGCGCTGGCAGCGGTCGTGGCGACGCACCTCGCGGCCGTCCGCCGGGATGCGCGGCTGGTGTTGATGCGGCCCTCGAAACACCTGCGCGAGTTGTTCGAAGTGACCGGCCTGGATCGGGTCTTCACGATCTGCGAAACGGAAGAAGATGCGGTCGCGCGCCTTACCTCGTCGGGCGCGGCGTCATAACCGATATCGCGCTTCTTCCTGGTAGTAGGCAGGAAAGCCGACCGCGCGCTTCAACTGCTCGAAGTTCATCGCTGCCGATGCGGCGCGGCCGCCGCGCAGGTCTTCGAGCGCCGTCCGCATCGCACCAATCGACACGTTCAACAGCGTCAGCGGGTACACCGCAATCGTGTAGCCGATCGCCACGAGCTGCGCGTGCGACAACAGGGGCGTCTTGCCGCCTTCGATCAGGTTCGCCATCTTCGGACCGTCCACGGCGGCGCAGTACTGCCGCATCTCGTCCTCGCTGACCGGCGCTTCGAGAAACGTGATGTCCGCCCCGAGCGCACGGAACTCACGACAGCGCGCGATCGCTTCGTCGAGGCTGATGCACGCCCGCGCGTCGGTGCGCGCCATGATCAGGATGTCCGCACCGGCATCGCGGGCATCGACGGCGGCCCGGATGCGCATCAGCGCTTCCTCGCGCGAGACGACCGACTTCCCTTCCGTGTGCCCGCACCGCTTCGGCGCAACCTGATCTTCCAGCATGATCGCGGCGAATCCCGCCTGCGCGTACCCCTGCACCGTGCGCTTGATGTTCTGCGAGCTGCCGAAGCCGGTGTCGCCGTCGCCGATCATCGGAATTGACACCGCGCGACAGATATTGGCGCCCTGCTCGACCAGTTCCGCGTATGAGATGAGTCCCGTATCGGGCATGCCGAGGCGGGCGGCCGATACCGCGAAGCCGCTCATGAAGCCCAGCTCGAAACCGGCTTCTTCGATGAGCCGTGCCGACATCGCATCGTGGCAGCCGGGCATCGTCAGCAATCCCGGCCGCGCGAGCAGTCCGCGCAGGCGATCAGCAGCAGGAGAAGACATCGCCGAAGGTTACCGTGAACAGCCTAGCGGGCGTAGGCGACGACGGGCGGGACCGCGCGCAGCTTGGCGCGATCGCATCCGGACGGAAGGCTCTCGCGCGACGGCATCTTGTCGCCGGCATAGCATCCGGGGATGACGTAAAACGTCTTCGGCGTGGCGCGACGAACGGACGCTGCCGGTGCCGCCGCAACCTCGTGCTCCAGATCTTCGCGGTAGGTGGTCGTTTCTCCCTGGCTGATCCGCACGTCGAACGTCCTGGACTGATATCCGTTCGCGCGCAACTCCACGCGGTGAACGCCGGCGAGGAGCGCGCCGCCGGTGCGCCGTGTATCGGCGACGGTCCCTACGTAGGCGCCGTCGACGAACACGAGCGCATCATCAGGCTGCATCAACAAGCGCAGATAACCGTTGTCAGAGAAGCGTGATCGTTCGGCCATGTCAGCGCGTGCGCCACGTGCATGATAGGGCTCTGGCCAGCCGCCATAGAACACGCCACCGCCCGTCACGATGACTGGCGGAGCTTGCGGTGGATGCGCGCCGTAGGTCTCTGGCGTCGCGCGGAACAGGTCAGTCGGACCAGGGGGCGGAGGGAGCGGCACAACCGGACCCTCGCGTAACGGGGCGCTGCGCAGGCCGTCCTGCGCAGAGAGCGACGGCACCAGCATCAGCACCATCATGGCGGCCAGAATCGCGCTCCGCATCGATCGCCTCCTGGCTGTCAGTGTAACGCCGCGTGCAGTTCAGTGCACGGGACCGTCACGCAACCAGATCCGTAGCCTTATCTCGCGACCGGAGGCGCCGACGTTGGCGGAATCGGGAAATTTCCTTCGTACGGCGGCCAGTTCGGCAGCGGCACGTTATCGGGTGGATAGAACATCGCCGAATAGATGCTCTTGATCCGTCCGTGATCCAGGAAGAACCACTCGGCGAACGCGTTGCGCCGCTGCGCCGCGCCGGGCGGCCGGATGAACACCGCATGGGCGAGCACCACGCCGGCTTCCTCATCGACGAGCGGATAACGCCGCGCCGCGACGAACTGAATGTTGATTCGTTCGAGACCAGCGGTGCAGTCAGCGGACAGCGGCGGCCCGCCACCGGCGCCACGTCCCTGAGGACCGACCGGCGGAGGTGTACCGGCGGCGGCCGCAGGCGGCGTGTTTCCTCTTCCGGCCATCGTCTGACCGTTCTCGAAGCGAGGGCAACCGGAGACCGCCTGGATGACCGTGCCGTCATGCGACGTGATGCCGTCGAAGTAGCTGTTGGTCGCGGCGATCATCGCGTCGCGCGATACCCGGGCGTCGCGCGCCAACGCCGTCTCCGGCGGCGCGTTGGCAACGAGGTTATCCGGGTTGAACAGATTGCCGCCCTGCCCGTTCGGCTGCGCGGGCCCGTTCATGGAATCGTCGCCGCGCCGGCCCAGGTACCACTCGGCTTCGGTGATCTTCCGCTGCTCGATGCGCACGCGGACCGTGACGATCGCTTCCTTATCTCCTTCGTTGATGATGCCGAAGAATGCGGCCTGTCCCGTAACCGGATCGTAGTACCGCCGCTGCACGCGACCCAGTTTCGTCATCGTTTGCCACAGCCCGGTGCCCAGCCGCTTGACGACGGCGTTCTCCGTTTGACGGAAGCCGGCGAAGAGCGGCGCCGCTGCGGGGTCGTGCCTGGTCAGCGCGGTGAGGTACTGCTCGAGGACGCTCTGCAGGCATGCGCGATTGCAATCGTCCGCCGCGCGCGCGGGCGCGGCGCACAGCAGCACCAGCGCTCCGGCAGTGAGAAGTCGTGAACGCATTCCGAGAAGATAGCGCATTCCGGGAGTGGAAGAATTTTCAGTAGCCGGTAGGCGGTAGGCGGTTGACACACCAACTTTCGACTTTGCCCTTTCCAGTTGCCACTGCGCCTGACCATTTGCGTTAACATCTCGCGCCATGCGCAGACTGCTGATCGCCATCGCCGCCATCGTCTTTCTGGTGCCCGCGCTCGGGAATGCCCAGGAAGGGCATCCGCTCTCGGGCACGTGGTCGGGTGACTGGGGCACCGGGCCGACGGGTCGGACGCACGTGACGGTCGTCATGGAATGGAACGGCAAGACGGTCACCGGCATGCTCAACCCCGGTCCCGACCAGGCGGCGCTCTCCTCCGTCGTTCTTGATCCGACGACGTGGACCGTGCGCATCGAGGCGGAGACGAAGAACGCTCAGGGTCAAACGGTGCACGTCTCGGCCGACGGCAAGCTGCAGGACATCGCGTCGTATCACCGCACGCTCACGGGAAGCTGGACGCAGGGTACGACCAGAGGCGATTTCAAACTGACGCGCAATTAGCTTCCGCTGCGGCAGCCTGGAGTGGCCCGCTGCCGCGCGCGACTCCACGCCGCCGCTCGATCTCGACGACGGCATCGCGGACTGCCGCGGACGCGCCCGGCGCGCTTTCGAACCGTTGTCCATCGTCCGTACAAATCTCGAGTCGCCAGCGCATCTTGTACGCCGGCCGGCGGCTCACCGTGGCGATTTGCTGCAAGGTCAACACGACAGATCGCGGCGGCACGACAGACTCCAGCTGAATTCGATCGTCATCGACGATGACGGAGTGGAAGCCGGCCAGCGAACTGACATAGACGCCGAGGAACACGAGCCCGCCACACACCGCACCGATCGACGCGGCTCCGGTCTTCCTGGCCATGCCGAGTCCGAGTTCGGCTCGCCGCGCCGACGGCTGCGTCAGCAGACCGTAGACGATGAAGGCAATCGCCGAAGACAACGCCAGAAAGAACACCAGAGCGAAGGTCAGCCCGGACGTCGACGCCAGCACGTAAGTCGTAGCGAGTCCTCCCCCTCGGTCCCATACTAGCCCCAGCCAAATTCACGATGGGGCCTTCCAGGCGGACCGCTTCCCTCATCCCGCCTCCACGCGGCTCCCGCTCTACATTTGCGGACGTTGCCCCCTTATAATTCGCGGCGTCATGCGGATTCACAGGTTCTGGCGGGCCTGCGTGGCG
Source organism: Vicinamibacterales bacterium (assembly GCA_035496255.1). Taxonomy (GTDB): domain Bacteria; phylum Acidobacteriota; class Vicinamibacteria; order Vicinamibacterales; family UBA2999; genus Gp6-AA40. Next base: position 59,802 of record DATJEU010000079.1, read on the forward strand.
AGGCCCGCCCTGCACTCCATCGGTGTGGCGGGCTTTGCCGCCGCCGTCTTCCTCTCGGCGGGAACGCCGCGTGCGCAGGGCCAGCACGGGTACAGCCAGGATCAGATCGATCAGGGACGCCAGCTGTACGAATCGAATTGCGGCCGGTGCCATAACGACGACGGCGCCGGCGTCACGGGTATCGAGCTGTTCAAGCAGATCAAGCGCGCGTCCAGCGACGATGACGTGGCGAAGCTGATTCAGACGGGCATCCCAGGAACGTCGATGCCGTCGCACAACTTCAGCACGCCGCAGGCGCTTAGCGTCGTCGCCTATCTCCGGTCGATGGTCGGCGTCACGGTGTCGCCGCGGCCGGCAGCGGCCGGCGCATCGACGATCGCGGGACTTACCGGTGATGCGGCGCACGGCATGGCCGTGTTCGAGACGAAGGGCGGTTGCCTCACGTGCCATGCGATTAACGGCGCCGGCCGGACCACGGGTCCGGATCTCGGCGCCCCCGCCGCCGGTGGACGCGGAGGCCGCGGGGGACGTGGTGGTGCGCAGGTGAATGCCGCCACGCTGGAGCGAGCGATTCTCGATCCCGATGCGGATGTCGCGGTGCAATACCGCGTGTTCCAGGTCGTCACCAAATCGGGCCAGACGGTTCGCGGCACGCTGCTCAACCAGGATCCGTTCACGATCCAGATGCGCGATCAGGCCGGCGATCTGCGCGCGTTCCAGAAGTCGGATCTCACGTCGTTCGCATTCCAGCCGTCGGCGATGCCGTCGTACCGCGGCCGATTGACGAGCCAGGAGCTTGCGGACGTGATCGCTTATCTGTTGTCTCTCAGGACCCCACGCTGATGAAACGGGCCGTCATTCTCGCTGCCGTCCTCACCGCCGCTGCGTCACTCGGCGCGCAGAACCGGACGGTAACCTCGGATCGTATTCTCAAGGCGGCTGCCGAGCCGCAGAACTGGCTCACCTACTCGGGCAACTACAACGGCCAGCGCTACTCGACGCTCGACCAGATCGCACCCGGCAACGTGAAGAACCTCGATCTCCAGTGGGTCTTCCAGGTCCGCCAGCTCGGCGCCGCCGACAAGTTCGAAGCCTCGCCGATCGTCGTCGACGGCGTGATGTACACGGTGGAGCCGCCGAACAACGTCATCGCGCTCGATGCGGTGAGCGGGCGCGTGTTCTGGCGTTACGACTACGCCAACGCGCAGGCCGCGCGCGTCTGCTGCGGCCGCGTCAACCGCGGCCTCGCGATTCTCGGCGACCGCCTGTTCATGGGCACCATCGACGGTCACGTCATCGCGCTCAACGCGAAGACGGGCGCGGTCGAATGGAACAAGGCGATCGATCGGCCGGAAGCCGGCTACTCGATCACGGTGGCGCCGCTCGTCGTGAAGGACAAGATCATCGTCGGGCCCGCGGGCGGCGAGTACGGGATCCGCGGGTACCTGCTGGCGCTCGACCCGCAGGACGGACACGAGATCTGGCGGCTCTACACGATTCCCGAACCCGGCCAGCCTGGCAGCGAGACGTGGGCCGGTCCGTCGTGGCAGAAAGGCGGTGGACCGATCTGGGTGACGGGCACGTACGATCCCGAACTCAATTCCATGTATTGGGGGGTCGGCAATCCCGGGCCCGACTGGAACGGCGACGGCCGTCCTGGCGACAACCTCTATACCGACTCGGTGCTCGCGATCGATCCCGACACGGGCAAGATGAAGTGGCACTACCAGTACACGCCGCACGACGAGTTCGACTTCGACGCGACGCAGGTCCCGGTCCTTGCCGATATCCAGCTGAATGGACAACCGCGGAAGGTCCTGATGCAGGCCAACCGCAACGGCGTCTTCTATGTGATCGATCGCACGAACGGTCAGTTCATCCTCGCGAAGCCGTTCACGAAGGTCACGTGGGTGAACGGATGGGACGCCAAGGGTCGTCCGAACCGGATCCAGAGTCCAACACCGGAAGGCACGCTCGTCTATCCGAACAACCAGGGTGCGACCAACTGGTATTCGCCGTCGTTCAGCCCGCGCACGGGGCTGTTCTACATTCCGACCTGGGTGGACACGTTCTCGACCTATCGCAAGACGCCGGGCGCCGAGTCGGTGCGGTTCAACGAAGGCCAGATGTATACGGGCACGTTCCCGACGATGGCGCTCCCGCCGATGGTGGCCGGGGCAACGAACAACCGGCGGCCGCAGGACGGCACCGGTGCGATCACCGCGGTCGATCCGAAGACCGGCGACAAGAAGTGGGCGTTCGCACTGCCGGACGTCACCGACAGCGGTATCCTCACCACGTCGACCGACCTGCTGTTCGCAGGCGGACGCGAAGGCTACTTCTTCGCGCTCGACGCCAGGAATGGCACCCTGCTGTGGAAATCGATGACCGGCGGCCAGGTCGCCTCCGGCCCGATGACCTACGCGGTCAACGGCAAGCAATATGTGGCCGTGTCCGCAGGTAACGCCACGTTTGTCTACGCGCTGAGGTAACCGAGGATGCAGAGCACGACGACAACCGCGACGCCACGACGATGGCCTACGACGGCACGACGCCTGTCGTCGTTCTGGATGTCGTGGTCGTCGTTTTTCGTCGTGTTCGTCGTGGCGGCTTTTGTGGCGATCGCCTCGCCGTTGGCGCAGACGCCGTCCGTCGCCACGTACGATTCGAGCCGCTCGCTGCGGCTCCAGGGACCGGTCACGCAGGTCGCGTGGGTGAACCCGCATGCGTTCATCTTCGTGGACGTGAAGGATGCCACCGGCACGGTGACCAACTGGGCGGTGGAAGTGGGCAACCCGATCGAGCTCGAATCGCGCAACTGGAAAAACACGTCGGTCGCCATCGGCGACATCGTCCGCGTCGACGGCGCGCTGGCGCGTGACGCGTCGCCGCAGTTGCTCGCGAAGTCGGTCGTGCTGGTCCGCACGGGTCGAGCGGTGTTCACGGCAGCGCCGGCAAGGGTCGTGCGCGTGGGTATCAAGCAGCCGGCGCCGCGATGGCCGGACGGTCAGGTGCGTCTTGGCCCTGAGCCGGGCAAGAAAGGCTACTGGTCCGACCCGAGCACGCGCGTCCTGGTGGACAGCAATGCGGGCCGTATCGGGATGAGCGACGAAGGCCTGCTGACGAACCTCAACGACGTCGACAAGGTCGCACCTTTCCAGCCGTGGTCACGCGCGCTCTATTTGTACCGTCAGCGGCGGCTGCTGCAGGACGACCCGGCCGGCCGCTGCTTGCCGGCCGGCGGCCCGCGTCAGTTCCAGATGCCGAACGGCGTCCAGTTCGTCGAACAGCGCGATCTCGGGCGCGTCATGGTGCTGAGCGGCGGCGGCGACCGCAACTGGCGCGTCATCAACACGGATGGGCGACCGCAGGGACAGCCGGCGGAAGTCGTCCTCAGCTACTACGGCAACTCCGTCGGCAGGTGGGAATCGAAGGACACGCTGATGGTCGACTCGATCGGGTATAACGAGCGCTTCTGGTTTACCAACGGTGGTCTGCCGCATACTGAGGCGCTGCACTTGGTGGAGCGCTTCACGCGGCCGGACCTGAACACGCTCAGGTATGAAGTAACGGTCGACGACCCGCGCACGTACACGCGCACGTGGACGGGCGGCTTCACGCTGAACTGGGTGCCCGACCAGGACATCCAGGAGTACTTCTGCGAGGAAAACGCGGAAGCGACATTTGCACGATGAGGGAGGCCATGAGACTGATCCTTCGCTCGGCGGCGGTCATGCTGATGATCATGCTGGTCGGCGCCGGCTTCGGCGTGCGCGCGCACCACTCGTTCGAGGCCGAGTACGACGCTTCGAAGGTCATCGACATCTCGGGCACGGTGACCAAGCTCGATTGGATCAACCCGCACGCGTTCGTCTTCATCGATTCGAAGGATACGGCCGGCTCGGTCCACAGCTTCAAGGTGGAGATGGGCCCACCGTACGCGCTCGTGCGAGGCGGCTGGAAGCGGGACACGCTGAAGATCGGCGATCGCGTCACCGTCGAAGGCGCGGCTCTCGCGAAGAACGGCACCGACGCCGCCGGCTCCATGCCGACGACGAGGATGGTGCTGACGACCGGCGACAAGCTGCCGATGCGATGACGATGAACGATCGTTGCCGGACTCCGGGCCGGTGCCGACCGAGCGGTCACAGGCGGCCCGTAAAGGGCCGTCCTGCTGTTCTGGCCGTCGGGATCTGCATTGCTGTATCGCTGCTCTGCGGCACGGTGGCAGCGCAGGGCGGCCGAGGTGCAGGCCCGGGCGCGCAACCAGCACCGGCGCCTGATGCACCCGCGCCGCGGCTACCGGATGGGCACGTTGCACTCGGGTCGTCGAAAGCGGCCAAGGGCTATTGGGAGGTTCGTCCTGGTCTGGGCGGCCGCGCGGGCAATGTCCCGCTCCAGCCATGGGCCCGCGCGCTGCAGCAATACCGAGGCTCGCGCGTCGACCTCTATCCGCCATCCGTGTACTGCAAGCCCACGAGCGGTCCCGGCTTCTTCAACGCGCCGGGATTCGATTTCGTCGACGCGCCGGATCAACAGAGCATCTTCATCCTGAACATCGCCGGCCCGCATTCGTGGCGGCAGATATTCATGGACGGCCGCGGCCATCCCCCCGGTCTGCGACCCACCTTCCTCGGCCACTCGACCGGCAAATGGGAAGGCGACACGCTGGTCATCGACACGGTTGGCTTCAACGAGAAGCAGTGGATCGCCGGCTCATATCCGACGACGTCGCAACTGCACCTGACCGAACGCATCACGCGGACCGGATTGAAGTCGATTACCTACGAAGCGACGATCGACGACCCTGGCGCCTACACCGCGCCCTGGACCATTCGATGGTCGATCACCCCGAGCACGGCATCCTCATGGATCGACGGCGGCGAGATCTTCGAATACATCTGCCAGGACGACCGCAACGACGTCACGCGCGAGAGCGTGAACTAGCCCGGCGTTGCCGGGTCCAAATCTCTACCGGCACCTCGCTTGCTTCAGTCGGAACCCGCCGCGGGGCTGTCGCCGTGGCAACTGGAGAATGCCGACATGCCGAGCCAGCAGCCATCCACGAATCCGAAACCGCGTCTGCGCGGCGACATGTATTCACGCGCCGAGGCGCGATTCCGTGCTGAACTCGCGGTGCAGCAACTGCGGGACGAGCTGCAATCGCCGCCCGAGCCCACCATCACACCAATCGTGACGGTGACGCCGCCGGTCAACGAGCCGCTGCTCGTACCGACCGCCGCCACGCAGCCGCTTCCCCCGAGTGCCCCTACGGCCGCGTTTCCAGTCGTGACGAACACCAACACGCGCCGTCGTCGAACGCAACCTCCCGTGACACTGGTCGCGGCGCTCGGCGCGCTAGGGGTGGCCGCGGTACTCGGCATCATCTTCACGCTGATTCCAGCGAAGAAAGTGGGGCCGGAGATCGCCCAGGCCGCTCCGGTGGCACAGCCTGCGGTTCAGCCGGCGCCGCCGACGCCGATAGCCGCTCCGGCGGCCGCTCCGACGGCGGCCGCACCCCTTCCGGCAACTCTCTCGAGCACGGCAGCGTCGCAGAGCAAGCCGGTTGTGGCCGCGCCGGCGCCCGTGCGGCCGAGAGCACCGGTCGTCCGCGCCGCCCGCGTCGAGGGCGCCGGCGCGACAAGTTCACACGCCCGCGCGAATGAAGGACGGTTGCGCGTGACCAGCACGCCGGCCGGCGCCCGCGTCACCGTCAACGGGATCGGCTGGGGACAGACACCGGTGACGATCGATCACCTGCCGCTGGGCGCGAAAACCGTGCGCATCACACGCGACGGCTACGCGTCGCTGGAACGGTCTGTCGTGATTGACGGAGAACAGGCGCTGGAGACGCTGAGCGCGACGCTGACGCGACGCTGATGGCTGGCGGGTGGCTCGTGGGGCGTCGCCGGTGGCCTGGGTTCGGTAGCCGGTAGCGATGGCCACACGAGCCACGAGCCCCTGAGATCTACTGCAGCGTGCCGGTCTGGCGATTGTTCGTGGTCGAGCGGGTTGCGCTGCTCAGGGCCAGCAGCTTCTCGGCGTCTGGGAACTGTGCGGTGGCGAAACCAAGCTGCGGGTCGCGCCTGGCGAGGTGCTCGTAAGCCACGGCAAGTCCGAACAGATCGGTGTCGATTTCCTTCTGCACTTCCGCGGTGATGAAGGTCAGGTCCTGGTCCCACGCCTTGTCGTCGAACTTCATGCGTGACTGCTTCACCATATCCTTGAAGTCCGCCATTGTCGCGTCGTTGACGAGGAAACCGTCGGCCAGCGGGCGCTGCTTGCTGGTGACGCCGGCGGGGATCCGGGTATCGCCGGCGCGCGAGAAGTGCTCGGCAAACTCGTCGAAGAGGCCGCGGCTCATGATCGCGCGGGCGAACGGCGTCGGGTTGAAGCCGTCGATTCGTCCCGCAAAGCGCTTGTCGGGTTCGATGCCGCCGCCGCTGTAGACCGGCCGGCCCGAATCGGTGTGCTTCAGGTCCTCGGGCTTGTGGACCCTGGTGCCGTCCTGTTCGTGGGCGCCGTACAGCAAGTACTCGTCGAAGGTCGCGTCCCACGGACGCTGAATCATCCGGCCGCTCGGCGTGAAGTAGCGTGCGGTCGTGATGGCCGCGCCGGCGCCGCCGCTGACGCGATAGACCGACTGCACCAGCGCCTTCCCGAACGTCGTCTCGCCGACGATCAGCGACCGATCGTGATCCTGAAGGGCGCCCGACACAATCTCCGACGCGCTGGCGCTGTCGCGATTGACGAGCGTCACCATCGGCACGTCGAGATAGGCGCTCGGCTCGATGGCACGGTAATCCTGGGCGGAGTCGGCGACGCGGCCGCGCGTGTAGACAATCATCGCGCCGCGTGGGAGGAATCGGTTGGCGACGAGGATCGCCTGCGGCAGCACGCCGCCCGGATTGGCGCGGAGGTCGAACAACAGGCGCTTCATGCCGTGCTTCGTCAGGTCGCCGAGCGCGCGACCGAGTTCAGCATCCGTGTTCTCGCCGAACTGATCGACCTTGATGTAGCCGGTCGTGCTGTCGAGCATGACCGCCACCGAGACGGTCGGAATGTGCACCTCGTCGCGGCGCACCTTCAACTGAATCGGCTGGTCGAAGCCGTAGCGCTGGACCGCGATATTCACGAACGTCCCGCGCGGACCACGCAGGCGCGCGACGACGCGGTCACTTCCCCACCCCTTGATGTTCTCTCCCTCGATCGCCGAGATGACGTCGCCACGGCGGAGCCCGGACTCGTACGCCGGCGCCCCTTCATAGACACCGCCGATGACGACGTCAGCGTTCTGCTGCCGGATGGAGATACCGAGTCCGTAGTAGCGGCCCTCCTGGCGTTCGCGATCCTGCGCGTACGACTTCGGATCCGAGAAGTGCGAGTGCGGGTCCAGCGTGCCGAGCAGGCCGGAGATCGCACCGTAGACCAGCTCGTCGGACTTCACCTCGCCTGAATACTGGTCCTCTATGGCACGAAGGGCGGCGGTGAACGTCTGATATTCCTGCGTGACCCGGTCCTGGGCGCTCAGAGCCTGGCGGCCCCAGAAGGCGGCGATTCCAAAACACAGCGGGATCAGGACGGCAGCGGACGCGGTACGAATTCGGCGCATGAACACCACCAATGAAGGATGGACGATTGTAACAACTATTGGTACGAGCGCGCCTGAATGCGATAAAGCTCCGCGTAGCGGCCGTTCATGGCCATCAACCGGTCGTGTGTGCCCGTCTCGACGACGTGCGCACCGTCCAGAACGACAATCAAATCGGCCATGCGCACGGTGGAAAAGCGATGGGACACCAGGACCGTAATCCGTCCGTTTCCTGACGAACCTGCTGTTCCGGCCTTTGGGGCCGCGGCGGCGTAGCGCTCGAACAACGCGTGCTCCGTTTCGGCGTCGAGCGCGGCCGTAGGCTCGTCGAGCACCAGCACCAGCGGACCCTCACGCATGAACCCGCGGGCCAGCGCCAGCTTCTGCCACTGACCGAACGACACATCGACCCCGCCGGGCCAGGTTGGTCCCAGTTGCGTCCCCAGGCCGGCCGGCAGTTTCTCGATCACGTCGGTCGCGCCGGCCCTCGTCACCGCGGCGGCGACTGCCGGCTCGACATCGAGCTGCGGCAGGTAGCCCAGGCCGACGCTGTGCCTGGCCACGAATTCGAACCGGACGAAATCCTGGAACGCCCCCGCCAGCCGCTCTCGCCACTGGTCCGCCGGAATGCGCGCGAGCGGGCGATCGTCGATCAGGATCGCGCCCTCCGTCGGGTCATACATCCGCGCCAGCAGCTTGACCAGTGTGGTCTTCCCCGCTCCGTTCTCGCCGACGACGGCGACAATGGCGCCGGCCGGAAGGGTGAGCGACACGTCCTCGAGCACCAGCGTCGACGTTCCCGGATACGCGAACGACACGTGGTCGAAGCTGATGCCGCGCGTCAGCGACGGCGGCGGCGGAAGATCGGGCGCGGCGGCCACGCGGTTCGCGTAATCCTCCAGCCACGCAAGGCGCCGCGAACCGTCCATCCAGAATCCGCGAAGGAACCCGAGCTCACCGACGGTTGCACCGATGTAGGCGGAGAGCCGCGATCCGGCCGCAAGCACGAGCAGCACCGCGCCGGCAGACGCCCGGAGGCCCCACGCCACGAACACGATGCCGCCGACGTAGGCCAGGCCGAAGATCGTCCAGGCTGCCGCGTGCCACGCCGCCGTCTGCCAGCGCACACGCGCGATCGGCAGGAAGCCGAGTTCCCACGCCCGCCGGCGGCCCTCGATCAACCGGTCACCGATGCGCAGGACGCGCACTTCCTTGCCAGGTGCCGCCGTCGTGGCGATCGTGAAGAGATGGCGCGCCAGGCGATTCGGCTGTTCGCTGCGTTCCTGCACGACGCGCTCGACCGCGGGCCGCCACGTGGCCGTGTAGACCGTCGGCAGTGCGAACACCAGCAGCAGGATCAGCGCCGGATGAATCGAGGCCAGCAGAATCACCGTCACCGCGAGGCGGAGGATCCATCCGCAGGTGGTGAACAGCGACATATACATGTGATCCAGGACGAAGACCTGGTGGCGAAGCATCGCCAGGCGATCGAGGTACTCCGGGCGTTCCTGATGCGCGAGCGTCACGATTGACGCCTGCAGCCTCGCGACGTGGGCTTCGAGCGCGATCGTGACCTTGTCGCGAAAGCGCCGCTGCACGCGCGTGCTGACGGTCATCAGGAACCAGGTGGCGGTGGCCGACACACCGAGACCGATCGCCGCGACGAGCAGCAGCGTCGGGCGCCGCTGGACGACGGCATTGCCGAGCACCATCAGCCAGAGCGCCAGCAGGGCGTCAGGCAGCGCCGCCAGCTGCGACAGCACGAATGCCACCATCATCAGGCGCGGCTCATGGCGGTAGCCCAGCTTGCACAGCCGCCACATCGACGAGAGCGCCGGCGGCAGCGGCTCGAGATCGGGCCGGGGCTGCGAAGCGGGCCCGGCATTGCTAGAGGACGTCATACGCGACCTCCTCGCCCGGCTCATGTTCCTCACCACGTCCCGAAGCGAATCGTTCTGCCTGCAGCGTGAACATCCGGTGATAGCGCCCGCCCGGCGCCATCAACTCCTCATGGGTGCCGAGTTCGACGACGTGCCCGTGTTCGAGCACGCAGATGCGATCGACGTGGCGTACGGTTGAAAAGCGGTGCGAGATCAGGATCGTCGTGCAATGCCGCGTCGCGCGCAGGAGTCGGTCGAAGATCTCGGCCTCGCCGCGCACGTCGAGCTGCGCGGTCGGCTCGTCCAGCAGCACCAGACCCGCCCCCTGCTTCACCGCTGCAAGGGTGCGCGCCAGCGCCACCCTCTGCCACTGCCCACCGGAGAGATCGGTGCCGTCGGCGTAGCCCTTCGCCAGGATCGTATCGAGCAACGCCAGGTTCGCGGCACCCGCGTCCTCGAGCGCCGCCCGCACGATCTCGTCGCTCGCGCCAAGCGGCGCCACGTTGTCGCGCAGCGGCAGTTCCAGACGAATGAAATCCTGGAACACTGCGGTCAGTCGCGCGCGCCAGTCGTCGAGGGCAAGCGTCCGCAGATCCACGCCATCGATTTCGATCGCGCCGCTCTGCGGGTCGTACATCCGGCACAGCAACTTCGCGAGCGTTGTCTTGCCGGCGCCGTTCTGACCGACGATCGCCAGCGACGTCCCCGACGGAATGGTGAGATCGAAGTGTTCGAGTACCGGCGCGCCACCCGGGTACGCAAAGGTGACGTCACGGAAACGGATCTCGCGCGCCGGCATCCCCGTGACGCGCCGCTCCGGCTCGTAGGCCGGAGCTCGCGAAGCAGCCCCGGCAACCCGCGCCATCCCGACCGGCAGCGCGCCGGCGGCAGCGGTCTTCTCCCGCAGCCTGAGCGATGCCGCGACCGGAGCGGCGGCGCCGTCGAGCGCCCAGTTGAGCCCGCCGAACGCAATCATCGACGTGCCAACGGCGAGCTGGGCGAACGTGACGGCGTCCCCAATCGGTACCGCGCCGGCAAGCGCGCCGCGCGCGATCGCCCAGAACACGATCGCGTTGGCCACAAGAACCAGCGTCAAGGCTCCGGCGAGCGGGCGCTCCCGAAGGCGTGTCGCCTCGTACTGCAGCCTGTGCAACAGCGTCCGGCGCTCGGTGAAGCGCGCAATGGTCCACCCGGCCAGGCCGAAGACCCGCAGCTCTTTCGCCGGCCCCGGATCGACCGCCAGACGGAACGCATAGTCGGCATCGCGCTGGGCGCCGCGCACTTCCGTGGTGTTGCGATCGCGCCAGACGGCGCTCTCCCGCAGCAGCCAGTGCGTGGCGAGCCACGCGCCGCCGAGCACGAGGGGAGCCCACCACGCGAACTGCATGAGCACTACCGCGCACGCGAGCCCGCCGATCATCGTCACCAGACCATTCGCGATGAAGTCGATCGAGATGCTGAGCGGTGGGCCGGTCATGCCGAGATCGAAGTCGCGCGCGACGATGAGATCGGCGGCGAGCAAGGGATCCTCGAGGTGACCAATGCCCGGTGGGGACACGCAGGCCGTGGTGAGCTCGTCGTACAACCAGGCCGCCGTGCGATCGCCGAGGTTGGCACTGATCACCTGGTGCAGCGGCGTCAGGACCTGCAGCAGCACGAAGATGACGCCGGTAATTACGAGCGGCGTGGTGAGGCTGCCGCCCTGCTGCACCGCGCCGACCAGCAGGCCCATGGCGACCGCGAACGCGGCAGGCAGCAGGCCGCGGAGCGTCAGGACGATCCACCACGCGGTGGCCAACGCCGCGTCGGCGCGCGACAGCACAGCGAAGAACTGCCACTCCTTCCGTGCGCGACGCCTGGCGATCATCTCAGTCATCAGGGCAGTATCGGCGAGCCGCACCAGGCCGTCTTGTAGGAAAAAGGTAGTTGATACGCGGACAACGGCGGCGGCGGAACGCGGCCGAGCAGCAGCACGGCCAGAGAATACTAGAAGAGCGTCTCCTGCCCGGCGGCGTACGAGAGTTGCCGGTCGATGAGCCTGGCGGGGTCTATCAATCGATGTGCCTCCGCCGGCTTTTCGGTCTGAATGTGCCACGCCTGATAGCCGAGCGTCAGCAGGACATCGGCGATCAACCGGCGATGGCACTGCCACCACAACATCTCCGCACACATCACAGCCGTTCGGAGGCCCCCGGCAATCGTCACCAGCTCGAACAACCCTCCGGCGAATTCCTCGCTGGCGAGGTGATCGGCATAGCCGCGAAACGCCTCGTGCCGCCAGCCGGTATTGACCGAGTCCGGTGCAGGCCGGCGGCGGCCGCCAAGCGACGGCACTGATCGATACGCGATCCCCGCGTGCTCGAGACCGTCTGCCAACGGACCTTCGTTGAAGTGGGGCAATCGCCGCGAGCCCGGAAAGCGCCGGACGTCGACGATCGCCTCGATGTCGTGAACACGCAGGACGCCGATGAACTCCTCGAGCGAGCGCGTCGAGTGACCGATGGTCCAGACGTCGTCCACGATCGTTCTCAGGCGACCAGGCCGAGACGCGCCAGCACCTTCAGCCGGCGTGCACTCGGAAACGAGCGTGCCGCCGATCCGCGTGCGTCAGTCGATTGCGACCAATCAAGGAGCGCCCGTGCCTCGGATGGTTCGACCATCACGCCGTTGCCATAGATCGAGCTCGGGACCGGCCTTCGGACACCTCTGGCGGCCGCATCGGCCAACGCCGCGGCGATCGCCGGACTGCCAAGCCTGGTGAGCGTGCCCGCCGGCACACGCCGTGCCCTCGCATGCGGGACCAGCGCTCCTCCCGCAACCAGAAACAAGAGATTTCGCACGATGGCCGACGCATCCTGGCATTCGCGTGGGGATCGACCTTCGGCCCGGCCCAGCGTCGTCACTAGATCGCCGATTTGCCATGAACCGTCGGCGACGTGCCGGCGCACGTCGTGAATGAATTCGTCGCCGAACCGAATCTCGCCTCGCGGGACGCGCACGGTCGCGCCGATGTCATCGGTGTCGGTCGCGCAGCCGACGGGAATCGAGCGGATTGCGTCGGGATCGGCGTGGCCACCGCGCGTGAACACATCGCGCCGAAACCGCTGGTTCCGCGCGAAATCGATTGCCAACTGACGCTGACGCTCCGTCGCCAGCGCTCCGATCGTCGTCGTCGCCCTGCCATCGAGCACCAGCGCCAGGTGGTTGTCGACAAGCGTGGCGCTGCCGACGAGCGACAGGCCAATCGCCGCAAGATCGTCCGCGACGTCGACGCAATAGAACGGCTCCCATGCGGCGTTCATGAATTCGTGCGCGAGGTATTCACCTTCGCCACGCACATACGCCGACACCGCATCGACCGCCGCCGGGTTGGCAGTGAAATAGCGCCAGTCGGACTTCTGGAGCATCGCCAGCGTCGTGGCTGCCGCCTCACCCTGGGCACCCGCATTGCCGGCTTCGGTCGCGGCCAGCTCCACGATCAACCGGCGCAGCGGCAGTTCGTGCGTCCAGCCTGGCAGCGTGTTGTAACTGACGTAGACCAGACCACCCGGCCTGAGCCATCGATCGATCAACCCTCGCACCGCCATGCGGGCAGACGCATCGATCCAGCTGTACACACCGTGCAGCGCGATGAAGTCGAACGCTGGCAGATCGCGCCGCGCAAGACGATCGAACGGCGCGTCATGGAACGTGACGTTATCGACGCCAAGCACCGCCGCATACCGGCGGCCGCCGTCGACGTGTGTCGGGTTGAAGTCGCAGGCATGGAACGATGCCTGCGGAAACGCCGCGGCATTGATCACCGTCGATGTGCCGAAGCCGCAGCCAAGCTCGAGATACGTGAACGCGTCGTCAATGGCGCGAGGCGCCAGTCCATTCACTGCCGCCACGTAGTTCAACCACGCGGGCGACAGCTCTCTGAAGAAGGTATCCGGATAAGGCGTGTCAGTGACGTAGCCGGCCACGTGTTGATTATCGTCTCGGAACAAAGAGGCCGCCGTACGTCGTCGTGTTCGTCGTGGCGTTTCTGTTAACGGGGCTCGATTCGCAGCAGCGCGCCGTCTTCTTCAGCCGTCAACACGTACAGCAAACCGTCAGGCCCCTGGCGGACGTCACGAATGCGCTGCTTCAGATCGGTCAGCAACGGCTCGCGGCGCAGCTCCTCCCAGCGCTCGTTGAACACGATGCGCTGGATCTGACCCGTGCGGGGGACACCGCCTTCCCGCAGCCCGCCGACGAACACGTTCCGCTTCCAGTGCGGGAATCGATCGCCGGTGTAGAACGTCATCCCCGTCAGGCCGATCGACGGCAGCCAGACGACAGCCGGATCTTCGAAGCCATCGACCGACGGGCGCGGCGAGACTTTCTCACCCCAATAATCGCGGCCGTAACTGACGAACGGCCAGCCGTAGTTGCGCCCGGCGCGAAGAATGTTCAGTTCGTCGCCGCCGCTCGGGCCCTGCTCGGTGGCCCAGATATCGCCGGTCTCTGGATTCACCGCGAGCGCATGGCCGTTGCGATGACCCATGGTGAAGATCGCCGGCTTGTATCCCGCGCGGCCGACGAACGGATCATCCGCCGGTACGCTGCCATCGTCACGCAGCCGCACCACCTTGCCGGCGTAGTCACCCGGATCCTGCGCGCGCTGGAACTTCGGCGATCCCGGAGCGCTGATCGACAGGTAGATCATGCCGTCGCGGCCGAATACCAGACGAGACGCTTCGGTGTCCGTCGCGCCGGATTCGAAGATGTCGCGGACGTCCGCGAGCCGCTCGCCGGTCCACGTGCCTCTCGCCAGCGTGATCGCGCCGGCGTCCCCATCACCGATCGGCTTGTGGTAGGTGAGGTACACCCAGTGGTTGTGCGCGAAATCGGGATGGAGTACCACGTCCATCAACCCCTGCAGGCCGCGCGAGCCGCCGGTCTGCACCGTCGGCACGCCCTCGATCGGTGCGGAGAGCTCACGGCCGCGCAGCACGCGGATGTGCCCGGCGCGCTCGGTGATCAACATCGCACCGTCCGGAAGAAACGCCATCGACCACGGCTGTTCGAGTCCGCGCGCAACCACATCAAGACGCAGCCGCCGTTCTTCCGCCGACTCGAACGACACGGGATGCTTCGGCAGATCCGGTGTATCCCAGACGATGGCGGGAGGCGCATCGCCCGATTTCAATTCGTGCGGCGCAAACGTCTGACGCTGCTGTGCTCCGCGCGTCACCGCGACCGCCGCGATCACCGTCACTACGAGTAGCGCAAGACGCGACATGGGCGCCCCCAGAAGCCGAAACGGCCGAGGAGCAGATCTCCTTCTCGGCCCCTCTGCTCCTGAGAGTAGCAACCGCGAGTCCAGCTACCCCCGATGAGCGATCGCAATCGTCCCGGCCGCGAGCGCGGCAATGGTGGCGGGAATGGCGGCGGACCAGAGGACGTGCTCGGCATTGCCGCCGCGCGCGAGCAGATATCCACCGATCAGTGGCCCGACAATCGAACCGACGCGGCCGACGCCAAGAGCCCAGCCGAGGCCGGTGGCACGAACACCAGTCGGGTAGACCTCCGAGCTCAGCGCGTGCGAGAGATTCTGGCCGCCGACGATGCCGATGCCGGTGGCCAGCATCGACCCGATCAGCAGTGGCACTGCGGCACCCGCGACGCCGGTCACGATGATCCAGATCGCCGCCCACGCGAACACACCCGCGAGGAGGCCGAACGACGGCCGGGCCCGAGACAACAGCACCGCGCCCGTCACGCCACCAAGCTGAAACATCGCGGTGACGCGGTTGGCGGTGGCCAGGGCAATGCCGCTGTCGTTCATGATCGTCGGCAGCCAACTGTTGACGAAGTAGAGGACCAGGAGATTCATGAAGTAGATCACCCAGATCATCAACGTCACGAGGGTGCGGCCGCTGCTGAACAACCGCGTCACGGGAAACCGCGCCGCGTCATCCGGCGTGACCAGCTCGGGCTCCACGCTGATCGTCCGCGACGGAAGCACCAGCATCGCGAGAATCGAGATCACGATCGGGAACGTGCCACCGACGACGAACACGGATGGCCAGCCGAAGCGGGGAATCAGTTCGGCGGCGACGAATCCGCCGGACGCCGCACCGAGCGAGAACCCGCAAATCATCGCCGTCACGGCCGTCGCCCGGCGCCCCGGTGAGACCGATTCGGCGGTGAGGGCGATGGCATTCGGCATTGCACCGCCCATCCCGAGTCCGGTGAAGAGCCGAAACAACACCAGTCCCTGGACGTCGGTTGCGGTGGCGGTGAGCAGCGCGCCGATCGCGAACGTCAGCGTTGACGCAACGAGGATTGGCTTGCGGCCGATCCGATCGGCAGCCGTGCCAAAGATCAGCGCGCCGATCATCATGCCGAACAGTCCGCTCGACGTGACCGATCCGAGCACGGGCCGCGTCACGTGCAGCTGCGCGATCACGGCGGGCGTGACGAAACCCATGGCCTGCGCATCGAAGCCGTCGACGAACACGATCAGTCCGCACGTGATCGCGATCAGCCACTGCGCAACGCTGACGGGATGCTCGTCGCTGAGCACCTGAATGGTGGACGCCATGACCGCGAATGTTATCGCGGCCCGCGAAGACCTGGCGCCAGCCGCCGGGACCCTATGCGGAGACGGCGGGCAACGTCAGACGCGCCCGCAGGCCGCCCTGAGGCGACTGCTCGAGGGCCACCGTCCCGCCATAGGCGCTCGCGAGGTCGCGAACGATGGCAAGGCCGAGCCCTGATCCGGGCGCACGTTCGTCCGCTCTCACGCCGCGGTGCAGCACCGCCTGCCGCATCGACGGATCCAGCCCCTTGCCATCGTCATCCACCTCGATCGTGACGCGATCGTCGGCGGCTGCAGCCGCGATGGCCACACGCGAGCTCGCCCACTTGCAGGCATTGTCGACGAGATTGCCGATCATCTCCTCGAGATCCTCGGGCGGGACGCGAACCGTGAGATCCGCGGCGACAGCAACCGCGATCGTGAGGTGGCGATCGACGTACAACCGTTCCATCGCGCGAGCGATCGCCTGCGCGGCATCGCCGACTCCACCGCGCGCCCCCATCGTGCCGCGTGCGGTCGCTCGCGCCTGTGCCAGGTGCGAATCGATCTGCCGCCGCATGCGTTCGACCTGCTGGCGCATCGAGGCGGCGAGATCGTGTTGTCCGAGCGCGGTGGCGCGTTCGATGTCCTGCATCAGGATCGCAAGCGGCGTCTTGAGTCCGTGCGCGAGGTCCCCCGCCTTCGCGACCGCGCGGGCGACGCGCTGTTCGCGCTCCTCGAGCAGCATGTTGAGGTCATGCACCAGTGGTTCGACCTCAGTCGGATAGTCCCCTTCGAGCCGCGGGCTCCGTCCCTCGCGAACGGCCGCGAGGCGTTCGCGCAACATCACGAACGGCGACATCCCGCGTCGGATGACCGAGACACCAGCCGTGATCAGCACCGCACCGACGAACACGAGCATCGAGTTGTGCAGAAACAGTGCTGAGCGCGGGTGAAACTGCAGCCACGCATGCGCGAGGAGCATTGCGGCCAGCAGCAGGCCGACGGTCCAGGCGAGCGTCCCGGCAATCAGGCGGGCATAGAGTGACCGCGGCCTCACGCCCCCTCCATCCGGTAACCAAGACCACGTACGGTCGAGATCGCGTCGGCGCCGACCTTCTTGCGCAGGCGCGCCACGAACACTTCGACGGTGTTCGAATCGCGATCCTCGTCGCGCGCGTAGATATGTTCCGCGAGTTCGGCTTGCGAGACGACGCGGCCGCGATGGTGCATCAGGTACGAGAGCACCCGGAACTCGTGGCTGGTGAGGCGAACCGGCGCGCCCTCGACGGTCACCCGTGCCGCCCGCGGGTCGAGGACAACGGCGCCGCACTGCAGCGCCGGTGCGGCCTGACCACTGGCCCGTCGAATCAGCGCCCGCAGCCGCGCCAGCACCTCCTCGATCTGGAACGGCTTGGTCACGTAGTCGTCGGCACCGCCGTCGATGCCGGTCACCTTCTCGTGCCAGCTCGCCCGCGCCGTGAGCACGAGCACCGGGGTGGTGACGCCGCTGTCCCGCCATTGCCGCAGCAGCGTCAGGCCATCCAGCGTCGGCAGCCCGAGATCGAGAAGCACGGCGTCGTACTGCTCGGTCGCGACCAGAAATTCACCGCGCCCGCCGTCATCGACACAATCGACGGCATAACCGGCAGCTTCAAGAGCCGCCTTCAGGCGGCCCGCGAGCGCCGCTTCATCTTCGAGGACCAGAACCCGCACCGCCCGTTTATAACGCACGCGACGCTGAACGTCTCCTGAACAGCACGTTCAGCATCGACAAAGGGGCGGTCGATCGCCTGGCGGATAGAGCGAACTTTCCACTGCCGCTCGTCAGCACGGGATTCGGCGAGGTCGGCGATCTTCCGGGCCGCTCACGCATCGATTTCGCCGTGCATCGCCGCGATGGCCGCGTGACCGGCCAGCGGGACTGACCAAGTTCCACGAGTAGACCGATTGAGAATGGACTCAGTCGATCAGGCTGGCGTCGAACCGCTTCTCGCGTCGCTTCGCCGCGAGCCATCGCTTCTCCATTTGGGCGGCCAACGCAGACGCGTCAACACGCCGGCGGCGCTGAATCGCCGCGCGCTTGCGCAGCAGGCGCGGCAGTCCCGCCACCGCCGCCAGTTTGCCGCGCACGTACGCGCTCAGACAGCCGATGCGCGCGAAATGCACCGCGGCCGCCGCGTTGTATCCGAGATGCGATGGCAGCGTCCGCAACAACAGGCCGGGCGGCGTGTTCTTGACATACATCCATTCCAGATTCCGCTGCCCATGGAACACGGCAAAGGCGCTGGCCTTGCCCGACGTGCCGCTTCCGTGATGGCGCACCATCGCCTCGGCCACGTAGCGGCACCGATAGCCAAGCAGCCGTGCCCGGTACGAGAGGTCGACATCCTCGTGCGAAAAAAAGAAGTCTTCGTCGAAGCCGCCTAGATCGTCGAATAGCCATCGCGGCATCAGACAGGCGGCGCCACAGACGCCGAAGACCTCGCGTGATTCGCTCGCCGTCTCGACAGCGGCGCCATGCGCGCGCTTGAATGCCCCTCCCGCCAGCATCACGCCGTCCCCGGCGCTGTCGATCACGCGTGGATCGTGCATGTAGACGACGCGCGAGGTCGTCAGCAGAAATCCCGCGGGCTCGTCGATGCCATCCATCAGCGCGCGGAGCCATCCTTCTTCGACGATGGTGTCGTTGTTCAGCAACGCAACGTAGCGACCGCGGGCCGCGCGCACGCCGGCGTTGTTGCCGCCGGCGAATCCCAGATTGCGATCGAGGGTGAGGACGCGGACCCATGGGAATCGGGAGCGCAGCCACGACGCGGTACCGTCGCTGGACGCGTTATCGACAACGATGGTTTCGAAGTCAGCGCCCTGTTGTGCGGAGACCGCCGTGAGGCAATCCTCGAGATACTGCCGGCCGTTCCACGTGACGATCACGATCGAGACGGCCGGAATCGAGTCGCCGCGCGCCGCAGGAGCCTCGCGGCTCATACCGGACCGTGAGGAACGCCGGTCACGACGTCGTCAAAGGCCGTTGTCTGCACCGCGAAGTATCGACGCGCCGGGCGGCGCTACACCTCGTTCGCCTTGCTTCTCCAGCAATTCTCTGAGCGTGGGATGGTGCTGATCGCGGACCGAGAGCAGCGGCGCCTGGACCGGCCATGGAATCGCGAGCTCCGGGTCGTCGTAGGCGATGCCCACTTCGTCGGCCGGGTCGTAGAACTCAGTGCACTTGTACTCCACTTCGGCCACATTGCTGAGCACGCAGAAGCCATGGGCACAACCCGGGGGGATGTAGAGTTGATGAAAGTTATTGGCCGAGAGCATCACCGCCGTCCAGCGGCCGAATGTCGGCAGATCGCGCCGCAGATCCACCGCCACGTCCCACACTTCACCGCGGACCACGCGGACCAGCTTGCCCTGGGGCTTGCGCCACTGCAGGTGCAGCCCGCGCAGCGTGTTCTTCACCGACGACGACTGGTTGTCCTGAAGGAACTTCGTCGGAATCCCGGCCGCCGCGTATTTCCCGGCATGGAAGGTCTCCAGGAAGAAGCCACGCGCGTCGCGAAACACCTGCGGCTCGATCAGGATGACACCGGGAAGATCGGTCTCGCTGAACCGCAGGCTCATTCATCCTCCAGCAGGCGCAGCAGGTACTGCCCGTAGGAGCTCGAGCCCATCGCCCGCGCCAGCCGCTCCAGATCGGCGGCGGTGATGTAGTTCATGCGATACGCGATCTCTTCGATCGAGGCGATGAGCTGACCCTGCCGCTCTTCCACGGCCTGGACGAAATTCGACGCCTGCAGCAACGCGTCGTGCGTCCCGGTGTCGAGCCAGGCGATGCCGCGCGTCAGCTTCTCCACGAACAGCTGTCCCCGTTGCAGATAGCAGCGATTGAGATCGGTGATCTCCAGTTCACCGCGCGTTGACGGCTTCAAGTGCGCCGCCATCTCGAGCACCTGGTTGTCGTAGAAGTAGAGCCCGGTGACCGCGTAGTGCGATCGTGGATGGGCGGGTTTCTCCTCGAGGCCGACGACGCTGCCACCGGCGGCAAATTCCACGACGCCGTATCGCTCGGGATCACGGACCTGATAGCCGAAGACGGTGGCGCCCTCGTGCCGGGCGGCGGCGGTGCGGAGGTAATCGGTGAAGTGGGCCCCGAAGAAGATATTGTCGCCGAGCGCCAGCGCCACCCGATCAGCACCGACGAATTCGCGGCCGATGATGAAAGCCTGGGCGAGCCCCTCCGGCCGCGGCTGCGCCGCATAGGCAATCGAGAGACCGACCTCGGCGCCGTCGCCGAGCAGCCGCCGGAATCCCTCCTGCTCGTGCGGCGTGGTGATCACCAGCACATCGCGGATGCCCGCGAGCATCAGCGTCGACAGCGGGTAGTACACCATCGGCTTGTTGTAGATCGGCAGCAGCTGTTTGCTGATCCCTCGTGTCACGGGATGCAGCCGCGTCCCCGCCCCGCCGGCGAGGATGATGCCCTTCAAGGTCGGTGTCGTCATCGGTATCGATTCGTGATGATCACGCGCTCGTCGGGGAGAGCCCGAGCCGGCGGCGATCGTAGCCGATGCGTCCGGCCTCGTACCATGCCCGGCGCTGCCGATACCACGTGACGGTTTCCCTGAGGCCGGATTCGAAGGTGTGCCGCGGCGTCCATCCAAGCTCGGTGCGCAGCTTCGTCGCGTCGATCGCGTAGCGGCGGTCATGACCCGGCCGGTCGGTCACGAACTGCTTCAGTTCACGATACGCGCGCAAGCCGCGCGCCTGCATCGCCGGGTTGCCGGCCGCCGGATACACCTCCTCGACGACCTCGCACAGCCGATCGACGATCGCCAGGTTGTTCTGCTCGTTGTCGGCGCCGACGTTGTAGCTGGCGCCCGGGCGGGCGGCGCGCAAGACCAGCATGAGGGCGGCGCAGTGATCCTCGACGTGCAGCCAGTCACGCACGTTGCCGCCGTCGCCGTAGATCGGCAGCGGCCGCGCGTCCAGCGCGTTGAGGATCATGAGCGGAATCAGCTTCTCGGCATGCTGGAACGGGCCGTAGTTGTTCGAGCAGTTCGTAATGAGCGTCGGCAGCTGGTAGGTGTGCCAATACGCCCGCACGAGGTGATCGGCGCCGGCCTTGCTGGCCGAATACGGCGAACTCGGCGCATACGCCGTCGTCTCACGGAACAACCCCTCGGCGCCAAGCGAGCCGTAGACTTCGTCGGTCGAGACGTGCAGAAGGCGGAAGGCCTCGCGGTCGGCCGGCGGCAGGGTACCGGCGTAGCGACGCGCGACTTCGAGCAGCGTGAACGTGCCGGTGACGTTGGTGTCGAGAAAGGCCTGCGGCGAGTCGATCGACCGGTCGACGTGCGTTTCCGCCGCCAGGTTCAGAATCGCCCGCGGACGGTGCTCGTTCACCACCGCGTCCATCAGCGGCCGATTCGCGATGTCACCGCGGACGAAGGTCACGCGTGGCTCGGTCGTCCAGGCCTCGACCGAGTGCGGATTCGCCGCATAGGTGAGCTTGTCGACGACGACGATCGCGTCGGTCGTGTGCGCGAGCGCGTAGTGAACGAGATTTGATCCGATGAATCCGGCGCCGCCGGTGATGAGCAGACTCGACATCATTCGCCCGCTGCCCATTCTGGCACGGACCCGCACCGGCACCTGCACCGGCGCGTCTGACCAGCGCTTAGTGCGCGATGAGCGGGGCGTCCTCGAGGAACAGCATCGGCATCGGCATGGGCATCCAGTCGCCCAGCGATGTCGCCAAACGCGGCTGCGGCGCCATCTGATCGAAGCCTTCGAGCATGTAGCCGCGGGCCAGGATCTGTGCCTCGTACGCGAACTGGACACGCATCGCTTCGAGATAGTCAGCACAGACGTGGTGATGCCACTGCTGGGCGGGTCCGTGGACGATGAACAGGAAGCGGTCCGGCTCCTCGAACAGCTCCATCGAAATAATCGAAGCTGGCGAGCGCGAATACAACCAGGAAGCGCGTAGCGTCACAAAGAGACGTTTCGGCGGCAGAGGACGGGATCAACAGCGGCGGCGGGCCATTCCTTGAAAAGCCAGGGACTGTCGCTGGGGTGACGCGGAGGAGACGAGGGCCCCCGAGCGGCGCCTGCTACGCGGTGAGGCGTGCCATCACCGCGGCGACCACGCGATCGCACCGCGATTGGCCGAAGGTGAACGCCGTCGCCGTGGCCGCACCGGTGCGCGCCAGCAGTTCACGCTGCAGTGCCTGCCGCGCGCGGGAGAAGCGCGTCTTGACGACATCCTCGCTGACGCCCAGGATGTGCGCGGTTTCGGCAGTGCTCAGACCCTGCACCTGGCGCAGCATGAAGACCTCACGATAACCGTCACCGAGTGTGTCGATCGCGGATTCGATCAGTCCGCCAACCTCGCGGCCGAACGCCTGCCGTTCCGGATCGGGCGCGGACGTGAGGGGCATGAATGTCTCCACGGCAGTATCGTCCAGCGGCTGGTAGCGGCCACGCCGGCGGGCGCGGCCCAGTGCCTCGTAGACCGCGATCTTGGTCAACCAGGTCGAGAATCTGGCGCGGCCGTCGAACTGTGACAGGTGTGCGTAGGCGTTGACATACGCCTCCTGCATCACATCCTCGGCCTCGCGATCGTCGCGCAGGATGGCCCGGGCCGCCCGATAGACCTGCTCATTGTGCCGCCGCATCAGCACCTCGAACAGCCCTGTTTCGCCCGCGAGCACCCGCGACACGACCTCTTCGTCGGACAGCGTCGTCTGCAAATCCAGGGTAGTGGCGTTGGCCTGCATGCCTAACAGAGTAACAACCCCGGAAAAGGTGACAGGAGGGCCGCGGCGTCACCTTTGGCGGCGCCGGCACTCAGTTCGAGTGGAGGCAACACCATGGATACTCGACTGAACACGCCGCTCCGGGTCCTGCACGTCGCCATCGGCCTGACCGCCACGCTGGCCGGACTCGACAAGTTCTTCAACCTGCTGGCCGACTGGGGCAGCTACGTCAGCCCGGCCGTGGCGCAGCTACTGCCCTTCTCCGTCGTCACGCTGATGCAGATCGTCGGCGTCGTGGAATTCGCCGTCGGTCTGACGATTCTGGTCATCGCGCCGCGCATCGGCGCGTACGTCGCGAGCGTATGGCTGCTGCTGATCGCGGTGAACCTCGTCATCGGCGGTCACCTCGACGTGGCCGTCCGCGACGTGGTCATGTCGATTGCCGCGTTCACCGTGGCGCGTTTCATCGAGGTGCGCGAGGGCAGCACGGTCCCTGCTCCGGCGAGCACGACTCGCCGTCCGTTGACGGCCTAGTCGAATCCCTGCAGGGCGGGTCCTGCTTTGTGGACCCGCCGGCCGGCGGGTCTGCACAGCAAGACCGGCCCTCCAGATTGCGTCGTCGCCCTGTCTGGCCTCATCTCGCCTGTCTGGCCTCATACTGTCGGCCATGTCACGAGATACCACGCGCCGCGAGGCGCTTCGCCTGATTGGCCTCGGCGCGGCCGCCGTGGCGATGCCATCGATTGCCTCGCCGCAGGCACCGACATTTCCCAAGGGCGCGATCATCCGCACGCTGTTCAAGGACATGGCACCGGAAGAACTCGCCGGGGGCGCGACGCTTTTCCACGAGCACCTCTCGCTGGGTACCGACTTCAATCAACGCTTCACCGCGGCGGCGCAGGCCGCGCGCGCGCTGAATGGTCCCGGACCGGCGCCACTCGGCACGCCACCCGCGCCACCTCGCGCCGGCGGCGCGCCGAATGCCGGCCCGGGACGAGGAACTGGACGCGCGGGAGGTCCGCCACCAGCGGCGGGCCCGAACCCGATGAGCGATCCGACGTTGATGGCGCAGGAACTGACGCAGGCCAAAGCCGAGGGCGTCGCCTGCATCGTCGACGCCGGGCATCCCGACTCGGGCCGCGACATCAACTTCCTCCGGCAAGCTTCGATGCTTTCAGGGCTGCCGGTGGTTGCGGGCGGTGGTTTCTACGCCGAGCCGTGGTATCCGAAAGAGCTGGCGACGATGAGCGAGGACGACATCGTCAAGGCGTTGATCAAGCAGGCCGATGATGACGTACTCGGCGCGTGGGGCGAAATCGGGTCGTGGGACGAGATCACGGCGGTCGAGCGCAAGGTGTTCCGCGCGGTGGGCCGCGCACAGGTGGCGACGAACCTGCCGATCTTCACGCACACGGGGATTCCAGGAAAGTCCGCGATGGAACAGCTCGATCTCCTCGAGGACGCCGGCGCGAATCCCGCGAAGATCGTGATCGGCCATCTCGGCAACCTGCCGGATGCGAACGTCTACGTCCAGAAGATCATCTGCCGGCGCGGCGCGTACGTCGGGTTCGATCGCCAGGGCGGCGGCGGCGACGCGAACGTGGTGCCCATGGTGCTGGCGTTGCTCGAGGCCGGCTATGTCGACCACCTGATGTTCTCGGCCGACACGATGCGCGGCTATGGCAAGACGCTCACGGTGTTCCTGCCGAAGCTCAAAGCCGCGGGCGTGAGCGACGACATCATTCACCAGATCACCGTGAACAACTCGCGCCGCTGGCTCGCGTTCGTCCCGAAACGGCCGCGGAAACGGTAGGCCGGGATCCGCGAAGCGGTCCCGGCCTACCGTTCGCGAATCGGCGCCCAGCATCGCCATGTCTCACTCCGTCAAACGCGACTTCCCGGTCTGGAACATCCGTCGCCTGCTCGAACCGGGGCCGATCGTCCTGGTCAGCTCCGCGTGGAAGCGGGAGACGAACATCATGACCATGGGCTGGCACACGGTAATGGAGTTTCAGCCATCACTGGTCGGCTGCATCATCTCCAACGCGAATTACAGCTTCGAGATGATCCGCAAGAGCCGCGCGTGCGTCATCAACGTGCCGACGGCCGACATGGCGGCCACCGTCGTCCGAATCGGCAACAGCAGCGGCCGCGACATCGACAAGTTTGCCGAATTCGAACTGACAGCCGTCCGGGCGCAGCGCGTGCAGGCGCCCTTGATCAGCGAGTGCTACGCCAATCTCGAATGCCGGCTGGCGGACGCCAGCTGGATCCGGAAGTACAACTTCTTCGTGTTCGAAGTGGTTAAGGCCCACGTCGCGACATCACCGGACGTGCCGACAACGATCCACTACCGCGGTGACGGCGAATTTCTGATCGCCGGCAAAACGACACGGCGATACCGGCGGTTGTTTCGTCCGGCGTTGCTCGATTCTTAGGCTTAGGCCGACCTGAAGGTCGGCCTCTACGAATGCGCCTGAAGGTCGGCCTCTACGAATGAGCCGCGCCAGACGCTGGCCACTGGCCACTAGCCGATCTTGAACGCTACGCTCGCCAGCACCTTGTCCCACTCGATCGCCAACGCACCGCCGGCGTCGCTCATGTCCAGGAACTTCCACGTCAACTGATCGACCGAATGCGGCAGCGTCTCGAGCTTCATCGGCGCGCGGAGAACGTCCTTGTCCGGCGTGTAGTCGAACGCGCCGTAGAGCGCTTCCTTGTCGCGCGACGGAAACACCTGCGAGGCATTCCAGTTGGAGACGATGAACGTCCAGTTGTTCGGTTTGAGGTCGATGAACAGGCTGTACTCACCGGGCGCGAGCGTCTTGCCGTTGATGACGAGCGGCACTTCATTGCGTAGTCTGGTGGAAACATTGGCACCCGCGCGCCACACGGGCGCGCCGCCATTCAGGAGCTTCCCGTAGTCGGCGCCACTGCCCCACAGGTCGCGCCCGCGCTTGATAGGCCGGCTATATGTGACTTCGATCCACTTGCCACCCTGATAGACCGGCTCGGCAGGGTTACCGGCGTACTTGCCACGTATCTCGGTCGCGGCCGTGCCCTGAGGACTCGGTTGCCGACCCCGTTGCGCGTACGCACCGCCGCCGAGTGCCAGAATCGTCACGATCGCCAGCGCCACGCCCGTTGTTCCTCGCGTCATCAGCCTTCCTCCGTTACTGTCGGCCGCCACCCTTGCAGATTCATGTCATCGGACGGCAAGTTGGCATGGGCCGTGCGGGACCGGCCGCACGATGAGTCAGTTCGGCCAACCTCCCGCCAACTCGTCCAACCCAGCCGCCGAAGCCCAGGCATACCTCGCCGCAATCGTCGAATCGTCGGATGACGCGATTATCGCCAAGAATCTCGACGGCATCATCCAGTCGTGCAATGCCGCCGCGCAACGCCTGTTCGGGTACACCGCCGACGAAATGATCGGTCAGTCGATCCGAATGCTCATCCCGCCCGACCGCCAGAGCGAGGAAGACGACATCCTGGCGCGCATCCGTCGCGGCCAACGCCTCGATCATTTTGAAACCGTCCGTCTGGCGAAAGGCGGCCGGCAGGTGGACATCTCGCTCACGGTGTCGCCGGTCCGCGATGCCACTGGAGCGATCATTGGCGTCTCCAAAACGGCGCGGGACATCACCGAACAGAAGCGGGTCGCCGCGGCGCTCGCCGCCCAGCGTGAATGGTTTCGCGTCACGCTGGCGAGCATCGGCGACGGAATCATTGCGGCCGACGCCGACGGCAACGTCAACTACCTGAACGCCGTCGCGGAAACGCTGACCGGCTGGAGCAATACGGACGCCGCTGGACGGCCGCTCAGCGAAGTGTTTCACATCATCAACGAGAAGACGCGGACACCTGTCGAGAACCCGGCGACCCTGGTGATCCGCAGCGGCAAGATCGTCGGTCTGGCCAATCACACGATCCTGATCGACCGCAACGGACAGGAACGGCCGATTTCCGACAGCGCAGCCCCGATCCTCGACGACGCCGGCCGGATTCTCGGCGTCGTGCTGGTATTCCGCGATTTCACGACGCAGCGGCGGGCCGAAGAAGCATTGGCCGAACAGCACGAATGGTTCGAGACGACGATCGAAAGCATCGGCGACGCCGTCATTGCCACGGACGTCCGCGGCCGCGTCGTGTTCATGAATCCGGTCGCGGAGCATCTCACGGGGTGGAACACCGATGCCGCGCGCGACCGTCCCTGCACGGAGATCTTCCGCATCATCAACGAAAGGACCCGGCGACCCATCGACAATCCGGTGACGCGCGTGTTGCGCGACGGCGTGATCGTCGGCCTGGCGAATCACACGCTGCTGATTGCGGTCGACGGCACCGAGCATCCCATCGACGACAGCGGCGCGCCGATTCGCAATCGCGAGGGCCGCATCGTCGGCGTCGTGCTGGTGTTCCGCGACGTTGGCGAACGGCGGCGCATCGAGGCGGAACGCGATCTCGCCGCGGCGGAACGGGAGCGGCTGCTGGCGGCAGAGCGGACGGCCCGCGCCGAGGCGGAGCGGGCGAATCGGCTGAAAGACGACTTCGTCGCGATGGTGTCGCACGAACTGCGGACGCCGTTGAATGCGATCCTCGGATGGACGGACCTGCTGCTGCGCAACCGCGACGACGAGGCGCTCGCCAATCGCGGCCTGGACGTGATCGCGCGCAACACACGGCTCCAGGCGCAACTGATCTCGGACCTGCTTGATGTCAGCCGCATCGTCTCCGGCAAGCTGCGACTGGATATCCAGAGCGTGGATCTCGCCGCCGTGATCGAATCGGCGATTGAGACCGTCCAGCACTCGGCCGACGAAAAAGGCATTCAGATCGTCAAGGAGCTCGATCGCACGCTGGGTCCGACGGCGGGCGATCCCGCGCGGTTGCAGCAGGTGATCTGGAACCTGCTGTCGAACGCGCTGAAGTTCACGCCCAGCGGCGGCAGGATCCGCGTCCTCCTGCATCGCGCACACGCGCGGGCGGAACTCGTTGTCGAGGACAACGGCGCCGGCATTCGCGAACAGTTCCTGCCCTATGTATTCGAACGGTTTCAGCAGGCCGATGCATCGCGGGCGCGACGGTTCGGCGGGCTGGGCCTGGGCCTGTCGATTGTGAAGAACCTCGTCGAGCTCCACGGCGGAACGGTGTTCGCGGCGAGCGCCGGTGACAACCAGGGCGCCACGTTCACCATCGCGCTTCCGCTGACGGCGCCGCCGGAATTGCGGGAAGAAGCGCTGGTCCATCCGGGTTCGGCGACGGCGCTGACCGAAGACGTGTCGCTCACCGGCATCCGGCTCCTCGTCGTCGAAGACGACGCCGACGCGGTCGCGTTCGTGAAGAACCTGTTCGAGATGCACGGCGCCGAGGTGACGACGGCGGTGTCGGCCAACGACGCGATCGACGCCATGGACGACCTCCAGCCGGACATTCTGATCAGCGATATCGGGCTGCCCGGCATGGACGGCTATGAACTGATCGAGGCGGTGCGGCGGCGAGATGCCGGAAACGGAGGGCGGATCCTTGCCGTGGCGCTGACGGCGTTCGCACGGTCGGAAGATCGGACGCGGGCGCTGCTCGCCGGCTATCACGCGCACGTCGCGAAGCCGGTCGAATCCGCGGAGCTCCTGGCCACGGTGGCCACCTTCGCCGAGATCGTCAGGGCCCAGCGCGCAAGGCATCGGCATGACACGCGGCCACGACCCAGTTCGACGTGATTCGACTCGCGCGAACAGTTCGTACAAAGCGGACGTCGGCTGGTGGCTGGTGGCTGGTGGGCGTAGAGGCCGCTGCGGCTCTTAGAGGGCGCCCTTTAGAACGATCTGGGATTTCGGTGCAGGCGTAAGGGCGGGTCTTCACCCTCGACTTGCGCTCGCGGTGCCCTGAGCGTCGTCGACGGGCAGACCCGCCCCCGGGCCGAAGGCCGGTGATCAACGTTCACGAGGCGGCCTGGAAGCTCGCCCTAGTCGCACTTCTCCCCGGAGGAACGAAGCGACTGAACGCGCAGTTCGTGATCCTTCAGGACGCCGGTCGCGGCGACGCGATGGCCCACGTAGGTTCGTGACGCACGCGCATCGGGCATGCCGATCAATTCGACCGGCGCGGAACTCTTCTTGAGAAAGCCCGAACGCCACCCGCGCGACTTGGGAGCGGCATCGCCCTCGGTATCCGTCAGGCGGAACTCGCTCCCATCGGTCGCCACCTCGAGACACCCGGTGATCGTGACCGGTGACCCGGTTTCAACGTTGGATGCCAGCGCGACCGCGTTCGCGGCCGGCGCAGGGCTCGGTGCTACCGGAGGCACAGCCGTCGTCGGAGTCGCAACTCGTACGGGCCTGGCCACGTTCGCGGGCGCGGCCACCGTCGCCGGCGCGTCAACCGTCTTCGGCACGTCCACCGGCCTGGCTGGACGAACGCTGATCGTCGTCGACGCTCGCAATGGCGTCACCGGCGTCGTGGTGGCGACCTCCGGCTGCCGGGCGACGTCGTTCGTCGCCGTTGCGGCGTTCGGTTGCGCTTCTGCTGGAACCGCCCCGCGGGGTGAGGAGCCGCGGCCGATCGCCAGCATTCCGACCATCGCCATCGCAGCGATGGTCGCGCCAACCAGCAGCGTGCGTCGGGCCGCCGATCCGCCCGGCACGGGCGTCACCGATGTCGTCGGGTTCCCGGTCGAATCCGAGGTCGTCTTGTTCAGCATCATCCTTCTCCGCGGCGTCTGCTTTTTCTTGACGGTCGCGACCGTGCGCCGGCCCGCTGCTGCCACGCGCTTGCTTGCGGCGGCCACGCGGCTGCCCGCCGCTGCCGCTCGCCTGCCCACGCGCCGCCTGACTGACGGACGCTTCGTTTTGATCGAGTGTCTGGCCACCGAACTCTCCGTGAAGGCGTAAGCTGGGCAATACGTATGCCCGGCCATTTCCTCGCCACTTCGCGCAGCTCGCGCCCTGGAGTTACAAAATGGGCGCGGCACGGACAAAACCGGCGCCTCACTCCTTACTGATGGCCAACGACCCGTTCGCGCCGCTCGAACGCGCGCGCCGCTGGCTGACGGTCGCCATTCTCGCGGTGCTGACGTGGCAATACGCGCGCATGCCGATCGATGCGAGCGTCGAACCCGGATTCCTTCACCTGCCGGACCTGGTGTTTCACGAGGCGGGACACGTCCTGTTCGCGCCATTCGGCCGCTTCATGACCGTGCTCGGTGGCAGCCTCTTTCAGGTGCTCGTGCCGGTCATCTGCCTGGTCGCGTTCCTGCGGCAGAACAATGCGGTCGGCGCCGCGATCTGCACCTGGTGGACGGGCCAGAACCTGATCGATCTCGCTCCGTACATCGCGGATGCGCGACGCCTGCAGTTGGTGCTCCTCGGCGGCTACACCGGCGCCGAGGTGGAAGGACACGACTGGGAATATCTGCTGACCACTCTTCGCGCGATGCGCCATGACGTGGCCCTCGGACGTTCCGCGCAGGCACTCGGCACGCTGCTGATGATCGCCGCGGTGGTGTGGTCGGTGAGGCTGGCGGTTCGTGATGAGGTATGAGTAGTCGGTAGGCGGCGGGCGGTCGCCAGCCCGCCAGCCAATGACCGCTACGCCACTTCAACCAGTGTCAGCGCGAAGGCGTCCTGCCGGTCGATCCACTGTGCGGCCGTGCGGAATCCGCAGGAGTGCAGCAGGCCGGTGACGGTGTCGGGCGTGTACTTGTAGGAGCTCTCCGTCCAGATCGCCTCGTCACGCGCGATGTGGAATTCGATGTCGGCGCGCGGAATGCGGACGTCCTGTTCCGCCCTCGCCACGAGGTGCATCTCGATCCGTGATTGCTGCGCATTCCAGACCGCACGGTGCGCGAAGCGGTCGAGATCAAAGTTTCCATCAAGCTCGCGATTGATGCGAACCAGCAGGTTCCGGTTGAAGGCCGCCGTCACCCCCAGCGGATCGTCGTAGGCGCGGACGAGCGCCTCCATCGGCTTGACGAGATCGGTGCCGAGCAACAACGCATCGCCGGACACGAGCGACGTCCGGATGTTGTGGAGGAACGCAGCGGCGCCTGGCGGATCGAAGTTACCGATGTTCGACCCGAGGAACGCGACGAGCGTTCGACCGCTCGCCTGTGCCGAGGCGTCACGCAGACCCGCGTCGTACGTCGCGCAATGCGTGATCAACTGCACGTTGTCGAGCTCGCCGATCGTGTCTGCCGCACGATCGAGTGCGCTCCGCGACACATCGACGAGATGCACGGTCAGCCGACGTCGACGGGCATCCTCTGCCTCCAGCAGCAATCGCAGTTTGTCGCCGTTGCCAGGCCCCAGTTCGACGACCGTCGAGATGTCACCGAGCCGCGCGAATACGTCGGCACCATGGGTGGCAATCAGGCGCGACTCCGCGCGGGTAACGCCGTACCACGGCAGCCGGCAAATCGCGTCGAAGAGCGCCGAGCCGAGCGCATCGTAGAAGTACTCGGACGGCAGCTGCCGCGGCGTCAGCGAAAGGTAGTAGCGAACGTCGGCGGCGAAGCGTTCAATCGCGGCAGCATCGCGACCTGACTGGACGGCGGACGGATGTTGACTCATGCCGCGTCCGTGGCGAGCCGGAACGTCGCGTACACGTACGGATAATGCGGCCGGAACCAGTTGCGGAACGACGGACGCAGCAGCTCGCGAGCGGTGGCCGGCGACGCCCCCTTCATCACGAAGTGCTCGCCATCGAAGAAGTCGGCCGAGTACTCGGGATACGAGGCCATCGCCCGGAATCCGGGAAACGGCGCGAACACGGTGCTCGTCCACTCCCATCCGTTGCCGACCAGATCGTCGACGCCGAACGCGCTTCGGCCGGCGGGATGACTTCCTGCAGGAGCCGGATCCCAGCTCGCGAAATCGAACATCCCGCGCTGCGGCGACGGCTCGGCGTCGCCCCAGGGATGCACGCGCTCATCACCGCGCTCGGTGCCGAACGCGGCGCGCTGAAATTCGCTCTCGGTCGGCAGCCGGGCGGCGCGCCATCGCGCGAACGCCGACGCTTCGGCGTGACTGACGTACACCGGCCACGCACGCGGCATCGGGATCCACTCGAACATGCCGCGCCAGTACCATTCACCACCGCGCTGCGCCCAGAACAGCGGGTGACGCTGACCCGCGCGCATCAACCAGTCCCAGTCGGCGGCACGCCACCAGCGCGGATCGGTGTAGCCGCCGGCATGCACGAACTCGAGAAACTGTTCGTTGGTGACGTCATGGCGGGCGATGACAAACGGGGCAACGTCGACGCGAGACGACGGGAATTCGTTGTCCCAGCCGAACTGAATCGAACCGCGGT
The DNA here is from genome assembly GCA_035496255.1 of Vicinamibacterales bacterium. Classification (GTDB taxonomy): domain Bacteria; phylum Acidobacteriota; class Vicinamibacteria; order Vicinamibacterales; family UBA2999; genus Gp6-AA40. Next base: position 91,893 of record DATJEU010000079.1, read on the forward strand.
CAACGCCGAGCGTCACCCTGCCACCAGGTATGTCGGCCCATTCCTCGCGCGGCGCATCACCCTCCACCTGCGGCGCATATCCGGTCGGCCGCCGCTTCTGGTCGTGCGGCAGCTGATGCCACATGTAGAGCAGCGTCTCCTGGTGCATGGCCTCGTGCTCCAGGATGGCAAATGCCGCCTCGGCATGATCGAGCAGCGGATGACCGGGCCGATCGAGATCTGATCTGTCCAGGGCCTCGAGCACCTGCCGGTCCGCTTCGTCGGCAAAGGCCTGCACCTCCGCGCGGCTGGGCCACGCACCGCGGCCGTCCTGCCGTGGCCCTTCTGTCTCGGACGGATCGATGCCGCGTGCGAACAACTGCTCGAGCCGGGCGTCGATGCCACGCTGGCCGAGCGCGCGTTTCACCAGCGTGTTGAAGCTGAAGGCAGGCAGGTGACCCTCGTAAAACACGATCGGATGCCGAAGATCGATCGGACGGCTGTAGTACGTGTCCTCCGACAGCAGATCGAACAGCACGCGTGAACGCTCACGCAGTCGCCGATACGCCCCCGCCAGCGCGCGTGGCTCCGTACCGAACGTCGTTATCGCCGACATACTCATGCAGTGGTCTCCATCGCGTGCCGTTCGAGCGCGCCGCGATCCCAGCCGGCAAGTGTGGCGCCCGCCGCGTACGTGCTGTCGACGAAGGACCGCAGCGTTGCCTCCGGCGATGGCGATTGGCGCACGGCCTCATACGGGAGCAGGAACTCGCCGAGTTCTGTGTGGTAGAAGGCCGCGTCCGGTCTGACGCGCGCCTCCTTGAAACCCGCTGGTTCGGGCACGGCGTACGCATAGAACACCGGCTCGAGGACGGCACCGGAACCCGGCCAGAAACCATGACTGATCACTTCATGCGAGTAGGCATCACGCATGAACGCCGGTCCCTCGCGAGCCGGCGCCGGCCGTCCAGAAAAGCGGGTCAGCGCCAGGTCGAAGCTGCCCCAGAAGAAATGCGCCGGACTCGTCTTGCCAACGAAGCTGCAGCGCGAGGCGGTGAGCACGCGCGCGACCTGAAGCAGAATCCGCCAGACGCGATTCGCATAAACCGGATCGTACGAGTGATGCACCGTGTCCGCTTCGAACCGGATCGGCGACGCGATCTCGACCGGCATCGACCAGATCCCGACCGGCAGCCCCATGTCCTCGAGCGTCGTCATGACGTCGCGATAGAAGTCGGCGACCGTCACCGGCCGCAGCCGGATCGCGCGCGCGTCACCATCGGCGGTCGCGATCACGAGCTGATGATCGATGAAGTCGAAGAGGATCGAGAAGCTCCGCGCACCGTACGGCAGCGCCGCTGTCGATAACCCGCGGCTGGTCAGGTGCAGCGCCGCGCCCCACGAGTGATTCAGCGCGGGCGCACGCGCGAGCGCGATCTTGCCGACCACCTGCGTCCACATATGCAGCGTCGCATAGGTGTCTTTCCAGGCCTCATATGGCAGGGCTGGCCAGTCGTCACTCATGGCCCCCATCGTAGCCGAGGAATTCGCGTACGACAGCCTTGACGTCACGATGTTCCACGTCGACCGCGGCGTTGAGTGTCCGCATCTCCGCGTCCGACACACTGCCCGCAAGCGCAACCAGCGCGCGGCGCATTTCAGGATGCTGCAGCATCGCCGCCGTCCGGACCACCGGCACCGCGTCGTACGGCGGAAAGTAGTGCCGGTTGTCCGCGAGCGGCGCGAGATCGAGCGGCGCGACCAGCGCGCTGGTCGCATCACCGGCAATGACGTCCACCTGTCGCGCGGCCAGCGCCCGATAGATGAGCGACAGATCCATCGCCCGGGGGGTGCCGCGAAATTGCAATCCGTACCTGGCCGCGAGACCGGGAAAACCGTCGTCCCGTTGCAGGAACTCGTAACCGAAGCCCGCGGTCCAGCCGCTCATCACCGGTCGGAGATCGTCGATGGTGTGAAGGCCCAGCCGCCGCGCGTCCTCGCCCCGCACGAACATCGTGAACGTGTTGTTGAAGCCGAGTGGCTCGCCGACGGTGACGCCGCTCGGTGCGTAGAGCTCGCGGGTCCGCGCGAAGGCGAGCTGCCGATCGCGCGGCACGTCCTGGTGAAAGACGGCAGTCACCGCGGTGCCGGTGTACTCGACGTACACATCCAGCTCGCCGGCACGGAGCGCGCGATCGCAGATGAACGTGCCGCCGAGATTCAGTCGGCGATCCACGTGCAGCCCCTCGTGTTCGAGCCGTTGCGCGACGAGCTCACCGAGGATGACCTGCTCGGTGAAGTTCTTCGAGCCCACCACGATCGTATCGCGGCCCGCGCGCGCGTACGCGACACCGGACGCGATCGCCAGCATCACCACCGCGACACCGCCGGCGCGCAGCGCCATGGACGTCGCGATGCGTGCGGTTGACAGACGACGGCCGGCCCATCCCAGGAGCGCGTCCGCGGCAATCGCGAACACCGCCGACGGAATCGCGCCAGCCAGAATGGTCGTCGTGTCCGCCATGGAGAGACCGCGGAAGATGTATTCACCCAGGCCACCGGCACCGATCGCCGCGGCAATCGTCGCCGTGGCGATGCCGATGACCGTGGCCAGCCGAATGCCGCCGACGATCGACGGCAGCGCCAGCGGCAACTCGACGAGCCACAACAGTTGCCGACCGGTCATCCCCATCGCCACGCCCGCTTCGACGACTGCGCGATCGACCTGCTGGATGCCGGTCATCGTCGTCCGCAGAATCGGCAGCAGCGCGTAGATCGACAGCGTGAGTAGCGCCGTCCGCGTACCGAGGCCGCCAAAGATCGGCAGCGGCAGCAGGAATCCGAGCAGTGCCAGGCTTGGAATCGTCTGAGCCACGTTCACCAGACCAAGCAGCCATCGCCCGGCGCGCGGTGCCCGTGCGGCGACAATGCCCATCGGAACGCCGACGATGATCGCCGCACTGGTCGAAATGACGACCAGCGTCGCATGCTGCACGAACAGCGACGCCAGCTCGCCGCGATGACTCGCCCAGAAGTGCAGGAGCCGCATCAGCTCCTCGCGTCCGCCGACACCGGAACGGACGGCAGGGTCTCCAGCAGGGCGCGGACGCGCGGATCCGACGACCGCGATATGGCCGTCGGCGTGTCGCAGGCGATGAGCGCGCGGTCATCGATGATGCCGACGCGATCGCCGAGCGCGAACGCCTCAGCCACGTCGTGCGTCACGAACACGACCGTCATGTGCAGGCGTTCGTGTATGCGCTTGAACTCGCGGCGGATCGCCAGCCGTGTCACCGGATCGAGCGCGCCGAACGGCTCGTCCATCAGCAGCACTGGCGGATTGGCCGCCAGTGCCCGCGCCAGGCCGACCCGCTGCCGCTGCCCGCCGGACAGTTCATGCGGTCGTCGGGCGGCGAAGCTTCCCGGATCCAGACCGACGAGGGCGAGAAGCTCGTGAACGCGCGCGCCAGTCCGTTCCGGAGTCCAGCGCTCCAGTCGCGGAACGATCGCGACGTTGTCTTCGACCGTCATGTGCGGAAACAGGCCGACGTCCTGAAAGACGTAGCCGATGCGGCGGCGCAAGCCGATCGCGTCCCACGCGCGCGTGTCGCGGCCGTCCACGATCACCGCACCGGCCGTCGGCAGCAATAGCCGGTTGACCAGCTTCAACAGCGTCGTCTTGCCGGCGCCGCTGCGGCCGACGACGGCGACAATCTCACCCGACTCGATCGTCAGATTGACGTCCGCGAGAATCGGAAGCGCCTCGCCGCGCTGGAAGGCAACGCCGTCGAACCGGACCACCATGGTGTGCGCGGATCAGTACTCGGTGAAGGTATCGTCCGGATAGCAGTACAGCCAGCGCTCGCCGGTTTCCGCCGAGGCGATCACTGGGTGCGTTGACGATCGCGCATGCTTCGTGGCGTGGCGATTCGGCGAGCTGTCGCAGCAGAGCGTGACACCGCACGTCTGACACGTGCGCAGGTGCAGCCAGTGCGCGCCCATGCGAACACACTCTTCACACACGTGCTTCTTCGCGTGTTTGACGTCGCTGATTGCACCGATGTGTTCGCAGGTCTCGTCCGGGCCGGTCATGATTTCGTCGCTCACGCGCGAGCATGTCATCGGCGTTGCGAGGGGTCAAGATGTGGATGCGGGGCCGGCTTCGCGCGGCCCGGCCTACCGGCGTTTCACCGCCGGGCTGTTCTGCGCCACCGCGGCTTTGACGAGCGCCTTGAACGCGCGCGCATCGAGCTTCTCGCCTTCATGAATGTCGATCGCCCGTCGCGCATTGCCTTCCAGGCTGGAATTGAACAGGCGCGAGGGGTCCGGAAGGCTCGCGCCTTTCATGAAGGTGAGCTTGACGACGTTCGCGTACGTCTCGCCGGTGCAGACGATGCCGTTGCGAGACCACACGGGCACGCCTGACGGGTTCGTCGGCTTGATCCACTTGCACTCTTCCACGATGTCCGGCTCCGCTTCATGGATCAACGCGCGTACGCGAGCCAGCGTCTCGCCACGCCAGCCTCCCAGCTCGCGGATGCGCTGGTCGATGCAATTCACACGGCCTCCTCTGAGACGGCCACAAAGACGCCACGACGATCACAACGGAATCGACGAACATGACGTTTGATTGTAGTACCTGTAGGGCGCATCTTGCCTTATAGATGCGCCACGTCGGCCGGTCTGCAAAGCAAGACCGGCCCTACAGGCGAGCGCCACGTCGGCCGGTCTGCAAAGCAAGGCTGGCCCTCCAGGCGAGCGCCACGTCGGCCGGTCTACAAAGCAAGACCGGCCCTACAGGTGAGCGCCACGTCGGCCGGTCTGCAAAGCTAGACCGGCCCTACAGGGATGCGTTGTGGTGTCTCTTGGGAGATTGTTTACGCCGAAGCCGCCTGACGCTCGAATCGCGAGGCTGGCGCATCGGCGTCGTCAATGAGCGATGCGAGCAGATGACGGACGGCGCGGGGATCGTCCACGTGGAACCGGGCGCCGGCCGCGGGCCGGCCGACCGCAATAGTGATCGCGGACGCGGGAAGCGCTCCAAACAGATCTTCGTCCGTCCGATCGTCGCCGATCGCCACCAAGGTGACGCCCTTGTGATCTTCCGCCTGGATCCGCTGCGCGATCATGGCCTTGCTGACGCCGCGCATCCGAACCTCGATCACCTTCTTTCCTTCCAGCACCTCCACCGGCTGGTTGCTCAGAAGATCGCCGAGCAGAAGGCGAAGTTCGTGCGCCTGTCGATTGCCGAAGTCTCTCGGGACGCCGCGATAGTGCCAGGCCATCGACGCCGTCTTCACTTCGAGTTGCGCACCAGGCGTCGCCGCGGTGAACTGGTCGAGAATCGGCTTGAGCTTCTCCATCCACGCACCGGCAAATGGAACCGCCGGCTCCCAGGCGGCCCGCGGCGATCGGCGGCGCCAGAATCCGTGCTCGGCCCATAGCGCAATCGGCAAGTGTCCCAACCACCGTTCGAGTGCGTCGCCCGGCCGGCCGCTGACGATGTCGATCTCGAGACCGGGCGTCGTCGCCAGTTGCTCCAGCAACGCCAGCAGGCCATCGTCCGGCGCCGCGAGCTCGGGCGAACGCGCGATCGGCACCAGCGTGCCGTCGTAATCCAGCAGCAGCCGAAGGTGGTTCGTGCGGCGCGCTTCGGCCAGCGCCGACGACACGGGCAATTCAGGCGGACGGCACACGGCCTGCCGCGGTTGGCGCCCGCCGGAGAGATGCCGCAGGAAGTCTTCCGTCCACACGAAGACGTCATGACTGCACACGCGGCGTCGCAGCGATCGCATACGCGCGCGGCGTTCGTCGATCGGCATATTCAGCGCACGCGCGAGCGTGTCGGCAAGGCTGTGGACATCGTACGGGTTGACGGTCACTGCGCCCTGCAGTTCGGACGCGGCCCCCGCAAACTCGCTCAGGATCAGCACGCCATCGTCATCAATCCGCGACGCCGCGAATTCCTTGCCGACCAGGTTCATGCCGTCGCGCAACGGCGTCACCAGCAGCACGTCGGCGGCGCAATAGAGGGCCACGAGCTCCTCAAGCGCGACCGATTGGTGCACGTAATGAATCGGCAATGAGCGCAGGGTGCCATACGTGCCGTTCATCCGGCCGACGGTTTCCTCGACCTCGCGGCGAAAACACCGGTAGGACTCGACGTCGCCGCGTGATGGCACCGCAATCTGGATGTACCGCATCCCGTCGCGCAACGTCGGGTCGCGTTCCAGCAGTTGTCCGACGGCCGCGAGCCGTCGCGGAATGCCCTTCGTGTAGTCGAGCCGATCCACGCCGAGCACGATCCGCCGGCCGCCCGCTTCCTGGCGGATTTCGGCGACACGAGCGCGCACCTGGGGATCCGCCGCCAGCGCCGCGAGGCTGCCGGCGTCGATCCCCATCGGGAACGCGCCGACTCGCACTTCTCGCCCGCCAACGCGCACGCGATCGACGTCGGCTTCGACACCCTCGACGTGCAGCAGCGACGTGAGGAAGTGCCGCATGTAGCTGAAGGTGTGGAATCCGATCAGATCGGCCCCGAGCAGGCCGTGCAGAATCTCGCGCCGCCATGGCAACACGCGAAACACTTCGGACGAGGGAAACGGGATGTGCAGGAAGAAGCCGATGCGCGCGTCGGGCAGCCGCTGGCGCAGCAGCCCCGGCAGCAGCATGAGGTGATAGTCGTGAACCCAGATCGTGTCGCCGGGCCGGTACTCGGCGGCGACTTCGGCGGCGAATGCCTCGTTCGCCGCTCGATATTCCGGCCACCCTGCCGTGTCCACCGGCACGCGGTCGATCGAGTAATGGAATAACGGCCACACCACGCCGTTCGCGAAGCCGTGGTAATAACCGTCCACTTCTTCGGGGCGCAGGTGCACGGCGACCATGCGCTGGCCAGTGAGGGCTGCGTGGATCGCTGAGCGGCGGGCGTCGGGAACCTCACCAGGCCACCCGAACCACAGCGCATCGGAACGTTCGTGATGCGGCCGCAGACCACTCACAAGCCCGCCGCTGCTTGGTGCGAGCTCCACGCCGTCGCCGGTCACGCTGGCCGTAACGGGCAGACGATTCGACACGAGGAGAAGCCGATTTCTCTCCATCGCGCCTATCCGAGCACCGGAAAGGATGAGCCGCGCAGGGGGACGGACGAAGGCAGGTCGGAGGCACGCCGGCCCCCGTCCGCCCGCTGCAGCAGCTCCGCGTACGCGGCCGGCAGATTGTGCTTTTTCAGGACGACCACCCGCACCTGGTGCGGGACCGACGACCCATCGCACCCGTGCGGCAGGTCACCGTGCACGACGTTGGCGCACGACAGGTACGCGTGGATCAGGCGATGCGGCGCCCCCTTTGGCTGGTGCCAGTGCACGTCGCGGAGGTCAGCGAGCCGGGCAATCGCACAGCGCCAGTCGTTCCAGACGGCGTTCACCGACACCACGAAGTCGTCGTTACGCTGCATTGCTTCCTCCCGTTGAGTCGTGTACTGGCTCGCCATGAATTCAGTAGACCGCACACACGAGCAGCGATCTATCCGACTGAGGGGGGAGCCGTATCTGTTTCCGCTTGGAGGATCGATCCGAGGGACCCATGTCGCGCGCGGCCATCGTTCCCCCCTTTCGGGGAAGAGCGGCCGAACGTACTACACGATGATGCCTTTTCGCACGGCGTAAAGCACGATTTCCGCGGTGTTATGCAGATTCAATTTCTGCATGAGGTTGGCGCGATGCGTCTCGACCGTGGACAGGCCGACGTCGAGCAGGGTGGCAACCTCTTTATTCGAATGCCCTTCGGCCAGAAGCTGAAGCGTTTCCTTTTCCCGATCCGTGAGCAGGTGATACGAATCGCTGAGCCCGCGCTTCTGCAGCGTTCGCATGTAATCCTCGACGAGGACCGCCGCAACGGCTGGGCTGAAGAACGGCTTCCCCGCCGCGACGGCGCGAACCGCCGGCAGCAGGTCTTCGTCGGTCGCGTCTTTCAGGAGATATGCACGCGCGCCGGCGCCGAGCGCCCGAATGATGTACGACTCATCCGAATGCATGCTCAACACGATGACCGCCGGAGGCCGGTCGAGCTTCTGCGCGCGCGCGGACACCTCGATGCCGCTGAGTTTGGGCATGCCGATGTCGACGATCAGCAGATCGGGATGGTGCTCCTCACACAACCGCGTCGCCTCGAGACCGTCTGCCGCTTCGGCGACGATCGTATGACCCGCGTCTTCGAGAATGCTTCGCAGTCCGCGCCGCACAATCCCGTGATCGTCAGCCAGCAACACTCGCAAGTCGGCCCTCTGTCATCGGGATGGCGACCGGCAGCGGCATCTGCATGATCAGCGACGCACCGCGTCCGGGCGAGGTGCGGATGATGAGGCCGCCGCCCAGTTCCTTGACACGCTCCTGGATGCCGCGAAGACCCAGGCCATCGCGGCGCGCCTCCGCGTCGAACCCGACGCCGTCGTCCGTGACCGCAATCCGCAGGACCTGATCCTCGGCCGTCACTCTCGCCGCGATCGCGTGCGCCTGTGCGTGCCGCACGCAGTTGGTGAGCGCCTCCTGCACGACGCGATACACGCAGGTCTGATACCGATCGGGCAGCGTGTCCACATCTCCCTTCACCGCCAGGTCGACTTCCACGCCATAGCGCCGCGCGATGTCGCGCACGTGCCACTCGAGTGCCGCGCGAAGGCCCAGGTCGTCGAGCATGCTGGGACGCAACCCGAGCGCGAGATCGCGGACCGTGCGGAAGATCTTGTCGACGAGTTGCTTCGCTTCGCTGACCGCCGCGCTGAGCCGCGGGTCGTTCGGCGGACGCACGCGATCGATGCGACCGATCTCCATGCGCAGTGCCGTGAGCACCTGCCCGACGTGATCGTGCAGTTCGCGCGAGAGATGGCGCCGTTCCTCTTCCTGCGTGGCCACCAGCCGCTGCGACAACTGGCGCATCTCCTGCTCCGCCTTTTCGGACACCCGCCGCTGTTCGCCGGAGCGCCGCTCGAGCACGCGCAGACGGAAGACCACGATCAGCGCGACCCCGACGCCCAGCACCAGGCATTGCCACATCAGCCGGCGCAACTCGGTGGCGAACACCGTCTGGCGACGCGTCACTTCGGCGCGCTGCTCGGCGAGGTTCGCGTTGTTCAGGTCCTCGATCTCCTGCGCGATGGCGATGACCGCCTCGCGACGCGGGACGACTTCACGCCGGAGGAATGTCGCGCTCTGGACGATCTTTTCTGCCATCGTCCAGTCGAACAGCGGATCGAACGTCTTCCAGTACTCATCGAGCTGTTCCTGCAGGCTGTTGATCTGCTCCTGATGCGGCGGCGCAAGCGCTTGCAGCTCTGCCACGGTCGCCATGTTCGCTTTCCGGAACTCGGCGATGCGTTCGCGATACTCCGGAGCGTGCTGCCGCGAGATGTCGAGCAGATAGTCGCGGACGAAGATGCCTGACAGGTTGACGTCGGACCGCAGCCGCCGCAGCTTCGCGTCCACATCGTGGTGATGCGAGTTGAGCTGATCCAGTTGGGTATAGATGTCCTGTGCCTTCCGCGACGTCGTCAGCATCGCGATGACGATCAGGACGAGCAGACTGCCAAGCCCAACAACGGCGACCGGCCACGTGGTAAATCGCATCTCTCCCTCCGCACCCGACCAACTCAGGTTAACTGGCGCTCGGCGCCGGCGGACATCCGGCAGATGGGGGAGAGCGCGCCTCTCTCCCGGATCTGCCGGATGGATTGCCTCGTTGAGGCGCGGTCTACTGAATCGTCCCCCAATGCGAATCCGACTGACCCGCAAGCTGGCAGAACTCCTCAACGGCGTCGATCTCTCGCGTCATCGCGTGGGGGACGTGTTCGATCTTCCGTTGCGCGACGCGCAGGTACTCGTGGCCGAAGGGTGGGCACGTCCCGCCGCCGATCAGCAGGCCGCTGACCACACGCGTGTATCACATCGGCGCGTGCTGCGAAAGCGATCTCCCTGAGCGCGTTCATCGCGCCGCCCGACGAGCCGTTCCGCCGCCGATGTATGATCGCCAGCCCCGGGCAGCGACAGGGGTCGCATGATCGTCGAACGGCATCACTCGGCCTTGATCGTTGCGTCGGCCATCACGGTTGCGTCGTTCGTAGGTGCCACCGCCTACACACAGGCGCACCTCGCGCAGCTCGACGTCCTCTCCGCCAATCTCGAAACGAACGCGATTCCCAGTATCGAGTACATGTCGCGCACCGCCGTGCGCCTGACCCGGTTGAACGACCTGCTCGATGAGATGACGGCGGCAGGCGCGCAACGAACGACTGCCGCGCAGACCGCGCGGAACGAAGTGGATGCGGTGTCCGCGGACGTCGATCGTTATCTGGCCTTGCCTCCGCTGCCCGGAGAACAGCCACTCTGGGACAATCTGCGGACCGACATCGGTCAGGCGCTGCCACTGGTCCGAGCGACCGTGAACGAGGCGTCGGCACTGGCGTTCGCCGTGCCGGCAGATCGATCGAAGACGGAGCGGACGCACGACGCGCTCGACGACGCGCTCGGGGCCGTGCTCGCGACAATGGACTTCGACGTCCGGCGGTCGCAGACGATGGCACGGGACATCCGGATCGTGCGTGTCCGCACCCTGCGGGCCATTACGGGACTCGACGCCATCGCCACCGCCATCGCCGCCATCGGCTTGTTCGTCGCCTACCGTGCCTCGAGCCGTCACGATCAGTTGGTGCGCGTGCACGACGCGCTGATGACGGAACGCATGACCGAACTTGACCGGTTCGCCGGACGCATGGCGCACGACGTGCTCAGCCCGCTTGGAACCGTGGCGATGGCACTGGGCCTCCTGGAGCCGGGTTGCGACGAACGGGGCAAGCACTATGTCGCCCGCTCGCGCGAGGCGGTCCAGCGCGTTCGGGAACTGGTCGAGGGCCTGTTGCGGTTTGCCCGGGCCGGCGCGAGACCGGACCCCACGGCCAGCTGTTCTCTCGACGCCGTGTTCACGCGGCTTGTCGCCGACTGTTCGGAACCCGCCGAGAACGCCGGCATCACGTTGACGATCGCGCCGCCGCCTCACGTCGAGCTGCCGTGCGCGGTCGGTGTGATCACGAGCGTCCTCGAAAACCTGGTTCGCAACGCGATCAAATACATGGGATCGGGCAGCGTGCGACGGGTTACCGTGCACGCGATCGTCCGCGACGCGATGGCGCGCATCGAAGTGGCCGACACCGGGCCGGGCGTCGCGCCCGAGCTCCAGGGAAGAATCTTCGAACCATTCGTTCGTGGCCCGGAGACGGGCACCGAAGGCGCCGGCCTCGGCCTGGCGACGGTGAAACGCCTCGTCGAACGCCACGGCGGCAAGGTCGGCGTCGACTCGCGTCCCGGCGAGGGAAGCCTGTTCTGGGTTGAACTGCCGGTCCGTACGCTCCAGTAGGGCGCATCTTGCTCCTTAGAGGCGCCGCGCGGCCGGTCTGGAAAGCAAGACCGGCCCTACGGGTACCGATGCCACGTTGGGTGTTGGATCAGCGACGGACGTTAGGAATTAGTCTGCGAGCCGTGCCGCGCGGCGTCGCTTCCGCCACGAATGAATGCCCGAGCGACTGTGCCACGAAAGAGCGAGCCAGGTGCCTTGTTCCGCTTGGTCGCGCGGCACGCCTGCTTACAGGCGCGAGGTCCGAGCTGCGACTCGCGGCGCACGGTGCTTGGCGACCGCGACTCCCGCGCTGCTCAAGGCACCTGCCTCGCGATCAGGACGTAACCCGAAACTGGATTCCACACCCGATCCGACACGATGCCGCGACAGCCGCCTTGCGGAGCTGTCTCTAGCGTTCGCCGATGACCTCGCCGTGGAGGACCGCGAACCATCCGTCCTCACGCGTCGCCCACTCTCGCCACGCGTCTGCCAGTCCCGCGAGTTCCTCCGCCGTCGCCCGGCCGTCGCGCACGGCTTGTCTCGAGATCGCCGACTGCGTCATGCGATCGGCCCACAGCCCTCCCCACCACGCGCGCTCCTCGGGCGTCGCGAAACACCAGGCGGAGGCGGACGATGTGATTCGCGAGAAGCCGGCTTGCTGGGCCCATGACAACAGATGCCTGCCGGCGTCGGGCTCGCCCCGATTGGACCGCGCGATCGCTCGATAGAGGTCGAGCCACCTGACCAGCCGATCGTCGGCGGGATGCCACGTGAACGATCCGTAGTCGGACTCGCGAACGGCGACGAGACCGCCGGGGCGGACGACACGCCGCATTTCCTTAAACGCCGCGACCGGATCCGCGAGGTGCTGTAGCACCTGATGAGCGTGGACGATGTCATACGACGCGTCGGGCTCGTCGATCCGGTACACGTCACCAATCGCAAACCAGACGTCCGAATAATCGAGCCGCGCTTTTGCGATCACGTCGGCTGACACATCGATCCCGAGCACGTTGCCAGATCCTACGCGCCTGGCGAAATCCGCGGTGATCGTGCCCGGGCCACAGCCGACATCCAGCAGGCGCAAACCAGCCCGGAGATGTGGAATCAGATAGGCTGCCGAGTTCTCGACGGTGCGCCAGCGATGGGATCGCAGAACGCTCTCGTGGTGGCCATGCGTGTAGGTCGCGTCTGGCATCGTTCGCTCGCGAGATCTGATGAGCGCGGCTCGTCGATCCCGTTCGAGCATCGCACGACGCGAGGCGGATCCTCAATTCTCCGAGGGCTGATCCGCGTGATCGAGCACGACAAACGGCATCGGCGCCTTTTCACCGCGCAGCCTCAGTCCCAATTGCTCCTCGAGGGCCCTGAACAGGTTCGACGTCGCGTCGGACGCTGTGCTCGCACCCGCCCCTGACGTCTGCGCGAACGAGGGATCGAACGGGATCTGGAAGTCGTAGGCGCCAGACAGGCCCGTGGCGTCGCTGACGGGACGCGCGATCACCGTGAAGCCCGCCAGGAGCGACGACAACTGTTTCATCGTGACGCCTTGCGCCATCAGCACGCCGTTTCGCGGGCCACGGAAACCGCACCACTGCACCGGGTCGGCTGATCGCGGAGCACCGGGAGCCTGCACCGGGCACTCGATTGTCGACCGGTGCAGTTCCGGCCCGATGGTCCGATCCCCTCTGGACAGGACAAGCGCATAGACGTCCATCGGCCGCTGCTCGGTGTGCACGCGGAGGCCGAAGCGATCCGCGAGCATCGAGCGCAGCATCGCCAGCATGCGCGGCTGGCGGGACTGCGGATTCGAATCGAGATCCTCATCGGTCGCCGCGGTCACGTCGAAGCGCTCGCTGCCCACCCACGAGTCTCCGCCGACGACCTGTTGGATGGTGCGAATCGTGTCGGACCCGTAGGCGCGCAGGATCAACTCGCGCAGCGAGAGGCCGCTGACCACGAGCCGCCCGCCGGGCCGCATTTGGAATTCCGACAGGCCGTCGTTTTTGACGTTGCGTTTGATCGAGACCGCATCGAATGAGGGCGTCTGCGCCGCCGCCGCGAGCATCACCGCAATCAGAACGGCCGTCCATCTCATATGTTATAAAAATAACACTACTTCCGTGACGCGTCAAGACAGCGCGTGACGATCGGCGGTGGCTCGCCGAGAGCGCTCAGCGCGGTCGCGCGAGGTGCCGCAGCTTGTCCGGGTTCCGGACGATGTAGAGCGCGCGAACGAGGTCGCCTTCGATCTCGAACGCCGCCGTCTGCACTGCTCCCTCCGGCGCGTCGACAATCACGCCGGGCAGGCCATTGATATTCGCGAAGCGCACCGTGAAGTCATCGCGCCACCAGGCATGATCGCGCTTGCGCGTGACCTCGACGAGGAACTGTGCCACCTGATTGGCGCCCGCGATGACCTTCAGCGCCGACCGGACCTTGCCGCCGCCATCGGTGATCACGCGCGCGTCGCTGGCGAGCATCTGCATCAGCGCATTGACGTCGCCCGATTGCGTGGCCGCGGCAAACGCCGACAGCAGCCGCGCATGGTCCGCGGCAACGTCATCTGACGGCACGGATGCCGTCACCGCGCCGCGCGGCCTGAGCTCACGCACGTGCGAACGGGCGCGAGTCGCCAGTTGCCGGCACGCCGCATCGGTCCGATCCAGTGCCGCCGCCACTTCGCTGAAGGAGAAGTCGAACACGTCGTGCAGCAGAAATGCGGCACGCTCGAGCGGCGACAGCCGGTCGAGCGTCAAGAGCAGCGCGATGGATAAATCTTCGGCGAGCTCGGTGCGGCTGTCGGGCGCCAGCGCTGACGTGTCCACGACCGGCTCCGGCAGCCATGGGCCGACATACTCCTCCCGCCGTGCCCGCGCCGACTTCAGCATGTCGAGGCAAATCCGCGTCGTCGTCGTCATCAGAAATGCGCGTGGATCGGCGACGCGGTCGCGGTCGGTCCCGTGCCAGCGCAGGTAGGCCTCCTGCACGGCGTCTTCGGCGTCAGCCATCGATCCGAGCATGCGATACGCAAGACCACGCAGCCGGCGGCGGTAGGTCTCGAAGCTCGCAGCCGCATCCGTCATCACGACTCCTCTCGATCTCAGGCCGCGCGTCGGGACCGGCCCACCGCGAGTCCACCGAGGGCCATCGCGATCAGGCCCAGGACGAACGCGGCGGCGCCCCCGACCACTCCATTGCCGGTCCCCGGACCACCGTTGGCCATCGCCAGGTTCAACCCGCCGCTGCCGGCGGCAACCAGACCCGCCACCAGGGCGAAGATCGCGCCGAGTCGCCGGGAAGTGTAGGTGGCAGGACGGCTCAGCGTCAGCCCACCGATGACCAATCCGGCCAGGGCGAGCACAGCACTTATCGTCGCCCACAGGCGCCGGACGGTCAGGCCTTGAACGGTGACGGCGGCCGGCTCGGCGACGTGCGCAACGATGAGCACGGCATACACGAGGCCCGCAAACAGAGCCAGAACGACGACCGCGAGAACAAGAACAACTGTCAGTCTCATCGTGGATGCGTTACTCCTTCATTCCACGGTGAGACGAGGCAGCCGGCGGAAACGTGACTCGGCTCACGGGCCGACATGTCACGACGGTTTCCGCTGAATCGTCCTACACGTGCATCACACAAGGAGCGACGCTATGGCGGGACGTATCAAGGGTGTTCATGCCGTTCGCTATCAGATCACGGACGTCGAGCGCGCCATCGCGTTCTACACGCAGCATCTTGGCTTCACGCTCGAGCATCAGCATCTTCCCGAGTTCGCCAGCGTGTCGATGGGTGGCACGCGCCTGCTGCTCAGCGGCCCGGGGGCCTCAGGTTCTCGTCCGATGGCGAATGGTGAACCACAGCGGCCGGGCGGCTGGAATCGGATCGTATTGAGTGTCTCGGACCTGCCGGCGCTGGTGGCGGAATTGACGCAGCGCAGCGTCCGTTTTCGGAACGAGATGGTGGAGGGTGTGGGTGGCCGACAGGTCCAGATCGAAGATCCGGACGGCAATCCGATCGAGCTTTTCGAATCAGTTCGGTAGGACGACGACCTGCGACGCGCAGCTTATGAGGTCCGCGCCGGCGAGCCTGACAAGGCTCGCCCCACGGCGTCCCCGCGGCGTCGCCGCGGCTTGGCTGGAGCAGGTGAACGACGAGCAGGACGAAGGGCGGCTCCTGGCGTCAGCGAAGCGCGTCTTGAATGCTCTCTGACATGCTCGGAGCGGGCTTATTCCAGAGTCGCGCCATGACCGCCGGAGGCGCGAGTGATATCACCGTCAGCGCCGCCCACGCGGCAAACGACGTCACGCCGGCGAGGTAGCCGAGCGCGCCAATGGCGACAATCCAGGACCCCATCAATGCGACTTTCACATGATCGGTGTGCATGCCGCGAGTGTACGGAGCTGCTGCGGCGAGTGATGTTCCCGATTGCACACTGTCGAACGGAGCGATCGCTCGTCCTGAGTCGCGCTTACGCGGCGCCGTGTCGATCGAGCCAGCCGAGGATTTGGGCGATGCTCCCCTTCGCCAGGGCGATGCTGGTGTCAGCGGCGCCGTAGTACAGGTTGATGCCGTCGCCGTCGGCATCGAGCGTGTACCCGCACGGAAAGGTCACGTAGCCAACGTCGCCTTCGCGTTCGTAGGACGTTTCCGGGCCGAAGACCCACGAATCACCTCGCAACAGACAGCGTTCAGCCGTGGCCAGATCGAACAACGCCACGCCGAGCCTGTATAAACAGCCGGCCGCCGTGCGTTTCACACCGTGGTACAGCATCAGCCATCCGCTCGGTGTCTCGATTAGCGGAGGCGCGAGTCCGATGCGGTTAGCATCCCACCACGCGCCGCGACGCGCCGGCAACACCAGCCTGTGTCCGCCCCAGTTGCGCAAGTCCGGTGAAAAGGACATCCAGATGTCGGCGCACGGATCCGTCCACGGACGATGAAGCAGAGCGAAACGCCCGTTGATGCGGCGCGGCAGGAGCGCCGCATCCTTGTCGTCCGGCTGCATCACCATGCCGTAGCGCTCGAAGCTGCGGAAGTCGGTCGTCAGCGCCAGCGCGACGCCGGGCCCTCCCCTGCTGAACGCCGTATAGGTCACGGCATACTTCCCGAGTTCGTCCACGAACGTGATCCGCGGATCCTCGATCCCCCACAATTCCTCCGGGTGTCCGGCCGGATCGGGCCACAGCGTCGGCTCGGGATCGATTCTCCACCCGTCGATGCCGTTGTCGGACCGGGCCGCACACAGGTGCGAGTGCCCCCGGCGATCCTCGACGCGACACAGGAGCAGCGTCGTGCCATCGGGCAGACGCGTGGCGCCGGCGTTGAAGACGGTGTGTGCCGGGTACGGCCAGTCGGCCGCGGTCAGGATGGGATTGCCCTGGTGCCGTTCGAACAGCACCTCGTAGTGGACCGATGGTGTCATGTGTTGTGCTGCAGGACGGGCACCAGTGTCGGCTGGGTCACCGGTTGATGGGCCGCGCGCATCTCGCACAACGCCATCAGGAACGAGAGCGTCGATTCCGCTCCCTGGTTACGGTTGGTGCGGTCGGCATGGAGGCCATCGCGACAGCCACCAGTCGAAGGATCGTAGAGCCACTGCTGCAGCGCGTTCTGCCCGAGGAACCAGTCAAAGGCGCGAGCGGCGTGGTCCATCCAGCGCGCATTGCCGTCGGCGCCGTACGCCGTGAGACACGCCGACGTCACCGTACAGGCTTCAACCGGTTGCTGGTCGAACAGGGCCGCAGTGCCGCCGCGTGTAAGAAATCCGTTGCAGCCGATCGGAGCGAAATCGCCCTGTTCGGACAATTGCACGGACACCAGCCACTCGAGCGAACGCAGGCCGGCCGCGACAATGTCGGTCCGGTGCATGCGCGTTCCGGAAAGGATCAGCGCTTGTGAGAGCCGCGCATTGCAGTACGTGACGGAATCCTCGAACCACGACCAGTCACGGCCGCTCGACTGCTGAAACAGATTAAACAGCCGCGTCGTCAGGTCGTGGCGCAGTGCCTCGACGGAGCTATCGCCCTGGAACGCGCGCAGGTATTCGTCGATCCCGAGCAGCACATACGCCCACGCCCGCGGGCTCGTGAACGCCGTCACCGCCGGCAGTGCGGCGTGAAACAGGTCCCCCGCCAGACTGTGGCGTCCCGGCTCGCTGGCACGGCCGACGACGGCGCCGAGCGCCCAGAGCGCCCGGCCATGACTGTCTTCCGACCCGACGGGCTCGAGCCACTCCCGCCCGTAGGAGAGAAAGTTCCGGAAGCGTCCCGACGATCGATCGAACGCGTAGTTCACGAATCCGAGGTACCGCGAGGCCAGTGCTCGCACGGCCGCCGGGTCGTCGGTGCCGGCTTCCTCCAGCAGCGTGACCAGCAGCAGCGCTCGCGCGTTGTCGTCGAGGCAATAGCCGTCTTCGTACCGCGGAATGCTGAACACCGCGTGCTGGAGCATGCCGGTGTCGTCGGTCAGTGCACGCACGTGTCGCAGGTCGATCTCGGGCCATCCGGCAGGACGGCTGGCCAGCGTCTGCACCGCGAACGAGGTCCGCCGGCGGCGTGTGTCGTTCGCCATCGCCCGGCTGAACGCGTCGACGTACCGCCGGGCCACGGCCGGCCACGTCATCTCGCCGCCGTGCGCCGCCGCCCGTGCACACATCGTGCTGTAGCGAACCGGGTCGGACGCGAGCGCGACGACCTCGCGCGCGATGGCGCTCGAATCGCGCCAGGGCACGAGTACTCCGCGGCCATCGGCCAGCAGTTCACGGGCGTAGATGTATGGCGTCGAGATGACCGCTTTGCCCGCGCCCACCGCGTACGCCAGCGTGCCTGACGTGATCTGTCCGGCGTTCAGGTACGGCGTGATGTAGATGTCCGCCGCCGAGAGAAACTCGGTCAGTTCCGACTGGCTCACGAACCGGTTGTGGAGAATCATGCTGCCGCCGACGCCGAGATGCCGGCCGCGCGCCTCGAGCATCAACCGATATGCCTCACCCTCGCGCGCCAGGATGTGAGGATGCGTCGCGCCGAGCACGACGTAGACCGTGTCGGGAACAGCGGCAAGAATCTCGGGCAGCGCATCGACCACGTATTCGATGCCCTTGTCGGGCGAGAGCAACCCGAAGGTCAGGATGACGGTCTTTCCCTCCAGTCCCAGGCGTTCCTTGCTGCCACGGTCGACCGGCACGTGAGGAATCCCGTGAGCAATCAGATCGATCTGCTCGGGGGCAATGCCGTGCACCTGCTGGAGCAACTCGGCGCCGGACTGGCTCATCACGACCAGCCGCTCCGACAGCCGCGCCAGCTCCTCGAGCACCGCGCGCTGAGACGGATTCGGATCGGAGAGGATCGTGTGCAGCGTCGTGACGATGGGCATCCGCACGTGTCGCAACAACTCGAGCAGGTGCGCGCCGGCCTTGCCGCCGAAGATCCCGTATTCGTGCTGGACCGACAGCACGTCGACCTGATTGATGTTCAGAAAATCCGCCGCGCGGCGATACGAGCTCAGGTCGCCTTCGGCGATTTCGAAACGGACGCGTGAGGGATACGCGTGGCGGCGGCCGGCGTCGTTCATCGCCACGACGAACCCGTCGGCACCGGGCAACTGTTCGATCAATGCATCGGTCAGATGCGTGGTGAAGGTGGCGATGCCGCACTGGCGCGGCAGGTGATTCCCGAGCGTCGCGAATCGTTTCAGTTGATCCGCGTCGCTCATGCCATGTCCCGGTGCCCCGCGCTGAGCGCCGGCGCCGGCAGCGAGCGCTCGAGTTCGGCGATCCGCTTCAACGCCGCCCGTCTCAGTCCCTGCGCATCACGCGCGATGTCGCGCTCTCCTTCACGCTCGAGGCCGGGCACGCGGCGATCGAGCGCGGCCACGAGCTCGAGCAGGTCGTGCCGGATGGTGTCGTGTGTTCTGGTCTTCATGATGTATTCGCAACCGATACCGGCAGCGACGGACACGCCAGACGCTGGCGTCGCGCGCTCCCTCGACCGGTATGGCAGCGTACGTCGTCACCTGCCGACGCCACTGTTCAAATCTGGACAGACGCCGCACCACGAAAGCGCCTACCGTGAGACATGGACATCGATCGCGACCAGGATAGCGAGCGCCAGACGCGCGTCGACCACATGATCAATGAGTTTCGCCAGGCGCAATCGCGACGGACGGCGAGGCTGACCGATAAGGCCGTTGAATTAAAGCCCGAGGCGGGCGCGACGATGCCGCCGGCGGGTTCGATCGCCGTACCCTAGGCGGCGCGTGCGCTGGTTGACGGACGCCATGACCGATTGGATGACGCGGCTCGAGTCAATGTGGATATGGCGGCGCCGCCGGCCGGCGCCTGTCGCAGCACCGGCAAGCAGGATCTTCCCCTTCGACCGATCGGCCCCGCGTGTGCCGGCCGAATATCTGTCGCTCTCCACGTACCTGGAACATCGCTACGCCACCACCGTCGTCCTGACCTTCGAGCAGGTGGAGGCGCTGCTTGGATTCGCCTTGCCCGCATCCGCATCCACGGAGCCAGGCTGGTGGACGATGGCGGCCGCACCGGCGCACCGGCATTCGGCGGCGTGGACCGAAGCCGGACGAACCGCCACGCCGAATCTCCTGGCAAGAACCGTCACGTTTGAGCGGCCGTGACCGCGAGGGCATCGAGGCCACGGCAACCGGACGACGAGTCGGTTCGATGCGCGCGCGTTACCGCACGGTGACGTTCTCGGCGCGGGGACCTTTCGGGCCCTGCCCCACGGTGAAGGAGACGGCCTGGCCCTGCCGCAGATCATTGAACGGCGTGCCGGTACATGCCGACTGATGAAAGAAATACTCCGTGCCGTCGGCGGTGGTAATGAAGCCGAAACCTTTATCCGTGATGCGCTTGATCGTTCCGTCGGTAGTTGCCATTGAGAGTGCCCTTTGTGATGAGTGTTAAGCGAAGCGGCCGTACGGCCCAGGTCGTCCGTGCTGCAATCGACTGGCATTCCAGATCTGACCGCACGCCGCACAACGCCAGTACGTCGACACGTTCACTTCCTTGCTGGTCGTCTTCACGTCTCGTGACTTGCAGAATGGGCATGCGTCGGGCATAACAGCCGCCGTTGGCGGTTGGGATGGAGTGTACACGTGTCGCGCCCTCTCAGCGCTGTGGATCGTGTCCTTGCCGCTGTTCCGCGATCCATTGATGACTGACGGTTCCGAGGTCAGCAGATCGAGACAGCCGGAGGCGTGACGTCGCAAACATGACCGCGGCGCAGGCGACGCCGGCAGCGGCGACGAGCCAGCCAGCATTCATGAGCGCCCGCCCGTTCGTGGAAATCTAAGGTTCATCCCCTTCAGTTTAGGCATATGCGTACCAGGCGGACTGTCCCAGACTGCACACATTCAATCCGCGCGCCGCCGTGTACCGTTTGGAACATCGGCGCGTGCAACGTCCCGGTAGGCTGCCCTATGAACATCACCCACCCCGTCCTCGCACGATCGACCGCAGTATCTGCAGCCGTGATCGTCCTCGTGTGGGGTTTCCCCGGGGCCAGCGTCCAGGCAAGCCCAGCCTCATCCCCGCGGCCTTCGGACCTGGACGGTGGTTCCGGGCCGACACTCGAACGGGCGCAGCGATTCTTTTACAACGGCAACTACGAACGCGCCGGCGCCATGAGTCAGCAACTGTGTGAGGGCCATCCCGACGACCTCGCCGCCTGTGAACTGCGTTCAGCCAGCCTGCTTTTTCAAATCAAGCAGGCGCTCAAGGCAACGGGGGTATCCGACAAGGCGACGGCGTGGAGCCAATGCGCTACCTGTCCGGCGTTCATGTCCAAGTTCGTGGCCGAGACCGCCCGCAGTCAGACGGTTGCGCGCGCACGCCTGAAGGCCCACGCCGATGACGACGAGACGTTATTTTTCCTGGGCAAGATCGACCTGAATTACGTCTGGCTGCAGCTGGGGACGCTCGGGCACAAAACCGGGTGGGACGAATACTGGGAGGCCCGCCGTTCCCTCGACCAGGTCCTGCGCATGAACCCGGGCCATGTTCGCGCCCGCGTCGCCCGCGCATGGATCGATTACATCGTCGGCACGACCGTCCCGCGCGGTGTGCGCTGGCTCCTCGGCGGGGGCAACAAGAAACGTGGGCTGCTCGCCGTCCGCGAGGTGGTCGCACAGGGCGGCGGCGACTTCTTCGTGCAGACGGAAGCGAGGTTCGCGTTGTGGGACATGCAGGTCCGTGAACGCGATATCCAGGAAGCGGTGTCCACCGCCCGGACGCTTGCGCGCGATTTTCCGGAGAACGTCGAGCTGCGAACGTTCCTCGCCGATCACGATCCAGCCTCTGAGACAACCGTCTCGGGCAGCGCCACGCGATAACCGCATCCGCGTCCGATCGAGCGTCAGCTGCCCGGGCGGGCGCGCCCCGCGTGCGATAATTCGCGCGGTTCCGATGGCCAAAGCGAAAACCAGACGCCGCGTTCCGCAGGCGACGCAACCGCCGGCGTTCGATGCGGTCGCCTTTCTCGAGTCTGCAGGGGCGGCGCGGCGTGTCGTGACGTATCCCAGGGGGAAGACCGTCTTCGCGCAGGGGCAGCCGAGCGATGCGGTCATGTACATCCAGAAGGGCAGCATCAAGATGTCCGTGCTGTCGCGCGCCGGCAAGGAAGCGGTCGTGGCCATGCTCGGCCCCGGCGATTTTTTTGGAGAAGGAGCGCTAACCGGTCAATCGATCCGGATCGGGACGGCAACGGCAACCGCACCGACGACCGTTGTCATCATCGACAAGGACGCCATGCTTCGCCTGCTGCGCGACGAGCCCACGTTCTCGGAACGGTTCATCTCGTACATGCTCGTGAGGAACCTGCGCATCGAGGCCGACCTCGTCGATCACTTATTCAACTCCAGCGAGAAACGACTGGCCCGGGCGCTGTTGCTGCTGGCGCGGTACAGTGATCAGACGGGTCCCGAGCGGCGGATACCGAAGATCTCCCAGGAGACCCTGGCCGAGATGGTCGGGACCACGCGGTCGCGCGTCAACTTCTTCATGAACAAGTTCAGGGACCTCGGGTTCATCGAGTACAACGGCGACCTGAAGATCAACACCTCACTGCTCAACGTCGTCCTGCACGACTAACCGGCTCGGGTTCCGGGTTCGGCTCGGATCCGGCGGCCCACTGGCTGAGCAGCGTCCGCAATTCGTCCGCCTGCTCCTGCAGTTGACGCAACCGTTTGGCCTGGACGGCGAGATCGCGACAGATCTCCGCGATCCGCCCCTCGATGGCGGCCGGCAGTTCGATCGTCCGTTGTCCAGGGCTTCGCCGCACGCCGCCTACGACTCTCGATTTCAGCATGGCATCCGCTATCACACCGTATCCTGGCCGACTTGCTCCGGCTCGTATGTACTGTTTGGAACAGAACGACATCGGCCGCTGATGTTCACAACGGAACATCGCCGCGCCGGTCGCTGACCTACAGTGGTGACGTGCCTCCCCTCATTCCCGATCCCGCGGGCAACGGCGACACTTCCGGAAGAATGATTCCCGGCGCGTATGAACGACGCAGCCTGACGCCGCGGCAACCCGGCGCGATGAGCGGCGCCGCGTTTGGAACCGATGATGTACCGCTGGGACCGAGCACGATGTCTGCTACCACCACCGCCGAACGCCGGAGAGAAGGCGGCGGCGGGCCCGTGAAGCCTTGATTGAAAGTTGGTCTCTGTGATTGCTCGCTGCGCCTCCCTCCTGACGGTCGGATTGATCGTTGTTTCGTCCTCGTCGCCGGTCGCCGCTGCCGACCCCGGCACGTATCGCGAGTTCAGGCTGGGGGCTTCGACCGCGGACGTGATTGCGCGAGCTGATGCCGCGCCGCGCGACCTCAAGACGCTGCACGCGCGGCCCGCGTTGCTCGAAGAACTTTCGTGGAGGCCGCCCTACACGAGCCGGCTCGATTCCGACGGCGGCGATTCGGTTGCCGGCATCGTCTTCAGCTTCGTCGACGATCAACTGTTCAAGATCGCCATCGACTACGACCGAAGCCGCACCGAGGGGTTGACGAAGGAGGACCTGATCGCCTCACTGACCGCCGTCTATGGACCGCGTTCGACGACGGCTGTATCACCGCGTCCACAATCGGCGCTCGACAGCCTCGATACGCCCACCGTCCTTGCGAGATGGCGCCAGGGCGACACCAGCATCACGCTGCAGCAGTCGCCGTACAGCGGCGGCTTCGGGTTGGTGATCCTGTCGGTCCCGCTCGATGCGCTCGCCAGGAAGGCGCAGGCGACGGCGGTGACCATCGATGCCCGCGAGGCACCGGCGCGTGAAGCCGCGCGTGCGAAGGCACAGGCCGAGGCAGACAAGGCCGCGGCGGAGAAAACACGGACGACGAACAAGGCGGCATTCAAACCATGACGTCGACGTTGCCCGTCGCGACCGTGTCCACCACGCCTGACGGCTTCTCTCTGGAACAGACACACCGGTGGGAGGCGTGGCAGCGGGCCAGTGCGGTCAGCGCCCGCCGCAGCGATCGCATCTGCCGGGCAGTCGCTGCCGCACTCTTCCTCGCTCTCCTCGTCGCCGCGGCGGTGACCGCGGCACGACCGTAGAGCCTCGCCTGGGGCCGCGCCGAGACAGCTCGCGATCCGGTCCGCACGTCATTCGCCGCGGCCGCGAGTGACTGCTCGCACGACGCTGTCACGAATCGGGCGAGGCAGGCAGCTTGTTCCGCCTGGTCGCGCGGCCCGCCTGCTTCTGCACACCCTGTCCTTGACAGCGCCACCGCGTCGCGGCGTAGCATAGGCATCGTTAAACTATGCCTAGGGACACTGGCATCCCGCGCGGCACGCTGATGATGGTGGTCCTGCGGGTGCTGAAGAGCGAGCCGCTGCACGGCTACGCCATCGCCCAGCGCATCCGCGTCCTGTCGAACGAACAACTGAGCGTCGAAGAAGGCTCGCTCTATCCCGCGCTCCAGAAATTACTGATCAACGGCTGGGTCAAAGCCGCGTGGCGGGAATCGGAATCGGGGCGACGGGTGCGGGCATACGGCATCACCGCCCGCGGACGCCGCCAGCTCGAGGCCGAAGTCGCGGAATACCGCCGCATGGCCGATGCAATCGGGTTGCTGCTCGACGAGGCATGAGCGCCGTGATGGCGGTCATCGGTCAGTGGATCCGGCGGCTCGGCTTTTTGCTCCGCCGCGGCGCGTGGGAAGAGGAACTCCGCCAGGAGATGGAGGCGCATCGAGCGCAGATGGGAGATCCGGCCGGGTTCGGCAACACCCTCCGCCTGCGTGAGGAAGCGCAGGATGCGTGGGGATGGACGTGGCTCGACGACCTGCTGCGTGACACGCGCTTCGCGTGGCGGACGCTTCGCCACACGCCTGGCTTTGCGCTGACGGCGGTCATCACCCTGGCGCTCGGCATCGGCGTCAACATCGGCATGTTCAGCTTCGTCAACGGCCTGCTGCTGCGGCCTCTGTACGACGATGATGTGGTGATCGTGAGCGGGGCGCGCGACTTGTCGTACGCCACCTATCGCGACGTGCAGGAGGGAACCACTGACGTCTTCGCGCAGCTTGCCGCCGGCTCGACCGAGTTCCTCGGCGTGGATGCCGGCAACGGCGCGCGGCAGGCACTCGTCCACTCGGGCACCGCCAACTACTTTCAGGTGTTCGGCGCGCCGCCGGCCTATGGCCGCGGCTTCACGAGCGAAGAAGAACGGCCTGGCGCCGGTATCCGCGTTGCCATCATCAGCTATCAGCTCTGGGAACAACTCGGCGCCGACGCCACCATACTCGGCCGCGTGATCCGCATCAACGGCGACCAGTTCACGGTCGTCGGCGTCGCGCGGAAAGGATTCCAGGGAGTCAGCATCCCGGGGCCGGACGTGTGGCTGCCGCTGGGTGCGCGCGAGTCGAACGTGACCCTGGTCGGGCGGTTGCGCCCTGGCACATCGATCGAGCAGGCCGCGGCCGCAGTCGCCACCGTAGGCCGCCGGCTCGATCGCGCGTTTCCGACCGCCGACAAAACCTACTCGCTCGAGGTCGATCGGCCGGGCAACCGTCTCCTGTTCATGTCAGGTACTCGCCGGGGCGTGTTGAACGGGCTCGCCCTGCTGCTGATGCTCATGCCGGGCATCGTCCTGCTCGTGGCCTGCCTCAACCTCGCCGATTTGCTGCTGGCGCGAGGTCACGTGCGCCGGCAGGAACTGGCGGTTCGAGCGTCGCTCGGCGGCGGCCGGCTGCGCCTCACTCGTCAACTGCTCACCGAAGGATTGCTCCTGGCGCTCGGCGGCGGCGCGATCGGACTGTGGATCTCGACGTGGGCGACCAGGTCGCTGGTGGCATCAGTGCCTCCCCTGCTCCCCGTTGCCGTGACCCTTCCGGACGTGAGCATCGACTGGCGCGTGCTCCTCGGTACGATCGCGTTTACGCTGGTGGCAACGCTGATCTTCGGCGCCGGGCCGGCCCTGACGTTGACCGGTCGCGCGGCGGCAGCCGATCTCAAACGGCAGGCGGGCGACGAACCTCCCCGTCGCGGCGGCGTCCGGATCGGCAACATGCTGGTGGCCGCGCAGATCGCGCTGTCGCTCCTCCTGCTCGCGTGCGGTGGCCTGTTCATGATGAGC